>JAZNGP010000058.1:0-18149 GCA_045576475.1 Bacillus sp. (in: firmicutes) | reverse complement strand
GCGGAAAGCGAGCAGCCTGAAGCGGGGAATTTACTAACCTTTTACTTGGTTTCAGCAACAAAGTTTGCGAAAACAGCCTTATATTTAAATACATTCTTCAAAGAATAGTAAATACATTTGCGATAGATGATCATTATCTTTTAATTGGCAGTCAGAAATCGCGGGAATGATAGACTTCAAACTAGGCTTTTAATGTTTTGAAATTATCCTTCTGTTTCCTGTTCACTCCCCAGTAATCTCCCCGTTCAATTGCCGATGATATAATTAAAATCCATAAAAAAATGACCAGGAGGGTCGGAATGGCACAAAAAACAGAGAAACAAAAAATGCTCGCCGGTGAAATGTATATGCCGGGCGATGCGGAACTGACAAATGACAGAATCCAGGCTAGAAAGCTGACAAGGCTGTATAATGCTACCGAAGAAACAGAAAAAGAGAGAAGAGAAGAACTGCTGAAAGAACTATTCGGATCAGTGGGAGAAGGGAGTTACGCGGAACCGACGATTCGCTGTGACTACGGCTATAACATCCATGTCGGACGTAATTTCTATGCCAACTTTGACTGCGTTTTTCTCGATGTCTGTGAGATCCGCATGGGAGATAACTGTTTCTTGGCACCGGGTGTCCATATTTACACAGCCACCCATCCATTGAAAGCTGAAGAAAGGAACTCAGGAAAGGAATACGGACGTCCGGTCACAATCGGAAATAATGTCTGGATCGGCGGCCGTGCAGTGATCAATCCTGGTGTGACAATCGGAAACAATGCTGTTATTGCATCGGGTGCGGTGGTGGTCATGGATGTACCGGATGATGCTGTTGTGGGAGGGAATCCTGCGAGAGTGCTCAAGATGGTCGACAATGAAAGCTGAACAAGAAACAGGCAATCCACTCTCCATCATGAAGAGTGGATTGCCTGTTTTTTTATTCCTGTTCATTTTTTGTTTTGAAGCTCGAATAAATGATTCGATTTCTCGTGGGCGTTCTCGACATGGACTTCGATTTGCATACCGGATACGGACCTGAGCGGCAAATGAGCATCTTCAGCGCTGTAACGGAAAAGATGTCTCAGGTGGAAGCGGAGAAGGCTTTTGGCTATGCACCGGTTCTGACACCGGAATCGGAAGGTTTTTACGTCACGAAAGGGGATAATACCGAATTCATCAACGAACTGCAGCAGAAGGAATATCCGCACAAAGAGGTGTATTCCACTACTTTTGAGTTCGGCACACTGGGGGATGGAACAATTGCTTCTCTTCAATCTTTGCGGAACACCATTGATGAAAACAGGCTCCACAGTCACGGTTCAACCAGCTCGATGACGAAGGAAAAAGTGGAGAACCGGTATATGGAAATGTTCTATCCTTCAGATGAGGAGTGGCGTGAGAAGGCAGTCAAGGACTTTAAGAGCGGCAGCCGAGGCGTGCTCAGAAACAAAGGGCTGCTTCCGGTGGAATGACTAGTTTGTTGAACAACCTGGGTCGAGCAATTACAATAGAGAGAGGGCTGAAGGCATGGAGTTGGTTTCCCTTCCTTCGGTTCTTTTTTATAGAAAAAAAGATTAAGAGATTCGGCGCAGCCGGCAAAGGCGGGGGAAGTAATGGATAGAAATAATGAAAAGTACTTTATATACACATATGCTTGCAGTGAACGGGAAGAGAGGTCTTTATGCGATCTGGAGATGAGGAGCTTCTTTGGGAAAGAAGTGAAGCATCCGCATATCATCAAAAGCACCATCGGAATCGACGCAGATAGAAGCGCTTTTTTTCGTGAAAGAGTGGAAGTGCTGTACTCAGGTGCGACGGTGAAGGACATTGCCGAGCAGGTGAAGGGACATAGGATGCCCAATGAAACCTTCAAGCTGCATTGCATCAAAACGACGGATAGGGATACGCCGCTGCCTTTTTCGGAAAGAAAAGAGATAGAGAAGGAAGTAGGCTGGCAGATGGAAGGACAGGCTGACCTGAAGCACCCGGATCAGGAATACGGGATGATTCTTTTCGAGGGGCGCTGGCACTTCGGTTACTATAGGAAAAGCGAACAAGTGTGGCTCCGGCAGCAGAGGAAGCCGAGGGAGTATTCAACCGCGCTCAGCACACGTGTGGCAAGGACGGTCGTGAATATCGCCGCACCGCATCCCGATGGAGTCAGAGTGATCGACCCTTGCTGCGGAATCGGGACGGTGATCGTCGAAGCCCTGTCGATGGGGATCAATATCACCGGGAGAGACATTAACTGGATTGCGGCAGACGGGGCAAAGGAAAACGCAGCTCATTTCGGATTCAGCTGCGACATCCGTACAGGACCGATTGAAGAGATTACGGAACAGTACGATGCCGCCATCGTGGATATGCCTTATAACTTATATACGTCCGCAACGCCTGAAGAGCAATTCTCCATTTTGGAAAGTGTTGCACGCATCGCCGAAAGAGCCGTGATCGTAACAAGTGAAAACATGGATGAAATGATCCGGAAGGCGGGGCTCGAAATCAAGGACCGCTGTACAGTGACGAAAGGGACATTCATCCGGTATATAATGGTTTGTGAAAAAAGTCCGTCTTTTATTAAAAATTATTCTGACAAAACGAAATATTCTTCCGTTTGACGCCTAGATTGTATTGTTAATTATAAGGGCGGATGGTAACATGATTTCATAGGGATATAGTAGGGAATTTTTTGGGACAATTGCCATTTTAGAGTGTGTCATCGTCATGCATTTTTTATCATATACTCCTTGTGTGACATTCTTTCAGAAATTATATTTCGAGAGTTATTCCCTATGCTAGATTACCTATATTATGAAAAGGACGGAGGAAGTCTTTATGATGAAGTATCTTCAAAGAATCGGCCGCTCGTTGATGCTGCCGGTTGCGGTATTGCCGGCTGCGGCTATACTGATGGGGATCGGTTACTGGATTGACCCTTCAGGCTGGGGTGCTGGAAATCCAGTCGCTGCATTCTTGATCAAGGCTGGTTCATCCATCATCGACAATATGTCGATCTTGTTTGCTGTCGGGGTTGCCCTTGGGATGGCAAAAGCTAAAGATGGTTCAGCTGCATTGAGCGGTCTTGTCGCGTATCTTGTTATCACGACATTATTATCCATTGATTCTGTAGCGATGCTGCAATCGGTTCCTGGTGAGGAAGTAAACGCGGCATTCGGAAAAATCGGAAACCAATTTATCGGTATCATTTCGGGTCTTGTGGCTGCGGGCTGCTATAATCGCTTCAGTGATGTTAAATTGCCGGATGCGCTTGCGTTCTTCAGCGGAAAACGTTTAGTGCCGATCATGACGGCGGTATTCATGCTGCTGGTTTCTCTTGCATTATTCTTTATTTGGCCGATTATCTACACTGGCCTTGTTAATTTCGGTGAGTTCATCATCGATCTTGGTGCAGTCGGAGCCGGTATCTATGGATTCTTCAACCGATTGTTGATTCCGACCGGATTGCATCATGCCTTGAACTCCGTATTCTGGTTCGACGTTGCAGGCATCAATGATATCAGTAACTTCTGGGCCGGAACAGGTGAAAAAGGTGTAACAGGAATGTACCAGGCAGGATTCTTCCCTGTCATGATGTTTGGTCTTCCGGCAGCTGCGCTTGCCATGTACCATACAGCGAAGACGAAACAAAAGAAACAAGTGGCTTCCTTGATGCTTGCTGCAGGTGTTGCAGCTTTCTTCACAGGGGTAACAGAGCCTCTTGAATTTGCTTTCATGTTCGTGGCTCCATTATTGTTCTTGCTGCATGCTGTATTGACAGGTATTTCATTGGCTGTCGCTGCCTTCTTCCAATGGACGGCAGGATTCGGCTTCAGCGCCGGTTTGGTCGACTTTGTATTAAGTTCCAGACTGCCTTTGGCGAATCAGCCTTATATGCTGCTTGTACAGGGTCTTGTGTTTGCTGTCATCTACTACTTCGTATTCCGTTTCTGCATCGTTAAATTCAATTTGGCGACTCCAGGACGCGGAGAAGATGTGGAAGAGACAGAAGAAGCTGTTTCTGAAAAAGGAAACGGCGATACGAAATTCGCACAGATGGCAGCTGTGATCTATGAAGGATTGGGCGGAGACGAGAATGTCACATCTGTTGACAACTGTGTCACACGCTTACGGATCGAAGTGAAAGATATGAATGCTGTGGATCAAGGGAAAATCAAGTCCACTGGCGTACCAGGCATCAAAGTGGTCGGTCAGAACAGTATTCAAGTTGTCGTAGGAACAAGCGTACAGTTTGTTGCTGATGAAATCGAGAAAATCCGTAAATAAGCCAGAAGGACACCCCCGAACGGGGGTGTCTTTTTTCATGGATACATGCCATAATAATCACCATGACTATAAATGGAGTGAAGAAATGAACGAAAAATATTATGACCGATTACTGTATATCAAGACGGCCGGAGAACAGCTCGGCTTTCATGACTCTTTTCATTTCCACCGTTATGAACCAACCCCCTACAATGACCTTCTGACTCTGTTTGAAACATACAAACTGGGTGAAGGAGATTCGGTGGTCGATTTCGGCTGCGGAAAAGGCAGGCTCAATTTCTTTATTTCCTATTTGTTTGATGTTCCGGTCCTTGGTGTGGAGATGGATGAAAGCTTTTATGAAGAAGCAATTGAAAACAGGCGGAGGTATCTTGAGGAGTATGAGGCGACTGCGGCTATCGAGTTTGTCTGTTGTATGGCTCAGGATTACCCGATTAAGGCAACGGAAAATATCTTCTATTTCTTTAATCCTTTCTCTGTCCAAATCTTTATGAAAGTAATCAATAATATTATGCGCTCCGTCGAAAAGCACAGAAGGGATGTCGATGTCATCCTGTATTATCCGTCTGAGGATTATATTTACTTCCTTGAGAACCAGTCGCCGTTCGAATTGGTGAAGGAAGTGCAGCTGCCTGCCATGTCCGATCTTCAGGTAAATGAACGGTTCCTGATCTATCGCTTATCTTATTGAGGAAAGACAGCGATTTGGCGGATGGACTTAGGATTTGACCAAAGACAAAAGCCGTTGTTATCATTATCTCATATTCGAAATGTTTTTTTTCGGAATAATCGAAAGCTAAGGATGTGTGGTTTTTGGATGATACATTGGAGCTGAAGGCTTTGGTTGTCATGTTGCGTGCATCACAGGCCGTACAGGACAAATTGAAGAAGGATATGATGCAATACGGTGTCAATCCAACGGAGTTTGCTGTGCTTGAACTCCTTTATCATAAAGGGGAACAGCCGATTCAGCATATCGGCAAGAAGATTTTGCTCGCAAGCAGCAGTATCACCTATGTGGTGGATAAGCTTGAAAGCAAAGGGTACGCAGTCCGTAACGCATCCCCGGATGACAGACGGGTGATCTATGCTTCATTGACGGCAAAAGGAAAAACTTTTATGGAAGAAGCTTTTCCCCGTCACGAGCAAAGAATCAAGGATATTTTCGGGCCGCTCAGCCCGCAGGAGCTGGAAACAGTCATCACATTGTTGAAAAAAATCGGTCTTTCCGAAGGCTGATTTTTTTATATTTTTATCCATAATGACCCTCATTGTGGGGCGGGAAGAAATCCGGTAATATATGAATAACAAAATCAGCCGAAAATAATTCGAGTATTGAAGCGGGTAATCCGCAACATTTTTTTATGAAACTCGTGAAAACGGCCTGAAAGAATGATAGTTCAGTAACTTTCTGCATTTCATACCCGCGCCAAGAAGGAGGAATTGGAATGATCGATCCGAAATACATCACATCCCAAATTAAAGCAGCTGCAAATGAGATATTGCCGGACTTGGTTTTTAACAACATCACCGTTGCTAATTTATTCACCGATGAGTTCGAACAGGCCGATGTGGCAATCCATAACGGGAAATTTGTTGGAGTCGGTACATACAAAGGGAAACAGGAAATCGATGGATCTCCATACACGATGGTTCCCGGATTGATCGATGCCCATGTCCACATCGAATCCAGCATGCTTGCGCCCGCACAATTCGAGAAGGCGGTTCTCCCTCATGGAGTGACGACGGTCGTAACTGATCCGCATGAAATCGCGAACGTCACCGGTCAAAAGGGAATAGAGTGGATGCTCGAGGAAAGTAAGAAGTGCGTGATGAATATACGCTATCAAATGCCGTCCTGTGTACCGGCAACCAGTTTCGAGGATAATGGCGCCTATTTGACAGCAAAAGAGCTTACGCCGTTCTACAATCATCCGAATGTACTCGGGTTGGCGGAAGTGATGGACTTCCCGGCTGTCCTCTCCTGTCAGGATGAGATGATGGAGAAACTGGCGGCTGCCGCATCTTACGGAGTTCCTATCGATGGACACGGTGCGGGATTGAGCGGCAAGCAGATCAATGCTTATATGGCAGCCGGGATCACGACGGACCACGAATGCGTGAACAAAGATGAAATGCTTGAACGTGTACGCCGCGGGATGTATGTGATGCTTCGTGAGGGATCGGCTGCAAGGAATCTGCATGCTCTCTTGGAAGGGTATAACGGAACAATTTCCCGAAGACTATTGTTCTGTACGGATGATAAGCATATTGATGATCTGATGGAGGAGGGGAGCATTGATTTCCATGTCCGTGAGTGCCTTAAGATGGGTATCGATTTCTTCTCGGTGATGCGGATGGCTTCGCTTAATACAGCAGAATGCTTCGGACTGAAAGGAAAGGGAGCGATTGCCCCGGGATTTGATGCCGACTTCCTTTTGCTTCGCGACATTGAAACCTTTGATATTGCTTCCGTTTGGGTTGACGGAACAGTGTATGAAGAACAGGATAAAGAGCAAGCTGTCCAAATATATGATAATACAGTCAATCTTGGTAGTTATCATATCGACAAGCTGAAACTGTCGCTCTGCGAAAAGAAAGCAAGGGTCATAGAAATCATCCCGAATTCCATCGTCACAAAGGAAAGCATTGTCGAGCTCACCCCGGAATCCGGTCTGTTCGAGCCTGATGCCGGCCGGGATTTGGTGAAGATGGCTGTTGTGGAGCGTCATAAAGGAAGCGGTATGGCAGGCACGGGTATCGTGAAAGGATTCCAGCTCCGGCGAGGGGCGGTCAGCACCACAATCGCTCATGATTCTCATAACATCATTTGCATCGGCATGAATGATGCGGATATGGACATTGCCATCAAAGAGATGGAGAGAACCGGCGGGGGCATCGCGGTCGTCCAGGATGGGAGTGTCACTGCTTCGCTTTCTCTGCCAATTGGGGGACTGATGACAAACATTTCCCCGCGGGAGCTGAACGAAGCATACGGGAATGTGATCACTGCCCTGAAGAATCTTGGGATAACAGAAGATTTCTCGCCATTATTGACTTTATCTTTCTTGGCACTCCCCGTCATTCCGTCATTGAAGCTGACAAACAGGGGATTGTTCGATGTGGATCGGTTCGCTTTTGTGGACGTTGGTGTGAAGGAATGAATCGAATAAACGCGTATTTCTTCTTATTTCCTGTATAATAAGCAGGTGTCGGTATCGAGAAGGATTCAGGCATTTACACCCATCCGAAATTAGTGCACACTTGGTTTTTGCGAAATTTGGGGTGCAAATCAAGGCCTTTTTATATTATTATAGTATAATTGAGGTTTTTGTAGGAGGAGAATATAGCATGGCAGTAAAAGCAACAAATGATTTTACGTTGGACCAGCTGCTTGGGAAGCTGACGGTTGGCCAGCTGAGTAACATCCGGAAAAATCTTGAGCTGAAGAATATGAGCTCATTACGGAAGCCTGAATTGATTCAGGCATTAACAGACAAAATCCCGGGCACAGTGCCTGAACAGTTAAGTTACATGACGGAACAACAATACACGGTCGTTGAGGAACTGCTTTCGAATGACGGCATGACTCAAACGAATTCCATAGAACTGATCTTCTTGAATTCTATCGGCTACACACATCCGGTGGAGGTGGACGGGGAAGCATTTGCTGTCCTTCCTGAGGAAATCATGACCCAAATCCGCTCCATGGAAGAAGCCGAGTTGAAACGGGTATTGAAGAAGAACCAAAGAATCGGGAATCTCTTGGCGGTTATGCTGCACGGTTATGGAGCGATAACTCTTTCAGACGCTCACGTAATGATCGAGAAAGAAATCGGAGAGGCAATCGATGCAAAATGGTTCCGCAATTTCATTTGCATCCTGAGTGAAACCTATGATTTGTTCCATTTAAATGGAGACTATATCGTAGATGAACTGGTGAAAGATGAGGCTGCGCTTATCGAGGCTCAGAAGGCAATGGGAGATCTTCCGTATGCAGCGATCGATGCGAAGGAAGCTGCGAAAGTGAGAGGCTTCGATTATATCGAATACACGCCTCAATTGAAGGAACTGAAAGCATATCTGTTGAAGACCTATGGTGTTCCTGCAGAGGAATTGGAAGAATTGCTGGATGAGACAGTCTATCGAATTCAGCTTCAGGAATCACTATCTGATGTGGCCGCCTTCTTCGGAAACTTCATCGATTTCCAGGATACAAAAGAAATCCAGGTATTGATCGATAAGCTGATAAAGGTGATGAGAGCCACTAGAATGTGGTCCTTCAAAGGACATACCACTGATGAGATTGCACCTCCCGCTGAAGAAAAACCTGCATTGAAAGTGTTGAACACCCCGCAAGCTGCCGTTCAAGCAAGTGTTACGGTTAACGATTCCAATAAGAAAGTCGGAAGAAACGATCCTTGCCCATGTGGAAGCGGCAAGAAATTCAAGAAATGCTGCGGTAAATAAAGATAGAACGGCTGTCCTTAACGGGCAGCCGTTTTTTTCGTTGTTATCTTTTTATTCTTCATATGTCTCTTGTCGTATCTATCATATGGGTATTTATGGAATAAATGTTTTCAGACCGATATAATGGAAGAAAAAGAGACGGGGAAAGGGGGTTCCGGGATGCAGAGGGAAATTGTGAAGGCAGGCAGATTGCTCAATAAAGACGGCAGTCTTATGCAATGTGGATATGCGAAGCGTCTCCTGCTCAATTATAATCGTGCACAGATTACTGCGGCACCTTGGAGGATCAAGGAGTGGGATTATTATTTGATTACGAACGGACGATATGCGGTTGCATTGACTGCTGCAGATAATGCATATATGGGACTTCTTAGTGTCTCATTGCTTGATTTAGAACGAAACTGGTACAAAACAACAAGCAAAATGATACCGGTGCCATTCGGGCGTTTGAAGCTCCCCACGACGTCTGCGCACGGGGATTTCCGCTATCAGGACAAGCAGGTGGAGCTGTCTTTTCTGCATAAGGGCGATAGCAGATCGCTGATTTGTGAATGGGATCGTTTTGATGGAGGTACGTCATTCCGCTGCAACCTGGAATTATACGATGAGCCGGAAGACTCCATGGTCATCGCAACACCGTTCCAAAGCGACCGAAAAGCTTTCTATTATAATCAGAAAATCAATAATATGAAAGTGAAGGGAGAAGCAGCTTACGGTGATCATCTATATCGTTTCTCCCCAGAGGAGGCGGTCGGCACATTGGATTGGGGCAGGGGTGTCTGGACGTATGCCAACACATGGTATTGGGGCTCCGGATCCGGTTATGTGGACGGCAAAAGCTTTGGCTTCAATATCGGATATGGTTTCGGAGATACATCCGCTGCATCTGAAAATATGCTTTTTTACGAAGGGAAAAGCCATAAGCTCGAGTCTGTCGCATTTCATATTCCGAGGAAAGGGAAAGATTTTTCCTATATGGATCCGTGGCGTTTCACGTCAAGCGACGGACGTTTCGAAATGACGTTCAAGCCGGTTCTCGATCGAAAAGATCATACATCAATCGGTATCATCTCGAGCGATCAGCACCAGGTGTTCGGTCATTTCTCCGGGAAAGCGGTGCTCGATGACGGACAAATCATTAAACTGAAGGACTTCCATGGATTTGCAGAGCGGGTTGCCAACAGATGGTGATGAGGATCGGGACTGGAAGTTAATGTCTGATAAGTCAGTCTTTTTATAGTAAGATGGTAGTACCACAAACAAAGAGGACTGATGGAATGGAGAAGGACATGCTTGAGCCCTCCTTTGGGCGGGAAGTTTTGAGAGATGTGCTGAAGACCTTGGAGAAGGATGAATATATTCAGATCGCAAAAGCCATATCCGTTGAAATCAAAGGATTTTCCACAAAGAAAATAGCGACGGCACCGGCCAAAATTCTGGAGAAGAATGTCCGGCAATCACTTCTGAAATTGAAGAGCGCCCATGTTTTTCTGCAGGCGTATATCCATGAAGTGGAAGAACGGTTCGAGGCGGACAACGCAATGGAAATGATTGTACGGATGCAGATGGACGAACAACTTTCGAATTCTTACAAGCTTGCTTTACTTGGGGTGCATTTCCCTGCATTTTATAAGGAAAAACGCGAACGTATCCTTCAGAATATCGAAGGCGGCAGGGATCCCTTGAACAGTTTGTCCGATCATGAGCAATCGTTCTCAAGCATCTTGGAGATGGCAGCTGAAACGGCGCAGCCGACTTTCGTGGAAGAACTGGCTTATACTGCAGCTCGGGTCCCCGGGCAGGAGAACCGAGCATCTTTAAGGAAGCAGCTAAAGGAAAGTATGCCGAAACCATTGAAAGGGCTCTATTTGAAGGGGCTTTATAGGCATATGGATGAGTGGGTTGAATGGAGTATGGATGAACAGGCAGGAATATTGCGGCTTGCTTTACAGGACGCCATCCATATTGCTGCAGAGTCCATTGAGTCGGGAAGCCGACTGGAAGAAGCCCATAATCAATATCGGGAAGCGGAAGAAACCAAATATAAGAGCTTACAGAGCCGCTTGGCAGATGAGCTACAGAAAAATAGTCAAGCAGCCGAAATGATAGAAAACCAAAAGACACAGATGAATAAGATGAGAGCGGAATATGAGCTGGAAATAGAAAGACAGAGATTGGAGAAAACAGAACAGGAGAAGCAGATGCACATAGCGGAAGCGTTAAGTGAACGAGCGCCGGATCCCATCGTGTTGGAGAAGGAAGATATTATACTTGCTTCGAAAGTGCATGAACCCTTATTCCAGCATTTTTTATCCCATGAGCGGGTCTTATTGTTTTCTTCGATCGATGACTTGGGGGAATTGCTTGCCGGTGAAGACAGAGAGCTGTTCATCAATAGTGATGGATTGACAACGAAGGAAATGTTCCGTATAGAAAATATGCTTGAAGAATCGGGAAAGCGATTCCGATATGTCGGTCAGGGACCGGTTCATGTACTGCGGCAGATCATCTATTATCTGGAAGGGGAATTGCGGTATGAAGCTATTGAACAGAATCAATCCGGAAATTGAACGGAAGATGATCCATGCCATATTTGTCGGGAGGCTGGTGACAGCGGATGAGCTTTCATCCACAATGATCGATGAGCCGGTAAGGTATATTGGGGAATATCAGGATCATGTCCAGTTTTATTTGAAATGCCTTTCCGATATGCCGGCTGAAATCACGAAGCACTTCTCTTATCCGAACATTATCTTCACGGGCAATACGAAAGGACGGGAGAATAGGCGAATATTCAATGATATGATTCAATATGATCGTCTTCCGCATTTTCAGACAAAAGAGAAGATAAGGGAGCTGCTGGAGGGGAAACTCATCCTCTTTAAGCTTGATCCGAAACCGGAATTCATGTACGCCGATATCATCAAGATAGAAAGTGTCGACCGGATTCATGATACATACCGCTTTATCCCCAGTCCGGAGCTGAAGCCTGGAGAAGTCAAACAAGATTTGGAACAGAAGCTTGTCTACGGAGGAACACCGTTGATCATGAAGAAATACCCCCATCTGTTTCAAGTATCTGAGCTTCTGTATTATGAACGGACTTTGTATAAGGTTTCCTTGACTGCGACCCCGAATCCGGTCGGTTACAGTCCGATCGAAGAATCGGAGGTCAGATATGTGCAAGCAGGCGAGGCATTCGAAGAAATGGTGGCAGCCAGGGTCGACCGGCATTTATATGTGGTGGATGAAGAGGCATACCGTAAGCTTGATTCGGCATTGGAGAATCAAGGGGAATTGCTGCAGCTGAAGATATCCGAGAGAATCGAAAAGCAAAAGGAACAAAAGCAGCCTTCGCCCCGGCAGAAATGGAAGAAATCGAACGGTGAGTGGGAATTCCTTCTTCATTTGGAGCAGAAAGCGAAATGCGAGTATCAATTCCACTACAGGATGCAGGATTTGGTTTCGCTGCATATCAGTGCTAAGACCAATATGCTGACTGTCATCGGAGGGATGCCGGGAACGGGCAAATCCCAGTTGGCGAAGCTGTACGGCAGGGCCTTGGGACTGCAGGAAGGCAAGAATATGCTGATGGTGCCGATTTCCCCTGGTTATCATGAACCGAATGACCTTTTGGGTTATCTGAATCCGAATACAGGTGTGTACAATGAAAGTGAAACAGGTTTGGTGAGCTTGCTGCTTGATGCCGAGAATAATCCGGATGAACTGTATATGGTCATTTTTGATGAGATGAATCTTTCTCAGGCAGAGCATTGGTTCAGCCCTTTCTTATCGTTATTGGAGCTTGAAGCGGAATCCAGGTCTTTAATCTTATTCAATAAAAATGCGGATCTGAAGGCGTCCAAATATAAATCGAAGGTGAAGGTTGGGGATAACCTCATCTTCATCGGTACGGTCAATTATGATGAGACGACAAAAGTATTCTCGGACCGTTTATTGGACAGGACGAATGTAATCATACCGGAGAAAATATCGTTCAGGGAATCCGCTTCTTCGTACGCGGCACCAACTTTTGAACAATCTTGGATTACTCCGCCATCGATCGATAAGATGATTTACCGGAAGAAATGGGTCATGCAGCGTGGACTGAGGCAATTGACCGATGAAGAATTGCAGATCTTGGATGAACTCCATGAAATCCTCACGGAGAATGATCCGCAAAAAGGCGTTTCTTTCCGTGCAGCCCATGGGATTGCCGATTTCGTCTCGAATATTCCGATGGATGAAAACGGACAGCTGATCATAAGCAGGGAAAAAGCGATGGATCTCCAGATCAAGCAGCGGATACTGACTAAGATCAAAGGTCCTGAAGCTTACGCCGCACCTCTTATCGGCAGTCAAATACAGGAGGGATCTATCCAAGTCCTTCTTACATCCGATTTGGCCCAATCCATTTCACCGTTTAACGAATGTCTGCATCTGCTGCACAGTAAAGCAAAAGAGCTGATGATGTATGGGTATCTCTCCTGAAGTAAAGGAAGGGTGCACGATTGTGGATGATGTGCATCTCCTTCCGTTCATGCTGTCATTGACGATCGGTGTCGGCTTCAACCAAAAGAAGGAAAGAATCACTGGTCTCACGAGAAATCCTCAGCGCATACTGGAGTGTGTGACGGAAATCGAAGAATTGAAGAATCTCTCGATTACAATGATGTCCGAAAGTGCCGCCGATGTGGAAATCATATGGAACAAAGTTTATAAACATAATGATGCCGATGTGGAAGCATCTTTCACGCTTCGTAATGACATAACAAAAGTGCTGTATGAGCATGGAAAAGAAAAGGATGAAGACTATCCATGGAGCTGTGGTGTATATCATTTTGAGGTCATTTACAAAGGACATTCTTATTATGGCGCATTCAAAATCATGCCGAAGAATTTGGATGATGGACAGTATGAAAAAATGCATGAAATGATCAACTCGCATTTGAAAGGTTTAGGCATGAATCATGTCGTATACGACAGGAAACCTTTTGAAGAAAGTATACAGATGCGAATGCGTGCAGAGGCCTATGCTTCCTGGTTCTGTGCTGTTGCCGGTAAGCTTCTGTCGAACCTCAGGGCAATCGAGCAGGACAGCCTTCTTTCTTTGAAGCGCGGTTATAAGCCGGAGCGGAAGGAAGGCGTGACGGATAGCCGCAGTATCCGCTGGACATATACGACGAAAGGAATAGCTCTTGGGGAAACGTACTCTTATAATCGAAAAACGGGCATCTTCCATGATACAGAAGAGAACCGGCTGGTCAAAAGCCTGCTTCGGAAAATGATTCAGCAATTAGGCGGTACGGTAACTGCCATGATTCCCGATGAAAAATCATCTCAAGGGCAGCAGGAGGAACGGATCAGGGATGCGCAAAGAGTGAAGGCGCTGTTATTTTCCCCTTTTTGGAGAGATGTTCAAGATGGTCCAGCTGGCGGAATGCCTGGGAGTATGCGTGGGAACTACTCGGTCTTCCATCATCTTTTCAGAGAAGGGGCCGAGGTGCTGAAGCGGTTTGAAGGAGAGCTGGCTGTTCCGGTCCATAAGCCGACATCGGTGCTGTATGAGTACTATGTGTTTTTCGGATTGTACAGTATCATGCAGGAAATCGGTTTCCGGACAGGTGAATACTCATTGTATGAGCAGCTGTATCAATCCTTCTATAAGGAAGGGCTGAAACCCGGGACAAAGATAACTCTATATGGACGTGAAGTGAGAATAGATCTAGTATATGATGAAGAGATTGCCTCGAGTCCGGAGAAGGCGGCGGAGCAAAGCGGAGGGTTCTATAGTTTCCGTCCGAAGCGGAGACCGGATATCCGGGCTGATTTCTATAGGCATACAGCGGAAGGCGGCTTGCAGTACCTCTCTTCCTGCATCTTTGAGGTGAAATATAGTCCGTTTTCGAATATATACCGCAGCACGGGAATGGCGAATGCGATGGAACAGATGGAAGACTACAGGATGATCAAGTATGTGTCCAAGAATGGCGCATTCAGGTTCAGTCCAATCAAGGAAGTGTTTTGTATTTATCCGGGGAATGCATATCGTCCTATTCTGAGCGCAATGTCTTGCGGATACTATTTGCAGATAGCTCCAGATGCGAAAGAAGAAGACCCTGACTTATTCCGGGGAAGAGCCGAGCTGAAGAAGATTATCGTGGACTGGCTGGCTGAATATTCCTAGCATAAGTGACATTTCGTGATATTTATATTCTGATATAATAAATGTGGATAATGATATTTCAGGAGGAAATGAATGGGTTGTTTAGGTAATATTCTATGGTTTATATTGGGCGGGGTCTGGGCAGCCATCGGCTGGTTTATTGTCGGCTGTCTATGGTGTATCACCATTATAGGAATCCCGGTCGGAAAGCAGTGTTTTAAGCTGGCAGGCCTTCAGCTCGCTCCATTCGGAAAAGAAGTGGTGACGGTCAATGGGGGAGCAGGGAGCTTTTTGCTGAACATCCTCTGGGTGATTTTTGGGGGATTTGGGCTGGCAGCTGCCAATTTAACGGCGGCTTTCTTCTATGCCATCACGATTATTGGTCTGCCATTCGCTTATCAATCTTTGAAGCTTGCATACTTATCGCTTGTCCCATTCGGAAAAGAAGTCAGATGAGGGCTGCTGTTCATACAGCCCTCTTTCATAAAGCTTGTATGCTTTACTCTTTTTCTCTTGCCCTCTGTGTATCTCTAATATTCTTTTGAACCGTAATGGCTGCGAATATACTAAGTACAAAGGCCATCCCATAGAACCCTTTCTCACTGAGGACGATGCTTCCTGCGTTATATAAACCGATTGCCACCAATGCGATGGACACAATCACCGCCAGCCAGCTGATTCCATAGTAAATATTGGTGACCGGTATCCCCTCATCTTTATCCCGCACCGCTTTTTGCAAAGAAACCGCTGAATAAAGTCCGAATACTAAAACCGCAAAGTAATATCCTTTTTCATTCAGTTCCATCGCTGCATTGAACAGGCCGATCAAATAAGCAGCGACTCCCACCAGCAGCGCTCCCCAAGAAGCACCAACGAAAGCACCAGTAGGTTCTCCTTCTTTTCTTTCTGTTTTCACTTTTGGTCCTTCTGGTTTTCCTTTGTCGAATAAAAGCTCGTTTTCATTGGACATCGAATGGTTCCCTCCCTTTTTTTATGCCTTTAACTATGTTAAAGTTCCAGTTGTAAGCAGGCACAGAGCAGGCACAGTAAATCCTTTAAGGCTCCTGTCTCTATTCATTATATAGGAAATTAGTGGTAATAATATACATAATTTTATCAGAGTCTGATTGTCATAAATTTCATTTTTTGCTTCCGTATGCTTTGGCTATAATGAGGAAGATGCAATTAGTAAGCAAGGATGATGATAATGATGATGAAGACAGGCTTTGGCTTGCTTGCGGCGGCGATTTTGCTATCGCTCGGCAGCACATTCTTTTTCGAGGATTCAGACTATACGAAGTATATACAAGCGGCCAGCTTTCTTCTTTTTGTTGCGGGGCTGTTTCTAATCGAAAGAAAGAAAGTCAAGGAGCGACATGAACAAAGGAAAAAAAGAGCCGATAATCGCTGAAAGCATGCTTCCGATGGTATGATGAAGATGGGTAATTGATCAGCAAGTATGGGAGGAAAACAGAAAATGTACTTGACTGTCGAAGAAACAGCAGAATACTTGTCTGTTTCACCAGCGTATGTTGAAAGCTTGATCCTGCAAGGGAAGATCCGTACCTTGCATGACGGTACCGGTTATTTAATTTATAAAGAGCAGTTCAACACGCATCTGGAACAGATGGAGAAGTATAAGATGCTTGTCGAAGAGTTGGCGAATGAGCCGATTCCTGAAGATAAAGACATCAAAGACGAAGATTGAGAAGAAGTCTGCCGTGCATATGCGGCAGACTTTTTCCTTATGATTCATTTAGATAATGCATGGCTGCGGACAATAGAATCTTGGAAGCATGCAGCATGCTCCGCTCATCAATGTCGAATTTGGGGTGGTGATGCGGGTAATGGAAGCCTTTCGCCGCGTTTCCGCCTCCGGTGAAGAAGAAGGTTCCAGGAACTTTCTCGAGATAATAGGAGAAATCTTCGCCGCCCATGACCGGTTCCATTTCTTTGACGTGATCGGCTCCCATGATTTCGATCGCTTTTCCTGCAAGGAATAGTGTTTCCTGATCGTGATTCACGACGGCAGGATATCCCTTTTGATAGTTGAACTCATAATCTGCGCCTGCATTCTCGCAATTCGATGCGATGATTTTCTCCATATGGACGATGATTTCCTCTTGTACGCAAGGATCGAAAGTGCGTACAGTTCCGATAATCGTCGTTTCACCGGCAATGACATTGAAGGCATCGCCCGCATGTATGGAAGCGACCGTCAAGACTGCCGGCTTTAGAGGATTGATCCTTCTGCTGACGATTTGCTGGAGCTGCTGGATGATGGAGACTGTAACTGCTATCGAATCAATGGTTTCATGCGGTGAGGCGCCGTGTCCGCCTCTTCCTTTGACCTTCAATTCGAAACGGTCGGCTGCCGCCATCACAGGTCCCATCCGGTACCTGATTTCCCCGACGTCGAAAGAAGACCAGATGTGTGTGCCGAATATGGCGTCCACTCCATCGAGGCATCCGTCTTCGATCATTGGTTTCGCGCCGCCCGGTGCAATCTCTTCGGCATACTGGTGAATGAGCACAATATTGCCTTTCCATTTATCACGATTCCCGCTTAGTACCTTGGCAGTCACCAAAAGGGCGGCTGTATGTGCATCATGGCCGCAGGCATGCATCACGCCGGGCACTTTCGATTTGTAGGGTACATCATTCTCCTCCTGGATCGGCAGTGCGTCGAAATCTGCACGGAGAGCGACAGTCTTACCGGGCCTGCTGCCTCGTATGTATCCGACTACCCCTCTCCCTCCTACACCGCTTCTTACTTCGATTCCGAGATCCATAAGGTAATCCGCAATCTTTGCAGGGGTATTCACTTCATGGAAAGATAGCTCGGGATGCTGATGGAAATACCTTCTCAGCTCCACCATTTCAGGATACAGTTCTTCAAGCTGTTTTAAGATCGCCTCCATTACACTCCTCCTCTTTTTTGAAATAACTATCTTTGTAAGTTCCCTTTCTGTTCCATGAACTCCTTCCTATCTTTATTAATTCATCGTTTTATGAGGGATCATGAAGTATTCCGATGATTAATTCAATTAGTTGGTCCAAGCGGCATTCTTTTAAGGGGGAAATTACATAAATTAAATTAAGAATAAAAAATTTTTTCTACTCATCCCATTTCATTTTTATCAAAAAAGAAGCTGCCCGTTTTGTGTACATACGGGAATTTGATCTATGTGTTCCCTCAGAAGCTGCATATTTATAAAAACGTATGGGTAAACTCGGTTTCT
>JAZNGP010000057.1:0-3146 GCA_045576475.1 Bacillus sp. (in: firmicutes) | reverse complement strand
TCATTTTTGGTTTGCTGAGATTTCCAAATCCGGCCCGTTTCATGCAGCACCACTTGGTTTAGCAGCAGGCTTCTTGTTCGGCATGATCACGTTGAATAGCCAAACGATAAAAGGTTTAGAGGATAGAATGAAAGAACGCAGCCATTAAAGCCAGGTGAAGGAGTTTTATCCAGTTGCTGTTAAACAGAAAGGGGGACGGGATGGAAAAGTACAATGGTCATGCGGTCACCTTATTTGCCGTTTTATATTATTTAACAATAGACTCCGAGATATTTCCATTTGTCACATTACTTTCGGGGATAATATACCTCCTCATATGGGCACCTGACGTTCGAAAGAATAAAAAACAATTTTGGGGATATGCAATTATCTTTACGGCTTTATTATCAATATACATTTCCATCCAGCGTTTGCTAGGTTAATAAAGGAGCTCTATCCGAATTACATTAGTTGCAGCGACTCCTGTTTAGATCACCGAGCAGGATAGACCTGAGCACGAAGGAGGAGCCTCACCGCTCGCCCCGCGGAAACCGCCCATTCGAAGCGGAAATCACCACTGAACAACTTTATCAACAAATTAGCCCTTTGAAACAGCCGGTTCCCATCAAGGAAACCGGCTGTTTTTCTTGGTAATATTAAATCTTCATTACTCCGCCTGTATTGGCTGAAGTGACAAGCTTCGAATATCGCGCAAGATAACCTGTCTTCACTTTCGGTTCAAAACCTTGCCAGTCAGCTTTCCTTTTCTCGAATTCTTCATCCGAAATTTCCAATTGAATCGTCCGTTTATTCATGTCCAATTCAATGATATCACCATTTTGCACAAACGCAATCGGACCGCCTTCTGCTGCTTCCGGTGAAATATGACCGATGCTGATCCCTCTGGAAGCGCCCGAGAAGCGCCCGTCAGTGATCAATCCGACTTTCGCACCTAGTCCTCTTCCGACAATCTGGGAAGTCGGTGCCAGCATTTCAGGCATTCCCGGACCGCCTTTCGGACCTTCATAACGAATGACGACGACATCTCCTTCTTTAACTTTCCCCGTGATGATGCCGGAGAGGGCATCTTCCTGTGAATCGAAGCAAATCGCAGGACCTTTATGATAGCCGCCTACGGAAGGATCGACTGCACCGACCTTGACGATCGAACCTAACGGCGCAAGATTGCCGAACAGGACTGCAAGACCTCCTTGCTCGGAATGCGGATTTTCAAGAGGGCGGATCACATCTTGATCCAGTATCTCACAGCCTGCCACATTCTCGCGCAATGTCTTGCCGGAAACAGTCAGACATTCTCCGTTCAAGGCATCCGGCTTCTTCAGCAATTCATGGATGATGGCGCTGACTCCGCCTGCATTGTGGACATCTTCAATATAATAATCGGATGCTGGTGCGATTTTAGCCAGATGGGGAACACGTTCCGCCACTTCATTGATCCGCTCCATCGGGTATTCGAATCCGGCTTCATGTGCGAGCGCCAATGTATGGAGCACTGTATTGGTCGACCCGCCCATAGCCATATCAAGCGCAAAAGCGTTATCAATCGCATCAATTGTTACGATATCTCTCGGTTTAATGTCTTTTTTGATCAATTCCATCAATTGAGTTGCGGATTTCTTGACGAATTCCTTACGTTCTTCCGCGACCGCCAAAATTGTACCGTTGCCAGGAAGTGCCAAACCTAAGCCTTCCGCCAGACAGTTCATCGAATTCGCGGTGAACATCCCTGAGCATGATCCGCATGTCGGACAAGCCACTTGCTCGATTTCCTGAAGTTTCTCCGCATTGATTTTGCCTGCTTGAAAAGCGCCGACTCCTTCGAAGACAGAGGTGAGGGATAAAGGATTCCCCTCGCTGTCACGTCCGGCCTTCATCGGACCGCCGCTGACGAACATCGTCGGTATATTGACTCGTAATGCGCCCATCATCATACCAGGGGTGATCTTGTCGCAGTTCGGGATACACACCATCCCGTCAAACCAATGGGCGGAAACAACCGTTTCGACGGAATCTGCGATGATTTCCCGGCTCGGTAAAGAATAGCGCATTCCGATATGGCCCATTGCGATGCCGTCATCGACACCGATTGTGTTGAACTCGAAAGGCACACCGCCGGCTTCACGGATTGCTTCCTTCACGATCTTCCCGAATTCCTGGAGATGGACGTGACCAGGAACAATATCTATGTATGAATTGCAGACGGCAATGAAAGGTTTGCCGAAATCTTCATCTTTGACACCTGCTGCGCGCAGGAGACTGCGGTGGGGAGCGCGGTCGACTCCTTCTTTGATCATATTGCTGCGTAATTCAGTCATGCGAAATCAACTCCGTTTTCTTAATGGAATAGTGCTTTTGTTTCTTGAAAATGGTAATACTCCTATCTTAAAGGAAATTGACTAAAAAATCAAAAAAATTAAAAAATAGTGCATCATTTATGAAATCTTGTGATCGCAAAAGGCGTATAGGTGACTTTTCTGACGTTACAAAAGCCAATTTTCAAAAGTTGTACAAGCATTTCGAAGCAATCTTAATATCATAGCAGAGTAAACCGTAAAGGGTTGGAAAGGAGGTGGTCCTTTTGTATGCGAGAAGGCGCAGAGCTTCAGATGATCCTTATCTGATCGAACTTGCCGTCAGGAATTTCGAGGTGGATGCCAGGACGGTAAGAAAAATTCTTTCCAGTTCAAATGAAGTATTGGTGTTCTGCAATTCCCGGGATCAAGCTGTCGGCTTCATTTGCTATAGTTTGATGATCAATGGAGTTGCCTATATTAACTACGCGATTTTGGACACTGCCTATCAGGGAAGGGGATTGGCTTCAAAATTTTTGCCAAATTTGGCAAACTACGCGCGCAAAAGAGGGATCCGTGCCGTACTTGCATTTGTGGGAAGGGATAATATGCGCGCGTTTAAGATTTTCACCAGTTGGGGGTTTCAAGTGGTCAGTTCCAGTCCGTCTGGCTATTTGATCGGAACCTTTAACTGAAGAAGGACAGACCAAAACCGAAAGGGGAAATATGCATGAGTAAAAGGAGAAAATGCTGTCGTCGTAATAACTGGGAAGGTTCCGAGAGAACTGGATTTGATATAGAGGATTCTTTCCAATTCACTGAAGACTTCGAAGTTTTCAGTGGAGAAGAAGAAGA
>JAZNGP010000056.1:0-7939 GCA_045576475.1 Bacillus sp. (in: firmicutes) | reverse complement strand
AAGTTTTTTATTTATTTATTTTTTGTTCCTTTAAACGCTAAAGATCGTTTCTGCAGGAGCAGACTGCTAACAGCTTTAGAAATAAGGATAATAAGAAAAATTTCCATAAAAAAATCCCAGATCAACTGGGATTAATATTATAGCTTCAAGATATCTTGACCGGAAGTTTTCGCTGCTTTCACAACCCGATAAAGAGAATACCCGCTTACCTCCTCGAATTCCTTTCCAAGACGCTTTTCTTCCGCGATGCTTGGGACAATTTCTTTGAACCTGCGGTAGGCAATCATGAACTCTTGACGGTCCATCCCTTTTTCATGCACTTTTTCGACCGCTTGAAAAAATGCGATCACATCCATTATTTCTTCTGTTTTCCAGTCTATATCGATTGGGTATTGATATTCCACTTGCTACACTCCTTCTTATTGATGACTACCCCATTTGTTTCTGATGGACTCCGCGTCTCTAATAATTGAAGAAATCAAGTCATTGGCCGCCGGTACATCCTTGATCAATCCTTGTACCTGTCCCGCCCATGCAAAGCCTTCTTCTTCTCGTCCTTCATAAATAAAACGTTTGTTAGCTTCGCCGCTTATGTAGTCTTTTAATCCAGTATAACCTATATTCTGCTTCTCCAACTCTAAAATTCGATCAGTCCATTTATTGGAAATGGCTCTTGCGGGAGCGCCAATTGACCTTTTGATTACTACCGTATCTTGCTCCGAAGAAGAGATAAGTGCCTGTTTATATGCTTCGCTTGCATGCACACATTCTTTAACAGCGATGAATCGCGTTCCCATTTCAACACCTTCCGCCCCCAGTGACAAGGATGCCATCAATCCCCTTGCGTCTCCTATGCCGCCTGATGCGATGACTGGGATCGAAACAGCATCTACGACCTGGGGGACAAGAACCATCGTACCGATATCATCTCTCCCGAGATGTCCTCCGCCTTCCTGCCCTACGACCATGACCGCATCGGCCCCGAGTTCTTCCGCCTTTACAGCTTGCCGTTTGGCTGCGACAAGAACAAGTTTCTTTACGCCGGTTCCCTCCAAAGCGTCAAAGAACGGCTTTGGATTTCCTCCTGTTACAGTCGCAATTTCCATTCCTTCCTCCAACGCGGCTTCCACCATATGCAAAAACGGTCTTCCATGTTGTCCGATGGCGAAATTCACCCCAAACGGTCTGTCTGTCAGTTCGCGTACTTTTCTCATCTCGCGCTTTAATTCCTCCGGTGTCTCGAGCGACATGGCTGTCACTTGTCCAAGAGCTCCGGCATTTGAAACGGCGGCGGCCAGTTCAGCGTATGCCAAATAGGCGAGCCCCCCTTGAATGATAGGATATCGGATCCCTAAAAGCTCCGTTATTCTTGTATTCCAGTTCATCAATCTTCTCCTCCTTTATTATCCGTTCACAATCCCTTGTTAATATGTTCTTTCTAATATTCATAATATATAGATGACTATTCAATCTGCAAGTTTCATAACCTTTAAAAGGATATTGGTTCCTAATCCAGATGACCAAAATAAAAAGCCTGCCCCGGAAGGCAAGCCGCAATATATATTGTATTTTGATTAATGTTCTTCCCGTTGGCAGCATTGGTGACAAGTGTCACTTTTGGAATAGAGGACACTGACTTTCTCATCTTCAAATGATTCGATTGTGCTATCGCAGTTTTGGCAAATGATTGTACCCATTACTCAATCCCCTTTTCCGTTTTGTAAACGCTTTATCAACTCTTATTTCCATAATAATATAACACATTTAAAAAAACAAGGGGTAATTGTATGTAATATTTAATTTTTAATTATCCATATAACTCTCATTCGCAAATACCCGGCATTTTCAGGAATGTCTCACTTAGCAAAACAATATATTGTATAGTCTGTTTGCGTTATGTAGGATGAAATAAAAAGGAGTTGATTTAATGGCGGTTAATGAAAGCGCATTCATAAAGCTTGTACCTCAATCAGCCCGACAATCCATCACAGTAGATGAATTGAAAGTACTTTTACTGCAATATAAAGATTTTGGTTCCAAAACAGGAAAACAGATCAGCTGGGATTATGACCACCATTCTTTTCCTTATGAAATAAAACAAACGGAAGATGGGAATCGAAGATGGTTTTACTTATCTTCGGATGAAGAGAGATATAACTTGATCGCGTTTGCTATCGACCAGGAAAAAGCGAAGGGTAATGAGGCAGAACAAATCCAAACATATATTCAGGTAACACTCGGGGAACATTCGACCTTTGGTGATAAAGCGAAAGCAAATGAATTATGCAGATACTTAGGAAAAACTTTGCAAGCTGAACTTCATTTATTCAATAAGAGGATTATGTATTTCTATAAGCGTAAGTAGGGTAACCTCATCCAATCGGGAGCATTGCCTGCAGAATTGTCTGCAGCCCCATATAGCTCAACAAGCTCAAAAGCGTTACGGTACCGGTACTTTTTGTACCCTTAAGGATTATTCTTGCGATATGAAGGGCAATCTGTAAAAACAATAAAAACATGATCGTCTTGTAAAGCATCCGATCATGTACCGACAGCCATTCAGCCATCGAATAACCGCTCCAAACAATCCACTGAAGCACAATAACCGTATATATTTTCATATTCGCATCACCCCGGCTTGTACAAGATTCCTTCCTCTTATACTTTATGAAATATAGCCTGGGAATAGACTTTTTTCTGACTGATGGATCAGTAAGGATTATAGTCAAAGAAAGGACAGCTGCCATTCAAGGCAGCTGTCCAATTTTATAAGTCTATTATTTTACGATATGGATTGGATGACCAATTGCAACTTCAGCTGCTTCCATCGTAATTTCACCTAATGTTGGATGTGCATGGATCGTCATCGCAATGTCTTCAGCTGTCATACCTGCTTCAATCGCAAGAGACAATTCAGAAATCATATCTGAAGCGCCAGGTCCAGCGATTTGTGCACCAATAACCAAACCATCTTCTTTTCTAGTGATCATCTTCATGAAACCTTCAGCACTGTTCAATGACAGCGCACGGCCGTTCGCCGCAAACGGGAACTTGGACGCGACAATATCAAGTCCTTCTTCTTTCGCCTGCTGCTCCGTATATCCAACTGAAGCCAGCTCTGGTTCAGAGAATACTACAGCAGGAATGCCGAGATAGTCAATTTCGGAAGCTTGTCCAGCAATTGCTTCCGCGGCGATTTTCCCTTCATAAGAAGCTTTATGCGCCAATGGAGGTCCCGCAACGATATCACCGATTGCATAGATATTCTTCACGCTGGTGCGGCATTGCTTGTCAATCTCAATGATTCCTTTTTCATTCATTTTGATGCCGACTTGCTCAAGACCGATTTCTGACGTATTAGGCTTCCTTCCGACTGTAACAAGGACATATTCCGCTTCCACGGTTTCTTCTTTACCGTTTGCTTCATACGTTACAAGAACTTTGTCTTCTTTCTCTTCCACGCCTTTAGCAAGTGCTTTGGTAACAATGTTTGCGCCTTTTTTCTTCAAGTTGCGTTTTACGAGCGCAGACATTTGCTTCTCGAATCCGCCGAGGATTTCAGGAGCTCCTTCAAGAATCGTCACTTCAGTTCCGAAGTTCGCATATGCTCCGCCAAGCTCTGTTCCGATATAACCGCCGCCAATAACCACAAGTGATTTAGGAAGTTCTTCAAGATTCAAGGCGCCTGTAGAATCAAGAACGCGCTTGCTGTACTTGAAAATAGGGATTTCGATTGGAGTCGAACCTGTCGCAATAATCGCATTTTTGAAAGTATACGTTTGAGCAGATTTTTCATCCATCACTCGCACAGTATTTTCATCGACAAAATAGGCTTCCCCATAGACAGTTTCAATATTGTTTCCTTTGAGAAGGCTGCCTACTCCGCCGGTCAGCTTATTTACGACACTCATTTTCCATTCTTGCACCTTTTTAAAGTCGACTGTCACGTTTTCAGCAGAAATCCCCATCTCTGATGAGTGCTTCGCATGATCATAACGATGTCCCGCAGAAATCAGCGCTTTGGAAGGTATACATCCAACGTTCAGGCATACTCCTCCCAGTGTCGCTTTCTCCACTACTGTTACTTTTTGCCCTAGCTGTGCTGCACGTATTGCCGCAACATATCCGCCAGGACCTGCACCTATTACGAGAGTATCTGTTTCAATCGGAAAATCTCCTACTACCATCTTTTACGCCTCCATTAATAGTAATTCTGGGTCGTTCAATAATCTCTTGATATGATTTAATGCATTTTGAGCAGTAGCTCCATCAATCATACGATGGTCGAAGCTTAATGAAAGTGCAAGCACCGGTGCAGCGATGATTTCGCCATTACGGACAACTGCTTTCTCCGCAATTCTTCCGATTCCTAAGATCGCCACTTCCGGTTGATTAATGATAGGGGTGAACCACTGCCCTCCGGCTGACCCAATGTTCGTAATCGTGCAAGAAGCACCTTTCATTTCAGCCGAAGCTAATTTGCCCTCCCTTGCCTTGCCGGCAAGTTCATTGATTTCATTGGAAATATGGAATACAGATTTACGATCCGCATTCTTCACGACAGGCACGAGCAATCCTTTTTCTGTATCGGCTGCAATCCCGATATTATAATAATGCTTATGAACAATTTCACTTGTTGAATCATCAAGAGAAGTATTCAAAGCAGGGAATTCACGCAGTGCACTGGTCAATGCTTTTACAACATAAGGCAAGAATGTTAATTTAATGCCCTTCTCAGCTGCGATTTCCTTGAATTTCTTACGGTGGGCAACAAGCTTGGTCACGTCTATTTCGTCCATAAGCGTAACATGCGGAGCTGTCTGTTTTGAGTGTACCATAGCTTTGGCAATTGCCTTGCGGATGGCGCTCATTTTTTCTCTAGTTTCTGGATATTCGCCTTCCGGAATCGCAGGAGAAGCTGATTTCGTCTCTTTCTCTTCAACGGATGATGCCGCTTTTTCTTCTGCAGGAGTTACTTCTTTCTGTTGATCGCCTTTCAAGAATGCTTCGATATCGTCTTTCATGACACGTCCGTTATCGCCGCTTCCGCTGACAGCAGAAATATCCACACCTTTTTCGCGGGCATATTTACGGACGGACGGCATTGCGATCACTCGCTTGTTCTGGCTTTTCTCAGTGGGCTGTCCGCCGGCACCGGTCTCTTCAGCTGGTTTATCTTCCGCTTTCACTTCTTCCTTGTCCGCATCTTGGCCAGCCTCGCCTGTTCCTGTCTGTGCTTGGGCTTCTGTCTTTTCCTCACCGTCATGATCATCGCCTTTAAATGAAATATCTTCATATCCCGGGGCATCAAACGTGACAAGAACATCACCCACTACAGCTACAGTACCTTCATCCACAAGTACTTCTTCAACGGTACCCGCAACTGGTGATGGAATCTCAACCACCGCTTTGTCGTTCTGCACCTCGCATAATACATCATCTTCAGCCACTTTATCGCCTGGCTTGATGAACCATTTCACTATTTCGCCTTCATGAATACCTTCACCGATATCCGGTAATTTAAATTTAAAAGACACTGAATCCAACCTCCCAAAGTTCCATTATTTATCTTCATGCTGTACGGGCGGAAGGATTTCCTTCCGCCGCGTCTCTTCTGATTAGAAATTCAATACTTTCTCTGCCGTTTCGATAATATCCTTAAAGTTAGGCAGCCACACTTGTTCTGCCTGAGAGAACGGGAACACTGTATCCGCGGCAGTTACGCGCAATACAGGTGCATCCAGACTTAAGATCGCACGATCATTGATTTCAGCTACGACACTGGCAGCGATACCTGCTGATTTCTGTGCTTCTTGTACGACTATTGCGCGGCCCGTCTTCTCGACGCTTGCGATGATTGTTTCAATATCCAATGGTGCGATTGTACGCAGGTCAATGACTTCAACGGATACATCTTGCTTTTCGAAATGTTCCGCCGCTTTAAGTGATTCCTGAACCATTGCTCCATATGAAATGATTGTCAAATCAGTTCCTTCACGCTTCACATCCGCTTTGCCGAGCGGGATTGTATATTCTTCTTCCGGCACTTCTTGACGGAATGAACGATATAGTTTCATATGTTCAAGGAAGATAACAGGATCATTATCACGGATCGCTGAAATCAAAAGTCCTTTCGCATCATATGGATTCGAAGGGATGACCACTTTCAATCCAGGTTGTTGAGCCATGAGCCCTTCAAGGCTGTCGGCATGCATTTCCGGTGTATGGACACCGCCGCCGAAAGGAGAACGGATCGTAACCGGGGAATGGTATCTTCCGCCTGAACGGTAACGCATACGGGCCATTTGACCGCTGATACTGTCCATCACTTCATATACGAACCCGAAGAATTGAATTTCAGGCACCGGGCGGAAACCTTGAAGACCCAATCCGATCGCCAGACCGCCGATTCCGGACTCTGCAAGCGGCGTATCGAAGACGCGCTCCTCACCGAACTGTTCCTGCAAACCTTCCGTCGCACGGAACACTCCACCGTTCTTTCCGACATCTTCACCGAACACTAGTACTTTTTCATCATTTTGCAATTCAGTACGGAGTGCATCCGTAATTGCTTGTATCATCGTCATTTGAGCCATCGGTTACTTCGACTCCTTTTCTTTGTAGATTTCATATTGTTCTTGTAACGGAGCTGGCATTTCTTCATACATGATTTCCATTAAATCCGTCACTTTTTGTTTAGGGGTGCTGTCAGCTTCTTTAATTGCTGCCTTGATTTCTTCTTTGGCGCGTTCAATGACAGCTGTCTCATCTTCTTCGCTCCAAAGTCCTTTATCTTCAAGGAATTTACGGAAGCGTACCAACGGGTCTTTCTTTTCCCACTCGTTATCCGTATCGCTTGTACGATAACGTGTAGGATCATCACCTGCCATCGTATGCGGACCATAGCGGTATGTCAGTGTTTCGATCAATGTAGGACCTCCGCCGCTCACAGCTCGTTTACGGGCATCCAATGTTGCCGCATATACAGCCAGGACGTCCATTCCGTCAACCTGTATTCCTGGTATCCCTGCAGCAATCGCTTTTTGTGCGATTGTTTTGGCAGCAGACTGCTTCTCAACCGGCGTAGAAATGGCGTATCTGTTATTTTGGACCACGAAAATCGCAGGGGCTTTGAAAGCACCGGCAAAGTTGATTCCTTCATAGAAATCCCCTTGTGATGACCCTCCGTCTCCCGTATATGTAATTGCTACGGACTCAGCTCCGTTTTTCTTCATGCCGAGAGCGACACCAGCACATTGAATATACTGCGCTCCGATAATGATTTGAGGAGAAATAACATTGACACCTTCCGGAATCTTATTTCCCTTATAATGACCTCTCGAGAACAAGAAAGCTTGTGTCAGCGGCAGACCATGCCAGATGAGCTGAGGTACATCCCTATATCCCGGAAGGATGAAATCCTCTTTCTCCAATGCGAATTGAGAGCCAAGCTGCGATGCTTCCTGACCGGCAGTCGGCGCATAAAAACCAAGCCTTCCTTGACGGTTCAATGAGATTGATCTTTGATCAAGTACCCGGGTATAAACCATCCTTGTCATCAGTTCCTTCAATTGTTCATCGGATAAATCAGGCATTGCATCCTCATTCACCACTTTCCCCTCTTCATTCAGGATCTGCAGCGTCTTAAACTGCTTACCCACTTCCTCAAACTGCTTCTCTGCATCCAATAAAGCATTCGATTTCTTTGTAGCCATCCTCTTCACCTCGTCCTTTCATTACATATATTGAAGGTATTACCCCTTGTTTCATTAAATCCGATACATATATGAATGATCCTGTTATTTATGTTCCACATTCAGACAATCAGAAAACATTCAGGGATAATATTGCAAAAAAATTCTGTACTATTTAATTATGAGAAAAAGAATATAACAAATCTCTTTTCAAAAAAAGTGTACATGATTGATAAAACAGCGTC
>JAZNGP010000055.1:0-6732 GCA_045576475.1 Bacillus sp. (in: firmicutes) | reverse complement strand
CCGACCGATGGCGCAATCATGACAGCCAGCATCGCCGGGTAAATTCCAGCACAGCCATTCTGGCCAATGGAAGTCCCGAAGGAGCCGGCAAAGTTCGCAATCCCTTCAGATACACCCAGCTGTTTTTGCGTCTGGATATTCAGCGGCAGTGCACCTGCACTCGTACGGGATGTGAATGCGAAGGACAGTACCGGAAACGCCTTTTTAAGATACATGAAAGGATTCAGGCCGCTGATGGCCAAAATCAACAAATGAATCAGGAACATGGCGATCAACGCCACATAGGAAGCACCCACGAATTTACCCAGGTTCCAGATAGCATCCAGATTACTTGTCGCAACAGTCCTGGTCATGATCGCCAATATACCATAAGGCGTAAGACGAAGAATCAGCGTTACGACACGCATGATGATGCTATGCAAAGAATCGACAATTTTGGCGAAAAGCTCAGCCTGCTCCGGCTGCTTTCTCCGGACACCAAGATACGCAATTCCCAGGATTGCAGCAAAGATGACGACCGAAATCGTCGATGTCGGTCTTGCACCGGTAAGATCCAGGAATGGATTTGCCGGAATGAGATCCAGGATTTGCTGCGGCAGCGTTTTTCCTTCAACACTTCCGTATGTTTCCGTAATTTGATCCCCTCTGCTCAATTCCGCTTCACCTTGTTCAATTTGCACCGCTTCCAGATTGAAAACACTTGCGGAAGTGATCCCGACTGCAGCGGCAATGGCTGTTGTACCAACCAAGAAAAGAATGATCAACCCGCTGATTTTTCCGATATTGCTTGTAAGCTTCAATTTTGTGAATGCCGCAAGGATGGAGATGAATACAAGCGGCATAACAATCATCTGCAGAAATTTCACATAACCTGAACCGATGATATTGAACCATTCGGCAGACTCTGTGACCGCGACTGAATCCGGTTCAAAGAAGAATTGGAGAAGCAGTCCGAACACAACCCCCATCCCCAGGGCAGTGAATACCCTCTTCGTAAAAGAAATATGCTTACGCTTCATATAATATAAGACACCCAAGAGAACGAGCATGATCGCAAGATTCAAAAACACATAACCCAAAATGATTACCCCCTATCATAATTCCGATAAAACAAGTATGTTTTAATACAACTTATGTTATATTACATGATTTCTTTCCTTATTGCCACAAAAAGATTTCATTAATTTTGAACAATTTTTATTCTGGTTCCCGAACATTCATGATCGGGTTCTTTGTTGCCGTGCATTGATTTTTGTTCCTTCCTCCAAAATTTTCTACGTCTATCGTGTTTGATAGTATACGTCGATTTGGGGAATGTTTTAAAAAAGGATGTTGATACAATTGAAGAGATGTCTGCTGATCATACTGCTTTGTCTATTCATACTGTTGATCATTGTGAGTTTTTATTTCTATAAATTAGCCGTCGAACGTAACCAGAAAGAATTTCTTGACGATAATCCCGATATGAAAGTTTCAACCGGCCGGGCGTTGACAACAGAAGGAATAACATGGATGAAAGAAGCGAATTTCCGGACCTTAAGTCTTACTTCTTTCGATGATTTACTTCTGCAGGGATACTATCTTCCAGCGGATAAGCCGACAGGAAATACAGCCATCATCGCACACGGCTATGCAAGCAAATCTAAATATATGGCGGCATATGCAAAGTATTATCATGATACTCTTGGATATAATGTGCTGATGCCCGATGCACGCGGACATGGCGCAAGTGAAGGGAATTATATCGGTTTCGGCTGGTATGAAAGAAAGGATTATCTACGATGGATCGATTATTTACTGAAATTACAAGGTCCAAATACAAGAATCGTGCTGCATGGTGTCTCTATGGGGGGAGCGACCGTCCTGATGACAAGCGGTGAAGAACTGCTGCCTCATCAAGTAAAAGCGGTTATTGCGGATTGCGGCTATACATCGGTGAAAGAGATGCTGACCTATCAGTTGAAAAGGATGTATGGGTTACCGAGTTTCCCGATCATCCCCGCCACAAGCCTATTGACCAAAATCCGCACAGGCTATTCCTTCGGCGAGGCTTCCGCATTAGAACAGGTGAAGAAGACCGGTTTACCGATTCTTTTCATACACGGAGAAGAGGATACCTTCGTTCCTGTGAGAATGGTACATGAATTATACGCGGCCGCTCATGGAGATAAGGAATTGTATCTTGTTCCACATGCGGAGCACGGCAATTCATATGCAAAGGATCCTAAGACTTACGAAGGAAAAGTGAGTGGATTTCTCAGCCGATATATACAATAATCCCGTTTCCGCAGCGACACTCAGCAGCTGAACCTATCAAAAAAGGCAGAACCAAATCAGTTCTGCCTTTCTTCTATACTATGCAGCTTCAGATTGTTACCAAATGAAGAAACCGGCGATTGTTGCCGATAAGACGGATGCAAGTGTGGAACCCAGCAATAACTTCATTCCGAATGAAGCGACTTCAATCCCTTTCTTATCATGAAGTGCTTTAACCGCTCCAGTTACAATACCTATGGAGCTGAAGTTCGCAAAACTGATTAAGAACACGGAAACGATTGCAACCGTTTTCTCTGAAAGCACAGCGGTAATTTCCTGGAAGCTGAGCATTGCCACAAATTCATTCGTAACAAGTTTCGTTGCCATGATACCGCCCGCTTGCGTCGCTTCTGCCCATGGAATACCCATGATGAAAGCAATAGGAGCAAATATATAGCCCAATAGTGATTGGAATGAAATGTGGAAAACAATTTCGAACAGATGGTTGATCATTGCCATCAAAGCGATGAAACCAATCAACATAGCACCGACGATAACCGCAACTTTAAATCCGTCCATGATGGCTTCGGAAATCATTTGGAAGAACGATGCTTTTTCTCCGTGTTCCCCTGCAGCCGTGTAATCTTCTTGTGCTTCGACTTCATAAGGGTTGACGATATTCGCAATGATCAAAGCTGAGAAAATATTGATGACAATCCCGAGAACCACATACTTCGGGTCGATCATCGTCATATAAGAACCGACAATGGCTACGCTTACAGCACTCATCGCAGATGTACATAATGTATACAGACGCTGCTTAGAAACTTTTCCAAGCTGTTCTTTCATTGTCAGGAATACTTCTGACTGTCCGAACAACGCGGAAGACACTGCCACATAGTTCTCCAGCTTGCCCATTCCATTGATCTTGCTCATGACGATCCCGATGTATTTGATGAAAAATGGAAGAATCTTTAAATATTCAAGAATACCGATCAAAACCGAGATAAAAACAATTGGAAGCAGTACATTCAGGAAGAAAACAGCACCTGGCGCATTCTCCATTCCCCCGAATACGAAATTGACACCTTCGATTCCGTACTTCATCAATTGATCGAATACGGATGCAATTCCGCCGATCAGCGTTTCCCCGATTCCCGTATTCAATATTATGAAGCTGAGTGCAAACTGTGTCAGCAGCATGACGATTATCGGTTTGAATTTAATCTTCTTCCGATTGAAACTCACCAGATAACCTACAAGAAAAACAAATAGCAAACCCGTAACCAAAAACACTACATTCATGATGTTCCCCCATCCCATCCATAAACGACTAACCCGTTCTTGGATGAACAAATGTCTTACGGAATTTACGACAATTCTCGTCATAATCCGCCATTATAATGTAACAGTGTAATGAACATTTGTAAAATTAAAAATGCCATTTCGTGAAAAAAACACAAAAATTCCACATCTCGCATCAGATGTGGAATACAATTCATTTATTTAATCTTCCTTCAAAAGCAGCTTTGCCGTATTACTGTCTGTCACAAGGACATTTGCATACTTCGCTTTCAAGGCTCCCCGGATGCCGTCTACTTTCTTGATTCCGCCCGCCACAAGAATGGACTGTTCCTTCTTCTTCAGCTCATCAAGTTCAATTCCGATTGTCTTTGCATCCAAAGCGGAGTCACATATATTTCCTTCTTTATCGAAGAAACGGGAAGCAATATCCCCAACAGCATGCTCTGTGATGATTTTCTTCTCATCTTCCGTGAAGTAACCTAGTTGGAACAAAAGAGAGTCCATACGCGGCACCCCTACAGTGAAGATAGCGATATTGGCTTGTTTTCCCATATTCAGCAAGTTCTTGATATGACGATCCGCCTCGATTGCCTGCTTTACGATGACATGATCGACAATGGCGGGAAGCGGCAGTTGATAAGAAACCGCATCGAACGCTTTCTCCAGCAGATGAAGTGTTTCGGATGCGAACGTTTTCTTATCGGAATGACTCACTCCGCCTTTCAGCTGGACAATCCCGACGTCTTTCAGTGCTTTATGCTCCACATAAGTGGACATTAGATGTATGGTCGTACCCCATACCGTACCAATCAAATCGCCATCCTTCACAATACTGTGCAGATAATCGGCAGCCTTTTTTCCGATTGCGGCTTTGACCATTGCATCATCATACATCGGCACAAAAGCAACGGAAGCCTTCTTCAGTCCAAACTTCTCCTCAAGCTGTCTCTCATATAATTCGCAGTCTTCTGAAGGGTCATGAATCTTGATCTCAACGATTCCTTCTTCCTTTGCCTGCTGCAGCATTCGTGAAACAGTTGGTCTTGATATATTCAGCTCATTTGCGATTTGTTGTTGGCTCAAATCCTTTAAATAATACAATTTTGCAGCTTCGATCATTTTTCGCATCTTAACGTCTTCCACTACTTATCAGCTCGCTTATCCATCTTTTATTTTACATGAACAATCCCAGCTTCAACGAGGCATTCCGTTAAAGACGAATGGCTGAATGAGAAGCAGGTTTTGATACATATATCACTGTAAAGAATTATACACACAAATGTAAAAAATGCACAGGACAATTGTTGATGTTCCCTTATAGAATTTTACCGAATTATTCAATCAACCTCTCTCTAATTGTCCTTTCCTCCCTTTCCGAATAATTTCTCACAATCTTCTGGATACAACATATTTTTAATAAAACTTAACCATTTCTTCTATATTTTCCGTTATTATTATTATTGGAATATAATATTTTCCAAGGAGGTGATACATCTATTATGAAAAAGACAATCATCACCGGAGCAATCGCAGGCTCGTTGTTATTGTCCGGTAAAGCGATGGCTTCGGAGTGTAAAGTCAAGCCCGAGGATTGGAGTATCTCCAAATCTAATAAGATCAAAATCTCACAGCTACATAAAGCGAATGAGGAGCATCTACTATCGGGGAAAGTCGTCTCTTTAAATGGAGAAAGTATTGACCGCACGAAAGCTGTTCCGATAGCAGCTTCCAAGACATATGTGGTCAAGTCAGGGGACACTTTCTCCGAGATTGCACAGGAACACGGTTTAACGACGGCTGCCCTAAAAGCGTTGAATCCCGGCATCCGGAATATGAATATGATTCAGGCTGGGCAAGTGCTGAACATTTCGCTTTCCCAAAACGGGTCATCCGGAAGCAGTTCCGTCAAAAGTACTGCTAAATACACAGTCAAGTCTGGAGATACTTTGTCCGGGATTGCTTCCAAACATGGGATGAGCCTTTCCGCTCTGCTGAAGCTGAATACGCAAATCACGAATCCGAACGTATTGAGAGTCGGACAAGTCATCCGAATTTCCGGAGCAGCTTCAGGTAATTCCAGCTCTTCCGCCAATGGGAACACATCATCTTCAACGGGTGTTTATACCGTTAAGCAGGGCGATACTTTATCTGGAATTGCTTCCAAACACGGGATGAGCCTTTCCGCTCTGCTGAAGCTCAATACGCAGATCTCCAATCCGAATGTATTGAATGTCGGACAGGCTATCAAAGTATCCGGAAGTGTCTCAAGCAGCGGAAACAGCTCGTCGTCTGGAAGCAACGTCATTGCACCTAGTGTATCAGCTACCTATACAATCAAATCAGGAGATACACTTTCTGCTGTTGCGAAAGCCTATAAGATGAATCTATCAACCTTATTGAGCTTGAATCCAGAGATTACGAACCCAAGTGTTTTGAAGGTGGGACAAGTGATTAAAGTGTCCGGAAAGGTTTCTTCCGAAAGCGAAAGCGGATCAACTACAGCCGGGACAGTATCTTCCTGGGAAAAGAAAGCCGATTCCATCATCGCCAGCGGTAAGAAATATCTAGGTGTGAAATATGTGTATGGCGCATCACCCAACCGGACAGATGCATTCGATTGCTCCAGTTTTGTCATGCGTGCATTCAGTGAAAACGGCATTTCCTTACCAAGGACATCCGCAGCCCAATCTCAACAAGGATCACCTATTGCGATCAGCAGCATCAGGAAAGGGGATTTGATTTTCTTCGACACCGATTATAACGGTACAGTCAACCATGTCGGCATCGTTGTAAATTCAAGTACTATGCTCCATTGCGGCTCATCTACAGGTGTAACACTTGCGGATTTGAATTCTTATTGGATGTCGAAAGTAGTAAAAGTAAGAAGAATGTTCTGATGACAAATCGAACAATGTAAAAGGCAGCAGGGTAATAACTCCCTGCTGCCTTTCATTCATTATTTCACAGCAAAGGTACCAGGTGCTTTGCTTGCGAATTCCAGTATACCGTCTTTCGCTTGTCCGCCTTCCTTGGTCCAGACCAGCACAGTTTGTCTGTAGCTTTGCGCTTTCTTCTGCTGCGCTTCTGTCAGATGATCGATAGAGATCCCCATTTTGGCAGCTTCTTTGAAAGAAGTGACAGGTACGTTAATGATTTTCCCGAACAAGCCTT
>JAZNGP010000054.1:0-59075 GCA_045576475.1 Bacillus sp. (in: firmicutes) | reverse complement strand
CGTCCTGAGCCAGGATCAAACTCTCCAAAAAGTGTTTGACTTGCTCATGTTTTAAAACTTGTGTTTCGGTCAATGCCGAAACGTTTGTTTAGAATTAACGTTGACGTTTTGTTTTGTTTAGTTTTCAAAGAACATTTTGTTCGTTGCTTCTTAGCAGAAACAGCTTTTTGATTATATCATCTAAGCTATTCGCTTGTCAACAACTTTTTATTTCTTTTTTTATCGCTCAGAAGCGACTTTATTAATATAGCATCTGCTATATTTGCTGTCAACAATTTTTTCGACTCAATATTTTAAGCTCTCAAGTCTTATTCAACTGTCTCAGCGACGTTTATTAATATACCAAGACATCGGAAAACTGTCAACAACTTTTCTAAAAAAACTTTTCTGCCCGTATATCTTTATTTATCCGCTTGTCCCAAAGCACCACACCCATTTATTTATATCTTCTTTTCCTCATATATTTCATACATGCATCCGGACTGGCCACCTTTACAAACAGCGAAAACAAAATCTTATATCTTTCTTCCATTGCCCTTTTAATGATTCCTTCAAGTTTATCATCATGAAATTCAAACAACAGTTCATCCAGTTCTCTTTTGATCAGGTACTCTACTTCTTTCTGTTCCATTTCATTTATCAACATACCTATCATCGACGTCTCCACCTTCGTAAAAAGATTCCCTTTAAAGGATAACCATACATGGATTAATTATGTATGTGGGACATAACTCTTTCGTACAGGCATACAGTCTATAAAGAGATCCAAATGAGGTGATGAATATGAACTTTTTCTTTGTATTGACTGCAAGAACGTTAAAACAATATGTTTTTTTCATTGTATTGGCATTCTTCACTGCATGGTTCCTATATATGCAGTATGGATCAGAATACCCTGTTTTCTCCACCAGCAAAGGACCGAAAGCTGTCTACAGAGGCGAAAACGATGTTGCCATGACTTTCAATATTGGCTGGGGAGATGCAAAGGCCTCCGATATCCTGAAAGAACTCGATAAACAGCAAGTGAAGAAGGTCACCTTCTTCATATCCGGATCCTGGGCGGAAAGACATCCCCATATTGTCGAAGAGATACAGGACAAAGGCTATGAAATCGGCTTACTCGGGTATAATTACGTCGATTATTCAAGTGCTGAGACGAATGAAATCACAAGGGACATCATTAAAGGTCAAGAAGCCTTCAGGAAGCTTGGTTTGGAGGATACCCATTCCTTAAGGGCCCCCACAGGACATTTTGACAAGCGATTACTGGACATCAGCGCAAAATTCGGATACACGATTGTACATTGGAGCATCGATTCAAAAGATTGGACAAATCCGGGTGTGAATGAAATTATCGAAAATACATCCCGAGTCAATAAAGGGGATATACTGCTTCTCCATGCTTCGGATTCTGCTAAGCAGACTGCAGCCGCTCTCCCTGAAATTCTCGATTCCATCCATAAGAAAGAATTGAAGATGGTCACCGTGTCTGAGATGCTTTCTAATTCCGATATCACTACTAAAGAAATTAAATAAAGACGGACAATCAAAAAAGATCAACTGCTGTTGATCTTTTTTGATCTTTGTTCTTATGCTTCCCGAACCTTCGCTTTTATCTTCTTATCTTCCAACTCAATCTTGGACTTTGCATTGATTTTATGCAAAGAAAGCAGCTGATACGCATTGCATACAAGGAGTGGAACCAGCATGAAGTACAGCCAGCTTTTATCGTTCTGGATCAATACAGGAACCCATTCGACGACCGTGACCACAGTCATGAAGAATAAAGCGGACACAAATGTCTTCGGGTTTGTCTGTTTTGCTTTCATATAGGCCACCGTAAGAGCAACAGCCAATATGACAAACGCATCGATCATATACGGCATCAAGCCGCCCGCTTCCCCGAATGCGCTATATCTCACATAAACGACATCAAACAAAACAAATCCGATCAGCACAAGCTGCACCGCATTCCATAACCCTTTAAATATCCCTAAACCAAAGCGGTGAATGGTCAAATATGCAAAAAAGCCAGCTTGGCTGATTAAACTGAAAATCATCCCTACCCCCACGAGCCAAATAAACGTCATGATGATCTCCACTGCTTCAAACGAAACAAAAAGTTTGCTGAAGTTATCCCATCTTGCCATAAAACCTACTACACCCGCTGTCAAACCACCAAGAAATAAGGTTGTGAAGAAAAAACGTACCAGTTGACGACTGCTCACTTTCTAATCCCCCAATTTTTAGATATATATCCTGATTGTACCAACACAACTCCCTAATTGCCACTGCCATATATGCATATATTAAAGAATACGACAAATATTACTTATAACGATTTCGATACAAGGAGACCTATGATGAAAAAAAGGTTATTAACACTCCCCATCATTTTTATGTTTCTGGCAACAGGATGCGGAAATTCGGAAACAAGCAGCAATAGCGAAGGATACGAACCGACAAAGACGATGATCCTGGATGTGCTGAAATCCGAAGACGGCAAGAAAGCACTCCGTGAAATACTTTCTGATGATAAAATGAAAGATTTACTCATAATGGATCAAAAAGTTGTGAAAGAAGCCGTCCAACAAACAATCATCTCCGATAAAGGGAAGCAATTCTGGAAAAAGGCCTTCAAAGATCCAACATTCGCAGCTGCCTATGCTAAAGCATTGAAGGATGAGCATCAAACATTGCTAAAAGACTTATTAAAAGATCCTTCTTACAGAAAACTCCTGCTTGAAGTGCTTCAAGATCATGAAATGGAAAAAGAATTCGAAAAAGCTTTCAAATCAACTGAATCCCGTAAAGTGATCAAGGAAACCATCATTGAAACACTCCAAAGTCCACTAGTTCAATCCGAGTTGATGAAAATCTTCAAGGAAGGCAAGGGCGAAGGTAAGGAGGGCGGGCAAAAGGACGATGCCAGCCAAACAGACACCAATCAAAGCGGCGGGGAATCCAATAAAGGACAAAACAGCAGCAGCGGGTAATTGAAAGGGAGATGGCATATGCCATCTCCCTTCTGTTATTTTGTCTCTACAATATCAATCACTTGTTTTGCTATATCGTGGAAGATTTGACCTGTCGGATGTTCCGCTTCGTATACGGAGGGTGCAAAGTCTTCATCATTCCAATCAGGCTGGCGAAGCGGCAATTGCCCGAGCACTTTCGTCTGCAGTTCTTCCGCAAGTTTCTCACCGCCGCCCTTCCCGAACACATATTCCCTCTCCTTAGTCAGTTGACTCTCGAAATAGGACATATTCTCGACGACACCTATCAGTTCATGTTCCGTACGCAACGCCATCGCACCAGCCCTTGCAGCTACAAACGCAGCTGTTGGATGCGGTGTGGTGACAATGATTTCCTTACAGGAAGGAAGCATCGTATGTATATCAAGCGCTACGTCGCCGGTTCCAGGAGGCAGATCCAATAACAGATAATCCAAGTCGCCCCACTCCACTTCTTTGAAGAAGCTGTTCAACATCTTGCCGAGCATCGGTCCTCTCCAAATGATCGGTGCATTATCTTCAACAAAGAAGCCCATCGAAATAACTTTGACACCCAATCTCTCCACAGGGATGATTTTGCCTCCCCTGACAACCGGGCGATGAGCGATTCCCATCATATCAGGCACACTGAAACCATATATATCCGCATCCACCAAACCGACTTTCTTGCCGATACGTGCAAGTGAAATCGCCAAGTTCACAGATACTGTCGATTTGCCGACACCGCCTTTACCACTTGCAATAGCAATAAATTTCGTCTTATTGTTCGGCGAAAGCAGACCCATCCCATCATCATCCGGATCGACTTTATGCTTCACCAGCTCTTCCTCAGGCAGATCCCCAAATCGTATGCCGACTGAATCCACTCCGGCACCCTTCAAAATCTCCACAATCTTCATCTGCAGTTGAAGTTGTTCAGGAGTACCCGTCTTCGCTAAAAGGATCTTAACGCTGACATGGCTTTTCTCCGATTTGATCTTCACTTCCGAGATACCATTGGTTTCCTTTAAACTCTTATGTAGAATAGGGTCTTGCAGATCCCCTAATAAATCTATTATCTGTTGTTCAGAAATCATATTCACACCCCTCACCTGAATTCGTTTACAATTTTCAGTATATCATTAAGGGGTTCCGTTTGCTCTCCTTTTGCCCAGCAAAATGCCCCTCCTACAAGGGGCCTTCTCGCCTCTGCCTATTTTTCCTCCAGCGGAGTCTCCGTAAAATACCTTATGACTCCTTCGTAAATCGATGCTGCGATCTGCACCTGATAATCAGGATCCTGAAGTGCCTCCCTTTCCCTTGCATTTGAGAGAAATCCTACTTCCACAAGTGCTCCCGGTTTCTTTGCGTATTTCATCAGATATACTTGATCGATGGATTTCGCTTCTCTTTTTGTATTCTGCAGATTATCCTTCAGTTCTTTCTGAATCAATTTCGCAATCTGTTTATTTTCTTTATAGCGGAGTGTATAAAAAGTTTGGGCGCCGCTTGAACTTCCGGAAGGAAAAGCATTCAGATGGATGCTCAAGTATAGATCGGCTTCCGTTTCATTGATCAGCTCGACACGCTTTTGCAAATCCATCCTTTTTCTTGCACGATAGCCATCCACACCCCCGGCCAGGTCTTGATCTTCCTCTCTTGTCATGATGACCAATGCACCTTGTCCCTGAAGATAGTCTCTAAGCATTTTACTGATATCAAGTGATATATCTTTCTCGGCGACCCCGTTCACATAGGCACCCCCATCAGGTCCGCCATGACCGGGATCCAAAATGATTGTTTTGCCGCTCAGCGGCAGATTCCAGTCATTCCATGAAGATTCCTCCATTACCCGAAAGGATATGATCATAAAGACAGTTACAATACATATAGCTAATCCGGTATATCTCAATCTGCTCCACATGTACCGATCTCCTCCCACACTTTACCTACTTATACCTTATGGGACAAGAAAAGGATATAGAACGTTTAGTGTAGTCGAAGTCTGTACCGCTTCTCCCCTTTACGGAAACCATCTTCCCACCAGCAGCGGACATATTGCTCACATTGATACTGAAGCGTTTCGTTGAAGGAATCGAAATCACTGATTTTTCCCCAATAAAGGATGAAATTGTACATCGTGTCCGAAAGATGCTTCTCTTCCGCCTGACAGCGCAGGAGAACACTTTCCTTCGACTCTCCGTAATACCCGAACTTACTGAAATGGGCGCCAAGCAGGTATGCTTCAATCGCCACATCATAGCATCCTTCCTCCAGCACCTGTGAGAACGTGATACCCAGTGTTTGTTGCGTTCCTATAAAAGAAGCGAATCTTTCCTTCAGAAGCTTTGGCGTGATCTCCTTCAACACTTTCCGCTCATAGCTTATCTGCTTTGCCTTTCGTTTCTCCTTAAATGTCGAGATTACATTATCCACCTTTTCACCTCTTGCATCTATATACAAGAAAAGCACCAGCAACCTGCGGCTTTTCTTCTTTATAGTGTGGGATATTAAAGATGCAGTAACCCTGCCTTATTTTGAATGCGATGGAAGAAAAGAAATCCGCATAGAAAAAAAGACCTTGCACGATTAAAAGATCCATTACGCGGATGGCATTGCAACAGCATATCCACAACACCCATCACGATGTATGTCCAAATGCAGAGATGGATTGAAACCGAAGAAGTTTATCTTTTCTAAACAAAACAGCCTGTTCCAAAAAGGAACAGGCTGTAAATGATGAAAATTAACGTTTTGAGAACTGAGGTGCACGACGAGCGCCTTTAAGACCGTATTTTTTACGTTCTTTCATACGAGCGTCACGAGTCAGTAATCCAGCAGATTTAAGTACTGGACGGAATTCTGGATCTGCTTGAAGCAATGCACGAGCGATACCGTGACGGATTGCGCCAGCTTGACCAGTGAAACCTCCACCAGATACGTTTACAAGCACATCATAGCTTCCTGTAGTTTCAGTAGCTACTAATGGTTGTTTAACAACTAAGATAAGCGTTTCAAATGGGAAAAATTCATTGATTTCACGACCGTTGATAACGATGCGTCCTTCGCCTGGTACTAGACGTACACGGGCAACAGAACTTTTACGACGACCTGTTCCATAATATTGAACTTGTGCCAAGATAGTAACCTCCTTTAAAAATTATCCGCGTAGTTCGTACACTTCTGGTTGTTGAGCTTGTTGCTTGTGCTCAGGACCAGCGTATACGTGTAATTTTTTAAACATTTGACGTCCAAGAGAATTCTTAGGAAGCATACCTTTGATAGCAAGCTCAAGCATTTTCTCAGCGTAGTTTGTTCTCATTTCCAAAGCAGTTCTTGTTTTAAGACCGCCTGGGTGCATTGTGTGACGGTAGTAAATTTTGTCAGTCAATTTCTTACCTGTTAAGTTGATTTCTGAAGCGTTGATGATGATTACGTGATCACCTGTGTCAACATGCGGTGTGAATGTTGGTTTATGTTTACCGCGCAGAATGGATGCAACTTCGCTTGCAAGGCGTCCAAGAGTTTGGCCTTTAGCGTCTACTACATACCATTTACGGTCGATTTCATTTGCTTTCGCCATGAATGTCGTACGCATTGAAATACCTCCTAGTACATGAATAAGTTAATGTTTATTTTCAAATCACGATTAAACTCTTCCGGGGCTTATTCGTGGGATTTAAATAAAATACATACCATATTATATTAGCTTCTATACCCCTTATTGTCAAGCGAATAATAAGTTGATTTGCAATTACTTACATATTCCCGGGATATTATATTGGACATCACATAAATAAAGTCCTTGAGGCGGAGCAGTCTTCCCGGCAGCAGCTCTATCTTTGCTCAACAATATATCCTGCATCGCTTCCGGCTTGAGTTTACCAGATCCCACTTCCACCAGTGTGCCGGTCAGGATACGCACCATATTGTACAGAAAACCGTTCCCCTCGAAATCAAGCTTCAGCTCATTTCCATCCAGGGAACAATCAATCGAATAGATTGTCCGTACTTTATCTTTCACGTCACTCCGCGCTGAACTGAAGCTTGTGAAATCATGCTCCCCCAGCACATACGTCACGGCTTTCTGCATAGCCTCCACATCCAGCGGATATGGATAATGCCATACATAGTTCCTTCTCAAGGGATTATGGATTTTGTTCATATCAATTATATAGCGATACTTTTTCCTTTTCGCACCGAAACGGGCATGAAATTGCTCATCCACATATTCAGCAGACAATACGGCTATATCATCCGGCAGCATCGTATTCATGGCCCTTATCCAAGCATCGGCCGGCAGCTTGAGTGTCGTATCAAAATGGATGACCTGCCCGTATGCATGTACTCCAGCGTCGGTTCTCCCTGAAGCAGTCACCCTGACCGCCCTTTTGTGCATGACGCCAAGCACCTTCTCAAGCTCTGCCTGAACCGTACGTTCCGAAATCTGTACTTGATAGCCGAAGAATCCCGATCCATCATATGAAATGATACATTTTACTCTTTGCATCATAAATAACTCCTACATTCTGAAATAAAATAAAATACCGGCAAGCAAGAGTACCGAAAAGATCAATAGAGTATCGGACATACCCCATTTCAATACACGGAATCTTGTCCTGCCCTCTCCTCCGCGATAGCCTCTTGCTTCCATCGCGATTGCCAGTTCCTCCGCCCTCTTGAATGAACTCACAAACAAAGGGACAAGCAATGGAACAATCGCTTTGACACGTTCTTTAATGGGACCTGTCGTGAAGTCCACACCTCTTGCGGCCTGTGCTTTCATGATCTTGCCTGTCTCATCCATCAATGTCGGGATGAACCGAAGGGAAATGGACATCATCAACGCCAGCTCATGTACAGGAAACTTGATTTTCTTGAAAGGATGCAGCAGCTGTTCCAGCCCATCCGTCAATGATATCGGCGTGGTGGATAATGTGACCAGCGTCGTGATCAAAATGAGATACAAGAAACGAAGCGAGATGAAGAAGCCTTGTTTGAGACCGATTTCATACACTTTAATGATTCCTAAGTCGAAAAGCAAATCTCCTTCCTTCGTGAACAGCACATGGAGCAGGAAGGTGAAAATGACCAAGAAGAGAATCGGCTTCAATCCTGAGATAATGAATCGGAAAGGAATTCTTGAGAGCGCCACCAGAGTGAGTGTGTATATGCCGAGTATCGTATAGGTCAATGCATTGTTTGCCAAGAAGACGATACAGACAAACAGGAAAGCCAATATAAGCTTGGACCTTGGATCCATACGGTGAAGGATGGATTCCGCGGGCACATATCGGCCGATAATCATACGCTCCATCATTTTACTGTCCTCCTGTTCAGGATATCTAAGATGCCGTCCGCTAATGATTCAATGCATAGAAAAGGCTTTTCAAACCGATAATTCCCTTCCTTTTGCAGCATCAGCTGGAATCTTACCGTTTCAGGAACATCCAATCCAAGCTCCATCAACATCTCAGGCTGAGAGAATACATCTTCCGGTCTTCCCTTCTCCACGATTGTGCCGCGATGCATGATCACTATTTCATCGGCATATTTAGCCGCATCCTCCATGCTGTGAGTTACGAGGACGGTCGTCAGTCCTTTCTCCCGATGGAGTTCAGCGAACATATCCATGATTTCCGTACGGCCTCGCGGATCCAGACCGGCAGTAGGTTCATCGAGCACCAGCACTTCTGGTTCCATGGCAAGAACACCGGCTATTGCCACCCTTCTCATTTGGCCCCCGGATAAATCGAATGGGGATTTATCCAGAATATCCTCAGAGAGGCCGACGAGCTTGATCGTTTCCCTTGCTAGTTTTTTCGCCTCTTCTTCTTTGACACCGAAGTTCATTGGACCAAAGCAAATATCCTTCTCCACTGTTTCATCAAATAACTGATGTTCCGGGAATTGAAAAACGATACCGACTCTCTTTCGGATTGCTTTGATCTCTTTCTCTTTCTTTTTGGCGGTGATCACCTTTTCCCCCAGGCGTACCTCACCCTTGGTCGGTCTGATCAATCCATTCAAATGCTGCAGCAATGTCGATTTGCCGGAGCCTGTATGCCCGATCACTGCCGTATAGCATCCTTCTCTAATGGCGAGATTGATGTCGTATATAGCCCTTTTTTCAAAAGGCGTATTCGCTTGATAGCGGTATTCTACTTCTTCAAATTCAATTCGCATATTTCTTTCACCAACTGTTCATAGGATAAGTATGTGTCTGTTACAGGAATATTTCTTTCGGCAAGTGCATTGGAAAGCTTAATGGAGAAAGGAATATCCAACCCTATCCCGGTAAGCTCTTGATCCAGCCGGAAAATTTCCGGCGGAGTACCCTCTTTATACACTTTCCCGCCATTCATCACGATGATTCGATCGGCCTTCGCTGCTTCATCGAGATCATGTGTGATACTGACCACCGTTAAATTTTGATCCTGTTTCAGCATCCTGACAGTCTGGAGAACTTCTTCTCTGCCTCTTGGATCAAGCATGGATGTCGCTTCATCCAAGATTATGATAGCAGGCTGGAGTGCCAAGACGGAGGCAATAGCAACCCTCTGCTTCTGTCCGCCGGATAGATGGTGCGGCTCTTGATCAAGAAACGAATCCATTTTCACGCTCTTTAAAGCCCAGTCGACACGTTCGACCATTATGTCCCTCGGCACGCCGTTATTTTCTAAACCAAAAGCCACATCATCCTGTACTGTGGTCCCTACAAACTGATTATCCGGATTCTGAAAAACCATGCCGATCTGTTTGCGGACATCCCAAACAGTCTCTTCCGTAAGCAATCCACCCTGGACAGATATACTGCCGGATGTCGGAAACTGAAGTCCATTCAGCAATTTCGCCATAGTAGATTTCCCAGATCCGTTATGGCCTACTATAGCAAGCCATTCCCCTTCAAATACCGAGAGCGATACATCATGTAATGCCGGGTTCTCCTCACCTTCGTATGTAAAAGATACGGAATCCAATTTCACTAACTCTTTTTTCATCTCTGAACACTCCTGCCCTCTCTCATTCTCATCTCAGCTGTCTCTTCTCTACTTGCCTCATAAGTGAATTGTAGTATGTATTTCTCGTCCAGTCCATTCATCCAGCTGACAACCAATATAAAAAAAGCTATAAAAAAACGCTGCACCCCTCCTAAAGGAACCTGAATTCCTTAGTCGAATAGCAGCGTATGTTCTCCGTTATACGAACGAGTCTGTTGCCCTGAACCATCAAGGCGTGGAGGGGTACAAAGAGCTAGACGCGAAGCATCCGATTGGATGCAGCCATCATATCACTCTGTTTGCGTATTTCCTGAATTGTATAATCGATTCAATTATTCACAATTTACATTGTGTTAAAAAAAGGGCCGAGAACTAGTTAGTTCTCAACTGTCCCCGCCCCTTTTAGAAAAGTATTTATTATACTAACTCGATGATCACAACAGGAGCTCCGTCTCCACGACGAGGACCCATTTTCATGATACGAGTGTATCCACCTTGACGCTCTTCGTAACGAGGTGCGATGTCACTGAATAATTTTTGCAATGCATCTTTACCTGTTTCAGCATCAGCCACTTCATTGCGGATGAATGCAGCAGCTTGACGGCGTGCATGTAAGTCACCACGTTTACCAAGCGTGATCATTTTTTCTACAACAGAGCGAAGTTCTTTCGCTTTTGCTTCAGTAGTTTCAATGCGCTCGTGAACGATTAGGTCAGTTGCCAAATCACGTAGTAATGCTTTACGTTGAGAACTAGTACGTCCTAACTTTCTGTAACCCATTTTAGAGATTCCCTCCTTTGTTTCAATTCTCTAGTTTGTTTCGGTTATCAATCGTCTTTTCTAAGACCTAAACCGAGTTCATCCAGTTTCGCTTTCACTTCTTCAAGTGATTTGCGTCCCAGATTACGCACTTTCATCATATCTTCTTCTGTTTTGTGAGCAAGCTCTTGAACAGTATTGATTCCAGCACGTTTTAAACAGTTATAAGAACGAACAGAAAGGTCAAGCTCTTCGATAGTCATCTCCAAGACTTTCTCTTTTTGATCTTCTTCTTTTTCAACCATGATTTCTGCATTTTGCGCTTCATCGGTCAGACCAACGAAGATGTTCAGATGCTCTGTTAAAATCTTAGATCCAAGAGCGATTGCTTCTTTTGGACCAGTGCTTCCATCAGTCCAAACATCAAGCGTAAGTTTATCGTAATTTGTCATTTGCCCTACACGTGTATTTTCTACTTGGTAGGAAACACGTGCAACAGGAGTGTAGATGGAGTCGATCGGAATCACGCCGATTGGCTGATCGTCACGTTTATTCTGTTCAGCTGGAGTGTATCCGCGTCCGCGACGCGCAACCAGCCTCATACGCAGATATCCGCCCTTGCCGACAGTTGCGATGTGTAAATCCGGGTTAAGGATCTCAACGTCACTATCATGCGTAATATCAGCAGCAGTAATTGCTCCTTCACTCTGCACATCAATCTCAAGCGTTTTTTCTTCATCGGAGTATATTTTAAGCGCTAGCTTTTTCACATTCAGAATAATAGAAGTAACATCTTCTACAACGCCTTCAATTGTTGAGAACTCATGCATTACCCCATCGATTTGGATGGATGTAACAGCAGCCCCTGGAAGAGAGGATAGAAGGATACGACGAAGGGAGTTCCCTAGTGTAGTACCATACCCACGCTCAAGCGGCTCGACGACGAATTTACCATACTTGGTGTCATCGCTGATTTCAACCGTTTCGATTTTTGGTTTTTCTATTTCGATCATTATTAAACCCTCCTTCAAAACGTCAAAACCCCGGCTAAGAAAAACACTCTCGTGCTAGTGCTTAAACCGAAATTCCCCTTGTAATTGTTTCCGACTATGCGCAACAACTAACTTAATCTTTCCTGATTGATGATTATAGTATCATATCCCATTATGGACAGTGATACAAAATCTATACAGAAAAAATTAAACTCGGCGACGTTTCGGTGGACGGCATCCGTTATGCGGTACTGGAGTTACGTCCTTGATAGCCGTAACTTCTAAACCAGCAGCTTGAAGTGCACGGATTGCAGCTTCACGGCCTGAACCAGGTCCTTTAACTGTTACTTCAAGAGTTTTCAAACCATGTTCCATAGAAGCTTTTGCTGCAGTTTCTGCTGCCATTTGAGCTGCGAATGGAGTGGATTTACGTGAACCTCTGAAACCAAGTGAACCTGCACTTGACCAAGAAATAGCATTTCCGTGAGAGTCAGTGATTGTTACGATCGTGTTGTTGAATGTAGAACGGATATGAGCGATACCAGTTTCAATATTCTTTTTCACACGACGTTTGCGAGTATTTGTCTTACGTGCCATGAATAAGTACCTCCTTTACTAATTATTTTTTCTTGTTAGCTACAGTACGACGAGGTCCTTTACGCGTACGAGCATTATTTTTAGTGTTTTGACCGCGAACAGGCAAGCCGCGACGGTGACGAAGACCGCGATAGCTACCGATTTCCATCAAACGTCTGATGTTTAGGGAAATTTCACGACGAAGGTCACCTTCTACCTTCAACTTGTCGATTGTTTCACGGATTTTGTTTAATTCGTCTTCTGTAAGATCACGAACGCGAGTATCTTCAGAGATACCAGTTTCAGCCAAGATTTTTTGAGCTGTTGGTTTACCAATACCGAAAATGTATGTTAATGAAATGACAATACGTTTGTCACGTGGAATATCAACACCAGCAATACGTGCCATATGGTGCACCTCCTTTTAGATTAGCCTTGTTTTTGTTTATGCTTAGGGTTTTCACAAATAACCATTACTTTACCTTTTCTGCGAATAACTTTACATTTTTCGCATATAGGCTTTACTGATGGTCTCACTTTCATAGTACCTAACCTCCTTAGATAGATCGGAGTGTAACATAGATTATTTGAATCTATAAGTGATTCTTCCGCGAGTTAAATCATACGGAGAAAGCTCGACTGTTACTTTATCACCAGGCAGAATGCGAATGTAGTGCATGCGTATTTTACCTGATACATGAGCTAAAATTGTATGACCATTTTCTAGTTCTACCTTGAATTGAGTGCCTGGCAGGGTCTCAGTGACCGTACCTTCAATTTCAATTACATCATCTTTAGCCATTGAAGTTTATCTCCCTTCTCTTCAGACATTGCTGTCTTTTGGATTATATCCATTCAACACTGCCTCTTTATCGTATACCGATGACCCTTACAGTTTCGTCAGTATCTCGAATCCAGATTCAGTGATTGCTATCGTATGTTCAAAATGGGCGCACATTTTCCCGTCTTGAGTAACAACGGTCCAGTCATCTTCTAAAGTCTTCACATATCTGCTGCCTGCATTAACCATTGGTTCCACAGCCAGCACCATACCAGGCTTTAAACGAGGACCTTTATTGGGAGGACCGTAATGAGGGATCTGAGGATCCTCATGTAAGTCTTGACCAACTCCGTGACCAACATACTCTCTGACGATCGTGAACTTGTTTGCCTCAACATAAGTTTGAATGGCATGGGAGATATTTGAAAGACGCACGCCTGGCTTAGCTTCTTCCAACCCTCTATATAGAGACTCTTCCGTAACTTCCAAGAGCCTTTGTGTTTCTTCGTCAATCTCTCCTACAGCATACGTCCAGGCGGAGTCGCCATGGTATCCATTATACTTGGCACCGATATCGATGCTGATGATATCGCCATCCTTCAGTACACGTTTCCCAGGTATGCCGTGAACAAGTTCTTCATTTACTGAAGCACAAATGCTGCCGCGAAATCCATTATACCCTTTAAACGAAGGGATTGCACCATATTTGCGAATTGTGCTTTCGGCAATAGCGTCCAGTTCTTTCGTCGTGATGCCTGGAGCAATGTGTTTCTTCAACTCCTGGTGAGTCAAAGCAACGATTCTTCCGGCTTCGCGCATAATGTCGATTTCGCGCGGGGTTTTGCATATGATCATGCTTGCAAGCCCCCAAGAAGAGCATCAATATCTTCGAAAACAACTTTGATATCTTGTTGTCCGTTAATATTGCGTAAAGTTCCTTTACCTTCATAGAAGGATAAAAGAGGTTGTGTTTGTTTGAGGTTTACATCCAAACGATTTTGGACTGTTTCTGCATTATCATCAGCTCTTTGGTAAAGTTCTCCACCGCAGCGGTCGCATGTTCCCTCTTCCGCAGGAGGATTGAACACTAGATGATAAGTTGCTCCACATTCTTTGCAGATACGTCTTCCTGTCAGTCTTTCGAGCAGGATTTCCTTATCGACATCCACGTTGATTACGTAATCGATCGGGCGATCCATTTCGGAAAGGATTCCTTCCAGCGCTTCAGCTTGTGCAACTGTGCGTGGGAAACCATCCAACAAGAATCCATTTCGGCAATCGTCTTCGCCTAATCTTTCACGGACAATGCCGATGGTCACTTCATCAGGGACCAATTCACCTTTATCCATGTATGATTTTGCCTGTAAACCAAGTTCCGTTCCGCCTTTGATGGCTGCACGGAACATATCTCCAGTTGAGATATGAGGGATATTATATTTTTCTACAATTTTTTCGGCTTGAGTGCCTTTACCTGCACCAGGAAGCCCCATAAGAACGAGATTCATTCATCTTCCCCCTCAAACTCCATAATGGGTTTAAGGGACGATTGTGTCCCCAAACCAATTATTTGATAAAACCTTTGTAATGCCGTTTCACAAGTTGAGCCTCCAAGCCTTTCATCGTTTCCAGGGCAACCCCGACGACGATGATCAAGCTGGTTCCGCCGATTTGCACAGATTGCGGCAGTCCGGCGATGCTGATGAAGAACATCGGGACAATCGCAATGAAAGCGAGGAATAGAGAGCCTACAAATGTAAGACGAGACAATACTTGTTTTAAATAGCTTTCAGTATTCTTACCAGGACGGATGCCAGGTACATAACCGCCTTGCTTCTTCAAGTTCTCCGCAACTTGTTCAGGATTAACCTGAATAAATGCATAGAAATAAGAGAAAGCAATAATCAGGGCTACATATAATGCCATTCCGACAGGATGTGAATAATCAAGATATTTGATGATCCAATCCGTTACCGCATTTGACTCGAAGAATCCTGCGATCAATGGTGGTGTCATGATGAATGACACGGCGAAGATAACAGGGATAACTCCGGCAGCATTGACTTTCAACGGCAAATGCGTTGATTGTCCGCCAGGCATACGGTTGGACGCACGCTTAGCGTACTGGATCGGTATTTTTCTTAAAGCTTGTTGGATGAAGATAACTCCCACTATAAGCGCGACAATTGCTAAAACGATTAGCACAACAGTCACGATGCGAAGGAACAGTTGATCTCCAGCATCTTGCAATTGCTGAGCGTAAACTTGGTTCACCGTTGTCGGCAAAGCAGCTACGATACCAGCAAAGATGATGATGGAAATACCATTTCCGACACCTTTAGCGGTAATTTGTTCACCCAGCCACATTAAGAAGGCTGTACCAGCCGTCAGAACGACTGCAATCAGCAAGTATGTCGTGATCCCCGGTTCGGTGATCAGCATTCCTCCCGCCATACTGTTAAACCCGTATGACATCCCAAGTGCTTGGATGAATCCAAGTACAATGGTTCCGTAACGAGTGAATTGAGCCAATTTACGACGTCCGACTTCTCCCTGCTTTGACCATTCCGTAAACTTTGGCACAACATCCATCTGCAATAATGAGATGATGATGGAAGCAGTGATATAAGGCATAATTCCCATCGCAAGGATGGAGAAGTTCTGCAATGCTCCCCCGCCAAACACATTAAGCACCCCAAACACACCAAGTGCATCCTGGGCCTTCAGAAAGTCCGCATTTACATGCGGAACCGGGATGAAGGTACCGATACGGAAAACGATCAGCATCAGCAAGGTAAAGAAGATTTTATTTCGTATATCAGCCACGCGCATAAAGTTGGAGATTGTACGAAACATTAGATCACCTCGGTTTGACCGCCCGCAGCTTCAATAGCTTCTTTCGCAGCAGAGGAGAATTTGTGAGCTTTAACAGTAAGTTTTTTCTCAAGCTTACCGTTTGCAAGAATCTTGATTCCTGCTTTTTCTTTCTTCACAATCCCAGTCTCTACAAGTAGAGCTGGTGTCACTTCTGTTCCGTCTTCGAACAAGTTAAGAGTGTTAAGGTTAACTAGAGCATAGTCTTTACGGTTGATGTTCGTGAATCCGCGTTTTGGAAGACGTCTGAATAGTGGAGTTTGACCACCTTCAAATCCAAGACGTACACCACCGCCTGAACGAGCGTTTTGCCCTTTATGACCTTTACCAGCTGTTTTACCGTTTCCGGATCCGATACCGCGTCCTTTACGTTTGCGTTCTTGACGAGAACCTTCTGCAGGTTTTAATTCATGAAGTTTCATTTTGGCACCTCCTTGTTAAGAGAAAAAATTATATTATTGTTCTTTGACAGTAACAAGATGAGAAACCTTATTAACCATACCGCGGATAGCAGCATTATCGTCTAGAACAACTGTTTGATGCATTTTACGTAAACCAAGTGTATTTACTGTCACGCGTTGATCGTTCGGACGACCAATCAAGCTACGAGTGAGGGTAATTTCTAATTTCTTTGCCATTGATTTTCCCTCCTTATCCTAACAGTTCTTCTACTGATTTTCCACGTAATTTCGCTACGTCTTCAGCACGTTTTAATTGCTTTAATCCGTCCATAGTTGCACGAACCATGTTGATTGGCGTGTTAGAGCCAAGAGATTTAGAAAGGATATCTCCTACTCCACCCAATTCAAGCACGGCACGAACAGGTCCGCCAGCGATAACTCCTGTACCTTCAGCAGCAGGTTTCAATAGGATTGAACCAGCACCGAAGTGTCCAAGAACTTCGTGAGGGATACTAGTATTAACCATTGGTACTGTGATTAAGTTTTTCTTCGCATCTTCGATAGCTTTGCGGATCGCATCTGGTACTTCTTGTGCTTTACCAGTACCGAAACCAACGTGGCCATTTTTGTCACCGACAACAACTAACGCAGTGAAACGGAAACGACGTCCACCTTTCACAACTTTAGCTACACGGTTGACTGTAACTACGCGTTCTTCAAGTTCTAATTTATTAGGATCAATACGACGCATTGTTTTGTCCCTCCTTATCCATTAAAATTCTAAGCCGTTTTCACGTGCAGCATCAGCTAGTGCTTTAATGCGGCCATGGAACAAGTATCCTCCGCGGTCGAATACCACAGATTTGAAACCTTTTTCAACAGCCATTTTAGCAACTGCTTCCCCAACTTTTTGTGCTGCTTCAATGTTGCTTGTGCTTTCAAGTCCTAGATTTTTATCTAGAGTGGATGCACTTGCAAGAGTTACACCGTTCACATCGTCAATCAGTTGAGCGTAAATGTGTTTGTTTGAACGGAACACATTTAAACGAGGACGAGCTTCAGTTCCAGAAAGTCTAGCACGAACACGCGCATGTCTTTTCTGACGAACAGAATTCTTATCAAGCTTCGTAATCAATTTACGTCACTCCTTTCGTTTACCTATGCGGCTTACTTACCTGTTTTACCTTCTTTACGACGAACGAATTCGCCTTCATAACGGATACCTTTACCTTTGTACGGCTCCGGTGGACGAACGTCACGGATGTTAGCTGCCAAAGCACCTACACGCTCTTTGTTCGTACCTTTTACGATTACTTTTGTATTGGAAGGAACTTCGATTTCAATTCCTTGTTCTGGTGTGATTTCAACTGGGTGAGAGTATCCAACGTTAAGAACTAATTTAGTTCCTTGTTTTTGAGCACGGTAACCAACACCGATAAGCTCTAAGGATTTTTCGAATCCTTTAGATACGCCTTCAACCATGTTTGCAAGAACGGCACGTGTTGTACCGTGTAATGCGCGATGATTTTTCTCTTCAGAAGGACGAGTCAAAGTGATTACGTTCTCTTCTTGTGAGATTGTGATCTCTGGATTAAAAGTGCGAGTCAATTCGCCTTTCGGTCCTTTTACAGTAACAACGTTGTTTTCAGCGATTGTAACTGTAACTCCAGATGGAACCTCAATTGGTTTTTTACCTATACGAGACATTTAGTGCACCTCCATTCTTGTGAAAAATTGATTACCAAACGTAAGCTAGTACTTCTCCGCCAATTTTCTTAGCGCGGGCTTCTTTATCAGTGATAACGCCTTGAGAAGTTGAAACGATAGCGATTCCAAGTCCGTTAAGTACACGAGGTACTTCTCCAGCTTTCGCATATACACGTAGACCAGGCTTGCTGATTCGTTTTAAACCAGTGATTACACGTTCGTTATTTGAACCGTATTTCAAGAAGATACGGATAATACCTTGCTTATTGTCTTCGATAAGTTCTACATCACGGATGAAGCCCTCGCGTTTCAAGATTTCAGCAACATCTGTTTTAATCTTAGAAGCAGGAAGTTCCAGCTTCTCGTGACGTACCATATTCGCATTTCGGATGCGAGTAAGCATATCTGCAATTGGATCTGTCATGACCATTAATATTTACCTCCTTCCCAAAATCGGGTTTTACCAGCTAGCTTTCTTCACGCCAGGAATTTGTCCTTTATATGCAAGTTCACGGAAACAAATACGGCAAAGCTTAAATTTACGATATACAGAATGCGGACGGCCACAGCGTTCACAACGAGTGTATTCTTGTACTTTAAACTTTTGAGTGCGCTTTTGTTTCACGACCATAGATTTTTTAGCCATGTTTACGCCTCCCTATTTTTTAGGTTACTTTTGGAATGGCATTCCAATTTGAGTAAGTAACTCACGAGCTTCTTCGTCAGTATTAGCCGTAGTAACGATAACAATGTCCATTCCACGTACTTTACTTACTTTATCGTAGTCAATCTCAGGGAAGATCAGTTGTTCTTTAACACCAAGAGTGTAGTTACCGCGACCATCGAAAGATTTTTTAGAAACCCCGCGGAAGTCACGTACACGTGGTAAAGAAACAGAAACTAGTTTGTCTAGGAATTCGTACATACGCTCGCCGCGAAGAGTTACTTTCGCACCGATCGGCATACCTTCACGAAGACGGAAACCAGCGATTGATTTTTTAGCTCTAGTTACAACTGGTTTTTGTCCAGTTATCAAGCTTAGTTCTTCCACTGCATTGTCAAGTGCTTTTGCGTTAGCAACAGCATCACCTACACCCATGTTAATAACGATTTTATCAACTTTAGGAGCTTGCATTACAGATTTATATTCAAATTTGCTCATTAGAGCAGGAACAATTTCATTTGTATACTTTTCCTTTAGGCGGTTCATGAATTGTACCTCCCTTCATTGTTAACTTATTTATCTAATGATTCACCTGATTTAACAGAAACACGTACTTTTTTGCCATCTACTGTTTTGTAGCCTACACGAGTAGGAGTTCCTGTTTTCGGATCGATTGGCATTACGTTAGAAACATGTACTGCAGCTTCTTGACTGATGATTCCTCCTTGAGGATTCACTTGAGAAGGTTTAGAATGCTTCTTCACGATATTTACACCTTCAACCAAAACACGGTTTTTCTTCGGGTAAGCTTCAAGGATAACGCCTTGTTTGCCTTTATCCTTACCAGAGATGACCACTACTTTGTCACCTTTTTTTACATGCATGAATTTCGCACCTCCTTGAAAGGCCTTTACGAGTTTTTACATTATAATACTTCTGGAGCTAATGATACGATCTTCATGAAGTTATTATCACGAAGTTCACGTGCCACAGGTCCGAAGATACGAGTTCCACGAGGACCTTTGTCGTCTTTGATGATTACACAAGCGTTTTCGTCGAAACGGATGTATGAACCATCTGGACGGCGCATGCCGGATTTTGTTCGTACGATAACAGCTTTTACAACGTCACCTTTTTTAACAACGCCACCTGGTGTTGCTTGTTTTACAGTACAAACGATAACATCACCAATGTTTGCTGTTTTACGACCAGAACCACCAAGAACTTTAATTGTCAGTACTTCACGAGCACCTGAATTGTCAGCGACTTTCAGTCTGGATTCTTGTTGAATCATGTGCGAGACCTCCTTTCGGATTTTACTATATCCGAACAGAATATTATTAGATTATAACAGCTTTCTCTACTACTTCTACTAAACGGAAGCGTTTTGTAGCAGATAGCGGACGAGTTTCCATGATACGAACAACATCACCTAGTTTTGCTTCGTTGTTCTCATCATGAGCTTTAAACTTCTTAGAGTATTTCACGCGTTTTCCGTATAGAGAATGTGTCTTATACGTTTCTACTTGAACAGTGATTGTTTTATCCATTTTATCGGATACGACACGGCCTGTGTAGACTTTGCGTTGATTGCGTTCACTCATTGCAGCAAACCTCCTCTCAGTTATCAATTGTTGGCACTGATCTCTCTTTGACGAACAACAGTTTTCATTCGAGCGATCGATTTGCGCACTTCACGGATGCGTGCAGTATTTTCAAGTTGTCCAGTAGCTAACTGGAAACGAAGATTAAATAATTCTTCTTTAAGGGATTTTACTTTTTGTTCAATTTCAGCAGTGGTAAGGTCTTTAATTTCATTAGCTTTCATTTGATTCACCACCAATTTCTTCTCGTTTCACAAACTTACATTTAACAGGAAGTTTGTGCATTGCAAGACGTAATGCTTCACGAGCGATCTCTTCAGATACACCTGAGATTTCAAACATTACTTTTCCTGGTTTAACTACAGCCACCCATCCTTCAGGTGCCCCTTTACCGGAACCCATTCGGACTTCCAAAGGTTTTGCAGTGTATGGCTTGCTTGGGAAAATTTTGATCCAAACTTTACCGCCACGTTTCATGTAACGAGTCATAGCAATACGAGCTGCTTCGATTTGACGGTTCGTGATCCAGGAAGCTTCTTGAGCTTGAAGACCGAATTCACCGAAGTGAACTTCTTGGCCACCTTTAGCACGACCTCTCATTTTGCCGCGGTGTTCACGACGATATTTAACGCGTTTAGGCATTAACATGATTATTTTCCTCCTTCCTCGGATTTCTTCTTAGTAGGAAGGACTTCTCCACGATAGATCCATACTTTTACGCCAAGTTTACCGTAAGTAGTATCAGCTTCAGCGTGAGCATAGTCTATATCAGCGCGAAGTGTGTGAAGTGGAACAGTGCCTTCGCTGTAGTGTTCAGAACGAGCGATATCAGCGCCGCCAAGACGACCGGATACCATTGTTTTGATACCTTGTGCACCAGCGCGCATTGTGCGTTGGATAGCTTGTTTTTGAGCACGACGGAATGATACGCGGTTTTCCAATTGACGAGCGATGTTCTCGGCAACCAATTTCGCATCAAGGTCAGCTCTCTTGATTTCGATAATGTTGATGTGTACGCGTTTGCCAGTTAACTGGTTCAACGCTTTGCGAAGCGCTTCAACTTCTGTACCACCTTTACCGATAACCATTCCAGGCTTAGCAGTATGAACAGAAATGTTGATACGGTTAGCAGCGCGTTCGATTTCTACTTTAGAAACAGAAGCGTCATTTAAGCGTTTCGCGATATATTCACGGACTTTAAGATCTTCATGTAAAAGATTTGCATAGTCTTTATCGTTAGCGAACCATTTAGATTCCCAATCACGGATAATACCGACACGCAAACCAATAGGATTTACCTTTTGACCCACAGATTATCCCTCCTTCTTCTCTGATAGTACGATTGTAATGTGACTTGTACGTTTGTTAATAGCACTTGCACGGCCCATTGCACGAGGACGGAAACGTTTTAAAGTTGGTCCTTCATTTGCAAAAGCTTGGCTCACTACTAAGTTGTTTACGTCCATTTCGTAGTTGTGCTCTGCGTTTGCCATAGCAGATTTCAATAATTTCTCCACTACTGGTGATGCAGCTTTTGGAGTATGACGAAGGATTGCGATCGCTTCGCCTACTTGCTTTCCTCGAATTAGATCAATTACTAAACGAACTTTACGAGGAGCAATACGAACTGTATTTGCAACAGCTTTAGCTTGCATGAGATGCCCTCCTCTCATTAACGTCTTGTTTTCTTGTCATCACTTGCGTGACCTTTGTATGCGCGTGTTGGCGCGAATTCACCTAGCTTGTGTCCTACCATATCTTCAGTGATATATACAGGAACATGTTTGCGTCCATCATAGACAGCGATTGTGTGTCCGATGAATTGCGGGAAGATTGTAGAGCGACGAGACCAAGTCTTAACAACTTGTTTCTTATCTGCTTCATTTAACTTCTCTACTTTTACCATTAAATGATCATCAACAAAAGGTCCTTTTTTTAGGCTACGACCCATGAGTGTACCTCCCTTCGTGATTGTCCTACGGTTCGGTGTGTGAACCGTAGCTCAACCCCGTTATTTTTTGCGACGACGTACGATAAACTTGTCGGATTTGTTTTTCTTCTTACGTGTTTTAGCACCAAGAGTTGGTTTACCCCATGGAGACATTGGTGATTTACGTCCGATTGGAGCGCGTCCTTCACCACCGCCGTGTGGGTGATCAACCGGGTTCATTACAGATCCACGAACAGTTGGGCGTTTGCCTAACCAACGAGAACGACCTGCTTTACCGATGTTGATAAGTTCGTGCTGCTCGTTACCAACTTGACCGATTGTAGCGCGGCAAGTAGCTAAGACCATGCGAACTTCACCGGAGTTAAGACGTACAAGTACGTAGCGTCCTTCTTTACCAAGTAGTTGTGCAGATGTACCTGCAGAGCGAACTAATTGGCCGCCTTTTCCTGGTTTCAACTCGATGTTGTGGATTACAGTACCCACTGGAATGTTTTGTAGTGGAAGAGCGTTACCCAATTTGATGTCAGCTTCTGCGCCTGACATGATCTCCATACCTACTTCTAGGTTTTTAGGAGCTAGGATATAACGTTTTTCTCCATCTACATAATTGATTAGTGCGATGTTAGCAGAACGGTTTGGATCGTACTCGATTGTAGCAACGCGTCCTGGTATACCATCTTTGTTGCGTTTGAAGTCAATAATACGGTATTGACGTTTGTGACCGCCGCCTTGATGACGAACTGTTAACTTACCTTGGTTATTACGGCCGCCTTTTTTAGTTAAAGGTGCAAGCAACGATTTTTCTGGAGTGCTTGTAGTGATTTCAGCGAAATCTGAAGCAGTCATGTTACGTCGACCATTAGAGGTAGGTTTATACTTTTTAATCGCCATGTCTAGTTCCCTCCTTCTCTAAAAAATGAAAGCTTACGCTTCAAATAATTCGATTTCTTTGCTGTCAGCTGTCAATTTAACTACAGCTTTACGACGCTTGTTTGTATAGCCTGCATGTTTGCCCATGCGTTTGAATTTACCTTTGTAGTTCATGATGTTCACTTTTTCGACTTTAACGCCGAAGATCTCTTGAACAGCATCTTTAACTTGGGTTTTATTAGCTTTAACGTCTACTTCAAACGTGTACTTTTTGTCAGCCATGATTTCAGAAGAACGTTCTGTAATAACGGGGCGCTTAATGATATCGCGTGCATCCATTATGCAAGCACCTCCTCTACTTTTTCAACAGCTGCTTTAGTGATGATCAGCTTGTCGTGTCCAACTAGGTCAAGCACATTCAAGCCAGCTGCATCAATTACTGTAACACCAGGGATGTTACGAGCAGATAATGCTACGTTTTCATCTAGAGCATCTGTAACGATAAGAGCTTTAGTATTTACTGAAAGTCCGTTCAAGAATGAAACGAATTCTTTTGTTTTTGGAGCTGCAAATGAAAGGCTCTCAAGAACTAAGATGCTTTCTTCTTGTACTTTTGTTGCTAAAGCAGATTTAAGAGCTAAACGGCGCACTTTCTTAGGAAGTTTGTAGCTGTATGATCTTGGTTGAGGACCAAATACAGTACCACCGCCACGCCATTGTGGAGAGCGGATAGATCCTTGACGTGCACGTCCAGTTCCTTTTTGACGCCATGGTTTGCGTCCGCCGCCTGCTACTTCAGAACGGTTTTTTACTTTATGAGTTCCTTGGCGTAAAGAAGCGCGTTGCATAACGATAGCTTCGAAAAGAACGCTTTGGTTAGGTTCGATACCAAAAATGGAGTCGTTAAGCTCGATTTCGCCAACGTTTTTACCATTTTGATCTAATAATGTAACTTTAGGCATTTTAAAATGCTCCTCCTTTCTCGAAAAAATTACTTAGCTTTTACCGCAGTTTTTACTTTTAACAAGGCTTTTTTCGCACCAGGTACGTTACCTTTGATTAAAAGAAGATTGCGTTCAGCATCAACTTTAACGATTGTTAAGTTTTGTACAGTGATTTGATCTCCACCCATACGTCCAGGCAGCAATTTACCTTTGAATACGCGGTTTGGAGCAACAGGACCCATTGAACCAGGGCGACGGTGGTAGCGGGAACCATGTGACATAGGTCCGCGTGATTGTCCGTGGCGTTTGATTGCGCCTTGGAAACCTTTACCTTTAGATACTCCTGTTACATCAACAACATCGCCTTCAGCGAAAATAGTTACTTTGACTTCTTGACCTACCTCGTACTCGTCGAGGTTAACTCCGCGGAATTCGCGAACGAAGCGCTTAGGTGCAGTGTTTGCTTTGCTTACATGCCCTTGTTCAGGTTTGTTAGAAAGCTTCTCGCGCTTGTCGTCGAAACCGATTTGAATCGCTTCGTAACCATCGTTCTCCATTGTTTTCTTTTGAAGAACAACGTTTGATGCAGCTTCTACAACTGTTACTGGGATAAGCTCACCGTTTTCAGCAAATACTTGCGTCATACCGATTTTCTTTCCTAAGATTCCTTTGGTCATTAGTCACACCTCCTGATAATTTCTCTAATTTATGATTATAGCTTGATTTCGATATCAACGCCAGATGGCAGATCTAAACGCATTAGTGAATCAACAGTTTGCGGTGTTGGGTTCACGATGTCGATTAGACGTTTGTGAGTACGCATCTCGAATTGTTCACGAGAATCTTTGTACTTATGAACCGCACGAAGGATTGTGTATACAGATCTTTCAGTCGGTAATGGAATCGGACCAGATACAGCCGCTCCAGAACGTTTTGCAGTTTCTACGATTTTCTCAGCAGATTGATCAAGGATACGGTGATCATATGCTTTCAAACGAATACGGATCTTTTGCTTTGCCATTATTTTCCCTCCTTTTTCGCCTATTTTGCTAAATAGACTTTACTCCGTGGAAATTTCCCACACACTCGCCATGGCAAATCGGCCGGGTGTGTCAGCAACCTCCCACATCATCGCGGTCAAAGACCAACATTGTCTATTATACAGAATGCCCAAAGAAAAAGCAAGTTTTCTTTTTGAGCAATAAACTGTGGCATGCTTTGTATATTATACAGAGGCTGTATACATTAAGCAAGTTTTAATTTTACTTAATCGGATCTCTGACTGAGCACAATGTTTATTATAGAAAAAAGATGCCTGCACTTCATTAGGATATTAATGGGATTATAAAAAAAAGAAAGCAGACGGGCGTCCCCATCTGCTTTCTTTATAAGCAGCAACGAGTGCTATTATTCTTGGATAGAAGCAACTACGCCAGCGCCTACTGTACGTCCACCCTCACGGATAGAGAACTTAGTACCTTCTTCGATCGCGATTGGAGCGATAAGCTCAACAGTCATTTCGATGTTGTCGCCAGGCATAACCATTTCTACGCCTTCTGGAAGATTACAGATACCAGTTACGTCAGTTGTACGGAAGTAGAACTGAGGACGGTAGTTAGTGAAGAATGGAGTGTGACGTCCACCTTCTTCTTTAGATAGAACGTAAACTTCAGCTTTGAATTTAGTGTGTGGTGTGATTGAACCTGGTTTAGCAAGTACTTGACCACGTTGGATTTCTTCACGAGCTACCCCACGAAGAAGTGCACCGATGTTGTCTCCAGCTTCAGCATAGTCAAGAAGCTTACGGAACATTTCAACACCTGTTACGGTTGTTGATTTTGGCTCTTCAGTCATACCGATGATGTCTACAACGTCACCGACTTTAACTTGTCCACGCTCAACACGTCCTGTAGCAACTGTTCCACGTCCAGTGATTGAGAACACGTCCTCAACTGGCATCATGAATGGTTTGTCAGTTTCACGAGTTGGAGTTGGGATGTACTCGTCAACTGCAGCCATAAGTTCGTTGATTTTTTCTTCCCACTCAGCTTCTCCTTCAAGAGCTTTAAGAGCAGAACCTTTGATTACTGGGATGTCATCGCCAGGGAAATCGTATTCAGAAAGAAGGTCACGGATTTCCATTTCTACTAATTCAAGAAGTTCTTCGTCGTCAACCATGTCACATTTGTTCATGAATACAACTAGGTAAGGAACACCTACTTGACGAGAAAGAAGGATGTGCTCACGAGTTTGTGGCATTGGGCCGTCAGCAGCAGATACAACTAGGATACCGCCGTCCATTTGAGCAGCACCAGTGATCATGTTCTTAACGTAGTCAGCATGTCCTGGGCAGTCAACGTGTGCGTAGTGACGAGTAGCAGTTTCGTACTCAACGTGTGCAGTAGAGATTGTGATACCACGTTCTCTTTCTTCTGGAGCACCGTCGATTTGGTCGTATGCACGAGCTTCAGCTCCACCTACTTTTGCAAGTACAGAAGTGATAGCAGCTGTTAGAGTTGTTTTACCATGGTCAACGTGACCGATTGTTCCAATGTTAACGTGTGGCTTAGAGCGATCGAATTTAGCTTTTCCCATTAGGAATTCCTCCTTATAATTATAAAGAATTAATTGTTTAAGTATATAGTGTATGGAAAGAGACGAACCCTTTCCATACCTTACATAAGTAGTTATACTTCACAGAAAGGTGAAATGCAATTATTCACCTTTATTTTTTTTGATGATTTCTTCAGAGATTGACTTAGGCACCTCTTCGTAGTGATCGAAGTGCATAGAGAATACTCCGCGTCCTTGTGTAGCAGAACGTAGTGTTGTTGCATAGCCGAACATTTCAGATAGTGGAACGAACGCTTTAACAACTTGTGCGTTACCGCGTGCTTCCATACCTTCAACGCGTCCACGACGTGAAGTAATGTTACCCATGATATCACCAAGATATTCTTCAGGCATTACAACTTCAACTTTCATGACAGGCTCAAGGATGACAGGTTTACATTTAGAAGCAGCATTCTTAAGAGCAAGAGATGCAGCAACTTTAAACGCCATCTCAGATGAATCGACATCATGGTAAGATCCATCATAAAGTTTTGCTTTTACGTCTACAAGCGGGAAGCCTGCTAGTACACCGCGCTCAAGCGCGTCTACAAGACCTGCTTCAACTGCTGGTACGTATTCACGAGGAACTACACCACCGACGATAGCATTTTCGAATTCGAAGCCTTTTCCTTCTTCGTTTGGAGAGAATTCGATCCAAACGTGTCCGAATTGACCGCGACCACCGGATTGACGTGCGAATTTACCTTCAACTTGTGCTGATTGGCGGAAAGTTTCACGGTAAGCAACCTGAGGTGCTCCGACGTTAGCTTCCACTTTAAATTCACGACGCATACGGTCTACAAGGATATCAAGGTGAAGCTCACCCATACCAGCGATGATAACTTGTCCAGTTTCCTGGTCAGTATGCGCACGGAATGTTGGATCTTCTTCTTGTAGTTTTTGAAGAGCTGTTGTCATTTTGTCTTGGTCAGCTTTAGATTTAGGCTCGATAGACAGTTCGATAACCGGCTCTGGGAATTCCATGGATTCAAGAATTACTAAATTCTTCTCGTCACATAGAGTATCACCTGTAGTAGTATCTTTAAGACCTACTGCAGCTGCGATATCTCCAGCATATACTTGAGAGATCTCTTCACGGGAGTTAGCATGCATTTGAAGGATACGTCCTACACGTTCACGCTTTCCTTTAGTAGAGTTCTGTACATAAGAACCTGAGCTCAAAGTACCAGAGTATACACGGAAGAATGTAAGTTTACCAACATAAGGGTCAGTCATAACTTTAAACGCTAGAGCAGAGAATGGCTCTTCGTCGCTAGATGGACGAGTAACTTCTTCATCTGAATCCGGTGTAGTACCTTTGATCGCAGGTACATCAAGCGGAGATGGAAGATAATCGATTACAGCGTCAAGCATTGGCTGAACACCTTTGTTTTTGAATGCAGAACCACAGATTACTGGGTAGAATTCTACATTGACAGTACCTTTACGGATTGCAGCTTTAAGCTCATCCACAGTGAGTTCTTCACCGCCAAGGTATTTCTCCATCAATTCTTCATCCAGCTCAGCTACCGCTTCAACTAATTTTTCACGGTATTCTTCTGCTTGATCTTTATATTCTGCAGGGATTTCAGTTTCTTGGATATCTGTTCCAAGATCGTTTCCGTACATGATTGCTTTCATCTCAACCAAGTCGATGATGCCTTTGAACTCATCTTCAGCACCGATCGGCAATTGGATTGGATGTGCGTTCGCTTGAAGACGGTCGTGAAGTGTTCCTACTGAGTAAAGGAAGTCAGCTCCAATTTTGTCCATCTTGTTTACGAATACAACACGTGGAACTCCGTATGTTGTAGCTTGACGCCAAACTGTTTCAGTTTGCGGCTCAACACCTGATTGTGCATCAAGTACAGCAACTGCTCCATCCAATACACGAAGGGAACGTTCAACTTCAACTGTGAAGTCTACGTGTCCAGGTGTATCGATGATGTTAACGCGGTGTCCTTCCCACTGTGCAGTTGTAGCTGCAGAAGTGATTGTGATTCCGCGTTCTTGTTCTTGCTCCATCCAGTCCATTTGAGAAGCACCTTCGTGCGTTTCACCAATTTTGTGGATACGGCCTGTGTAGTAAAGTACACGTTCAGTAGTAGTCGTTTTACCGGCGTCGATATGTGCCATGATACCAATGTTACGTGTCTTTGCTAAGGAGAACTCTCTTGCCATTGGGTCTTTCTCCTTCCTAATTCTGAATATATTTTAAGATAAATTGTTTCGATCTTACCAACGGTAGTGAGCAAACGCTTTGTTCGCTTCTGCCATTTTGTGTGTATCTTCACGTTTCTTAACAGATGCACCAGTGTTGTTAGCAGCATCCAAGATTTCGTTAGCCAAACGCTCTTCCATCGTTTTTTCACCACGAAGACGAGTGTAGTTAACTAACCAGCGAAGACCTAGAGTAGTACGGCGTTCTGGACGCACCTCAACTGGTACTTGGTAGTTTGCACCACCTACACGACGTGCTCTTACTTCAAGCACAGGCATGATATTTTTAAGAGCTTGTTCGAATACTTCCATTGGCTCTTTACCTGAACGTTCTTTGATTAGTTCGAAAGAGTTATACAGGATTTGTTGTGCTGTACCTCTTTTGCCGTCGATCATCAATTTGTTGATCAGACGAGTAACTAATTTAGAATTATAAAGCGGATCTGGTAATACATCTCTTTTTGCAACAGGACCTTTACGAGGCATGTTATATTTCCTCCTTTCAACGAAGAGTTATTTTAGGTTTTTGTTTTGTGATATTATTTCTTAGCTGCTTTCGGACGCTTAGTACCGTATTTAGAACGGCCTTGCATACGATTTGTTACACCAGCTGTATCTAGTGCTCCACGAACGATATGGTAACGTACCCCTGGTAAGTCTTTTACACGTCCTCCACGGATAAGAACAACACTGTGCTCTTGAAGGTTGTGTCCGATACCTGGGATATATGCTGTTACCTCGATTCCGTTAGTCAAACGTACACGAGCATATTTACGTAACGCAGAGTTAGGTTTTTTCGGTGTCATTGTACCAACACGAGTACAAACCCCACGTTTTTGTGGTGAAGAAACGTTAGTTTGTGCTTTCTTGAAGCTGTTGTACCCTTTGTTAAGTGCTGGAGACTTAGATTTAGTCTCTTTGGATTGACGACCTTTACGTACTAATTGGTTAATAGTAGGCATGTTTTTTCCTCCTTTCACATGATTAATCTTGAACCACACATCCAGGTGGTTCATAAATGAGCAAAAACAAAGTTTTTACAGGGCCCTGCAAAAACAGTTTTACTTTAGTAAATTATCGTTGCTTCGGATCTGTATCAGACCTTTAGTTACCGCATCAGTCTGGTTATCAGCTGAGAGGTAGTAAAGAAGCACCTTTGCTATAATAGCATTGTTATGATCAGGATGTCAACCGTGATCAACAAAAAATAATGAAGCAGCCGGCAGCTTACTTCCGGCTGCTTCATTTGTTTTATTCTACTGGCTGTGTTTCTTTGTCGGCATCTTCAACCAACACTGGTACTGCTTTTCTGTACCTTGGCATACCTGTTCCTGCTGGAACCAGTTTACCGATGATGACATTCTCTTTAAGACCGAGCAATTCATCACGTTTTCCTTTGATCGCTGCATCTGTCAGGACACGAGTCGTTTCCTGGAAGGATGCTGCAGACAGGAATGAATCTGTCTCAAGGGATGCTTTCGTGATTCCGAGCAGTACAGGGCGGCCTGTAGCCGGCGCTTTCCCTTGAAGCAAGGCAGATGTATTCGCATCCGTGAATTGATGGATATCCAGCAATGTACCTGGAAGTACATTTGTTTCTCCCGCATCGATTACGCGGATTTTGCGGAGCATCTGTCTAACCATTACTTCGATATGCTTGTCGCCGATTTCTACACCTTGCATACGGTATACTTTCTGAACTTCTTTAAGCAAGTATTCCTGTACCGCAAGTGTATCTTTGACTTTAAGCAATTCTTTCGGATCGATGGAACCTTCCGTCAGTTCCTGTCCGCGATACACTTCGGAATTTACTCCTACTTTCAAGCGTGCAGTGTAAGGAACTGTGTAAGATCGTGTTTCCACTTGTCCTTGGATAACGATTTCCTGCTGTTTGTCTTTTGCTTCATTGATTGCCGTAACAATACCATCGATTTCCGAAATATGAGCCAGACCTTTAGGGTTACGTGCCTCAAAGATTTCTTGGATACGAGGTAAACCTTGTGTGATATCGTCTCCGGCAACACCGCCTGTATGGAATGTACGCATCGTCAACTGAGTACCCGGCTCACCGATGGATTGTGCTGCGATGATACCGACAGCTTCACCAACTTCGACTTCTTGGCCGGTTGCCAAGTTGCGTCCGTAACATTTCTTACATACACCATGGCGTGTATTACATGTGAATGCAGAACGGATCCAAACTTCCTTCACGCCTGCATCTTCAATATATTTAGCAAGGTCTTCTGTGATCAGACCATTTTCAGCAACGATTACTTCTCCTGTTTCCGGATGTTTGATTGCTTTTCTAGCATAACGTCCGATAAGGCGTTCTTCTAATTGCTCGATTACTTCCGTGCCGTCTTTGAGTGCTCCGACAAGCAGACCGCGATCGGTTCCGCAATCGTCGTCACGAACGATGACATCTTGAGCAACATCGACAAGTCGACGAGTCAAGTAACCGGAATCGGCAGTTTTAAGTGCTGTATCGGCAAGACCTTTACGCGCACCATGTGTGGAGATGAAGTACTCCAATACCGTTAGACCTTCACGGAAACTTGATTTGATCGGCAATTCGATAATCCGTCCGGCCGGGTTGGCCATCAATCCGCGCATACCGGCAAGCTGAGTGAAGTTAGATGCGTTACCACGGGCACCGGAGTCACTCATCATGAAGATCGGATTCGAACGATCCAGGGATTTCATCAGTTTTGCTTGGATTTCATCTTTCGCCGCACTCCAAATGGAGATTACGCGATCGTAACGCTCGTCTTCCGTGATCAAACCACGTCTGAACTGCTTCAATACGTTATCTACTTTTGTTTGTGCGTTGATGATGATTTCCTTCTTCTCTTCTAGTACCACGATGTCCGCAACACCTACGGTGATACCGGCTTTTGTGGAATATTTGAAACCAAGGTCCTTCATGCGGTCAAGCATCTTAGATGTTTCAGTGATTTTGAAACGCTTGAACACTTCCGCAATGATGTTTCCAAGGATTTTCTTCTTGAATGGATCAATGATCGGTTGAGCTTTGATCGCTTCAGGGACATTTTGACCTTTTTCGATGAAGAAACGCTCTGGCGTCTTCACTTCCAGGTTCTCTTTCGTTGGTTCATTGATATATGGGAACGTCTCAGGAAGAATCTCATTGAATATCAATTTACCTACTGTAGTCATCAGAAGCATGCCGTTTTGCTCTTCCGTGAATGTTTGGTTGTTCAAGGATGATGCATGGACTGCGATACGTGTGTGCAGATGAACATATCCGTTTTGATATGCAAGCAATGCTTCACTAGTATCTTTGAAGATCATACCTTCTCCGACCGCACCAGCTCTTTCAAGAGTCAGGTAGTAGTTTCCGAGTACCATATCCTGAGATGGTGTAACAACTGGTTTTCCATCCTTAGGGTTAAGGATGTTCTGCGCAGCCAGCATCAATAATCTTGCTTCCGCTTGTGCTTCAGCTGATAGAGGTACGTGGACCGCCATTTGGTCACCATCGAAGTCTGCGTTGTAAGCAGTACATACAAGAGGGTGAAGACGGATCGCGCGTCCTTCCACCAATGTCGGTTCGAACGCTTGGATTCCCAGTCTGTGAAGGGTAGGTGCACGGTTCAGCAATACAGGATGCTCCTTGATTACTGATTCAAGCACGTCCCAAACCTCAGGCTGTAATCTCTCGATTTTGCGCTTAGCTGACTTGATGTTGTGTGCCAATCCTTTGCCGACAAGCTCTTTCATCACAAAAGGCTTGAATAGCTCGATTGCCATTTCTTTCGGCAGACCGCATTGGTACATTTTCAAGTTTGGACCTACAACGATAACGGAACGGCCTGAATAGTCGACACGTTTACCGAGCAGGTTTTGACGGAATCGTCCTTGTTTCCCTTTAAGCATGTGAGAGAGGGATTTCAATGGACGGTTACCAGGTCCCGTAACAGGTCTTCCACGGCGTCCGTTGTCGATCAATGCATCTACAGCTTCCTGTAGCATACGCTTTTCGTTTTGAACAATGATGCTAGGCGCACCAAGGTCAAGAAGCCTTTTCAGACGATTGTTACGGTTGATTACACGACGGTATAGATCATTCAGATCGGAAGTCGCGAATCTTCCTCCATCCAATTGAACCATCGGGCGCAATTCCGGCGGAATTACCGGCAGGACATCAAGGATCATCCATGATGGCTCGTTACCGGAGTGACGGAATGCTTCGAGCACTTCAAGACGCTTGATTGCTCTTGTGCGGCGCTGCCCTTGAGCAGTCTTCAATTCTTCTTTCAGTGCCTCTGTTTCTTTCTCTGTATCGATATCGGAAAGAAGTTTACGGATCGCTTCCGCACCCATTGCAGCTTGGAACTTATTACCGTACTTATCCCGATAGTTGCGATATTCTTTCTCGGACAGAAGCTGCTTCTTCTCAAGGGAAGTTGCACCTGTTTCTGTCACGACATAAGAAGCAAAATAGATTACTTCTTCCAAAGCACGCGGGGACATGTCCAGGACAAGTCCCATACGGCTAGGAATACCTTTGAAATACCATATATGTGATACCGGTGCTGCAAGTTCGATATGGCCCATACGTTCACGGCGCACTTTCGCTCTTGTTACTTCAACTCCGCATCGGTCACATACTACACCTTTATAACGGACTCTTTTGTACTTTCCGCAATGACATTCCCAGTCCTTTGTTGGTCCGAAAATTCTCTCGCAGAACAAGCCGTCTTTTTCAGGCTTCAAGGTACGATAGTTGATTGTTTCTGGCTTTTTCACTTCTCCAAATGACCAAGAACGAATCTTGTCTGGTGAAGCAAGACCAATTTTCATATACTCAAAATTATTTACATCCAGCAAGGGGCCGACCTCCCTTTTAGATTCCAGGTATTTATTACCCTTCTCGCTCAGGCTCGTGGAAGATTACTTTAATTCGTAGTATTCACTTCTGTTTCTTCAACAGATGACTCTTTTGCTTCTGTATCAAGAGAAATAGCGTCTGCTTGATGAGTTTCTTCTTCATCCTCAAGGTCGCGCATTTCGATTTCCTGATCATCGCTTGATAGGATCTTAACATCCATACCTAAGCTTTGAAGTTCTTTTATCAATACTTTAAACGATTCAGGCACGCCCGGTTCCGGTACGTTCTCGCCCTTCACGATAGCTTCATATGTTTTGACACGTCCGACAACGTCATCGGATTTGACAGTAAGGATTTCTTGAAGCGTGTATGCTGCTCCGTATGCTTCAAGCGCCCAAACCTCCATCTCACCGAAACGCTGACCTCCGAATTGAGCTTTACCGCCCAACGGCTGCTGCGTAACAAGAGAGTAAGGTCCAGTTGAACGGGCATGGAGTTTATCGTCAACCATGTGGGCCAGTTTGATCATATACATGACACCGACTGACACGCGGTTATCGAATGGTTCTCCTGTGCGTCCATCATAAAGGACAGTTTTGGCATCACGGGCCATACCTGCTTCTTCGATCGTACTCCAAACATCATCCTCGGTTGCACCATCGAATACCGGAGAGGCTACATGGATACCCAATTGACGGGCTGCCATTCCAAGGTGAAGCTCAAGCACCTGTCCGATGTTCATACGGGATGGTACGCCCAACGGATTCAACATGATGTCGATCGGTGTGCCGTCCGGTAGATAAGGCATATCTTCTTCTGGCAGGATTTTCGAAATAACACCTTTGTTACCATGTCGTCCGGCCATTTTATCGCCTTCGTGGATTTTACGTTTTTGTACGATGTACGCACGAACGAGTTGATTCACACCAGGAGGCAATTCGTCGCCGTCTTCTCTGTTGAAGACTTTGACATCCAGTACGATTCCGCCGCCGCCATGCGGGACGCGCAGAGATGTATCGCGTACTTCACGTGCTTTCTCACCGAAGATCGCATGAAGAAGTCTTTCTTCAGCTGTCAGTTCCGTAACACCCTTAGGAGTTACCTTTCCGACAAGCAGATCACCGTCTTTCACTTCCGCACCGATGCGGATGATTCCTCTTTCATCGAGGTTGCGGAGAGCATCTTCACCGACATTCGGAATATCGCGTGTGATTTCTTCAGGTCCGAGTTTCGTATCCCTGGACTCTGACTCGTATTCTTCGATATGGATAGATGTATACACATCATCTTTGACGAGACGCTCGCTCATGATGATGGCATCCTCATAGTTGTATCCGTCCCATGTCATGAACCCGATAAGAACATTTCGGCCTAGAGCCAGTTCTCCTAGTTCCATAGACGGTCCGTCCGCAAGAATTTCTCCTTTGGCTACGCGGTTGCCGACATCGACGATCGGTCGTTGGTTATAGCACATTCCTTGGTTGGAACGTTTGAATTTCAATAGACGGTACTTATCGAGGTTGCCCTTCACTTCTTGTCCGTCTACTTCTGTAACACGGCGCACCCATACTTCACGCGCTTCCACGTGTTCGACGATACCTTCATGCTTACAGATTACAGCGGCACCTGAGTCTTTTGCCGATACATACTCCATCCCTGTTCCTACAATCGGAGCTTCCGGCTTGATCAATGGAACAGCTTGACGCTGCATGTTCGCTCCCATCAGGGCACGGTTGGAGTCATCGTTCTCAAGGAATGGAATACAAGCAGTAGCCGCAGATACAACCTGCTTCGGCGAAACGTCCATGTAATCTACACGGTCGTTAGGCACGACTGTATTCTCCCCGCGGAAACGAGCGACAACTTCATCGTCTTCGAATGTACCATCTTGAGAGAGGCGGACATTCGCTTGTGCAACCACATAGTTATCTTCTTCATCGGCAGTCAAGTAATCAATATGACTTGTCACTTTTCCTGTTTCCGGATCCACTTTTCTATATGGCGTCTCGATGAAACCGAAACGGTTCACTTTCGCGAAGCTGGACAGGGAGTTGATCAAACCGATGTTCGGTCCCTCAGGCGTTTCAATCGGACACATACGACCATAGTGGGAGTAATGAACGTCACGCACTTCGAATCCGGCACGTTCACGTGTCAAACCACCAGGTCCGAGTGCGGAAAGACGGCGTTTATGCGTCAATTCGCCCAGCGGATTCGTTTGATCCATGAATTGAGATAATTGAGAGCTTCCGAAGAACTCTTTAATGGATGCTATAACAGGACGGATGTTGATCAACTGCTGCGGTGTGATCGTATTCGTATCCTGGATGGACATTCTTTCGCGTACTACACGTTCCATCCTTGATAGACCAATCCTGAATTGGTTTTGCAATAATTCCCCTACAGAGCGGAGACGGCGGTTACCAAGATGGTCAATATCGTCCGTATCCCCTACTTGGTGAAGAAGGTTGAAGAAATAGCTGATGGACGCAATGATATCGGCAGGAGTGATGTTCTTAATCTCTTCTGTGATGTTTGCATTTCCGATAATGCTGATTTCTTTTTCTCCTTCAGCGTCTGAAGCGGCATAAATTTTGATTGACTGAAGCAATACGTCGTCTTCCACCACTCCGCCATAAGGCTTGAATGTTTTGAAGCCGATGCCTTCTTCCAGATATGGAAGGATGCGGTCAAGATTGCGGCGATCAAGCAATGTGCCTTTTTCGACGATGATTTCACCTGTTTCCGGATCGATCAACGTTTCAGCGATGCGCTGATTGAATAGACGGTTCTTGATGTGCAGCTTTTTATTTATTTTATAGCGTCCCACATTCGCCAAGTCATATCTTTTCGGATCGAAGAAACGGGACACCAATAGACTTTTGGCGTTTTCGACTGTAGGCGGTTCACCTGGTCTGAGTCGCTCATAGATTTCTATTAATGCTTTTTCGGTACTTTCGGTATTGTCTTTTTCTAATGTATTGCGTAAGTATTCATTTTCACCGATTAGATCGACGATTTCTTGATCAGAACCGAATCCAAGGGCACGCAACAATACTGTTACAGGCAGCTTCCTTGTTCTGTCGATTCTTACGTACACTACATCTTTTGCATCTGTTTCATATTCCAGCCATGCACCGCGGTTTGGAATTACAGTTGCAGTGAAGCCTTTTTTACCGTTTTTATCAGCTTTTTCGCTGAAGTATACGCTAGGGGAACGTACGAGCTGTGATACAATGACACGCTCTGCTCCATTCACGATAAATGTACCAGTTTCTGTCATCAACGGGAAATCTCCCATGAAGACGTCCTGGTCTTTCACTTCGCCAGTCTCTTTGTTTACGAGACGGACTTTCACACGTAGAGGAGCAGAGTAAGTTACATCTCGCTCTTTTGATTCCTCTACCGAATATTTTGGATCGCCTAGGCTGTAATCAATGAACTCCAGCGATAGGTTTCCGGTGAAATCCTCGATTGGAGAGATGTCTTTAAACATTTCTCTCAAACCTTCATCCAAGAAATTTTGGTATGAAGCTGTTTGGATTTCGATTAGATTTGGTAATTCCAGCACCTCGCTAATGCGTGCATAACTTCTGCGTTGGCGGTGTCGTCCATACTGAACAAGTTGACCTGTCAACAGATTCACCCCTCAAATCAAGCGTTATAAGGATCTATCATCCAAGAATTTTTCTTGGACAAAAAGAAAATGGTTTCATTCAAAACCACAATTCACATAAAACGAACTATTATTTTATATATCTTTTCCACTAAATATGAATTTATACAACTATTTTTAACGACAAATAGCGGAAAGTATATATATGCATTTTATAATATTAACATAGCCTCAAAACAGAGTCAATTTTTTTTGGAGACCAGAATGAGATAGCCCTTCTTCTTGGCTGCTGTTTCCACATTGCCGAAGACCTCTTCCATCTTGGCTGCCGCAGATGCAGCGCCCTGTTTCTTTTGAATGACAACCCACAATTCTCCTCCTGGGGCCAATCTCTCGTAACTGCCTGAGAGGATTTCATGAACCACTTGCTTTCCAGCCCTGATCGGCGGATTGGTCAGAACAGCAGCATAGTCTTTCTTTGTGACTCCAGCATAGACATCACTCTCAAAGACATGAACATTACCGATTTGGTTAAGTGCTGCATTCTCCTTCGCCAATTGAATGGCGCGGGAATTCACATCTGCCATATCGACCTTTCTTTCCGGATAGGCAAACGCCACGCTTAACCCGATTGGTCCGTAGCCGCAGCCAAGATCCAGGATATCACCTTTTGGTTCATCCGGAAGATGGAATGCTTCAATTAATAGGCGGGATCCGAAGTCCACTTCTTTCTTGGAGAATACCCCATTATCGGTTTTGAAACGGAAAGTCCTATTTCTCAAGTTAAACTCCCAGTGCATCGGATTGCTTTCCGTACCGGGATTCTTGGAATAATAATGATTCGTCAATTGACAGCCTCCTCTTTGCGGAAAGGGATTTTTCAGAAGACTTTAGCGATAGAAGATATGTGTACGGAGATCTCTCGCAAATGTAATGCAACTCTTCCATCTATTAAGATACAGGCATACATACTGCAAGTCAAAAAAAGCCCGCTGGATTCAGCGAGCTTTTTTTAGGCAACATTACTTAACTTCAACGTTTGCTCCAACTTCTTCAAGTTTAGCTTTGATTTCTTCAGCTTCTTCTTTAGAAGCGCCTTCTTTGATTGCTTTTGGAGTGTTGTCAACAAGTTCTTTCGCTTCTTTAAGTCCAAGACCTGTAACTTCACGTACCACTTTGATAACTTTGATTTTTTGATCTCCAGCAGATGCAAGAACTACGTCGAATTCAGTTTTCTCAGCAGCAGCTTCACCAGCAGCTCCGCCTACCATTGCTACAGGAGCAGCAGCAGTTACGCCGAACTCTTCTTCGATTGCTTTTACAAGGTCATTTAGTTCTAAAACAGTCATGGATTTAACTGCTTCAATGATTTGTTCTTTAGTCATTATATGTTTCCTCCTTAAGTTCTCTTAAAATATATTTGTTTCGTCAGGGACGAGTTATGCAGCGACGCAGTAATTATGCGCCTTGTTCTTCTTTTTGATCTGCAACTGCTTTAGTAGCAAGAGCAAGATTGCGGATCGGAGCTTGAAGTACGCTAAGCAACATGGAGAGAAGACCTTCGCGTGATGGAAGTTCAGCAAGAGCTTTGACTTCTTCAACAGATGCAACGTTACCTTCGATAACACCAGCCTTAATTTCTAATGCTTCGTGTTTCTTTGCGAAATCATTAAGGATTTTCGCAGGAGCAATTACGTCTTCAGTAGAGAACGCAATCGCATTCGGACCAGTAAGGGCTTCTTTCAAGTCAGCAACCTCAGCTGAATCCGCAGCAAGACGAGTAAGCGTATTTTTGTACACTTTGAATTCTACACCCGCTTCGCGAAGTTGCTTACGAAGTTCTGTTACCTCCGCAACATTCAACCCACGGTAGTCAACAACGATTGTTGATTTGCTATTTTTAAGTTTATCGGCAATCTCTTGCACGATTTGTTTTTTAGCTTCAATAGCGCTGCTCATCATTTACACCTCCTGTAGATTTGCTTGAAACACATTTATACCGCTCAAAAAGAAAACCCTCAAAACTATTGATAGACTTGAGGGCAGTTAATTCCAGAACATAGTCATAGACTAATTATATCGAAATTACCTCGGCAGGAAATTAAGCTCATAAAGAGCACCTACTGTCTACGGTACAAATGGTATTCATTTATTCAACAAAAGAAAGTATATAACAATCCTTATCGGAAAGTCAAATCTTTTTTATGTTAGTTTTTTACAGAGAAAGAAGAAGGATCTACCTTCACACCAGGGCCCATTGTAGAAGTTACAGTCAAGTTCTTGATGTAAGTTCCTTTAGCAGCCGCAGGTTTTACTTTTTGGATTGTATCGAATAGTGCAGTGAAGTTCTCAACTAGTTTGCTGTCTTCGAAAGATACTTTACCGATTGGAACATGCACGTTGCTTGTTTTGTCGACACGGTATTCAACTTTACCAGCTTTGATTTCGTTGATTGCTTTTGTCACATCGAATGTAACTGTTCCTGTTTTAGGGTTTGGCATCAAGCCTTTAGGTCCTAGAACACGTCCAAGTTTACCAACTTCACCCATCATGTCAGGTGTAGCTACGATTACATCGAATTCGAACCAACCTTGTTGGATTTTAGCGATGTAGTCAGCGTCGCCTACGAAATCAGCGCCAGCAGCTTCTGCTTCTTTTGCTTTTTCGCCTTTAGCGAATACCAATACAGTTTGAGTTTTACCAGTTCCGTTCGGAAGAACCATTGCCCCGCGGATTTGCTGGTCAGCTTTCTTAGGATCTACTCCTAAACGGAAAGCTACTTCTACTGTTGCATCAAATTTAGTGAAGTTTGTTTTCTTCACAAGTTCAATTGCTTCTGCAACTGCATAAGCTTTAGAACGATCTACAAGCTTAACAGCTTCAGCATATTTTTTACTTTTCTTAGCCATTTTAAATCCTCCTAATATTGTGGTTTTAGCGGTTTGACCTCCCACGAAAAAGGTTGCGAATAGTCTTATGAACTTCGCAACCCCGTAGAAACGACTAGCTTATTAGCACGGATTAGTCTTCGATGACGATACCCATGCTGCGTGCTGTACCTTCAACCATACGCATTGCAGACTCAACGTTTGCAGCGTTTAGGTCAGGCATTTTTGTTTCAGCAATCTCACGCACTTTGTCGCGTTTGACTGTAGCTACTTTATTACGATTTGGTTCACCAGAACCAGACTCGATACCAGCTGCTTTCTTAAGCAATACTGCAGCAGGCGGAGTTTTCGTAATGAATGTAAAGGAACGGTCTTCGAAAACCGTGATTTCAACAGGAATGATAAGACCAGCTTGTTCTGCTGTACGAGCGTTGAACTCTTTACAGAAGCCCATGATGTTAACACCTGCTTGACCTAGCGCAGGACCAACCGGTGGAGCTGGATTAGCTTTACCTGCAGGGATTTGAAGTTTTACAAGTTTAATTACTTTTTTAGCCACGAAACACACCTCCTTAAAGTCCGTGATGTGGTAATAGGGGTCTCTTCCCCTCCCACTCGATTCTTTATATGTTTAAATAAAGAACTAAACAACTGTTCAGGTCTCTAAGCATTGAGACATACTGACCTAGGAAATTCTATCACTTTTTATAAAGCATTTCAAGTTTTTTCGCATTATAATTTTTCGACTTGCTCGAAATCCAGCTCTACCTTCGTGTCACGGCCGAACATATCGACAAGGACTTTAACTTTCGCTTTGTCCGTATCAAGTTCTTCAATCGTACCAGAGTAAGAGGAGAATGGTCCTTCTTTGATCTGGACGGTTTCACCGACTTCGAATTCGACTTCGACACGTTTCTCTTCCATTCCCATCCTTTTCAGGATTGTCGTTACTTCTTCCGGAAGAAGCGGTGTCGGTTTTGAACCGGATCCTGCGGAACCGACAAAGCCGGTAACACCAGGAGTATTTCGGACAACATACCAAGAATAATCAGTCATGATGATTTCAACGAGCACATAACCCGGGAACACTTTCTTCTTGACGATTTTCTTCTTGCCGTTCTTGATATCCACTTCTTCTTCTTCCGGGACCACCACGCGGAAGATTTTGTCTTGCATCCCCATGGATTCAACCCGCTTCTCCAGGTTTGCCTTCACTTTGTTTTCATAACCGGAATACGTGTGTACTACATACCAATTTTTTTCCATATTTTCTTCAGGACTATATGTCCTTCCCTCCCTGCCTTATATTCAATTACCAGGCTTATATCATCTTCATGAAGCATGTATGCCCATGTCGGTGTCAGCTTTTTGCCAAATTAAAAAAGCCGCTCATAAAGGGCTTTTTTCTCAGTACATATTATTCTACCACTATTATGCCTGTTTTACGAATTTCTTATGCATAAAAGGGCCAATCATCTAGAATCACTCACTTACTAAGCGGATTAGCTCTGAAATCCCCAAATCGATAACTGTAAAGAATAAAGCCATTACGATAACAGTACTTAAAACAATGACGGTATAGCTTGTAAGCTCTTTGCGCTTAGGCCAGCTAACCTTCTTCATCTCGCGGCCTACGCCGCGGAAAAAATCTGTCAAGCGTTGCATGATCTAACCTCCACTTTGCATAAGTGCACCAAATGATTATTACTTTGTTTCTTTATGAAGTGTATGAGCATTGCATGTGCTGCAAAATTTCTTGACTTCCAGGCGTTCCTGCTTCGAAACTTTGCCGCTTTCAGTAGAATAGTTCCTTGAGCCGCACTCTGTGCAGGCAAGGATAATCTTGCTTCTCATATCGTATAAACACCTGCTTAAGATATATTATGTCTTTTAAAACCTTATCACGCACTCATGCATTATGTCAACGGGGCATTGGTTCTGTTTGCATTTATTGGAAAATCCACTCGATTTGGATGGTCACAGTGATATTTCCCTGAGCTCCAGATATCTTTCCAATTTCCGTTTGACCCTCTGCAATGCATTATCGATGGACTTGACGTGACGGTTCAGCTCTTCGGAGATTTCCTGGTAAGACTGCCCATCCAGATAGAGGGCAAGTACTTTCCTTTCCAAATCGCTCAATAGTTCGGCCATCTTCAATTCGATATCATCAAATTCTTCCTGATTGATGATCAACTCTTCTGGATTCATCACTTTGGCTCCGGTAATGACATCCATCAGTGTCCGGTCCGATTCTTCATCATAGATGGGCTTGTCCAGGGAGACATAGGAATTTAAAGGGATGTGCTTCTGTCGTGTGGCTGTCTTGATAGCGGTTATAATCTGTCTTGTGATACAAAGTTCGGCAAAGGCTTTGAAGGAACTGAGCTTGTCCTCTTTATAATCCCTGATTGCTTTATAAAGGCCGATCATCCCCTCTTGAACGATATCTTCCTTATCAGCACCGATAAGAAAGTACGTTCGGGCTTTCGCACGGACAAAGTTACGGTATTTGTGTATTAGGTAATCCAGAGCTTCACTTTCTCCTTTGTGTACCAATTCCACAAGCAAATCGTCTTCCAGGTGCACATACTTGTCGCTCATTCTATGCTCTTGCTGTGCCACACGTCCTACCTCCCGCTTGAATCGTTAGATAGTCCCATTATACAGCAGGAAAATTTTCGGAGTCAATCATTATCAGAATTGTCTACCTGATTAGAATTGTCCGCGCCTCCACTTCTCAAACTGCTCAGCCACTTCATCGCTCAAAGGTATTTTGGAAGAAGGCTTCTTTTTCGTCTGGATTTTCACCTTCTTCTCCACCTGCTTTGTGATATGCCGCCACTCATTATACAGCTCCCTCGCCGATTTCCGGAGCGCGCCCTGCCCAAAGATCGCCCACTGCTCCGTGAAATCTGAAGTAGCCACATGGATTTGTGTACGGATATTACTTAACTGGATCGCCAGCTTCTCGATCCTTTCATCCGCTGTTTCATTTTCCTTCGTGAATATGATATCAATCTGGTAGTTCCGATACTTACGTTCAAGCCCTTGAACGTAATAGGCATCGAATACCAAGATGACTTGATATCCTGTGTATGCTTTGTATTCCGCCAAAAACTCGATTAGCCGGTCCCGGGCCGCAGGCAGGTCCTTATCCTTCAATTCCTTCAATTCAGGCCAGGAACCGATGATATTATAGCCGTCCACCAACAGGATATTCTTCATCGCTATTGCCCCAGCGGCTGTCTTTTGCGGTACACCTCGTACATCAACAGGCTTGCCGCTACCGAAGCATTCAAGGAAGTAACCTTGCCGGCCATCGGCATATGAACGAGAAAGTCGCATTTTTCTTTAAGGATACGGCTCATACCTTTTCCTTCACTTCCGATGATGATGCCGATCGGCATTTTACCATCCAGCGTTCTGTAATCATCGCTGCCTTTTGCGTCCGTGCCCACAATCCACAAACCTCTTTGCTTCAGCTCTTCGATGGTCCTTGCAAGATTTGTGACCCGTGCCACAGGAATGTATTCGATGGCTCCTGTCGAGGCTTTAGCGACTGTCGCAGTCAAGCCGACCGCTCTCCGTTTCGGAATGATGATGCCGTGTGCCCCGACTGCATCGGCTGTACGCATGATGCTTCCAAGATTATGGGGATCTTCGATTTCATCAAGAATCAGGAAGAAAGGCGTTTCCTGTCTCTTTTCCGCCAGCGCGAACAGATCGTCGAGCTCTGCATATTGATAAGCCGCCACTGCCGCGACCACTCCTTGATGAATGCCGTCCACCATGGCATCTACTTTCTTTTTCGGCACGATCTGTGTGAGGACATTTTTCTCCTTGGCAAGTTGGATGATCAGTCCCATCGATCCTTTCTGAGATCCTTCCGCAATCCAGATCTTATTGATGTCCCTATTTGATTTCAACGCTTCAAGCACAGGATTGCGCCCAATGATAAATTCTTCATTCATGAAGCGTGCTCACCTCTTTTCTGTAAAATCTAATGCAATCTGTATCAGTTCTTCCATTCTTTCCTTACGGTCTGATAAAAACAAGTAGCCGATCAGTGCTTCAAAAGCGGTCGAATAACGGTATGTCTGTACATCCGTGTTCTTCGGGATTGATCCGGACTTCGCATTCCTTCCTCTTCTGACTACCCCTTGTTCTTCCTCCGATAATATCCCTTCGTCCAAGAAATGATGAATGACAATATTTTGGGCTTTGGCGGAGACAAAGCGGGTCGCTTCACGATGAAGCATATTAGGCTTGACCTTCCCTTTCAGAATAAGATGATGCCGTATGTATGTTTCATACACGGCATCCCCCATATAAGCCAGCGCCAGGCTGTTCAGCTCGAGCGGTTTAAATTGTTGTTTTGTATCCGGCATGTTTATCCTCTTTTCCATCTTGTACCCTGCGGTGTATCTTCAAGAATGATATTCAAGGACTTCAGCTCATCCCTGATTTCATCCGATCTTTTGAAATTCCTGTCCTTACGCGCCTGGTTCCTCTCTTCAATCAGCTTCTCGATGTCTTCATCAAGCATTTGCTGATCTTCCAAGGATAAACCAAGGATAGGGAACAGTTGTTCGAACTCATGAATGAAGGCTTGCAGCACCTCTGTATGCGTATGCTCCTCCATCAAGTAGTAGTTCGACTGCTTCGACAGCTCGAAAAGTACAGAAATCGCATTGGCGGTATTGAAATCATCATCCATCTCTTTCAGAAACTGTTCATGGAGATTCTCCACTTTCGCCAGCCATTCTTCGTTGTTATCCGTCAAACCGACAGCCGATTGCATCCGGTGCTTCAAGTTCTGGTAGGAGGTTTTGATTCGTTCCAATGAAGTTTTCGCATTCTCCAGAAGTTCTTCATTATAGTTGATCGGATTGCGGTAATGAACCGAAAGCATGAAGAAACGCAGTACTTGAGCGTCTTGATGCTTCAGGATATCATGGACAAGCACAAAGTTGCCGAGTGATTTGGACATCTTCTCATTATCGATATTGATATACCCATTATGCATCCAATACTTCGCAAAGGTTTTGCCTGTATAAGCTTCAGACTGCGCGATTTCATTCTCATGATGCGGGAATGATAAATCCTGTCCTCCGGCATGGATGTCAATCGTTTCACCAAGATACTTATTCGCCATTGCCGAGCACTCAATATGCCAGCCTGGTCTTCCTTTTCCCCACGGACTGTCCCAGGATATTTCTCCTTCTTTCGCCGCTTTCCATAAGACGAAATCAAGCGCATCCTGTTTCTTTTCACCTACTTCGATTCTCGCTCCTGAACGAAGATCATCAATAGATTGATGGGACAGCTTTCCGTATTCCGCAAACTTACGTGTATGGTAGTATACATCCCCTCCGGATGCATACGCATATCCTTTCTCAATCAGCTTCTCGATGAATTCAATGATGATATCAATATTTTCTGTTACCCTTGGATGTACATTCGCTTTATTGCAGCCAAGTGCACCAACATCCTCGAAGTAAGCTTCGATGAAACGGTCGGCTACACTTGGGACATCCGTTCCGAGCTCGTTAGCCACACGAATCAGCTTATCATCGACATCCGTGAAATTGGATACATAATTCACATCGTATCCGCGGTATTCTAAGTAGTTACGAACGGTATCGAAGACGATCGGCGGTCTGGCATTACCGATATGGATGAAGTTGTACACGGTCGGTCCGCACACATACATCTTCACCTTACCTTCCTCCAAAGGCTGAAAAATTTCCTTTTGTCTTGTCAATGTATTATAAATTTTTACTGTCACCTTGCGAGTGCCCCTTTCCTTCTGAAGCCATTTTGGCGAGCTGCTGCTTCAGTTCTTTCAATTCTTTCTCCAGAGACATAAGACGGTCCCCTGTCGGATCCGGTAAATCGGAATGATTCAAAGTATGCTTCAAGCGAACACCATCTCTTATGACGACTTTCCCCGGAATCCCAACCACAGTGGAGTTCGGCGGAACTTCTTTCAGCACCACCGATCCCGCTCCGATTTTCGAGTTCTCACCGACCTTGATCGATCCAAGCACCTTGGCGCCGGTCGCAATCAATACATTATCTTCAATTGTAGGATGGCGTTTTCCTTTTTCTTTGCCTGTTCCTCCAAGCGTCACTCCTTGAAAAACAGTGACGTTATCACCGATTTCACATGTTTCCCCGATCACCACTCCCATACCGTGATCGATAAAGAAGCTTCTTCCGATTTTTGCTCCGGGATGAATTTCAATTCCTGTGAAGAAACGGCTCAATTGAGAAATGACACGTGCTATAAAATATAATTTATTTTTATAGAACCAATGTGCGAGCCTGTGCGCCCATATGGCATGAAGTCCCGAATAGGTCAGTATGACTTCCACATAACTTCTTGCCGCCGGATCTTGATCAAATATGATGTCTATATCTTCTTTTAGTAGTTTAAACAACGGACTTCCTCCCCCTATTGCTCCCAAAAGCATAAAACTGGCATAAAAAAACGCCTCTGTCCGATGACAGAGACGCTTATTATCATAATCAAACCGCGCGGTTCCACTCTGTTTGAAAGCAGCGATGTATAAGATACAGCACTGTTTTCCAACTTAACATGATAACGGAATCATCCGCTTATGCCTACTTGACTAAACTTTCAGCATAAGGCTCCGGAGTGCATTTCAGAAACGGATTGACCTGAACCTCTTTCAGCCTCGGGGGTTCTCTCTTTGAAGCATCCATTCCTTACTTCTCTCCATCAACGCACTATATTCAATTCAATAATACTATATTATATTTTTACCGATTTGTTAATCTAAAATACTTCCGATGCGCGTCTTTATTTTCTCTTTGCCAATCAAAGCAATCGCCTGTGGAAGATCTGGTCCATGAGTTTGCCCTGTTGTCGCCACACGAATCGGCATGAACAGGTTTTTCCCTTTATGTCCTGTTTTCTTTTGGACAGCTTTCATGGCTGATTTGATGGAAGCTGCATCGAATTCGATTTGGTCAATTTCCTCCAAGAATGCAGACAAGACTTCAGGCACTTGCTCCCCTGCAATCACTTCTTCCGCTTCTTCATCCAAGACAGGCTTTTCATTGAAGATGACTTCTGAAAGCTCGACGATTTCCGCGCCATAGCTCATTTTATCTTGATATAACGCCATCAGATCGCGTACCCATGCTTCCTGCTCTTCCGTCAATCTCTCCGGAAGCTTCCCTGCTTTCACAAGATGCGGAAGTGCCAATTCCGTCAAGCGTTCCACGTCGATATTCTTAATATATTGGTTATTCATCCAAGCAAGCTTTTGTTTGTCGAAAAGTGCCGGAGATTTGGAAAGGCGCTTCTCATCAAAAATCTCGATGAATTGCTCTTTTGTAAAGATCTCCTCTTCTCCTCCTGGAGCCCATCCAAGCAATGCAATGAAGTTGAACAAAGCTTCCGGTAAATAACCAAGTGCTTCATATTGCTCTATGAATTGGATGATTGAACCATCCCTCTTGCTGAGCTTCTTGCGGCTTTCATTCACGATCAATGTCATATGTCCGAATACCGGCGGCTCGAAGCCAAGCGCTTCATAGATCATGAGCTGTTTCGGCGTATTCGAAATATGGTCATCACCTCGAAGCACATGGGAAATCTTCATCAAGTGATCATCCACCACTACAGCGAAGTTATAAGTCGGGATACCGTCTTTTTTGACGATAACATGGTCTCCGATGCCATCAGACTCGAAAGATACTTCCCCTTTGACCATATCATCGAAAGAAAACACTTTTCCTTTCGGGACAGCAAAGCGGATGCTTGGCTTTCTTCCTTCCGCTTCAAGTGCTGCCCGTTCTTGGTCTGTCAAGTGACGGCATTTACCTGAGTATTGCGGAGTCTCGTTGCGTGACATCTGCTCTTCACGTTCCGCTTCCAATTCTTCTTCCGTACAGTAGCATTTGTAAGCAAGACCTTTCTCCAGCAGTTCATCATAATATTTCTTATAGATATCCAGACGATCGGATTGACGGTATGGACCATATTCACCCGGTACGTCCACACTTTCATCCCATTCCATGCCAAGCCATTTCAAGTACTTCAGCTGGCTTTCTTCTCCGCCCTCGACATTCCGCTTCGTATCGGTATCCTCAATACGAATGATGAATTTGCCGCCGTGATGACGTGCAAACAAATAATTGAATAATGCCGCCCGGGCATTCCCTATATGTAAGTGCCCAGTTGGACTTGGCGCATAGCGCACCCTGATCTCATTGCTCATTATATATGCCTCCCAAGCATGTTCTGTAAATATTATCATCTTACCATTTTCAGGCTGATGAAAAAAGGCTCGTTTTCTCCGTTAAGATCTTCCAATCAGGTTCAAGCCTTCTTTTGGATGATCAAAACCGTCGCCTGCGCTGCAATTCCTTCACCGCGGCCCGTGAATCCTAACTGTTCCGTTGTTGTCGCCTTCACATTGACCCGATCCGTTTCTGTATGGAGCAATTCCGCAATTCTTTCCCTCATTGCACCGATATAAGGAGCCATCTTCGGTTTTTGGGCAATGATGGTGCAATCGATATTCCCAAGTTCATATCCCCGTTCCTCGACCATTGCCCATACATGCTGCAATAACTTGGCCGAATCGGCATCCTTGAATTCGGGATCGGTATCGGGAAAGTGGCGGCCGATATCTCCTTCTGCGATTGCCCCCAGACATGCATCCGCCACTGTGTGAAGCAGCACATCCGCATCCGAGTGGCCCAGCAATCCTTTCTCATATGGAATGGTGATGCCGCCGATGATAAGCGGCCTGTTATCCGTCAATTGATGGACGTCATAGCCCTGTCCTATTCGAAACATAGCGTAAATATCTCCTTTTCCTGCTTCCTATTTTAAGCTTAATGATTCCAGTGTTTCATGATTGATTCAGCAATGTATAGATCCTCTGGTGTCGTGATTTTGATATTCGTATGATCACCCTCCACCATCTTGACCTGTTGACCGACCGCTTCCACTAAGCTCGCATCATCCGTACCAAGCAATCCTGTTTCCGCTGCCTTGGCATGTGCTTCTTTCAGCAAAGACACAGGAAAAGCTTGTGGCGTATGCACCGCCCACAAGCTCGATCTCTCAATAGTGTTCAACACCACACCGTTCTCCACTTGTTTGATGGTATCTTTCACCCGTACACCTGGTATGGCGGCTGTATGGTCATCGGTAGCCGAGACCAGCTCTCGGATCAGCTCAATGGTGACGAATGGACGGGCACCATCATGGACGAGAACAATGCCTTCGTCATCAGTCAAATGCTGCAGACCATTATGGACACTGTCCTGCCTTTCCCTGCCGCCTTGGGCGAACACTAATTCCTTTGTGAAACTGTATGGTGCTAAGCATTCTTCAAAAAGTTCCTGTTCATCCGGATTGATCGGCATGATGATTCTCTTGCAGTAAGGATCTTCATCAAATACTTTAATTGTTTTCACTATAAGCGGGACACCGGACAATTCTAGAAATACTTTGTTTTTCCCTGCTTTCATTCGCTTTCCTTGCCCGGCTGCCAATAGGATTACTTCATAAAACATTCCGCAATTCTCCCGTCTATCTATTAGGTGTTTTGCCCGCTGTGGTCACCCTCCGCTTTCAAAGAGCTTTCTCGAGCATCTTCGGCTTCGCGAAAATCATTCGTCCCGCAGAAGTTTGAAGGACACTTGTCACAACCACATCGATATACTTACCGATATAATTTCTTCCATCCTCCACTACAATCATCGTTCCATCATCCAGATATGCAACACCTTGATTCTGTTCTTTGCCGTCTTTGATGACCAGCACATTCATTTCTTCGCCAGGAATTACGACCGGCTTTATAGCATTGGCCAAATCGTTGATATTCAACACCGGCACGTTCTGAAATTCACATACTTTATTTAAATTGAAATCGTTCGTCACAAGGACACCCTGCATCACTTTTGCAAGCTTGATCAGCTTGCTGTCCACTTCCTGGATATCTTCAAAGTCTCCTTCATAGAACTGCACTTTGACAGCCAATTCTTTTTGGATACGGTTGAGGATATCCAATCCGCGTCTCCCTCGGTTTCTCTTGAGTGCGTCCGATGAATCCGCAATATGCTGCAGTTCCTCGAGCACGAACTGAGGAATCACCAATGTTCCTTCCACAAAACCAGTCTGACAGATATCAGCGATGCGCCCGTCAATGATGACACTTGTATCCAGAATCTTATAGGATGGTGCATCAATCTCCACCGATTCTTCCTCAGGTTCCTGCGCCTTCTTCTTAGAGCTGCTTCTTACCAGGCTCAACAGCTCATCCCGCTTCTTGAAGCCCACCTGAAAGCCTAAATAGCCGCATAGAAGCGTGATCAAAATAGGGGCTATTGTATTGACTACAGGCACTTTCACTGCCGACAGGGCATATGCGATCAGGAATGCCACCACCAGACCCACAATCAGCCCAAGTGTACCGAAGATGATATCGGTGATAGGGGCTTTGATTAAGAGCTCCTCGAACCACTTAACGAAATTCACTACATAGTCGATCGTCCAGAAAGTAAAAATATAAAATATAAGTGCACCCAATATAGATGTTACATAAGGATTGTTAATAAAGGCTATATCATCAGCATTGATAAGTCGGAGCAATTCCGGGATCAAAATCATTCCCAATGTTCCTCCAAAAATCACAAAGCATACTTGAATAATCCGTTTTAACATTCCTTCACCTCCCTCTCATCATTATAAACCTATTTATTTCCCCGCAACCTCTCTAATGCTTGCTTTTTGTGTACAAATATCCGCCAATTAGATGGTACGCTCCGCATGAAGGTGATTCTTGATGACACGCAGGCCTTCCTTTATCTTCTTCGCTCTGACTTCGCCGATTCCTTCCACATCATCCAATTCTTCCACACTCGCCTTGGTGATGTTCGTGATATTCTCGAAAGACTGGACGAGATTATCAATAATCAAGCCCGGAAGCCTGGGAATCTTATGAAGCATCCGGTACCCGCGCGGAACGATGATTTCATCGACAGGGACATACCCATTGTAACCGAGCGCTTTAAGGACAAGGCCATCCTCAATGAACTGCTGCTGAGCAAGCTCTTGGAATTTATCCAGTATCTCTTCCGGATCCGATTCTGCCGATGCCGCATAATCTTTGATGATCAATTCTCCTTCATCTTCAAGATCTGTAATGATTTCATTCATCTGCAACCTGATCAACCGGCCTTCTGTCCCAAGTTCAGTCAAATAAGACAAAAGCTCCGCCTTGATTCTCAAAAACATAATGAATCTATGCATGACGCGTAATAAATCGGTATATGTCACACTATCCTCGAATTCCAGGATGCCAAGACCGCTTATACTCTGCTGAAGGACTGTTTTGTATTTCTCAAGTGTCTGTACCGCTTGGTTAGCCTTTGTCAGAATGACACCGATATCCTTCAAGGAATAACGGAAATTGCCCTGATAGACAGTAATGATCGTTCTTCTTTGGGAAATGGCGATCACGAGTGCCTTCGTTTCCTTAGCCACCCTTTCAGCCGTCCTGTGCCTCATTCCTGTTTCGCTTGAACCATAGGCAGTATCAGGTATGAGCTGTGCGTTTGCAAGAATGATTTTATCCGTTGCTTCATTCAGAATAATAGCCCCGTCCATCTTTGCCAGTTCGTATAAGGAACTCGGTGAATAAGGACAGCCGATTTTGAAGCCGCCCTCCACGATGGATTTCACCTTATCGTTGTATCCGACAACAATTAAGCCGCCTGTATTGGCTCTCAATACATTATCGATTCCATCTCTTAATGGCGTTCCAGGGGACACTAGCTGCAAGATTTCAGATTTCGTTTTGTCGGCCCTTTTTTCGCTCATATTTATCCTCCCAACACTTGTCTCAATGCTTCAGAAACAGTTGAAACACCAATGATTTCTATTCCGGCCGGTGCTGTCCAGCCTCCGATATTATTCTCCGGGACAATGACTCTTGTAAACCCGAGTTTCGCCGCTTCCTGCACACGCTGTTCAATTCTAGATACCCTTCTGACTTCTCCGGTCAAACCAACTTCCCCGATTATACAATCCGACTGTCTCGTCGGCTGATCACGGAAACTTGATGCGATACTTACAGCGATCGCCAAGTCGATAGCGGGCTCATCCAGTTTCACTCCGCCGGCTACTTTAAGATAAGCATCCTGATTTTGCAGCAGCAGTCCGACACGCTTCTCCAGGACAGCCATCAATAAGGAGACACGGTTATGATCGATGCCGGTAGCCATCCGTCTGGGGTTGCCGAAGCTTGTCGGGGATATAAGTGCCTGTATCTCCACCAAGACAGGTCTTGTGCCTTCCATGGATGCTACGACAGTGGATCCGGAAGCACCTTTTGAACGCTCTTCAAGGAATATCTCGGATGGATTCTCCACCTCTTCCAGCCCGTGCTCCTTCATCTCGAAAATTCCCATTTCGTTCGTAGACCCAAAACGATTCTTCACAGCTCTCACAATCCGGTATGTATGGTGACGCTCTCCTTCAAAATAAAGGACTGTATCCACCATATGTTCCAATAAACGCGGTCCTGCAATATTCCCTTCTTTTGTAACATGACCCACGATAAACACGGCTATACCTTTCGTCTTGGCAATCCTCATTAAAGAAGCCGTACATTCCCTTACCTGTGATACACTTCCCGGTGCAGATGTTACATCCGGCTGGAAAACCGTCTGTATCGAGTCAATGATCACAAGGTCCGGCTGTACTTCCTCAATCGCTTGTTCGATGAAATCCATATCTGTTTCGGAGAATACATACAAATTCTCAGAAACCGTACCTAAACGATCCGCTCTCAACTTAGTCTGTTTGACAGATTCTTCTCCGGATACATATAACACCTTCTGTTGCTTTTGAGCCAATTGAGCAGATACTTGAAGTAATAATGTCGATTTCCCAATCCCGGGGTCTCCTCCAATCAAGACAAGCGAGCCATAAACGATTCCTCCGCCAAGCGCACGATTCAATTCGTCCAAATCGGTTTTGATGCGCGGCTCCTTTGATGATTGAATGCTTGTGATCGGCGCCGCCTTCACACGTACGGTCCCTTCGCTATGGGTGAATGCGCCTTTGCGTGCCGGTTTCACAAACTCCACTTCTTCGAGCATTTTATTCCATTCTCCGCAGCCTGGGCATTTACCCATCCATTTCGCGGATTCATACCCGCAAGATTGGCAAATAAATTTCGTTTTCTTCTTTGCCAATAAACTTCCTCCTTCATTGTATTATTTCTATATAAAATTCATGTCGTCTAATATGAATCATTCATTAACCGTATGTCCTACTACATAACGAACAGTCAACGCTTCCTAAGATAAGATTTAAGTGTATCCTTGTTATACAAAAAAAAGCAAATAGGGCATTATATCTTATTATAAAAGTAAATTCTTAAAAAATAATTAAAATCACATTAAATCTATATGTTTTTTTAACGTCTTACAAAAAGCACAGGGCAGAATGACAGCCCTGTGCTTTAAGAAACGTTTATTTACTTGTAGAGGCTGTTTCTACAGGTCGGACAATCATTTCATTATCTGCCACGTCAATGACGATTTTTTGGCCTTTGACGATATTGCCTTTCAGCAACTCTTCCGATAGATAGTCTTCAATATGTTTTTGGATGGCCCTTTTCAAAGGTCGAGCCCCATATTCAGGGTCATACCCTTCTTTTGCGACCTTATCTATAGCAGCATCTGTTAATTCAATATATATTTCCTGCTCTGCCAAACGTTTCACCAGCTGATCCGCAAGCAATAGAACGATTTCCTTCAGGTGTTTTTTCTCCAGTGAGTGGAACACGATCATCTCGTCGATTCGGTTCAGGAACTCAGGACGGAATGCCTTCTTCAGCTCTTCCATCACTTTTCCTTTCATATCCTTATAATCGGTCCCCTCATCCTGTATATTGAAACCTACGTATTTATTGCGCTGCAGAGCCGATGCGCCAACATTCGATGTCATGATCAGGATGGTATTCCTGAAGTCAACCGTACGCCCTTTGGAATCTGTGAGCCGTCCATCTTCGAGCACCTGCAATAAGATATTGAAGACATCCGGATGTGCTTTCTCTATTTCATCCAATAATACAACGGAATACGGCTTTCTTCTGACTTTCTCAGTCAATTGTCCGCCTTCTTCATAGCCGACATACCCTGGGGGAGAGCCGACCAAGCGGGATGTCGAGTGTTTCTCCATATATTCGGACATATCCACACGTATCATCGCATCTTCATCCCCGAAGATCGATTCCGCCAAAGCACGGGCCAGTTCTGTCTTTCCTACACCTGTCGGCCCAAGGAAAATGAATGAGCCAACAGGGCGTTTCGGATCTTTCAAGCCTGCCCTTGCACGGCGGACAGCCTTCGCTACCGCTTTCACTGCTTCTTCTTGCCCGATTACTCGATTGTGGAGAATGGATTCCATATTCAAGAGCTTATCAGATTCTGTCTGTGCCAATTTCGTCACCGGCACTCCCGTCCAATTGGACACTACCGTCGCAATATCCTCAACCGTGACTTCACTGTTCTCCTTGCCTTGCTGCTCTTTCCAAGTCTTCTTCGTTTCTTCAAGCTTCTCTCTTAAACGCTGTTCCGAATCCCTTAAAGAAGCTGCTTTTTCGAATTCCTGACTTTGGACAGCCGCATCTTTCTCTTTGCGTACCTCTTCGAGTTTCACTTCCAGTTCTTTCAGATTCGGAGGTGTCGTATAGGAACGGAGGCGTACCTTAGAACCTGCTTCATCAATGAGATCGATTGCTTTATCAGGAAGGAAGCGATCAGATATATACCTGTCTGAGAGCTTGACGGCCGCATCGATTGCTTCATCCGTGATGGAAACCCGGTGATGGGCCTCATATCGGTCACGCAGCCCTTTCAAGATCTGTATGGATTCATCTACTGTCGGTTCATCCACTTGAATCGGCTGGAACCGTCTTTCCAATGCAGCATCCTTCTCGATATATTTCCTGTATTCATCCAATGTCGTTGCACCGATACATTGAAGCTCGCCCCTTGCAAGAGATGGTTTCAGGATGTTGGAGGCATCAATGGCACCTTCTGCACCTCCTGCACCGATTAATGTATGAAGTTCATCTATGAATAGAATGATATTGCCCGCTTGGCGAATCTCATCCATTACCTTCTTCAGGCGATCCTCGAATTCACCGCGATATTTCGTACCAGCCACAACCGTTCCCATATCGAGTGTCATCACCCGCTTATCCCTCAAGATTTCAGGCACCTCGTTATTGACGATTTGCTGAGCCAGTCCTTCAGCGATTGCCGTCTTACCGACACCCGGTTCTCCGATCAATACAGGATTGTTTTTCGTCCTGCGGCTCAAGACCTCGATTACCCTTTGTATTTCCTTGCTTCTGCCGATAACAGGATCCAGGCTTCCTTCACGCGCCACGACTGTCAGATCACGGGCAAGGCTGTCGAGCGTAGGGGTGCTTGCAGCTGCTGAAGTGTTTCCTTGATGTCCCACGGATTCATTACTTCCCAACAGTTGCAGAACCTGCTGGCGGGCTTTATTCAAGCTTACGCCCAAATTGTTAAGCACTCTGGCCGCTACTCCTTCTCCCTCTCTGATCAGACCAAGAAGAATATGTTCCGTACCTACATATGAATGACCCAATTTACGCGCTTCGTCCATCGACAATTCAATTACCTTTTTGGCACGGGGTGTATAATGGATTGTTTGTGCCCCGTCCTGTCCGCGCCCGATGAGGTTCTCGACTTCTTTCTGAATCTTCTCCGCTTCCAAGCCCAATGCATAAAGTGCCTTTGCCGCAATTCCGTCTCCCTCACGGACAAGGCCGAGCAGGATATGTTCCGTACCGATATTGTTATGACCTAAACGAATAGCCTCTTCCTGTGCAAGCGCCAATACTTTTTGGGCTCTTTCCGTAAATCTTCCGAACATCATATATAATTGCCTCCTCTATTCTTTATGTCTTTCCATATTTAATCGGCTTCTGATGACAGCGGCCCGGCGTATATCCCTGCCGCGAGCGTCCAATTCGGCTCCTTCATACAATTGAAGGAATCCCGGCTGTGTCAAGGTCATCAATTCACTCAGAATGTTGCAGGATATGTTCTTGATATACCCTAAGTCTATGCCGAGCCTTACATCGGACAGACATTTTGCAGCTTCTGCCGTTTCAATAATCCTTGCGCTTTCCAATGTACCTAATGAACGAAAGATTCTATCTTCTAATTGTATGTTTGAAGTCTTGAGTAATGCTTCCCGAGCCAACCTTTCCTGTTCGATGATCTGCTGCACCAAACTTTTGAGATCTTCCACAATCTCCTCTTCCGACTTCCCTAAAGTAATTTGGTTACTGATCTGAAAGATGTTACCGAGAGCCGCGCTGCCTTCCCCGTAAATCCCCCTTACTACCAAGCCCAGCTGGTTGATGGCAGGAATAATACGGTTGATTTGCTTCGTAAGAACCAATCCAGGTAAGTGAACCATCACAGAAGCCCTTAAACCTGTACCGACATTCGTAGGACAACTGGTCAGATACCCGAATCGTTCATCAAAGGCATAGTCGACCTGTGATTCCATCAGATCATCTATCCGATTCGCCATAACCAAGGCTTCATTCAATTGGAAACCGGATACTATACATTGAATTCTCAAATGATCCTCTTCGTTAATCATTATGCTTATTTTTTCATCTTCCGACAGCAGACATGCACCACTTGCAGCACTTTGGGCCAGATTAGGACTGATCAGATGCTTCTCGACAAGTACTCTTTTCTCCAAAGGCTGCATTTCGGACATCCTCAGGTATTCAAAAGGGATATCCGGCATTAAGTTTTCCAGCTTGTTCTCAAGCATTTCAATCATTCCCGCCGCTTCTTCCTTTTTCAGCAGAGGAGGAAAGGTATACTCCCTCAGATTTCTTGCCAGTCTTATCCGAGTACTGAGGACTATGTCAGAGCTGGGACCGCCCTCGTTCATCCATGAACTCAGTGTTCTTTTCATGAACTTCTCCATACTCACTCAAAGCCTCCCCCTTCTTGCTGTTTCCGGTATTCCTTTTCCAATCTTCTGATTTCATCCCTTAGGGCTGCTGCCCTTTCGAATTCTTCCGCTTCTATGCTTTCTTTCAGCCCGTCCCTCAACTCTGATATCTTCCTGCGGACGGAAAGACTGCCTCCAATCCTGGCTGGTATTTTGCCCTTATGTGCATCGTTGCCGCCCTGCAGTCTCTTAAGAATCGGTTCAAGCTGCGGTGCAAAGTGACTGTAGCAATGGGAGCAGCCAAACTTCCCGACTCTGGCGAATTCGGCATAATTCATCCCGCACTGCTCACATCTACTTTCAGTCAATGATTGTTTATATGTATTTGCGGCAGGAGTGAATTTTGGGTTGAAATTCAATAGTCCCGAAAGCAGCTGATGTATCGAAAAGCTGGATGTATTATTCATCATGAACTTTTCACTTTTTTCCTGTGAGCAGACCTCACAGAGACGAACTTCCATCTTTTCGCCGTTCACATACTGTGTGAACTGAAGAGTGGCCGGCCTCTTGCCGCATTCCTGACACTCCATCTGGATTCCCCCTTCTCCTTCGGTCATTCATTCATATTTAAGACTGTTGAGCATTGCAATAAGAATTCGAGCGCGCAATTCATCCCTTTTCGGAAGTTCCACCATGATTACCGAACGATCGATGGCACTCAAGATCAGCCTGGCTTCCCTATTGTTGATGATTTCTTCGTCCGCCAGCCGGCGTACCATATTCTCGGCCGTCTGCTGGGAAACTTTGTTATCGGCCATTTCAATAAGTTGATCGATCACATGTGCATGGTCATAGAATTGTACCTTAGTAATACGGATGAAACCGCCGCCGCCTCTTTTGCTCTCAACCACATAGCCTTTCTCCGCAGTGAATCTTGTGTTAATGACATAATTAATCTGGGAAGGAACGCATTGGAACTTATCAGCAATTTCACTTCGCTTGATAATGACTATATCCTTCTCGCTTTGATTCAGTACTTTCTTCAGATAGGCTTCAATTATGTCAGAGATATTGTTCATATCCTTCTCCTCCAATCGGACACGAAACCCATGGCTAATGATTATTCCTCGCCCTTGACTTTGACTATATTTGACTTAAATTATATGAGAAAAAACACCTGAATGCAACAAAGGTGCCTTCTTCTTTTGTATCTACATTGTGTCCTTTTTTTACCACTATTAAACGTAAATTAGTCAATCTTCTCTTACCCATTTCTGCTTTGATACAAACGCTTTGGGTGTATTTACAGGCATATTCTTTTGTCATTCTATTCCTTGTAAACTGAAATACCGCTATTCTCCGCATCAGGGTCAGGAGAGATATACTCCATTTGCAGCCGCTTTAGACAGTTGAAAGATTCACTTGTTATTTTTAAGGAATATTATACCATGCGGATTATCCATCTATACTATTAATTTTCTTTAAGTATATTTTATTGCTTCCATACAGTTCTGTACTGATTTTTCCCTCTCAAAAAAACACAAAAAAGACCAGCATCTCTGCTGATCTTCTCATTTGCTGCCTGGCGACGTCCTACTCTCACAGGGGGAGACCCCCAACTACCATCGGCGCTGAAGAGCTTAACTTCCGTGTTCGGTATGGGAACGGGTGTGGCCTCTTCGCCATCATCACCAGACATATTAAGTTAAAGGAACATCGTTCCTTCAAAACTGGATAACATAAGAAGTATTTTTG
>JAZNGP010000053.1:0-66278 GCA_045576475.1 Bacillus sp. (in: firmicutes) | reverse complement strand
GGATGGGCAAATACGATTGCCGATACACTTGCTTCGGGATCCATCATGCAGCCTTCCGTCAGGTGGATGCCGATGTCTTCCGGCTGCAAAAGTCTGAACAGTTTTTCTTGGTCTTCCAGGTTCGGGCAGGCCGGGTATCCGAAGGAGAAGCGCTGGCCAGTGTATTTGGCGGCGAATCTTTCTTGCATGGTCATGTCGATCGGGTCGCTGATTTGCTGTTTATCCCTCATGATTTGGTGCATTCTTTCCGCAAGTCCTTCCGCCATCTCCAATGCCAATGACTGAATAGCATGGCTTTTCAGGAATTCCCCTTTTTCTTTCCATTGATCACTTTTCTCCCTGATCCCTTTTCCTGCCGAGACGACAAAGAATCCTGCATAATCCATTTCTCCGGAGGATACCGGCTTTAAGTAATCCGCGAGACATAGGAACGGATGCGTGGTCTGCCGCGGGAAGTCGAATACTTCCAGTACTTCGCCCGGCTGATCCGGATTGTAGACGAGAACTTTGTTTCCTTCGCTTTGGGCAGGGAAGAATCGGTATACTCCATTGATGCTGTGCCCGGATTCTTGAAGACCGGCGTACAGGTCCTCGATGAGTTCATTCAGTTCAACCGCCCTTTGATCCGATTTGGCCAATAGGTCTTTCACTTTTCCTTTCAGGCCGAGATGATGACCGAGCAGCATCTGTTTGTTCACATATGGATGGACGGTCTGCAAAGGATAGTTTGTGAGGACATGCCTTTGCAGGTCTTCAGGAACTTTCACTTCTGCATCCGCTACTGTTTTGAATGCTTTCTCGAGCGGTGCGTCCGGCTTTTGTCTTTGCTGCTGCCGGGCTTGGGATGCCTTCCTTTTTTCTTCAAGCGAGGTTAGGAATATGACCCGCTCCTCTTCTTCATGCATGGTATTCGCCAAAGCAAGGCTTTCCATGGCATCTTTTGCATAGAGCACGGCACCGGCATATTCGGGGGCGATGCGATTATCTGTGAATTTCCTCGATAATGCCGCTCCCCCTACGATAATCGGCACACCGATTCCTTGTTCTTTCAAATCCTGCGCCGTCAGGACCATTTGCTGGGCAGATTTCACCAGAAGCCCTGATAAACCGATCATGGTCGGCTTATGTTGATTATAGGCCTGGATCAATTCTTGGGGAGCCACTTTAATTCCAAGATCGATGATTTCGAATCCATTATTGGCCAAAATGATTCCAACCAAGTTTTTCCCGATGTCATGAACATCCCCTTTGACAGTGGCAAGAATAATCTTGCCTTTTGAGCTGCCGCCGGCTTCATCCTTTTCCATCAACGGCTCCAAATAGGAAACGGATGCTTTCATCACTTCCGCACTTTGCAGAACCTCTGCCACAATCAGTTGATTATCATTGAATAACACGCCGACTTCGCTCATTCCCGTCATCAAAGGTCCGTTGATGATGTCAAGCGGCTTCTTGCCCGATTGAAGTGCTTCCTTTAAATCGTCGAGCAGACCTTCTTTCGTCCCTTCCACAACGTAACGTGCCAGTCTTTCCTCTAGCGGCAGCGTTTCAACAGCGATGACAGGTCCGGTTTTTTTATCCCTATAGAATGCGGTGAAGCTTTGAAGTGCCTCATCCGTCGTTTCGAACAGAAGTCGTTCAGCCAAAGCGATTTCTTCTTCCGGAATACTCGCGAACCGCTCCAGCTTTTCGGTGTTGACGATCGCATAATCCAGTCCGGCTTTTGTACAGTGATACAGAAAGACCGCATTCAGTATTTCCCGTCCTTTCGGCGGCAGACCGAACGATACATTGGAAATACCAAGAATCATTTGGCAATCCGGCAGTGCTTCTTTGATGGCACGGATGCCTTTCACCGTTTCAAGCGCGGAACCGATATACTGTTCATCCCCCGTCCCAACCGGAAAAACAAGGGGATCGAAGATGATGTCTTTCGGGTTGACCTTGTATGTATCGACCAGCAAGCTGTAGGAGCGCTTTGCGATACGCAGTTTATCCTCTGCAGTGACTGCCATCCCTTTCTCATCGATTGTTCCGACAACCAATGCCCCGCCGTAGAGATGGATGAGTGCGGAAACCGATTCGAATTTCGCTTCCCCATCTTCCAGATTGACGGAATTGATGATTGCTTTCCCTTGCGAATGCTTCAGCGCTGTTTCGATGACTTGATCATCCGTTGAATCAATGACTAAAGGAACTTTGACCTTCTTCACCACTTCCGTTACGAATGCAGCCATGTTTCCAAGTTCATCATCATCCGGGTCTGCCAGACATATATCGATGACGTGGGCACCTTTTTTCACTTGTGCCCTGGCAATCTCGGAAGCTTGCTCGAATTTCTTATCCCTGATCAGTTCTTTGAATTTGCGTGAGCCGATCACATTGGTTCTTTCACCCACGAACAGAGGTCTCATGCTTACATCATAAATGAGCGCATCTGTCCCCGAAAGGGCATGGTTATGTGTCTCCGAAGGAATCTCTCTCGGTTTTAAACCTTTGACTGCTTCAACCATGGCTGCGACATGTTCAGGTGTGGTGCCGCAGCAGCCGCCAAGTATATTGACCCAGCCTTTCTCTGCGAATTGTCTGACCTTTTTGGCCAAGGAAAGGGGCGACTCATGGTAATGTCCGTCTTCATCAGGCAGACCGGCATTCGGATAACAGGAAACCGCTGTATCCGCAAGGGATGAAAGGGTACGGATATGGTCCGTCATGAATTCCGGTCCTGTTGCACAGTTCAAACCGACTGCGATGGGTTTCATATGCTCGCAGGAAAAATAGAAAGCTTCGATCGGCTGACCTGCAAGAGTGGTGCCCATCGGCTCGATCGTTCCGGAAATGATGATGGGAAGCTCTTTGCCTGTCTGTGCGAATGCTTCCTTGATCCCTTTGTGGGCCGCTTTCACATTCAGCATATCCTGACATGTCTCCAGCAGCAGAAGATCACAGCCGCCGTCGATCAAACCGGTCGCCTGCTCCCTATACGCCTCCGTCAAAGCGTCGAATGTGGTTCCTCCTGTAAGCGATAATGTTTTAGTTGTTGGTCCCATGGATCCTCCGGCAAACCGCGGCTTGCCGGGTGTGGAATATTTCTCGCAGGCGGCTTTTGCCATCTGTGCGGACACTTTATTGATTTTATATGCCATATGGCCAAGATCGTACTCATCCAGCACAAGACTTGCCGCCCCGAATGTATTGGTTTCGATGATATCCGAGCCCGCCTCGAGATATGCTTCATGGATGGATTGGATTGTATCAGGTTTGGTGATCGATAAATATTCATTACAGCCTTCGTATTCTTCCCCGCCGAAGTCTTCAGCCGTCAGTCCGGCATCCTGAATCATCGTTCCCATTGCCCCGTCAAGCACCAAAATCCTTTCCTTCATTAAATTCTTCAATGCCTCACTCATACAGAATCACTTCCTCTTTCTTCGCAGCTTTGTCCACAGCCCTGATGTGTTTTGTTAGTTCTATTGTGAGATGATAGCGGAGAAACGGCGTGATCAAATAGATGCCATTAAACCGCTCCATGGCAGCTTCAGCCAGTTCCTTCGCAATCCTTAAGCCTTCTTGCTCCGCTTTGATGCGGTCATCACCTGCTTTCTCCATTGCCCTGAGTACAGAATCGGGCAAAATGATGCCAGGTACTTCATTGTGGATGAATTCCGCATTACGGTAGCTTGTCAATGGCATGATGCCAATGAAAATCGGGGCAGAAAGATGTTTTGTTGCCTGATAGATTTGTTCCACTTGTTCCACCGAATAGATCGGCTGTGTCAGGAATGAATCCGCACCGGCCTTTATTTTTCTTTCCAGTCTTACCACCGCTTTATCCAAATGCCGCACATTCGGATTGAATGCGGCCGCCACCTTGAATGACGTTTTCTGTCCGAGCAATTTTCCGCTGTAAGACAATCCTTCATTGAATTGATTCTTTATCAGGGAGATCAGGTCCATGGAGGACATATCGTAAACGGACGTCGCTCCAGGAAAGTCCCCGAGTTTGGAAGGATCCCCAGTAATGACGAGGATTTCATCCATCCCGAGAGTATGGAGACCCATCAGATGAGATTGCAGCCCGATCAGATTATGGTCTCTGCATGTCAAATGGATCAGAGGATTCATCCCCTCCGCCTTCATCATGCTGCCAAGCGCCATATTGCTGATCCTCGGGGTCGCAAGGGAATTATCGGCTAGAGTGATCGCATCCGCACCGGCTTCCATGATGGCTCTGGCACCTTCGAGATACCTGGATGCCTCCAGCTTTTTCGGCGGATCCAATTCAACCAAGATGCTTCTTTGCTTCATTGCTTTTTGGTATAGGGCATCTTCTGTCGGAGGCTGGACGGTTTCGGAAATTTCCACTTTCCTTGGTTTAATTTCCTTCGTCTCTATCGGCAGAAGCCCCTTCACTGCCTCGCTCACTTCCCTGATATGATCCGGAGTCGTACCGCAGCAGCCGCCGATCACTCTGACTCCTTGTTCATACAATGCGATTGCGCTTTTGGTGAAATATCCTGTATTACTCCCGAATTGAAGTCTCCCTTCCGCATATTCCGGCAAGCTGGCATTGGGATATGCGGACAAATGAGCTTTTGCAGGAAGCGCAACCTCTTCAAAAGAGCGTATTGTATGATACGGGCCGAGCCGGCAATTCACACCGATGACGTCAGCGCCGAGTTCCTCCAGCCTTAAGACCGCGTCATTCAGATGCATGCCGTTCTGAAGATATCCGATTTCATGCAGGGAAACATTCGCGATGATTGGGATGTCCGTTTCTTTACGGGTAATTTGCAGGACTGCTTCCATTTCTTCCAGATCATAATATGTCTCAAGCAAAATACCATCCGGATCTTCCAGAAGGAGACTGAACAGCTGTTCCCGGAAATTCCTTTCAAGCTCCGGCAATGAAAGATCGGAGGCATGGAGATTTCTTGATGCACCGATCGTTCCGAAGACAAATTGATGATTTCCTGCGGCTTCCTTTGCAATTTTCATCCCTTTCCGGTTAATGGCGGCAGTCTGGCCTTCCAAGCCGTATCTCTTCAGCTTATGGTGATTGGCACCATACGTGTTGGACTGCAGAATATCGGCACCTGCATTTTGATAGGCAGCGTGGATTCCTTTCACGAGTTCTGGATCCGTAATGTTCAGTCCCTCGTAACATTGATCCAGACCGTTTGCGTACAGCAGCGTACCCATCGCTCCTTCACCTATCAATATGCGTTTTTTTATTTCTTCTCGAAAATTCATGGGGTCACCTCTTCCGGTAAGACGATATTTTCATTGGCTTCACTAATCCCGATTCGTATGCGGGATTGATCATTCCATGACAAGCTGTACACTTTTCTCAAGAGCTTGTTCAAGATCAGCAATCAGATCATCCGCGTGCTCAATGCCGACTGAAAGCCGCAGTAATCTGTCTGTTATTCCTTTTGCAGTTCTGATCTCTTCCGGAATATCCATATGCGTCTGTGTCACCGGATAGGTAATCAGTGATTCCACTCCGCCAAGACTTTCCGCGAAAGAGAGCAGTTTGATTTCCTTCAGCAAAATTGCCGCAATTTCCTTATGTTTCACCTCGAAGGAAAGCATCGCACCAAAGCCGCTGCTTTGTGACTCCGAAAGCTGCTTTTGAGGGTGATCATCCAATCCGGGATAGTAAACTTTATCCACGAGATGATGCTCTATCAGCCAACAAGCGATCTTCTGAGCAGTTGCCTGCTGCTGTTCCATACGAAGACCGAGTGTCTTCATTCCCCTCATAAGGAGCCATGCATCCTGAGGTCCCAGAATTGTGCCGGCACTGTTCTGCAGCTTCCGTACTTTCTCACTCAATTCCGGGTGTGCGGTGACCAGCAAACCGCCGATCACATCATTATGTCCGCCTAAATACTTGGATGCACTATGGACGACGATATCTGCGCCGAAAGCGATCGGTTTTTGCAGATAAGGAGTAAGGAATGTATTATCCACAATCATCAGCAGGCCGTGATCGGCAGCAAGTTGACCGACAGCCTGAAGATCCGTCACTTTCATGAGCGGGTTGGAAGGTGTTTCAATGAAGATGGCAGCAGTATCCGGGCGGATAGCTTCCCTGATTGCATCGGTACAACAAGTATCCACATAAGATGCATCGATGCCATAGGACCTGAATGTTTCCTCGATCAGTCTGTACGTTCCTCCGTATAGATCATCGGATACGATGATGTGATCGCCGGGTTTGAATAGGAACAGTACCGTCGCGACCGCCGCCATACCGGAAGAGAAAGCGAACCCTTCATCTCCTGATTCCAAAACGGCAATCGCTTCTTCCAACGCTTTTCTTGTGGGATTTGATGTTCTCGAATAGTCGAATCCCGTGCTTTGACCCAAGGCCGGATGTTCAAAAGTTGCACTCTGGTAAATCGGGGTACTGATGGAACCCGTCGCCGGATCTTTCTTCACACCTGTTTGCGCCAACTGCGTTAATATATTCATATAACATCCTCCATTTCTCCAAAAGACTTTATTTTCTTTATTTTCAGACATATAGTCCGACAAAAGTATCTTATCTGCATCCTCAGCCAAATGCACAAAGAAAGCGCCCTTCCTATAAACAGAAAGAGCGCCGATATGTATCTGAATCAGACCTCTCTCATCGTCTAGAAATTTACTTCTACTGGCATTGGCACCGTTCATTAAATGATGGTTGCCTCGGCTTCACAGGGCCAGATCCCTCAGCCTCTCTAGATAAGAGTATGCTATTCACTTTTCAAAATATTGCATTTTTTATATCATAAAGAGGAATCAACCATTTGTCAATATGTTTTCATCCGTATCCAACATTCTTCCACTATTATTGGATAGGAGCGATTTGCAAATAACGAGAAGGATTGAAAACAGTCAGTCAGGAGGAGTCAGCCATGTGGAAAGAGTTTAAGTTATTCATAGATAAGGGAAATGTATTGGAATTGGCGGTGGGTGTAGTGATCGGTACCGCATTCGGGAAAATAGTGACGTCCTTTGTCGATGATATTTTGATGCCGCCGCTCGGTCTGATCATCGGGAAAGTCGATTTTTCCGAATTATACATAAATCTATCCGGTAAAGAGTACGAGTCGCTTGCCGCAGCAAAAGAAGCTGGTGCCGCAACAATCAATTATGGTGCGTTCATCAATGTGATCATCAATTTCTTGATCATCGCTTTCTTCGTATTCCTTGTGTTGAGACAAGTGAATAAATTCACCCGCGTCGAGAAAGAGGAACCGGTGACGATGAAAGAATGTCCGGCATGTCTTTCTGAAATTCCGATTAAAGCGGTTAGATGCCCTGCTTGTACAACCTTCCTTGACAAAGAGGAAGAAAAAGGCGAGCTCGCGCGTTCTTAGTCATCATGATATGCCAGGAAATTCATAAAGACCGGGCGAAGCAGCAAATTGGGCGGTCCGCCCCAATTGAAGATCCCCGCTTGGTAAACCGAGCGGGGATTTTTTCATTTTTGCGGATGTCGGATTTCATAAATCTGCAGGAGGATGGTACAAAACACGATCCAAAACCCGCCGCCGGCAAAGCCTGCGATGACGTCACTCGGATAATGCACGCCCAAATAGATTCTGCTGATGCCGATTGCCAGGACAAGCAGACAGAAAAACAAGGATATCAGCACGTCCGCCAGCGTATTTTTGGAAATTTTCACAAGAATGACGGCACAGGCCGTGAAGAAGATGAATGAACTCATGCTATGACCGCTCGGAAAACTGTATCCTTGTGCTTCAATGATCCGATAAAACGAAGGCCGCTCCCTTTCAAATAGATGTTTCAACATCAAATTGAACATCCCGCCGCCTGCCATCGTCAAAATCAGATAGATTCCATATCTTCTGTATGTAAAGAACAGGATGATTCCGCCTATCGCAGTTGCTGTAACCAGCCATTGTTGTCCGCCGAAGAAAGTGATTCCTTTCATGATGACCGTCAATTTATCTGAAATATTGCTTTGGATCATATCGATGACGGCGAAATCGAAAGGTTTGAGATCTTCTTCCATCAGGTCCTCCGCAATCTCTATGAAGAGATAACCGAACAGAATGACAAGAATGATCTCAGCCGCAAAATAAATGGTTGTCTTTGTTCGAAGTTTTTCGAAGTTCACTTTTACGTATCCTCCATGGGTACTATTCTACCCATCTTTAACATTGATGTTGATTTACATTCAGTTACTATCAAAATATCCGAATACTGATCCAAAAGGAAAACCGGGTTGTTTGATAGAAGAAACGAGAAAGAAGAGTTTGGACAGAACTCGAGCGCAAAGAAACTTCATCATTTTTTTAGATTCAGTGCAGCACCGCATACACCAATGCTGCTGTTTCCTTTTGGAAAGCATCATAGCTTTTTGCTTCTTCCGGGAAATCACTTTCCGTTTCATATTGATGTTTTTCAGATGTCCACTCAACGTTCAATCGCTTCACATAGGTGGCATTTCCGATCAGATCGATCATGTACCCGCCGTCTTCCTTCTGATGAGCGACGCATTTCACTTTGCCTCCAGGGTTGTATACAGATACTTCTTCGCCAAAGCTTTTGACATCAAGCAGGCATGTGATGAGGGTGGATGCGCTCATTGCTGTTCCGCATGCATTCGTGAATCCTACTCCGCGTTCGAACGTTTTCACGAAGATCCCTTCTTCCATCGGATGGACAAAACTAACGTTCACGCCATCCGGAAAATAATCATTTTTCCCATTCAGGAAGGAGGCCAATTGCTGCTGAGTGCCGTCACTCAATTGTTCTTTCCCCACTAATGTAATCAGATGCGGATTCGGGACAGACACTGCCGAGAAAAGAAGCTGCTCCGACAATGATTCGATTTTTTCGTTCACCAATTTCTCTTTACCGATATGCATCGGAAGGGATTCTGCAGCGAATGATACCGGGGAAATTTCGACTTTGAAGGAAGGTACTCCAGGTGCCATTTCTTCTGTCTGTTCACAGTGGAGCACCGCTTTCATCGTCTCGATCGACAATTTCTGTTTCCCGAGCAAGGTGCATGCATATCTGGCCACGCAGCGCAAGCCGTTGCCGCACATGGAGGCTTCGCTTCCATCTGCATTGAATACACGCATTCTTCCATCAGCCAGTTTACTTTTCTGGAAAAACAGGATTCCATCCGCTCCAATGGACGTCTCTCTATTACATAATGCGGCAGCCATTTCCGCCCTGTCCTTTTCCGTTAGTGCCACCGGCACCGAGTATTCATCGAGAAGCAGAAAGTCATTCCCGGAACCATGGCATTTGATAAATGTCAGTTTCATAAAGTCCTCCTCATACATGATGTAAATTGAGTTTGCATCTATTCTTTTATATAATTTTAACAAAGAAAGGATAGGATTGATATATTTTGAGAGTGAAGAGCCGGTCAAGCAAAACAATCTATTATTTCGATTTCTCTGTGGAACAGGTACAGGACATTTCAGACAAGCTGTCCTCCAAAGAAGCGGCGATACGTGCTTCCGTCTTATCAGACGCAAAAGAATTGCTATGGAGCGGATATGTGCGTGTCAAGTGGAATGCTGTCGGAGTCTATCCCAAACCCGCGGATTTAAAACAAGTAGAGCTCCCAAAAAGCATCGTGCAGCTCTTATCTGTTGAATTGAAACGTTATTTGAAACCGCAAAAGGATTTCTTGTGAAAAGGCAGCACTGCAAATGCAGCGCTGCCCTTTCCCGTACTTTATTAAGATGAGCTTACTTCTTCCGCTCTATATCCTTGTGTCACTACATCGAGCTTCCCTGTTTCTGGTGAGATGACCAAGCCGTGCACAGCAATATCCTTAGGAATGAGCGGATGGTTGCGGATAATTTCGACACTGTTTCTGACACTGTCCTCCACCGCATCGAATCCTCTCAGCCAATTCTTGATATTGATTCCTGAATGTTCAATGATATTGATGGTATCAGGCGAAACATCTCTATCTTTCATTTTGTTCACTACATTTTCCACGTTTACGGAAGCCATCCCGCAATCATGGTGTCCGATCACAAACACTTCCTCAGCATGAAGTTCATAGATCGCCACAAGAATACTCCTCATCACACTTCCGAAAGGATGGGAAACAACCGCTCCCGCTGTCTTAATGATCTTGACATCCCCATTCCGGATATTCATCGCCTTCGGCAGCATCTCCACCAGTCTTGTGTCCATACAACTGATGACGACCATTTTCTTATCCGGGAATTTATCGGTCTTGAAGCTTTCATACTCCTTCTGATCGACGAATCCTTTATTATACTCCAAAACTTCATCCAGAATCTTCATCTGTCATCCCCCTTGTGAATATATTCCAATCCATTATATCAAATCCGATTAAATAGATGGCAATAGATGCTTCAATTTTTCTCTCCGCTGAAAAGCCGGATGCAAAGCCCATAGACACAAAGCTGCTCTTCCTTATTCGCATTGCTGCTGAATGTGAGGATTGGTGTATTCAATTCCCGGAACCTTGTCCCCCAATCGAGCGGCATATATCCTTTCCGAAATGTGACAAACGGGCTATCGGCTAAAGGATGCGCCGGGAGGGAGAACTCCTGAAGAAACCCGCTTATATTCACGGGGATTGATGCCGTTCCATCACTTCTCACCACTTCTCCACTGTATTTGAATAATGATTGTTTCCTACTCTCTTCATATGTCGCAAACTGCCTGTCTTTCCCTGTGCACATCTCCACTTTATTGGAGAAAAAAGAACCGAGATGGTAGACTGCCAGCACATGATCCTGATGATCCGTCAATAGATAGGTCTGCCGGAAACACCTCAGCATAAAATTCGGAATCACCCATCTGTACCACGCCCTATTCCCATCCGTTATTTCCCCAAGTAAAGACCCGTCCGGATGAAATAAGAGAATACGGAGAGTCGGTGAAGGGAGGAACAGCAGGAGAATGCTTTTTTGGCCAAAAAGCTCTCCATGATGTGTATGTATAATCGGCGGGACAGCTGCTGCATGCTTTCTGTTGAGCAGGTATACTCCAAAAAAAAGAATGCTCACAAAAAGGAATGTAATCGACATTTCGACAGCCATCCATCCATCCGCGAGCATGATCAGGCCTATAAAAATGATACCGGCAATTACGGCCGAAAAAATAGAAATATTCAGAAAAACGGAAGCGTTGGTCAAGTAATACTGCCGAATATTCATTGTTTTACCTCCAAGCATCATACTGTAAAAAAAAAGCCGGGCGGGATTTTTCCCAACCCGGCTTTCCCCGATTCCTCATTTAATGAAATGGATTATCAACGGAATACGGTATTCTTCACCTTGATAGGCTTTCACTATCGCAATAATGGTGAAAACGAATGCCATAATACCAACAATCGGCGCCAATATGAATCCAATCAAAATGAACATGGATAAAGAGGCTGCCACTCCATAAATCGTATAAGAAATAAGGAAATTGAAATATTCCTTGCCGTGATAATCGACGAAGCTTGATCCATCCTTCTTCCAAAGCCAAAGCAGTACTGGTCCCAAAAGCGGGAAGAATAAACTAGTCCCATAAATGAGTGCAGCGATTATTCTGTCATCTTGTGTCGGCATAATCGATCCTCTCCTCTCGCTACTATATATTATACGAAAAAATGAATAATTTTTCATCTTTTCATTTTAGTTCGAAGTTTGTCCGTAAAGCCGGCTCACAAACCCGGCTCCAGCCGAAGGAAGAGTCGATTAAAGCCAAGAATATATGCCCAAAGCTATTGACAATATTTCTCGTACATTTTCCTTACCACATACGTTTTATATAGTTCCAGATGTTTCTGTTCAACCGGATGCCTTTTGATGCCTCTCTCCTTAAGCTTGGAAATATACCAACCCTTCGAATATCGGTACGCCATTATAATCCCCCTTAAAGCTTATATGTATACTTTATGAGGCTGCCGGCGGAGATATGACCAACTTCCGGAATTCCTTAACACTCTACGGTTTGTGAATAAGAACAACATAAGGTATTGATAACATTCAACATAATTTCAGAAAATAACGAATTGAAAAGTGAGCGATTCCTTCCGATGGATATCTGCTATAATCGTGGGATAACTTATATATAAATGCAGAGGAACATTAAGAGGAGTCACAATGAACCAGACAAATTCATTAAAAGAGAAACTTATTCTGTTCATGAAAATCATGCTCCCGGTTTTGATCACACAGATAGGCATGTTCGCCATGACTTTTTTCGATACCGTGATGACCGGGAATTATAATGCGGCAGATTTGGCCGCTGTAGGCATCGGAAGCTCCATATGGATGCCTGTCTATACTGGCTTAAGCGGTATATTGGTTGCCGTTACACCCATTGTCTCCCAGTTGGTCGGTGCAAAAAAACAGAAAGAAGTTCCGTTTTCTGTTATGCAGGCATCTTATTTATCCGTTATGATGGCTGTCTCCATTTTTGCGGCCGGCAGTCTTGCTCTTCCTTCGATTCTGGAAGGTATGTCCCTTGAGCCACATGTCCGTGAAGTAGCATTTGATTATTTGGCGGGACTTTCATGGGGAATCATCCCGCTCTTCCTTTATAGTGTGCTTCGGTATTTCATGGATGCACTCGGAAAGACAAGGGTCTCCATGCTCATCACCTTGATTTCGCTGCCAATCAATATTGTGCTTAATTACTTATTGATTTACGGGAAAGGCATTTTTCCGGAATTGGGAGGAGCCGGATCCGGCTATGCGACTGCGATCACTTATTGGATCATCTTGGGTATTTCTCTCTTTGTGGTGGTTAAAATGCAGCCTTTCTCCAAATACGGTCTCCTGCAAAAGCTGCCCGCCATAAATATCAAAGATTGCTGGCTCATTTTGAAAATAGGGGTGCCGATCGGCCTTTCCATCTTCTTCGAGTCGAGTATCTTTTCGGCCGTCACATTATTCCTGAGCAGCTATGACACAGTGACCATCGCCGCACACCAGACTGCGATGAATTTCTCCTCCTTCCTGTATATGGTGCCGCTCAGTATCTCGATGGCTTTGACCATCGTTGTCGGCTATGAGGCAGGAGCGAAAAGATTCCATGATGCGCGTATATACAGTTATTTAGGAACTGCGATCGCTGTATGTATGGCCCTTGTATTCGGCCTCATTCTTTATTTCTTCCGGACGGAAATTGCCGCAATGTATTCATATGATCCCGACGTAATTGAATTGACGGCGTCTTTCCTGTTATTCGCCTTGTTCTTCCAGCTGTCGGATGCAGTAATGGCACCTATTCAAGGTTCTTTGAGAGGATATAAGGATGTAAATATCACTTTCTTGGTGACCTTTACAGCCTTTTGGATCATCGGTCTGCCGTCGGGATGGGCGCTCTCGCATTACACCCCGTTAGGCGCCTACGGATACTGGGTGGGTCTTATCATCGGATTGGCCATCGGAGCAATCGGCCTAGCGATCAGATTGCTCTTCATCCAAAGGAAACTTGCCGAAGCGGAAAAACTCAAAAGCGTATAATGTTAACCACCTCCCCTTCATATACTGGATGGGGAGGTGGTTTATTATGGCGAAAGACAATCAACGAGCAGCTGAAGACATGCATGAAAGAGAACAGATTTTGAGTGATTCCTTCTGGGAAAACTTTGCGGGGATGATTCCGAAGAAACACCCTCCTGTATCCATTTGGGAGGAAGAAGAAACCGGATTTGTCACCATACAATTACCGGGCCTTCGGGACAGAAAAGAAGTCCTCATGAAACTTCATGGTCAAAACCTGATCATTGAGGGATTGCTTCCGGATTTCACCAATAAAAATCCTTCCATGCTTCTCGAAGAAATTGCCACGGGCAAATTCAAAAGGACGATCCTGCTTCCTTTCTCTTTCGACCATACTCGAATCGCTGCTTCTTACAAGCAGGGGCTGCTGCATATTGCCTTTCCGAAAAAAAAGAGGACAATCGATGTCCCCTTTCAAATGCTTTGAATTTGGTTGCCTTATAAAGTGATCTGTCTTTTTCCGAGTACATCCTTTCCCCCTGTCACCGGAATAACGCTTCCTGTAATGAAATCAGACTCCTCTTTGCACAGGAACGACACGACACGGGCAACATCCTCGCCTGTCCCCGGTCTTCCAACAGGTGTATGCTTATCCTTGGTTCCTGATAAGTCTTTAATCTCTTTTTCCTTCCATTCTCTTGTGATGTCTCCTGGAGATATCATATTTACCGTGATTCCGTTGGCTGCTTCTTCCTTTGCGAGCGTTTTGGTCAGCGATGTCAATCCGCTCTTAGCAGCCGCATATGCGGAACGGTAAATCCATGCCGGGGCTGTTTCGCTCCTTTCATATCCAAAGGTGATCAGCCTCCCCCACTTCCGCTGCTGCATATAAGGCAGCAGAATGCGGACAGTATGAAAGAAGCTGTTCAGATTTCCGTTCATGATGTAATGCCAATCCTTTGCAGTGTATTCACTCATGGTGATCCGTTCATGGATGTACGGACCGACGCAATGGACAAAGATATCTACCCCGCCGAAACGGTCGAGGACCTGCTTTGCAAGGTATTCTGCCTCATTTGTTTCCGCTGCGTCATAAGGAAAACAAGCTGCCTCAATCCCGCACTCTTCTTCCAACTGAATGACAAGAGAATCGGCTTCTTTTTTCCTTTGGTGATATGTAAAGGCAATATCGTATTTCTCTTTGGCCAATTCAAGTACGATTCTTTTTCCGAGACCGGAAGAACCGCCTGTGACCAGCGCCGTTTTTCTTTTCACTTTGACTCCCTCTTTTATATGATTGATACTTTTATTATACAAGAAAGAATCGGAATCTTGCCTGTTTTTACTCATTATTCGGATTCCCTCCATCTTAACCATACACATACATTCCGCATAAGATATCAATATATCACTTTATGCTTATGGGGGGTCAGCAGATGAATCCGTGGAATTTATTGTTTCCGCTGCAAAAATACATGAAACAGTTCTCGTCAACCCGTGATTCATCGGATATGGAAGCTGTCATGAAAGACATGTTCTCCCAAATGAGCAATTCCGATCTGTTTCAACAAGGAAACAGTGAGCATCCTTTCTTCAGTAACGAGCATTCCCAAAACGGAAACAAGCTGCAGACTAATGTATTCGAAACACATCATCATGTGTTCGTGCGAATTTCCCTTTCCGATCAAAAAGCACTCCAGAAAATGAAAATCTACCATACAAGCAACAGCGCCATCATAGAAGGTTACCCAAAGGACACGGATAAACATATCGTGACATTGCCTGCAATCGTCACAAAAAAAGGAGCAACCGCACATCATAAGGAAAATGTCCTAGAAATCCGCTTCACAAAAGCATCCGATCTGAACTTATCTGAAATACCCATTACGGAACTGAAATAATGTAAGGCATATACCTGAACAAACAAAAAAAAGATGGACGATCCGATCGCCCACCTTTTTTCTTGTTGATCCAGTTTATTTTCCGATGAACATTTGTGTCCAGTAGTTCCCGTCAGCTGTATGACCAATACCGATATGAGTGAAATCCGCATTCATGATGTTTTCTCTATGTCCTTGGCTGTTCATCCAAGCAGACACTACTTCTTCAGGTGTTTGCTGCCCTTGCGCGATATTCTCGCCTGCGGAAGAATAGGTGATTCCGAATTGTTTCATCATGTCAAATGGGGAGCCGTAAGTCGGGCTGGTATGGCTGAAATAGTTATTCGCCTGCATATCCTCTGACTTGATTCGTGCAACTTTGCTTAGTTCCACATCCAATGTCAATGGTGCAAGCCCTTGCTTTGCACGTTCCGCATTCGTTAATTCCACCACTTCCGCTTCAAAAGCACTAACTTCATCTGTCACTGTGGAATCATCATCTGTTCCGCCGTTATTCTCTTCCGTTGCCGGCGGTGTGGATTCCGGGACAGTCTCTACAGACGGTGCGTTTGTTTCAGGTGTTTCCTCGGCATTTTCATCTGAAGGCAGAGAAGGCTTTATGCAATCCCATTGAGGGAATTTAATGGCACAGTCATCTTTGTTCAATGCTGAAGGATAACCATTCAGACATTTCACCACTACAGGCTTTTGTGTTGTACCGCATGATGCGAAAGCATCCGCAGCCCCTATATGTGTAAAGGAAAGAACTGCTGCTGCAGTAAATGATAGTAAAATCTTTTTGTTCATAATGAACATCCTCCTGTTATTTTGATGTGTCTCATCGACAACATCATCGTAACACGAGTTTTATGTAATAATAGATCCATAAAATAACAGATTGGAAGACTGTAATGGTATCTTTCCATTCCATAATGAAGCATGGCCGACGTTCCTTGACATAACAGGCATTTCATTATTTCATTGATCTTATGAAAATCAGGGACCCCTAACAAAAAACGGTATTCAAGTATCTTCGTTGGAGAAACTCCCAATCAAAGGCCAGACATTTGCGGTTGACACTTTTTTTGTCAGGTTTTTATTTATCAAATGTTACAAATGGAAGACATCAGAGACAAGATTCACATTAATCAGACAAGAACATCAAAAAATCTTGATGCCCTGCAGGAAAACGATAACAGGACTGTTATACTTTCCCCGTATCATGACCTTCACATATTTGCTGTACATATTGGAAGAAATGAAATCCAACTGTCCTGCAGAAACGATTCGATCCGCTTCAGTGTGACTATAATGCATTTGGTCAGGACTATGAAGCAAAGAAAGGGTGATATCACTTTCACTTTCATTCAAGACAAAGATACTGTAATGAAGGAAGCGGGATAAATCGAATAAAATAGATGCTTCACCGTCTTTCTTCACCAGCAGACATGTTTTCAGATCAACCGGTTCCCCTTTTACGCTTTCTTTTGCTTTTTCGGGAGGGATCTTGAAGTCCGCTTTCTTCAATTTCAGGGACCATTGATTCGGAATGTCCTCGCCGAACTCGCTTTTATCATGTATCCAATCATTCCGTTCCTTACCCGGGCTTGTTTTCAGCGGTTTTTTTCGATCCATTCCGACCACCCCGCACATCTTCCTTTTTATGCATGCTCATATGAATATCTTATTCTTCATCCATTTCTGAAATGACCAAAACTCTGTAATTTCGCAGATAACGTCCGTTCTCCGCTTCAAATAAACTACTATATAAAAAAAGGGCATTCTATCAATGCCCTTCATGCATATCTTCTTCTGTCATCTTCTCTTCCATCTTATGATGTTCCTTTTCATCTTCTGGTTCGCTCGGTGTGCCGATTGTGAATTCTTTCTTCGGCATATTATGCATTCCTTCTGCAGTCACATGGGCATAGATATAATAGGTGCCGTCTTCGGCGAATGACTTCTCAAGCCTGTAGATGCCGTCTTCGGCATGCTCAATTTCGATTTTTTCATGGTTTTCACTTTTGGATCTCCATATTTCGAAATTCACTTCGTCGGCATTTTCAACCGGCTTTCCCCCAAATGACACTGCCGCTTCAAAAAGTACTTTTTCTGCTATTTCCGCCTTGTCCGGACTCACAGTAAGATTTACTTCCAGAAACGGAATGTCAGCAGCGGAAGTATTTTCCTCTTTCTGTGAAACGCAAGCTGTCATCATAACCACTGTCGTCATCATAATCAAAAATAATCCCTTTTTCCCCATAATGATCCCCTTTTGTCCGTCTTATTAATAATCATTCAATCTGAATCCGCAATCGGGAAACAGAGTCTGACTGTTGTACCTACATTGATTTTACTTTCAATTTCCATGAAACCGTTATGGTAGTTCACCAGTTTCTGGACAATGGACAGCCCGATTCCGGTTCCCCCGTCCGCTCTAGAGCGTGCTTTGTTCACCCTATAAAACCGTTCCGTGATTCTGGACAAATGTTCTTCCGGTATCCCTTGTCCTGTGTCCTGTATTTCCAATACTGCATGGTTTTCCCGACGCATGGAACGAATCATGATTTTCCCGCCTGATTCCGTGTAGCGGATAGAATTTTCAATAATATTTTGGATGATCTGCTCGAACCGGTCAATATCGGCAAGTATGATCAATTCCGAATCCAAATCTAATACACAATTCATCTGTCCATAGATAAAAATAGATTCGTATTTCACCAAGGAATCCAGTACGGCTTGTTCAAACACTACCGGCGTGAGCTTGATTTCCATCGTATTTGCTTCAAGTTTTGTTAGTTCCAGCAAATCATGGACCAGCTTCTGCATCCTTATTGATTCCTTACGGATAATCTCCAAGTATTTCATTGTATTTTCTGGTGCAGCAACACCATTGATCAATGCTTCTGTATACCCTTTGACATAGGTCAGCGGTGTACGGAGTTCATGTGATAGATCGGCAATGAAGTCACGTTTTCTTTGGTCCTCTTCTCGTATTGCCGCGGACATTTTATTGAACGCTCTCGAAAGGTTTCCGATTTCATCCGCTGCGGTTTCTTCCAAGGTAATGGAATAATCGCCATTGGAGACTTTCAATGCTGCGGTCTTCATTTCTTTTAGGGGCTTTACTAGATAATCAATTACTTTGTAGCCAAGAAATAGAGCGACAATCGTGAAGACGACCCCGATTATACTGCTGGACATCGTCAGGTTTTTAATAAAATCATTCGTGCTTTCCATCGCTGTATGGGAATAGATGATCCCCTGCAGTTCATCATCATTGTTGAGAAGGGGATAAAGGACAGCCATGAATTCTTTGCAGCTTCCTTCAAAGCAATCCCTTATTTGAACCATTTCTCCATTCTTCAATGTGGTTTCCGTATCTTCCGGCAATTGGGTGAGCATGCCGTTAAGCTTCTTCAGATCATCCACTACCGTATATTCACCGATAAAACGTGCCGTAGACCTCGACATTTCCAGATACTCTTCCGTCAGTTCACCGCCATCATAATAACCTGCAATATGTTCTGCTTGTTTCGTCAACAGATTCTCCACTGTATCTACGTAGAGATTTTCATAATAGAGTGTTGTGAGAAATGCCGAATTAAGTATTGTCATGAACAGAATCGTCAAGACGACCAGCCAAAGCTTTTGTTTGAGGCTATAAGACTTTAGCTTCATCGGCCGCCTCGAATTTATATCCGATTCCCCAAACAGTTTGTATATAATCACTATGCTTCAATTTCATCCGCAATGTTTTGATATGGGTATCCACAGTACGCAGAGAACCGTTATAATCATTTCCCCATATTCTTTCAAGAAGCTGTTCCCTGCTTAATACCTGATTGCAATGACTGATCAGGAAGTTCAGTAATTCATATTCTTTCAGTGTCAAAGTAACGACTTCACCATCGACTTTCACTTTCCTTGACAACTTGTTAATATGAATGTTCCCGAATCTGATATTCTCTTCATCGTTCATACCAGTCACTTTGCCTGCTCTTCTTAAGAGTGCCTCTATCCTGGCCATCAATTCCCCAGGGCTGTATGGTTTAACGATATAATCATCTCCGCCGAGGTTCAATGCTTTGACTTTATCCCATTCTTCTCCTTTTGCACTGAGGAATATAACAGGTATATCAGATGTGCGGCGAATTTCCTGACATACCTCAAACCCGTCTTTTTCGGGCATCATGATGTCGAGCAATATAACATCTATTTGCTCATTTTTGATGGCTGCCAGTGCTTCATTTCCGTTACTTGCCTGTGTGCACAAATAACCCGAATTCAGCAAATACATCTCCACCAATGTTCTCATATCTTCTTCATCATCAACTACTAATACCCGATATTTCATCATAGCTTATTGCTCCCTTACAACTAATTCAGCCGAACAAAAAAGCGAAGCCTAATGTCCGATTGACAATATTTCGTCATATGAAGCAGTCACTTTATTAATGACGCAGTACATACTGAGCCCCTTTACTTCTGATCCCCCATAGATCATATAGTCTTCATTCGTATTTTACTTTATCATTTTGTGAAAAACTGTGGAAAAATGCAATGATAGTATGAAGAATAAATGAAAGTTGCTATTTTGTACATACTTATATCATATTCACTTCAAGAAAACCACAAAATATGGAAACAAGGAGCTTATACGATGGAAAACCGGTACTGCTGTCCCAATTGCAAAACGAATCGCACACGTTTCAATATCATCCGCCAAAACGCCACCCCGGTCAAAAAGGATCCCGAAACAGGAGCTGTCGTGGAGGAATTCCAAGGTTCTCCCGGTCCCTTTCATATCATGTACTCCGGTCCTGATATAAGAGTCCAGTGTGCGGCTTGCGGTGTTATTGAATCCGAGAATGCTTTCGCATCCTTCGGAAAACATTCAGGGAACTGAAACCGGTTCCAAAATCCCCGGGAAACCCATGAAAAAAAGGCTGTCGGCGGACAGCCCCTTTCATTCCTGTAATTCCCCTTCTTTATTATAGACCTTCAATCTGCCGTCTTGGTCTTCCAAATACGCACGAGCTGTTTGAATTGCCTCTTCCTTAGTATCGGTAAGCTTGCTTGCCCGTTCATATCCTTTCCCGATGACTTGCCAGCCATCCTTATGCGGTTTCACTTCGTACACAAACGAATCTTCTCGATGATTTGCGGTATATGCCTTAGCCTGATCGATAGCGATCGGGATGGCTCTCCCTTCATCGTAGCCCTCATCGATCAAGGCATTGGCAATTTCGATTGCTTTACTTCTGACATCCTTATCCAAGTTCTTCATGGATACAGGATAGTCCTTTTTATTCCAAGGCATCCTCTTCCCCCTTTCCGTTTATCACCTCATGCACTTGTCCTTCATCTACCCTTTTGAAGCAATCCAAAACAGCTCACATTCCTCAGACAAACATAAAAAGGACCGCGGAATCAATCGCTCCGCAGCCTTGGCTTTCCTCTATTCTTATAATTCCGTTTCTCTTTCGAGACTTTCAAGCTGTTGAATGATCTCCTCTTCCTGAAGATTTTCGCCGATGATTACTATATTGAGGGGCATTTTAATCAACTCTTGAATGACCACCGGCGTTCCGTATGAGTATTGAAACAGGAATGGATAGGAAGAATGGGTGAAGCCGATATACCCTTTTATTCTATAGACTGTATCCGGCAAGCTCTTGATCCATTTCTCAAAGGAGTCATACTGAATTGACTTGGAGAAAGTATACAATATTGTCTGCAGGTGAAGGTCTGCTATTGAATGCCCCGGCTTATTCTGCCTTTCCTTCCGGACAGTCCGCCTTTGGAAATCCCCGATATTGATACGGCTTTGGTTCGTGAAGAGACATAGCGCTTCGCCGTTGATGGCTTGCACTTCAAAAAGGATACTTCCTCTCTCTCTTTCGGATACATCATCAGCCTTATTAAGCAGGATTGTATCCGCATGTCTGATCTGCTCCGTCAATAACGCCTTTATCTGTACTGAAAGCTTATCCCGGTCTTTCCAGCGTGATATGTCGACCACGGTTATGATTCCTCTATATTCAAGCTGCTTAACGAGCAAAGGTGACATTATACTGTCGAGAACTTCCACAGGATGTGCGGCACCAGTCGTTTCGATATAGATAGCGTCCAGGTCGTTCTCATGCAGCAGTGACTGCAGCTGCCCTTCAAGCTTATCCGAGATGGTACAGCAGATACAGCCATCGAACATTTCCTTGAATGGGATATCCTCATCCTCCAAAATGGCGGAATCGATGCTGATCCGGCCCAGTTCATTGAGCAGCACAGCAATTTTTCTCCCGGTTTCTTTCTCCTGCTTCATAATATTCTGCAGAAGTGTCGTTTTGCCGCTTCCGAGGAAGCCTCCGATAATATATACCTCTGTTTTTTCCAAAATAGTATCACCTCTTTAAATCCCTGCCATTTAAGCAATAGTATCACAAATCTTTTTAAAAAGTATATGGTCTACTTACACAACCCAGCAAAAAAAGCCGTCCAGCGGCTTTTTTTGTAAGTGTTCGTTCATCTGGACGTCGATTTCACTTTAATTGCCCATTGATGATTTCGATAGCTTTATCAAGCTGTGTATCGTTTTCAAGAATTTTCTCGCGCAATAAATTCATTAATGCGAGTGTTGTATCCCCCTTCAGAACACCTGTCTCTTCCAATTCCTGATCTTTCTGCAATTGTTTGACCGCCTGAACAGCGGCATCATCGAAGATACCATCCACTTCACCCGGATCATATCCGACAGCCTTCAGCATTTTCTCCGCTGAAGCCGATTCATTCGAATCCGCTCCCTCTGTCAACGCTTCGTCAGGCGAGATGTACGTCAACTCGGCATATTCCGGCAGTGATACTTGTTCATCGGGGACGACCCCTTTTTCATTGATCCAGTTTCCATTAGGCGTCAGCCATTTGGCGGATGTATATTTGATATTGCTTCCATCATTCCAGTTCTTAGCGGTCTGTACGGTGCCTTTACCGAATGTGGTTTCACCGACCACAGGAATATCCGTCGTATCCTGAAGTGCCGCCGCAACTATTTCAGAAGCGCTCGCGCTTCCTTTATCCACAAGCACAACAACAGGGAGCGTCAACGGCTCTTTATTCTCTGATCGGAATACTTCTTTATTTCCTTCCCGGTCTTCCACTTGGAAAAGGATTTCTCCTTCAGGCACAAACATGCTCGCAATATTGATGGCTTCCTGCATGATGCCTCCAGGATTCCCCCGGAAATCGAGAACCAGCCCTTTCATCCCTTCTTTTTCCATCTCTTTCAAGGCGGTTTTGAGCTCATCAGTGGTATGCTCCGAGAAGCTTGTCACCTGGATTTTCGCGATGTCTCCCGCAAGCATTTCTGAGTATACGGTTTCAACAGGAATCGTATCTCTTGTGATTTCCAGTTCGAACGGTTCTGTTTCGCCGCGCTGAATCACCAAGGAGACCTTCGTCCCTTTTTCCCCTCTGATCAAACTGACCGCTTCCGTGGAACTTAAGCCTTCAAGACTCTTATCATCAACACTTAAGATGATATCATTTGTCATGAGTCCGGCTTCTTCCGCCGGAGATCCTTTGATCGGTGAAACGATGACGATTTGATTATTAACCTGTTGGATTTCCGCACCGATTCCTTGGAATGATGCTGAAATTTGATCATTGAAAGCCGATGCTTCCTCTTCATTCATATAATCCGAATAAGGATCATCAAGGGCATCAAGCATCCCATTAATGGCGCCGTTCACCAATTTATCATCATCAATATCTGTGTAGTATTCCCTTTTTATCGTATCATACGTTTCGTATAATTTATTGAATTCGGTTCGGTTATTCTCAACCGGCTGTACCTTCTCATCACCGAAGATCAATGCGATTGTTGTGATACCGGCACTGATGAATATCAGAAAGAAAGTCCCCATGATGAAGTTGAATTTCTTTATCTTGATATACTTGGCCCCTTCTTTTTTTTCGTTGTTATCTTCCATCATCTCACCACTTTCATTTCTTACAGCAAATTGGATCGCTGCTTCAAACTTCTTTAACCGTTTCGAAGTATTCTTCAAGGGTCAAGCCGTTCTCATAGATCTCTCTGCTGTATTCCTTGCCGACATACCTGAAATGCCATGGCTCATACATATAGCCTGTGATTTCTTCTTTGCCCTTCGGATAGCGGAGGACAAATCCATAGAGATGGGCATTTTCTGCAAGCCATTGACCTTCCGGCACATTTTCGAAATCCTGTGTCAGTTCGAGATTAACGCTATGTGCTGAGATATCCATCGCCAAGCCTGTCTGATGCTCACTTTGTCCTGGGAGGGCGACAGCTTCCTGCGCCAGTTCTTCTCCTTTATTCGCCACTTCCGCGGCATAAAGCACCGTTTGTCTGTCATATGAACGGTATCCCGATACTGCGAACAGATCAATCTCGGCTTCCTTGGCCGCCGTGAACATTTCCTCCAAAGCATCGGCCGCATCCTGTCTTAATAATGCTTTATCTACCTGCTCGTCCCCAAAGGAGTATTGCACATCTGCACGCGTCAAGTCTTCAGGGATATACTCTCCCGATAAATAATAGTTTTTATTGACCAGTACAAGGGGATTCGTCGTGTTTTGGATGACACTCTTTCCTTCTATTACTTCGATTTGGTTGAAGTATTCTGAAGGCAGAAGTAATTGATCTTCCTTCTCGCCTGTTTGATCATTTTCATTTTTTTCTACAGATCCGAGGTTCTGCCCTTTTGTCTTTGCGGCTTCGTCTTCACCCATAAAGTATTGGTTTTGGCACCCGCTGAGGATAGCTAAAGCGACACAGAGTCCTGTAAGGGTTCTGATGTATTTCATATTTCATCACCTTTTATTTTTGTAACCAAAAAGAGAATGAAGCCTAAACAAACGGAAAACCGTTTTCCCCATATGCCTAGATCATTCTCTTTATTTCAGTCCTTTTTTATTCTTGGATGGCAGCTTCCAATGCCACTTCAATCATTTCATTGAAAGTGGTTTGTCTTTCTTCTGAAGTTGTTTCTTCTCCTGTGATGATATGATCACTCACAGTAAGGACAGACAATGCTTGTCTGCCGTATTTAGCAGCCAGTGTATACAATGCGGAAGATTCCATTTCCACAGCAAGGATCTGGTATTGCGCCCATTTCTCATGCTCCGCGTTGTCATTATAGAAGATATCTGCAGTCATGACATTTCCGACCTTCAGGTTCAATCCTTTCTTTTCTCCTGCTTCATAAGCATTCTTAAGAAGGGTGAAATCAGCTGCAGGGGCATAATCCAAGCCGAATGTTCTTTGGTTGAAGCTGGAATCGGTACTGGCTGTCATCGCAAGAATGACATCTCTTACTTTGACATCCTTTTGGATTGCTCCGCAAGTACCTACCCTGATTAACTTCTTGACATCATAACTGGCAATCAATTCATTTACATAGATTGAAATCGATGGAACACCCATGCCTGTCCCCTGAACAGAAATCCGCTTTCCTTTATAAGTACCCGTATATCCGAACATATTACGTACTTCATTGTAGCATGTTACATCTTCAAGAAAAGTTTCAGCTATGTATTTCGCACGCAGCGGGTCTCCCGGTAAGAGCACCGTATCTGCAATTTCTCCGGCTTTCGCACCAATATGTATACTCATTGTCATGTTGCCTCCTTTTTACATTATCCAACCATTATAATATCATAACAGCGGATGATAGTTAAATCGCTAATTACCAAGATGAAGAAAATTATCGTTTCACATAGATAAAAAAGAAGATGACCTTTAAGAGAAGCTCTCCGGTCATCTTCGGGCCATCGTCGGTCTTTTATTCACTTCACTTTAACAATGGGCTCTGATGATGCTTTCCAGTTTCTCCTTCATCCTTCCTATATCATTGCCTGTCAACTCTGTCCGGACATATGTTTCATCCATTTCGAGCGCTTCGGCGAATAGTCCGGAAAGTCCTCTTGCCTTTCTGTCGATCTGCAGAAGAACGTCTGCCTCGGATACTCCTGTCTGGAAGTAGGTGAACTCCAGCTCATCCAGTTTCCCTCTGAATGAACCGCTGTACGGTACAAATTCGAATTCCTGTAAATAAGGTACATTCCTTCTGTATTTATAAGGAGCCTGCTCACATTCAGCGCTTCTCAGTTTGAAGCCCAGATCCGTCAAAGCCAGAAATGCCGCATGGATGAACGGAGGCGGATCGATACTGATATAATCTTCGTCTCTTGGATCCATCGCATTTTTGATATCAAGCCCTGTAGCAACCCATACCTTCGTCTTTCCATATGTAAGGGGTGTCTCCAAGGGCATGGTGAATGAAAACGGAATCTGTTTCGTTTCCTCCGCCGCTATGGTGAAAGCTTCATTGATCCGTGTCTTCTTAATCGTGCAAGTCAGCGTCTGCTTTCTATCATCGCTTTCCCTTATGTATGTGGTGTTGACGGTAAGATAGATATCTTCAATCCTTTGTTCAACGCTTCCTCCTCTAATCTCCACGACCCCGCGTACTTCCTCACCCGGTACATAGGTTTTTTTTTCGAGTTTCGTGTCCACTTGCGCATTCCCTATCCCAACGCTTGCCAAAAACTTTTGAAACATAGACATATCTAATCCTCCTTTTTTTTCTTTAATACGTTCCATCCTGCATAATGGTTTCATTTTTTTCGAAGACATATAAAAACGACGGATAGAACCCGCCGAATAATTGTTCATTCCCATTCTTCCTCTTCATCTATGATGCACTTCTCCAATAGATAATCAAATGTGATGTCGGCGATTTCTTCGAGCTCTTCCACTGTAGCCAAGTAACCTCGTTTCATCAGTTCCCGGAAGAAAAAGTCCGCTATTTCTTCTGTGTCGATGACAACCTCAATTTCCCTCAAAAAAATCGCCCCCTTTTTATAGCTTTATGAACCGGAACGCTTTGTTATGCCAACTATTCTATTTCCTTGCACGCACATCATAAAGTTGATTTCTTATTGCCAGTTTTTCCGTTGCTGCTGTTTGTCATCCCTTTCAGCTTAAGCAATGTCAACAGCATGATTTTCTTGTATTCTTCATCATTGAACGTTTGGTAAAGACTGGAATAATCATTGTACATATCGAGCAGCTGGTCGATCAGCTGCCGGTCATCAGCCGTTTGGTGGACAGCTTTCTGCTCTTGTTTCTGATTCACTTTCTGTGCCTTGCTGTCTTTCGGTACGGATTGCTTCTTCGCGGGATACAGCCCGAGTTTCCTGAAATGACTGTCAGCCTGTTCCGCATCTGCGATCAAGATCAATTCATCTTCATTGGCTTCGAGCCATGCCCCGTCCGAAAGCCGCGAAAGCTCATAGACGATATCTTCCCATGCATTTTCCTTGTAGCGCCATATCTCCGTTCGAAAGCCGACAACCTTGAAATATTCTTCTTCATACCCGGCTACCTGGACAAGATCTCCGAAGAAATATTTATATTCAATATTGATATGTTCCTTATCCTGCAGCAAGTCGCCCTTATACTCCTGAATGGGGACAAGAAGGGATTCCAGGTAAAGTCCTTCACTATGGTTCACTTCATATACAAAAGAACCCTCGAGAAATTTAACGTCCGTAACCTTTCCGACTGTACCATACATTGTGATGACAACTGTATCACCTACTTTGTATTTCGCTTTTTTCTTGTTTCCCATTTATGAGACATCCCCTTAAAGCATCTTTTGAAATAGTATATGCAGGAGATGTCTGCATGCTATTTAATTAGGCTTTAACTTCGTGCTCCATATATCGCTCCCAGGTTTCGTCAAATACACTCATCCCATCGAGATATTCCCCGTTCATTTCAAGATATCGGCTTATTTCATCATAGTCTTTGGATTGTTTCGGGAAACTGTGGTCGCGAAACGCATCATTGGCGAACTTGGTGATGGCATCTATATTTTTTCCTTGTCTATATCTCATTAAAAAATGATAAAACGATTTCACTTTTCTTTCTTCTCCTTTATGGATTTAGATTTGCATTCTAATATACCCCAGCTCCCGGTCCCCGTCCACCTCAACCCCAAAAAACCCGGCTTATTTTTTGCCGGGTTTTTTGGGTCAACGCAAGAAACAAAATTCCTATATAAAAGACCTATTTGAATCTATGCTCCTATTTTTTCAGATGCGTTCCTATCCTGTATCTCTTCCTGATAGCTGAACGATTTCTTGATTGGGATGAAAGAAACAGAAACAGCCGCTATGAGTGCCGGAATCGCAAAAGCAAGAAAGCTTGCAAAGACCGGAAATGCCCCCGACAACAGGTATCCGCCCAGTGCAGGTCCGATGATGGCTCCAATCCTCCCCACACTTAATGCCGTACCTAATGCGGTGGAACGCATGGAAGAAGGATAGAATGATGAATTGAAAGCATTGTTCAAGTTCTGTGCTCCTATCGATGCTGCTCCCGCGAACGCCGTAAGCACATACAAAAGCCAAGCATCCGGATTGAGACCTAATAATATCAAGCAAACACCGCCAGTGGAATATAGGCATCCGAGCACTTTTTTCGAACCGATCCGGTCAGCGGCATATCCCCCCGTAATCGACCCTATAATCGCGCCGACATTTAAACTTAATAGAAACAATAAACTGGATGTCAATTCATATCCAGCCGACATCATCATTTGCGGAAGCCATGTACTCAGCCCGTATACAAGCAGCAATCCCATGAAACAAGTTGTCCAGAATAACAGCGTAGCCCTCATTTTGCCTTCTTTGAATAATTGAGAGACTGCCGCACCTTCCGCTTCTTTCTCAATAACCAGGATATCCTCTTCTTTCGGCTCATAGGAAGGATTGATACGATGAAGCAGCTGCTTCGCTTCCTTGATTCGTTTAGCTTTCACACAGAAATAAATGGACTCCGGCAATGTTTTCACCATCATCGGCAGCAAGAGAAGCGGCAGCGCGCCAATGAAGAACATCCATTGCCAGCCCAAATTTGGTATAACCCAGATCCCGAACAAGGTGACAAAAATCCCTCCGATCGAATACCCGCTGAACATAATACCAACCATGATGTTACGGATCCTTTTCGGCGAATATTCCGAAGTGAGCGTCACCAATAATGGAGGAAGGCCTCCAAGCCCGATCCCTGCCAGAAACCGGACAATGGCGAAAACAACGATTGAACTCGTCAAACCAGTCCATAATGTGAACACACTGAAAATGACGACACAAGCGATCAACACTTTTTTACGGCCTATTTTATCAGCAGCCATTCCGCAAATCAGTGAACCGATCAGGCTTCCTATCAATGTCAAAGAGCCGATCATCCCTAATAATGTTGTGCTGACTCCCCATTCTTCCTTTAAAGTACTTATTACAGAACCGAATACCACCAGGTCATACCCGTCGAATAAAATTAAACATATACACCAAAATAAGACGGCGGCATGCATTTTGTTGAAAGTGCTGCCATCAATTACATCCATTACCCGGACCTTATTCAAAATCAACATCCTTTTCACTCATTTTGTAAAAACGTTCGATTTGTTCGAATGTCATATATAGGACACTTTCTATTTCTGTCTCACCGCACACAGCGCATGCATAGTCTGAATGAACATCCAGATACCGGACAGCAGCTCCAGACAGCCGGCCTTGATCCAAAATGCGCCCATCCTTCATAACTGTTATATTTTTCAAATCAGCTTGAAGGCCGATCCCTAAATACTTTGTATAACTCTCTTTGGCTGTCCAAACTTGATGGAAAGAGAAGTGGTCCTCCAGTGGGAATTGTGCTTCTTGCTCCTCGCTCCATATATCCCTGAACAAGCGATATTCCCTTTCTTCCCGTTTCTCGATGTCAATCCCGACCGGATGTTCATCTATCGCACAGACAATCAGTTTTCCGGCGTGGGAAATATTGAAATGTCTATAATTCCCCGATAGACCATACTTTCCATATTGATTCACCGTGAACTTAAGATGGCATGGCTTCCTGTTTTCGGCCTTTGAAAGCATCATTTTCGTTAAAGCATGCGCCAGTAAAGTCCTCATCCTATCTTCCCTGCGCCTATAGCGCTCAATCTTCATTTTCACACACCCATCCAGACAGTGATACATCTCTTCAGGCATCGTCTGTGGGAATGGAGGCAGCTCGCAGACATACACTTTTGTCATTACTTCTCACCTTCCCCCAGCGGCAAAATCCGTTTTCATAGACATGGTGCATAGGAATCCGGCGGCGAGTAATGCGATTGTGCTGCATAATGCCGTCTGATAACTGAGCAAGATATCCATATGACCAGAAGTCATCGCCAGAATAGAGGCGCCGACAGCTATTCCGGCTGCTGCACCGACTCGATTCAACATATTATAGAGAGTGGTCGCTTTTGACATATTGACCTTTGAGACATGGTTGAATGCGGTAACTTGGGAACCTATGACCGTATGCCCCAAAAAGACACCGATGCAGAACATGAGGAACCGCAGGAACCAAGGATTACCCGAGGGTCCCAACATAATGATGCCTATGAAAATCAAAATGGTACCGAGTAAGCCGCCTTGGATGGCCGCTTTCATTCCGAAACGCTTCGCGGTCTTTTGCATCAAACGGGAAGCTGCCATTAATCCCAGCGCTTCCGTGAATGTAATGAGCGAGCTTTCCAAAGGAGTCGCCGAATAGGCCGTCTGATACATCAATGGGAACAGATAAAGCATCCCCATCAGCGCCCCCATTGAGCACATCGCCACAAAACTCAAAGAACGGAATAAGCGGTCTTCATACAGCCGCATATCAAGAAGCGGTTCGGCCATTCTGTATTCATGCCGGTAAAATATCCATACTAAAGTAATTCCAGCTGCCCCAAGCATGGCAGTACCGACCGTGATGCTTCCGGAGGCTGTTAAACTCATGGCTGCCATAATCGCAGGCAGTCCGGCTGCAATCAAGATATATCCTTTCAAATCGAAGGACGGTCGGAACAATTCGAATTCCTTTACTGTCAACAGTCCCAATAGGATAACGAATATCCCGAACGGCAGATTGATGAAGAAGGCCCAATGCCATGATATATACTCGGACAGCACTCCGCCGACAAGCGGACCGGCCGCCGGGGCAAAGGCAATCGGCAGCACAAGCGAGCCGGATAATCTCTTCCGTCCCTCCGGACCGAATGTCCTAAATAACATCGTCATCCCGACAGGAGCAATGATTCCGCCAGCGAGTCCTTGGAGAACCCTGGCTGCGATCAGCCCGCCGAGAGTTGGAGCGATTCCGCACAAGAAGGAGGCCAAAGTGAAACCTGTAATTCCCATCAGCAGCACCTTCTTGACCCCGAAGCGGTTCGCCAAGTATCCGGACGCCGGCAGGCACACGGCAATACTGATCAAATATGCAATATTGATGCCGTTCGTTTTGTTTTCGGGAACGCCATAATCGGCCGCTATCGTCGGCAGGATGACATTCACAATCGTTCCGTCTATGGAAACCATGAACATCGATATGACGTACACGATCAGAATCGGCATATGCTGTGCCCTCACTTCACATAGACCTCATCCATCTTTTCCCGCAGACTTCTTGGGCGCATATCCTGCCAATTTTCCTCAATATATTGTCCGCATGCCTCCTTTCTTTCCGGACCAAAAACTCGGATCCATCCTGACGGCACATCAATTGATTGAGGCCAAAGGGAATATTGTTCCTCTTCGTTGATCAGAACGATATATTGCTTGTTTTCGTTTTCAAATGGATTGTACATACTGTTCATTCTCCTTTTTCACCATTAACAGATCTTTTATCACATTCCCGATTTGAGCCAGTGGTTCCGGACGGCACATATCTTTATGACGGCAATGGATATCATGACTGGTGATTGTCCCTGAGATATAAGGGACCCACGTTTTATCATCCACGTCCGGAATCCAATCCGGAACAACAGTAGAACGGAAGAACAACATATCTCCGTGATACTGGTTCGCTTTATGTTCTTTGAGCAATCGAATCGAATTCTTGTATACTTCTTTTAAGCGCAGGATCGTTTCCTCGGATAAGGATGCTATCGCACTTTTTTCTTTTTTCAATTGTTCAATGACGAAAGATTGTGTCACTTCCGCACCCATTTCCGGTTCATATCCCGCCAGAGCCAGCAATGCCACCAACGCTTCCTGTTCTTCACCTACTTCAAAAGGAGGATTGAAATGAACAGGATATGCATCCATAATGGCAAGCAGTTCCATTTGTTCCCCTTGCTGTTTCAATTGAACCGCCATTTCATGCACTACATTCCCTCCGAGCGACCATCCAAGCAGGCGGTATGGTCCTTTTGGCTGCACTTGCCGGATGGCCTTTATATAACCGGCTGCCATTTCTTCCAATGACTCCGGCAATACTTGTGAATCAGCAATCCCGCTCGCTTGCAGCCCGTATAAAGGACAGTCGGCAGGCAAAGTCTTCAGAAGCCCCGCGTAACACCAGCTTAAGCCGCCGGCAGGGTGGACAGCGAATAAAGGCTGTTCTCCTGTCCTAAGAGGAAGCAATACACCAAGAGCATCGGCTTGTTTCACATTTTGCAGCTGGTCAGCCACTCCCGCGACAGTCGGCGTTTCGAATAGTTGGCCGATGCTGAGATCCTTGCCGAATGCTTCTTTCACCCGTCCAATCAATTGCACTGCCAGCAAGGAATGTCCACCGAGCTCAAAGAAGTTATCATTTGTCCCTACTTGAGGTAAATTCAAGATATCTTGAAAAATGTCGCAAAGCAGCTCCTCTTGCGGAGTGTGCGGAAGCACCATGCTGCCGGAAATGATTTCCGGTTTCGGCAGACTCTTTGTGTTCAGCTTTCCATTGGCCGTCAGCGGCATCTCCTCTATGAAAGTGAAAGTGGAGGGGATCATATAATCCGGCAAATCAGCACCAGCGAACCGGCGGATTTCATCAATCTTCAGCTGCCGTCCTTTCTCCATGACTATATACGCCGCCAAACGGACATCAGCAGGATTGTCTTCCCTTACTATTACGGCACTTTGGGCAACAGCAGGGTGTTTCAGCAGTACATGCTCAATTTCCCCTAATTCGATGCGGAATCCCCGAATCTTCACTTGATGATCGATTCTTCCGATATAATCAAGGATTCCGTCCTTCGTCCATCTGGCCAAATCGCCTGTCCGGTACATACGGGTGCCCTTCGGACCAAATGGATCGGCTATGAATCGTTCGGCCGTCAATGTTTTGCGGCCATGGTACCCGCGCGCCAGTCCTTCACCAGCCACATACATCTCGCCGATCACTCCGGGCGGGACCGGTCTCAAGGCCGCATCGAGTACATATACAGATAAATCGGGAATGGCTGTTCCGATCAAACTGCTGGCGCTTGACTCCAACATCTCTTTATGAAGCGCCGCATAACTGACATGAACGGTCGTTTCCGTAATGCCATACATATTCACAAGCCTTGGTGCGGCTTCATCATGACGGGAATACCAATCCTTCAGACGCGTCAAGTCCAATGCTTCCCCGCCGTATATGACATACCTCAACCGGATCTGGCTTCCTAATTCTTCATATTCCCTATCTGCCTGCATCAACTGATAAAAAGCAGAAGGAGTCTGATTCAAGACAGTCACTTTCGCTTCTGCCAATAACTGCAGGAAATCTTTTGGCGAACGGCTGACTTCATACGGCACGACCACGAGCTCTCCTCCATTCAGGAGTGCACCCCACATTTCCCATACGGAAAAATCGAAAGCATATGAGTGGAAAAGTGTCCACACATCATTTTCATCGAAACCGAACCAGCGATCCGTCGCATTCAGTAATCGAATCACATTTTGATGCGGTACAATGACGCCTTTCGGCCGGCCGGTCGACCCTGATGTATAGATGATATATGCAGGATTCAAAGGACTGAGTGAAGCAAGCCGATGTTTGTCCGTCACATCGGTCCGATCATATGCATCAAAATGGAACTCATTGATATGAATGACTCTGCTTTCCTCAAATTCCACAGATAAGGATGTCTTGTCACCCACAATCAAACAGACTGGTTCGGCATCTTCCAAGATATATTCGATGCGTTCTTTCGGATAGACCGGATCAAGCGGCACATACCCCGCACCAGTCTTCAGCACACCCAAAATGGCCGCGAGCATATCGGCAGACCTCGGCATCAGCAAAGCCACATACGATTCAGCCCTCACTCCTTGACTGATCAGATGACGGGCAAGCTGATTGGCTTTCTCATTCAATTGTTCGTATGTCAGCGATTCATCTCCATAGGAAACCGCTTTACGTTGCGGAAACTCTCTTGCTTTAGCTTCAAATAATGCAACGATGGTGGCCGGTGCTGTTTCGACCGAAGCTTCATTCCACTCATAAATCGATTGCTTGTATTCTTTTTCTGTTACGATGTTTATCTCTTCGATCACTGGATTATCCTTTAGCTGTTCAAGAACCATCGAATAGCGCTGCATCAAGGCTCTTACGGTATCCTCATCGTAAAGATCTGTACGATATTCGACAGCTGCTTCAATACCTGCAGCATGTTCCTGATCGAAGAGTTCACGCATTTCTATGTTCAAGTCGAATTTCGCCGATCCGACGGAAAGCAACGAAATATCCGCTTCATTCCCCTCGAGATCAAGAGAAGGCTGTGGAGTGTTCTGTAAAGCAAACATAATCTGGAACAGCGGATGTCTGGAGGCCATACGCGGCGGATTCAATTGTTCAACAATTTGGTCAAGCGGAATATGCTGATGCTCATATGCCTGTATGCTTGTCTCCTTCACCCGTTCAAGAAGTTCGGCAAATGCCGGATTCCCGCTCGTATCCGTCCTCATCACGACTGTGTTGATGAACATGCCGATCAAGTCGAATGACTCTTCTTTCTCACGGCCGGCAATCGGACTTCCAACCACGATATCTTCTCCCGCTCCAAGCTTTGTCGCAAGTGCCGCAAACCCAGCCTGAAGCACCATATATAAAGTCGCACGATGCGTTTTCGCCAACACCCTTAGGGATTCATGCAGCTCCGGACGGATAAGGAAACGGAAGGATCCTCCCTCTGCCTTCACCGAGGGCTGTCTTTTACGGTCACGTACTAGTTCGATTTCATCCGGAAGATCTTGCAACTGATTCGTCCAGTATTCCAGTTCCCGCTTCATCATGCTATCGGTTGTAAGTTCATTCAGCTGCCAAACGGCAAAATCAGCATACTGGAAATGAAGCGGCGGCAGCACGCATTCTTTATACGCTTTCTCTAAATCTTCTGTGAAAGTCGCTAATGACCAGCCGTCAGAACTGATATGATGCATCGTGACCACAACAATTCGTTCATTTATGATGGTGACTTTCAATCCTGCTTCCCGCTTAAGATCAAAAGAGTAGCGCGCCGCTTCCTCGATGGCCTGCCTCTCTTTACCTTCTTCCACATACAGTACAGCGATATCGGCCGGCTCCTCCACTATTTGCTGGTAGGGGATGCCGTCCTCTGACGGATACTTCGTCCTCAGCACCGCATGACGGCTTGCCGTTGACTGAACGGCCTGCTTGAATCTCTCAATATCCAGAGGACGTTCGAACTTGTAGACTAATGGAATATTGTAGGTCGGACTCGGACCTTCCAATTGATGGATGAACCAAAGACTGCGCTGATTGTATGAAAGCGGCAATCGATCGGTTCTGCCGTCAACCGCAAATGATGCTGTCGCTTTCTTTGCATTCCTTATATAACCGGCCAATGACTCAACAGTTGTTTTCTCAAAGATTGTTCCGATTGATATTTCGATTCCGAAAGCTGCACGGATCTTCAAAAGCAGCTGTGTAGCCAAAATGGAATGGCCCCCAAGCTGGAAGAAATCTTCATCCACACCAACCTCTAATGCCAAGACTTCTTTGAATAATTCACATAACTTATATTCCATAACATTATTTGGCTGTTTCTTCTCCGTTATGTCCACAGTCGGCTTAGGCAGCTGTTTGCGGTCAATCTTCCCGTTATTGGTCAACGGAATGCTTTTCAAGAAGATAATATGGGCAGGAACCATATAATCGGGCAGCTGTTGTTTCAATGATTCCATGACCGTTTTTCCGTCTGCTTCCCCGACTGCATAAGCGACAATCCGCTTATCTCCCGGCACATCTTCCCGAACTAACACGACCGCCTGTTCCACTTCAGGAAACGCAGCCACTTTAGCTTCTATTTCCCCGATTTCAATACGGAAGCCTCGAATTTTGATCTGGTGGTCAGCCCGGCTGATGTAATGCAGACAGCCTTCTTCATCCCACTTCACCAAGTCGCCGGTACGGTACATCCTGCTACCTGCTTCCCCGTATGGATCGGCAACAAAACGCTCGGCAGTCAATGTTCTGCGGTTATGATATCCTCTGGCCACTCCTTCTCCCGCGATATACAGTTCACCGACAACACCTGCCGGAACAAGCTGCAGCATCTTATCCAAGACGTATAGCCGGGTGTTCAGAATCGGCTTGCCTAATGACGGCGCTTTCTGCATTGCGCTTCCGATCGGCATTGTAGTGGACCATATGGTTGTTTCAGTGGGACCATACATATTATGTACACAAGCACCGGCATCGTTCAGTGCTTCTGCCAATGGCAGTGACAGCGCCTCCCCTCCCGCCAGAACAATTAAATCTTTCAAAGCATGCGGGGCGTGCTTTGAAAGCATCTGCCACACAGTCGGTGTGGCTTGCATGATCGTTATTCTTTGTTCAATCAGCATTTCCGCAAGCAGTTCCGGGTCCTGCACATGGTGTTTCGATGCCAATACGACTGTCGAGCCATTCAACAGCGGCAGATAGAGTTCCAATGCCGAGATATCAAAACAAATGGTCGTAACAGCAAGCAGCCGGTGATCCGCATCCAGCCGGAAGGCTTGCTGCATCGCTTCAAGAAAATTCACCAGTTTCGGCATCTCGATAATGACGCCTTTTGGATTTCCGGTTGAACCTGATGTATAGATCATATAAGCTGCTTGGCCGATATTCGGCATTGTTCTCGGAGCATTCTCTCCTTGCTCGATTTCATGGACATTGATTCGTTTAACCGCCGACTTAAACGGTACTTTTGCACTATCCGTAAGTACAACAACAGGTTTAGCATCGTCCAGCATATAATCCAGACGTTCTGCCGGGTAATCCGGATCTAAAGGAATATAGGCAGCTCCTATTTTCAATGCAGCTAACATAGAAGCGATCATTTCAATCGAACGATCCATGCAAATGCCGACAAACTGTTCCGGCTTCACGCCGTTATGGATAAGTGCCTGGGCAATTTCACAGGATAATGTCTCCAGTTGCATATAAGAGACCGATCTGCCCGCCATTTCAATTGCTGTGCGGTCAGGCGTCTTTCTGGTTTGCTGCTCAAAGATTTCATAGACAGATAAAGACTGCCGGCATATTTGATGATTATTCCAATCGATCAGCTGGCGGCGGCGTTCTGCCTCAGAAATGACCGGCAGTCTATAATTGTCAATCCGATATGTATCTAATGCTCTATTCACAAATTTCAGAAAACGTTTCGCGTGATTTTTCACGTCTTGAGCGGTATAGCATAAGCTATTGGCCGCTATATCCAAATGGATTCCTTCATGAGAACCGTAAATATTGAAGGTGATGTCTTCGACAGGTCCGGTAGCGACCTTCTCACTAAGGCCGACTGCTTTGCCGAAGTTAATCTCTTCATAGAACGGCATGAAATTCACCTGCGGCCCATATAATAATTCGTCGGAAGCCAAGTTTAGATCACGTCGCAATTGCTCATGCCGGTAGAACTGATGCTTTCCTGCTTTTTTCATTTGCTGTTTCACTTGCAGACATACTTCTGCGAATGTTTCTGCGTCAGTGATATCAATACGGAGCGGCACCATATTCATCTTCGTGCAAGGCACATTCATTCCGCTCGTTCCAAGACGTCCCATCATCGGAATATTGAGGATGACCGTTTCAGCGGATGTCAGTCTTTTTGTATACAAGGCAACTGCCGCCGTGAACAGCTGCTGGACATTCACCTTCATTTCTTTGGCCGCTTTTTGCGCTTTCATCCATAGTTCCGGCGGGAGGATCGACTGCTCCAGCAGACAATCTCCGAAGTGCGATACAGCTGTATCGGTCAAAGATACTACTTCCACATCCTTCAGCTGCTGCATCCAATATTCCCGATCTTCTCTATACCGGTCAGATTCTTTATACAGCTGATCTTCAGCGATGACGGTTGTATAATCGCCGAATGATTTCTCAAAAGGCTTATCCTCCGCCAATGCTTGATAACGTTCAGCCATTTGTTGATAAAGAAGCCGGAAGCTGAAAGCGTCACTGACCAGATGATGAATCCGCAAGTATAGGTAATGCTCTTCATCCGATATGGAGAACAAGATGGCCCGAACGAGTCCATCATTCTGTAAAGACAATAAAGTGGAAACGTCTTGCCGCATGATTTCCTTCATTGCCTCAATGGTCATTTCCGGTTCATATTCGGCCTGAAAGGATACGGAATCATTTATACGATGCATAACCTGTCCATCGTCTTCAAAACATTCGATATGTAACGCTTCGGCCGAAGTGATTGTTTCATTCACTGACTGAAGCAATATAGGAATCCTGATTTCCCCATTGATTCGAACATATTCCGCTGTATTGTACAATGGACTTTCTGTCATATGATGCGCATACCAGATGCCTAGAGAAGCATCCGGCAAAGGATAGATATTCCTCATTTCAACTCTCCTTATTGAACAGTCACTTTTTCACTGATTTTATGAAGCCAAGCTTCCAATGTCGCCTCTTCGGCCAAATCCATGAAAGTGACCATGATATTTTGTTCCCGAAGTTCCGCGGTAATCGACATGAATGCGATCGAATCCAATCCTGCCTCCGTCAAATCATCGTCCATTGCGATTTCTCCTGCTTCCTCATCCAGATATGGAGTTATGATGGCTTTCAATTGTTCCTTTGTCATAATGAATCCTCTCTTCTCTCAGTTTTTGACACCCAAGGGCTGCCGTTCTTTGATAAGTTCCCGGCGAAGATCTTTCTTCGAAACTTTCCCTAAATGAGTAATCGGGAAATGATCGACAAAGATGATCTCATCCGGTATTTTATATGTCGCCAAGCCCCTGTTCTTGAGAAACCTTTTCAAGTCATTTTTGGCAGCTTCCTGAGCTTCGCGCAAGATTACAAATGCACAGCTTTTCTCCCCCATATAACGATCGGGCTTCGCCACGATTGCCGCATCATGTACTGCCTCATGTGCAAGCAGATGATTCTCCACTTCTTCGGCCGCGATCTTCTCGCCGCCCCGATTTATTTGGTCCTTCTCTCGGCCTTCCACCGTCAAGTAACCTTGCTCGTCCATGGACACAATGTCTCCTGTCCTGTAGAAGCCATCTTTGGTGAATGCTTTCGCATTATGTTCAGGGGCTTTGTAATAGCCTTGGATCGTATAAGGGCCGCGTGTCAGCAAATGTCCGGCCTGCCCCCTTGGCAGCTCATTGTCTTCCTCATCGACAATTTTCACTTCATCATACGGGGACATCGGCCGTCCTTGCGTATATATTCTTATTTCATATGGATCATCCAGCCGCGTATAATTGACCAATCCTTCCGCCATTCCGAACACTTGCTGAAGCGTACAGCCAAAAGCCGGTTCGATTCGTTTCGCAGCTTCCGCGCTGAATTTGGATCCGCCCACCAAGATGACCTCCAGGCTGGATAAGTCTTCTGTATGATTCGGCTTCACATCCAGCCAAAGAAGCGCCAAAGGAGGAACCAGCGGCACCATTGTCACACCGTGCTCCTCTATCAACGGAAATGCTTCCTCAGGGCTCGGTGTCATGCTCAATACCACTTTACCGCCGGCATACAAGGTGCCGAGTATTCCGGGAGAACTCATCGGATAATTATGTGAAACGGGCAGGACAACAAGAAATACGGTGTTCTCTGTCACATTGCAGCATTCAACGCTTAATTCGATTGTATACATATATTCATCATGCGTCCTTGGAATGAGTTTCGATAAACCGGTACTTCCCCCGGACAATTGCAAGAAAGCGACATCACTGCCCTGCACATCTGTTTCTTCATATGGTTCATCCGCAAAAAGGGATGAATAATTATGGAATTCCTCTTCATCGCCAACAACGATCACATGGGATAATGTTGCTGTTTCTTTTTTCACTTTCCTTGCCAATTCACGGTAATCAAACCCGGTGAATCGATCCATTATGATATAAGCCTTCGCTTCCGATAATTCACAAAAATAACGGATTTCATTATATCGGTGGGATGGTAAGGAGAAGACCGGCAGTGCACCTATTTTAAATAAGGCAAAAACCACTTCTACATAAGGGATGACATTAGGCAGTTGAACAACCACCCGGTCCCCTTTTTCAATTCCAAGCCTCTTGAGTCCGCTTGCAAGCTGATTGACCCGCTCATTCAGCTCTTTATATGTAAGTGCTCCTTTTTGATCCACTACCGCAATATTGTCTGCATACTGTATACTTCTTTGTTCGAGCATCCGGCCAAAAGTAAGGCCCTTCCAACAGCCTGCATCACGATAGAATTCGGCTCGGTCTTCCGGCCATGGTGTAAATCCTTCCAGCATAAAACCCCTCCTGAACATCTATATCATTTAGTGAGAATGATTATCAATATCACTGAAAAACATGCTACTACTCTTCCTTATAGAGGTCAATAAATATTCTTGAATTTGTAACTTTATTACTATAAATAAGAGTCTATATTCCCGGTCATTCTCCGTCTATATCATATAGGAGCCCCAAACCATATTGATTTGGAGCTCCGATCGACCTTGATTATATGGCTGCAACAAACAGATGAAACAAATCGTGTTAGATCAGATCTGCAGTTTTTAAAGATTTATAGAATATTTTAGCCATCTGTGAGCGTGTCAAATAATCATGAGGGCCGAATTTGCCATTCTCATAGCCTGATATAATTCCAAGCTTATGCAAGAGAGCAATCGCTTCTTTTGATTCAGGTCGTAAATTTCCTGTATCTTCAAATGTTTTCCCTTGTTTCCCAGGGAGGTTCACATCCGCCTTTAAGTATTCCAGCAGGCGGGAAACCATCAATATAGCCTGTTGGCGTGTCAGTTTTTCACCCGGTTTGAATGTGGACGCATCAAATCCTGCCACAATGCCAGTCTCATACAGCGCTTGTACAGCGTCTTCGTACCATTTTCCCTTCACATCAGTAAAAGATGTTTCTGATGCTGCTTTCAGTTCCAGCGCACGGGCAGCCATCACGGCAAAATGGGCTCTTGTCATATGCCCGGCCGGATTGAATGATTTCTCTGATACACCATGGACAATCGAACGCTTGGCCAATGCCTCGATATACTCTTTATGGACATCGCCGGTAATATCGGTAAAGGTTTTGTTTTCCGTGCGGACCATGAACTCGCCGCCGCGTTTCACTTTTAGGTTGATTCCATCTTTCGAAACGGTATGGGCAGCCGCTTCCAGCCCATTTTCCCCATTACGCAAGAGGACGATTTCTTCAAGTGGTTCCGAGAATTCCTCCTTCGGTATGTGGACGGAGACATAGTTTGAGAAGGTTATGCTCTGATCATCCGCATGAATCTCGAATTTAATCCGTTTTTCTTCCATTGATAAGTCCACTGTTACATGATCATCCGCATCTGTCGGAATTTCACTTGCCTCCATTTGGATTTTTATCCCGCTTTTCGTTGATAGAGTCACTTTTTCAGCGTCTGCTTTCATGATGTCATTCAACTGCTCGTCTGTAAAAGTAAACGAGAAACCATTCTCCGTTTCCGTCATAATCCCTGTCAACTCATCTGCGAACCAAGTTTCGGCCGGTTTTTTCGCTGCCACAGTGAACAGTCCATCCTTCTCGCTTGAAGTAATTGGTCCCGTCGGGCTTGCGGCCATCGTCAGCTCTGCCCGGTAGTTTCCTGCTTTCAATGGCAGTTCCAGGTTTTCAACAGAATGATAGAAATCAAGACTCGATTCTTCGGCGATTTTCTTTCCTTCTTTATCATATATACGGACGATCGGTTTCACGCTTTCCGCACTGGCTTCATGTACTTTTCCATGTTCTATAATATAATCTCCGTTATCTTGCAGCGCGGTTCTCTCCACAATTTGTCCGTTCGCCAAACGTTCATAAATGATATCCTGATCTGCAGCGACACTATAATCAGAAGTCTTATTGATGATGACAGAATTGACTTCATTTCCATAATGATCTTGAATGGCTGTGTCTGCAGAGAAAGACTCACCTTCAGACAGCTCGTCATCCTTTACTGCGATGGAAGCCGTGAAATTACCGCCGACTTGCCAGTTCAATACTTCCTTGCTTTTCAATACTTGTGTTCCTTTAGAAAGGAAATAATTCCAAATATAATCATTCGATTCCGTATCGCCATAGCCCAGCTGAACTTGCAGATCCATTTCCAGTCCGGACGGCACATAGAATTTATGACCCGCACGCAATGTTTTGCTGAACGATTTACTATATTCATTGTACGGGTATAACAAAGCGCCGCGAACATCTTTAAATCCTTTTGTGTCCGCATCCAGCTTAATTTCCGCTAGATCTTCCGTTTCAAAAATCACTTGGTTTTCAATGCCTTCTTTTATGGTCACATCGTTTTCCAAGAAGTAATAATTCGTTTTCTCCCCATTCGCATCCGGTAATGTCACATAGTTTCCTTCAATGACAAATGTACCTGGCTCCAAATAAACAGCGTCCTTTTTGTAGTTCTGTAAATTATTTGCTGTCGGGTAAGAAGTTGTACCATTTACTTCGACAGGCTTCTTAATCATCCAAAGCTTCGTGGATACTTTATCCACTTTATTCTTGCCTTCCATAGCAGAGAAAGACACTTTCTGCATATTCGATGGAATTTCCATCGTCCGGGAAAGCTCTTCAAGATCATTGAATTGGCGGAATAAGTAAGCGAACTCACCCGTAGGCATCGTATAACGGATGATCGCCACATTTCCGTTTTCTTCTTCGCTTAATTCAAGGTTCGATGGAATGGATAATGCTTTCGTTTTACTGTCCGAATTCCGTCCGAATGCTTGAACCCATGCATAATCACCATGCTCATCTTTCTCCAGTCGGTTGATCGTCACATAGGTCGCTACATTTTTTCCTTCTGCATCCTGAAGGATGAGATTGGAGCCTGAGTCTTGGAGATCGATGGTCATGGCTTCATATAACCCTTCAGATGCAAGCGGACTGGCATCCAGTTTCAACGATATTTCATATTCTCCGGCAGTTGCTGTCGAACTGTTCGGCACCCAGAAAGAGTTGAAATAATAATTACGGTTCGCCGGGTTTGCCGGGTTCTTATCGTAGCTGTTCAACATGACCGTATTATCTGCTTTACGCTTCACCTGATAAACAGGATAAATATCACCGAAGTTGATTGCGGCTGTTTCACTTTCTTCATCCATAATGATTGTTTCACCGGTAATCCTATTCTTTTTATGCAACGCGTTTGTTGGATCTACTGAACCACGGTACATCCCGGCAAGCATATTGCCATAAGCATCAGAGAAGACCTGTTTTGTATAAATGGCTCCATCCAATTTATACGCAGTATATGGGCTTTCCCGTTCAATATACTTTAATCCGCGTTGCTTATAATAGCGTTTCAGTGATTCTTGATCGGGAAGGAATTTACTGATTTCAAGAGATCCGCCAGCCTTAATGGACGTTTTCTTTCCTTTTTTCACAACGGCCTTATGTTCATCATTCGCAAACACATAAATCCAATTTTCGCCGCCATCCGGATCTTTCACCTCAGCATCGATGATATACTCGTATTCACCTTCTGTCACAAAGAACTTTTGCCCCGTTAATGTTTCAGAAGAACCAAAGATATCGGATACTGCATCGTTATAGAGATAAAGGACTGCATTCTCAAGTTTTCCATCTGAAGAATCGACCGCCACTTCTCCCGCTTCACTTGCATCGAATACAAGAGATGAAGAATGATCTGTAATGGACGCGTCTGAATTAGTCAGGAAGTACGTATGATTCTCTTGTTTGAAGTAAGAGTAGACATTGTATGCACCTTTATCCAAATAGACAGTAGGGGACTGTGCGGCATTCTCTTCGTTGATCATTGTATTCGCAGTGATTTCAACGCCTGCTTCATCTTTCATGGCAATGAAATACTGTGCCCCTTCCACACTTTCCCCATCTGCGTCCAGTGTGTTCAACCGAACAGCTTTCGTGTCATTGCTGGATAACTCTACCGTACCTGTTGTACTTACTTCCCGGGAATACATAAACCATGCATTTTCCTTCTTACTGTCAAATTTCCCTTGAACAACCACTTCAAGTTTTTTCAGATCGGTTCCGACATTACTTGGCACACGGACAATACCTTCTGAGTTTGTTGTACCTGACCAAACGGGATTATATGAGTACGTACCGTCCTCATCCTTCACTTTTTCAAAAAGTTGAACGCCTGCAGCTTTTGCCGCTGTATCATTCGGAGTCTTCACATCGAACATATAACCAGATTGCGCCTCATTACGGATGGTTACGGAACGTTTCACCTCACTGACCATATTTCCTTCCGCATTATATGTAACGGCAATCAACGAATGTTCACCATCTGCTGTTTTCGTGGTATCCCAATCAATGGATACGGCTGCCCCGTTCCCTTTTGCTGAACCGATCAATCCGGTCTCATCGACAGTATCCACATAAAACTTAGTGGCTGCAACGGCGGGATCATTCACTGCCACTTGAACGGTGGTTGTTTTCATGACATCCGCACCGGCTTTCGGTAAAGTGAAGGATACTGGTGAGATCTTGACATCTTTGGATAAAGCAGCTAATGCATCCACTTTCCCGTAGCCTGTTTTTTCATCCCATCCTTCTGTATGTAAATCGACTGCTGTCGACGTTAAAGCTTCCTCAACGGATGCAGCAGTCGACTCTGTTTTCGTTAATTTATAAAGTGCCGCTACCGCCGCAACATGCGGTGCTGCATAAGAAGTACCCGTACCTGTTTTGTAATAGCCGTTTTCATCCCCTAAATCACCTGAAATGGAAGTACTCAGTACACTTACACCAGGAGCAACGAGATCCAGTGTACTTCCGTAGTTGGAACCGGAGTAGACTTGGTCTTTGGCTGCGATTGCACCTACTGATAACACATTAGCCATCGCAGCCGGATAGGAAGCATCCGCGTTTCCTCCTCCATTACCGGAGGCTGCCACAACCACAACACCAGCTTCATTCGCTTTCTTGATTGCTTCCTCGATCGACTCACTGTACTCTCCGCTAAAGCTTAAATTAATGACGTCGACTCCTTGCTTCACCGCATAATCGATTCCTTTGGCAATATTGAAGGCATCGCCGACCCCTGATTTGTTCATAACCTTTACGGGCAGTATCTTTACATTCGCATTGCCCGCAGCGCCGGCAATCCCTTTACCGTTGTTTGCATTCGCAGCAATGATCCCCGATACAAATGTCCCGTGGCCTTGATCATCTCCCTGGAATGTTTCTTCGTATCCTTCAACGAAAGTGGCACCTTCCAATACGCGCCCATTCAAATCTTCATGCGAGCCGTGGACACCCGTATCGAGTACAGCCACGATCACGTCTTTATCTGTCTTTTCCACTGTTTCCCATGCTTCTGCCGCTTGGATGGCTTTCAGATTCCATTGACTATCATAATATGTATCGTCTAATGTGCCTTCGATGGAGTAAGTGACGTTTTTCTCGGCATACTCGACATGATCCATTTTCTCAAAAGCTTCGATTGTTGTCTGTATTTCATCTTCCGGGACATTGTATAGAGCTGTCTTATTGGAAGATTCTACTGTTTCTCCGCCGAATTGTTCGATTGTTTCACTTGATGCTGAGTAACTTTTTTCCGTTTTATATTTTACGATGATTTGTTCTTGGCTGACTGCCTCTTTATCGGAAACTGCTTTTGGTTCAATTGCTCCCGGATCTGCTGCTGGGTCATTGACTGCTTTTTTTTCTGCTTCTTCCGCGAAAGCCAACCCCATAGGCATTGTTGATGTAATTGCTACAGTTGCTGCTGTTAAACCCTTGAATAGTTTTTTACTCATGACTGAACCCCTTTTTGTTTTCCCATTTCTTCGTTGTTACATAACCTTTCACTATAATTTCAAATTTAACAAACATTTCAATAACATTGAAAAGGGTAACAATACTGAGAATGATTGTCAATGATAATGATTATCAATGTCAATTAAAAGGGTTGCATAAAAGAGACTACAGATAGGTCTAAGGACTGGTTTCGCAGCAAGTGGTAAGGTTCTTTCTGAGATTTCATGAGCCTAATAGTCCTTCGCTTTGTAAAAATAGTAAAATGGTACTCTTTTTTTATTTATGTTTAAAAACTATTGAATCAAATTTATGAAGAAGCATTAATTAATTGCCAACCGAGCTTTTTACCAAACGTCCCCTAAATGAGCTTGCTATCACGCGGGACAAGAAAACACCTCCGCCTCTATGGCGAAGGTGTTGTTGTAAGGACTTCCGGACTTTGCATTCAAATCATCTCATGTATGGAGGTTCAACTGAAATCAAAATAATTCCTCTTCAGTAATTTAGGCTTTGCCATCAGTTCCTCGTAAGTAAGGATTCTTTCCAGTTTGCTCGTATCAATGATGAACAAGTGGTTTTCGATTCCTTTCACCGTTTCGTCATCTTGATAGACGGCGCTGCATGCAGTACAGCGGCGGGATGGGACGGATTGGATTTCGATTGCTGATGACCCGTCGGGCAGCTCCCAAAATACACTTTCCTTCACTGTCTGTACACCGGGGGTTTCACACCAATGGCAGGCTTCAGTCATGCGAAGTATCCTCCTTTTTCTCCGTCTTGCTTTTCAATAGATTTTGATATTTCTTTTCCCGGATTGTGTCCCGTTTTTCCCTATTAATTTTAATGGTCGCATGTTCCGGATTACTCTGGTATTTCTCCCGTTTTCCGTATCTCGCCAGATTGTTCGGGACCAGATTGAATGCCTCTTCCTCGAGAAGACCGGAGATCCCTGCAAGGCTGCGGTATGCGGAATGATCCTCGTAGATCGTTTTGAAGTAATCATCCGCCAGTCCCGGTACATAATTCTCCGGTTCCGGATAAGTGGTGATGACTCCCTCGAAATTTCGGAGCACCGTTTTGGAAGGGGACTGAGAGATGATATAGTTCGGCTGCAGAGATATTTTCCCGCCTCCGCCAGGGGCATCGACAACAAAGGTAGGTATGGCATAGCCGCTCGTATGTCCTCTCAGTCCCTCAATGATTTCAATCCCTTTGGAGATTGGTGCCCTGAAGTGACTGATGCCTTCCGACAGATCACATTGGTATATATAATATGGTCTTACACGGCACATCACCAAGTCATGAACAAGTTTCTTCATAATAGGCACACTGTCATTGATCCCGGCGAGGATAACGGATTGGTTTCCGACTGGAACACCGGCGTCCACAAGCATTTCACATGCTTTCTTGGACTCTTCCGTTATTTCGATGCTCGTGTTGAAGTGGGTGTTCAACCAGACCGGATGGTATTTCTTTAAAATATTGCATAGATTTTCAGTGATTCGCTGCGGAAACACCACCGGTGCCCTTGTGCCGATCCGTATAATTTCCACATGCGGAATTTCCCTTAAGCTCTTCAAGATATATTCCAGGATTGTATCATTGATGAGAAGACCGTCTCCGCCGGAGATGAGGACGTCCCTTACTTCAGGGGTTTGCCGGATATAAGTAATCGCTTGATCAAGCTGCTTCTTCGGTACCCCCATGCCGATTTGACCGGAGAATCTTCTTCTTGTGCAATAACGGCAATACATGGAGCACTGGTTCGTCACAAGGAAAAGCACCCGGTCAGGATAGCGGTGCGTCAATCCCGGAACAGGCGAATCTTCATCCTCATGGAGCGGATCTTCCAGGTCATAACGGGTTTTGTAGATTTCCTTTCCGATCGGTACGGATTGCATTCTGATCGGACAGCGAGGATCTTTGCGGTCCATCAGCCAGGCGTAATAAGGCGTGATATTCAAGGGAATCGTTTTGGTGGAAATGAGAACTCCTTCTTCTTCATCAGGCGTCAAGTCAATCACTTTCTTCAGATCTTCCAAAGTCCGGATTGTATGGGTGAGCTGCCAAAGCCAATCATTCCATTGTTCGTCCGTCACATCTTTCCATATATCGAATTCCTTCCAATGTTTGCTTGGCTTATATAATTTCATCCTGTTTCCCCCTCTGACACTTTGCGTTATATTTATGCAATCCATGTGCCATATGCTCATCAAAATCCGAATATTTTTCATGACATACGTCTAGTGCATATCCCTCATCTTATACTGCAGCGTCTGTCTCGGAATCTGAAGCAGTTCGGCGGCGCGCTTCACGTTTCCGTCCGTCATCTCCAGCGCCCTTTCCACCAGCCGTTCTTCCGTTTCCTTCAAAGCAGTTCTCAATGGAGGAATTTCATTGACTTTCGTTCGAGTGCCTGGAAATAAAGCGGGAAGATGTTCGTTGTCCAAAATCGGCTTATCTGCCATATTCATCATATATTCCATACAATGCTTCAGTTCCCTCACGTTTCCGTTCCATGGATGCCGAATGAGATGTTCTTCAAGTGAAGGTGACAATCCTACGACATGCACCGGGCTTTTTTCATTGAAAAGACGGATGAAATATTGGCAGAGGAAAGGGATATCTTCCTTCCTTTCCCTTAAACTCGGCAGATGAAATCCAATCACATGCAGGCGGTAATACAAATCAGGCCGGATCACCTTTTCTTCCAATGCCTCTTCGGGGTGCATATTGCTTGCGGCGATCACGCGCACATCCACCGCTTTCTCGTTTGCGGAACCGACCCTGCGTATCTTCCCGTCTTCAAGCACCCGCAATAATTTGGATTGAAGCGCTGGACTCATCGATTGAATTTCATCGAGGAATAAAGTTCCCCCGTCGGCTGACTCGAATAAACCGGGACGGTCCACTGCTCCTGTATAACTGCCTTTGACTGTTCCGAACAAGATGCTTTCAAGCAAGGATTCCGGCAGAGCCGCACAGTTCTGTGCAATAAAAGCCCCATCACTCCTTTTCGAAGCGTTATGGATCCCTTGAACAAACAGTTCTTTTCCGGTCCCGCTTTCCCCATGGACAAAAATCGATGATTCAGTCTGAGCCGCTTTCTTCCCTTGTTCAATGATTTCCAGGAAGGATTTGTTGATTGTCTGTATATCATCAAAATGGTATACAGCTCCCTGATTCGTTATGTCCTCCGCCTTCCTCGCGGCGGACTTCCTTTCGAGCTCCAGAAGCCTCTCCGAAAGTCTTCTTAACCTTGTCAAATCCTTTGCGACCTCTACGGCTCCCAGCATCTTATCACCGGAATAAATCGGAAGCGTCGTATTGACCGTGTCGATCCGGATGCCATGATAATTCACGTAAGATTGACTTTTATCCCAGATGGCCCTTCCCTGCTTCAGTACCTGCATCAATGTACTTGTTTTCTTCGTCAAAGAAGGAAACGCCTCCAGCAGATGCTTCCCTTCTACTTCCTTGATTTTCATTCCATCATGACGGGCGGCGACTTCGTTATAGAAAACCGTATAACCATTCGTATCGATGACATGGATTCCTTCATCGATCACATTCAACAATGACAAAAGCAGCTCCTTCGTCATCAAATGCTCAGCCATGCCAAATCACCCCCTGCTCGTTTCCTGGACAAATCTCTTGAATATGCCGGATATTTGTCTCCTGTAAGCCCAAAATCCGGCACTTTCCTCAAAGTTCTTCCACACAAATGAGCCGCCCTTCTTTAAGGGGGTCCTTCCAATATTTTCACCCAGACATTCATATCTTCAAGTCCGGTGGAAATGATGCAATTATTGGCCATTCTGCCTCTATACGTATACCCAAGCCGATAAAAAGCCGCATTCATACCGTAAGACATGCTTCTTGCAATCGTATAGGCACATAAAATATTCTTTGTGTATAAAACCTTCTCCAGTTCCTCAATCAGCTTCCGCATCAAACCGTACTGCCTGAAATCCGGCAGCGTCGCACAGTCGGTCACCTCCGCATTGCGATACTTCCGGTCCACATCCCCGCAGACTACACTTACCGGAAGATCGCCCTTGAAACAAGCCAGGAAGAAAGCTGCGCCTTCCTCCATACATTTTGTTATATACTCCGGCCGGTCCATCGGAACCGGATAGAAAGGAAAGACAGCTGCATACAAGGCGGCCAAAGCGGCGGCATCGCCCGGATGACACAGGCGGATGGATAAACCTTCTGCAAGTTCCGTTTTCTTGGAAGGACGGCCATTCCTTATTTGCCTAAGCAATTCATCCCCCTCAGCCCACACATCGCTGTTCCTTCTTTCCGATTTTGTGTATTTGACGAAGAAATGCATATGACTGCCCAAGAAATACCGATCGACGGTCGCTTCTTGCTGATAACCGGATCGGACCAGATCCAATCGGTCTTCTTCACGGCATTTGACGATCCACTTCCCGCATCCGAATTCCCTGCCTTTATTCTCAAAATGTTCCAGGACTGCTTGAATGTCGCCATAATAATCATCAAGCCGGATTCGGTCGCTGAACAGATCCAGGCAGTATGTATAGGACAGTCCCGTTTCTTCAACGGCTTCTGTCACCGGCAGAACCTGCATCATACCACTCCTTCCTGTTCGTCTATGCCGCACCAATCGATGATGAAGCAGGCAAGAATTTCTGCCGCTTCGAATAGGGCATCCACTTCTATATATTCATTGCTGTCGTGTGCTTTATCTGTTTTTCCGGGACCGAAGACAATCACTGGCGTATTGCCTACGGAAGACAATATTCCTCCGTCCGTCCCCCAAGGAGAAGCTTCGATTATCGGTGAACTCTTCTTCACCAGACGATAATTATTCTCAAGCACCTGCAGGATCGGTTCCCCTTCCTTTAACTTTCCTGGAAGCCAGCGGGCTCCGAACCATTCCAATTGGACCGGTTTCTGCCGGAACCATGCATGCTGCTCATTCAGGTCAGATATTGCTTCTTCCAATTGCCTCATCGCTTCTTCCATAGTCTCATGAGGGGATACGCCGAAACGGCCTTCAAGGACACATTGGTCAGGAACCGAAGACGGCCAATTGCCGGAATGGATTCGCCCGATATTGATCGGGATCGGAATCTGCACATTTGTGTACAACGGATCATTCTTCAGTTTTTCGTTTCTTTCTGTTTCCAGCCGCTTTACACATGACAGCACGTCATAAGCGAGATCGATACCGCTCACTCCTTCGTATCTCGTTCCTCCATGAGCCGCTTTCCCTTTGACCGTCAGCCTGAACCACATAGAACCTTGCTGGTGGGTGAAGAACTTCATATTCGTCGGTTCTGGGATGATTGCACCGTCCGCTTCATATCCTCTCAAAACGGCAGCCAATGTGCCTGCCCCTCCGCTTTCCTCCTCGATGACACTTTGAAAAATGATATCGCCTTTCAATTTGACTCCGCTCGAAACGATCGCCTCCATGGCAGCAAGCAAGGCAGCATTTCCCCCTTTCATATCGGTCGAACCCCTGCCGTACATTTTTCCTTCGGATTCTTCTCCGCTGTATGGATCCAGCTCCCAATCTTCCGGATTTCCTTCGGGCACGACATCAATATGTCCGTTCAGTATCAGCGATCTGCCTTCACCTGTACCTTCCAATATCGCCACGAGATTCGGATTTCCAGTGAAGTCCAAGCGGTCACAATGGAAAGCTGCATGCTCTTTAATCCCTTCCGTTTCATCCAGATCCCATAAATCGATCTTAAGGCCAAGTTGTCTGCATTTCTCTACAACTATTGCTTGGGCTTTTCCTTCATTGCCCCGCACGGATGGCTGTCTGATCATCTTCTTAAGCAGCTGTATTGTACTCCCGCGATTTTCCCCGATTTTCCCGATGATCTGTTCCTTTATATCCATGCTTCACTCTCCTTTATATAAGATACATCTTCATTGATTGTATAATTGGCTTCCGTTCGATTACGGACGTCCTCAAGCGTATATGGCTCAAATATTTGTATCAGTTCTAGAGCGCTGTCTTTGATCTGGAATACAGCGAGATCGGTGATGATCATGTCTGTGCATGCTTTTGCCGTCAAAGGAAAGGTGCATTCCTCCACTACTTTCGGTTTGCCGGCCGCGTCATTATGGCTCATCAATATGATCACCCTGCCCGCACAGCTCGCCAATTCGATCGCACCTCCCATGCCCGGCACCCTTTTACCAGGTACGATCCAATTCGCAAGATCTCCCGCCCTGTTTACCTGCAGACCTCCAAGAATCGTCAAATCGATCTTTCCGCGTCTGATCATGCTGAATGCTTGGGCACTATCGAAGAAGCTTCCGCCTTCCCTTACTGTCACGGGAAACCCTCCCGCGTTGCACAGATTCGCATCTTCCTCACCTGCCTGCGGTGTCTTCCCGATGCCGAGTATCCCGTTTTCCGCATGAAAAAAAACGGAGTCCATATCCTTCAGGAAATTGGGAACCAGCGAAGGAATCCCTATTCCCAAGTTGACGATCATCCCGCGGTGAATCTCCTCGGCTGCCCGGCATGCCATCCTCCTTCGCACATTCATTGCCAAGCCCATTTCCAATTCACTCCTTTCGAAGGTACGATACAGTCGACGAATATCCCTGGGGTGATGACCGATTCATGATCAAGCTCACCGACAGGGACAATCGATTCCGCTTCCACAATGGTTATATCTCCTGCCATCGCGACAAGAGGGTTCGTATTGCGGGCGCTCTTGTCGAATAGGAGATTCCCGAATTCATCAGCTGCTTTCGCATACACAATCGATACTTCCGCAGTTAACCCTTTCTCGATCAGATAATCTTCCCCGTCCACTGTGACAATTTGTTTATCTAATCTGACAGATTCATGCTCCACACCGATAGGGGACAAAATACCTTTCAAACCAGATCCTCCCGCACGGATCCGCTCCATAAGGATTCCTTGCGGTGAAAATTCAATCTCCAATTCCCCTTTATTCATCTGCGTACCGGCATTCGGATTGGATCCGATATGGGAGACAATCAATTTCGAAGCCCTTTTCGCAGTCACAAGCTTTCCGATGCCGATTTCTGGGAATCCTGTATCATTTCCGATCAAAGTCAATCCGCTGATTCCCGAATCATAGATGAAGTCCACAATACCCGGCGGTGTTCCGATACCCCCAAACCCGCCGAACATCAATGTCATTTCATCTTTGAAATAACAATCCAAATCCTCCATTCGTTTGACTTTCCCGAACTTGTTCACGCTTCATCACTTCCATCCTTGTTTTCACTTATGTATTCTTCGAATTCCCGGAACGTTTTCTTCAGCCGTGTAATCAGTTCATCCATTTCGGCTTCCGTAATGGTGAGCGGCGGGGCAATGATGATGGCATCCCCGTTCATCCCGCCTTTTCCTGCCATGGCTGGATAAAGGAGAAGCCCATTTCTTTCCGCAAGCCGGATCATCGTATCCGTCGCTTTCTCTTCGCTTTCAAAGGAGGCCTTACTCTTTCTTTCTTTGACCAATTCCACTCCCAAAAGCAAGCCAAGTCCTCTGAGATCTCCAATGAATGAGTGATTCTTTGCCGCTTCCATCAACTTTTGTTTCAGTACAATCCCTTTGCTTTCTGCTTTCTCGACGAGCCCGTGCTTCTCGATATAATTGATGACGGCAAGGGAAACGGCGGATGAAAGCGGATTTGCGCTGAAGGTATGGCCGCTCATGATGATGCCGGAGCCGTCGATGATTGGCTGCATCACCTTCTCACTCACCAATGCAGCGGCAATCGGTGTATAACCTCCGCTCATTCCTTTCCCGAGTGCCACAATATCGGGTATGACAGTCGAATGGAAGAAGCCAAGTGCTTTCCCGGTCCGTCCAAGGCCTGTCATCACCTCATCGCCGATCAGTAATATGTCATTCTTTTCGCAGATTTCCTTGACTCTTTCCAAATAGCCTTCTGGTCCATGGATCGCAGCGCCTGCAGCTCCCACTACCGGTTCACAAATGAATGCAGCGATGTTTTCCTTTCCATAACGATTGATCTCAGATTCGAGATCATCGGCACATCTTAGCCCGCAAGCCGGATATTGCATGTGGAATGGACATCGGTAACAATACGGCGGCTCAACGGAAGGTGCATGTTTCAACTGTGACTCAAATCTCACCCTGCGAAGGGGATGTCCGGAAATACCCAATGCCCCCATCGTGATGCCATGGTAGCTCATCCATCTGCCAATAATTCTGTTTTTCTGCGGTCTGCCCTGTTCCTGCCAATATTGGATGGCGATTTTCATCGTCGTTTCCGTTGCTTCGGACCCGCTGTTCACAAAGAAGCTGTATGGAAAACCGGTGAAATCATGAAGCTTCAAGGCAAGATCCTCCGCAGCTTCATTCGTGAATTGTGAACGGTATACAAAGGACACTTTATCTGCTTGTCCCTTCATAGCCTCAACGATTTCTTTCACTCCATGTCCGATATTCACTGTAACCGCACCGGACGAGGCATCCAAATAGTCTTTTCCTGTATCATCATACAGATAGACCCCTTCGCCTCTCACAGCCATCGGATACGTTTGGTTCATCTGGGGTTTAATTAAAGCAGATCGCCCCAAAGCTATCCCCCCTGTCCGAAAATCATCCCTCCCTCTGAGTATATGAACCAATCTCGATATTCTTTCCTGAATTTCTCCAGAATCAAAAATAAGAGCGGTAATACACGCAGCCGCAATTAAGAAACATACTCTATCCACAATAAAAAGAGCTTAAAGCGGATGCCTTAAGCTCTTTTACAATCCTTTGCCGTTTCATTAATTAGCAGCCGCAATTTCCGCCGCCGCCGTATCCGCCGCCGTAGCCTCCGCAGAAGGATGCTCCGATGATGACCAAAAGGATGAACAATACGACAATGAGAGCAAAGCTGCTGCCGCCCCAGCCGCCGCCTCCGCCGCAACAACCGCCACCGTATCCGCCGCCGCCATAACCTGAGTACCCTGCTCCGCCGCAACCATCAAATCCATAATTCATATATTTTCACTCCTCATAAGTTTCTTGCACTCACTTTACATTGATACTTTATGAAGCAGGGCTTGTGTCTGTATGTGCATCAGCCCATTTTTTGAAAATCATCCTTGTTTTTTATTTCCTTTCGCTCAAGTTCTCTTACTTCTTATCGAAATGGGGTAGCATTATAATAAAATAAAGCCGAGAGAGCAGAAGATTACTTCATTTACTCCTTCTTCGGGAGGGAAACAAAATGCAAATCATATAGAGAAAAAAATAAAATGGGGGATTCAAATGAAAAAAATTTGGATAACGATTCTGTCCATCAGCTCGTTTCTGTTCTTGATCCCGCTGGCAAACAGCTTGAATAAAAGCTATCTGGCTCAGCAGAAATGGAAGGACGATCAGTCACTGTACGATAAAATAGAAGATTCCGGATTCATATCCTATATGGTGATCGGTGACAGTATAGGACGCGGAAGCGGTGCAAGCAAAAACCAAAACAAATGGTTCAAAATCCTTGAAAGAAAAATGCTCAATCATCATCAAATCCAAATGAAAGGCGATCAGATTGTCCAAAGCGGAGCGACCGCTTTCGAAGGATTATTTCGTCTGCAGACCCAGAAAGCAGATAATTTAAGAAAATATGATGTCATTTTCATCGTATTCGGAGAAAATGACCGGAAGTATATGTCTTCAGATGATTTCGGCTTATTGTATGAAGCACTCATCAGGGCAGCCAAAACAAAATATCCCAAAGCGGAGATCGTGACCATTATCGAAAGCTCCCTAACGGATCAATCTTTCATTGATGCCATCGAAAGACTTTCCAGGCATTACGGTACTGCAAATGTCAATATGGCGGATGTCTATAAAAAAAGCGGAAAGACAACTGAAGAACTGACCACGGATCTTGTGCATCCGAATGATGAAGGATATAAGTTATATGCCGAAGAAATATATGATAACATGATCAACAATACAAAATTGAAAAAGAAAATTGCAGAATTACAGCCATCCTTATATGAAAACACCGATATCCAATTCGATGTGTTTGCGGATTTCAAGAACCAAAAAGGTTTTTTCAAGGAAAACGAATATTATGTCAGCAATAAAAAAGGCAGCTATATGGAGTTCTCTTTTTATGGCAGCGTTTTGGGCATCAAGCTTTTGCGTGCTCCGGACGGGGGCACGGTCAACGTGTATATCGACGGCCGTCATTATACGACCATCAGCACCTGGTGGCCATTTCAGAGGGAAAGATATGTATATATCACCCATACTTTAGCTCCGGGTCTGCATACAGTCCGTTTTGAAGTCACAGGGGAAAGCAGTGAAAGGAATGTATCGGGACAATACGTTGTCCGGCTCTCCTCGATTATTATGAGTAAGAAAATCGAGGACGATGGCGTGTTAAGATAATACATTCTTACATACAAAACAAGGACAGCTGATGGCTGTCCTTGTTTTGCTCAAAGATATTATTTTGGAGTCACAGTAACTAAGACCGTTTCTCCTTTCACAAGTGAAGAAGCGTTTGCTTTTTCAATATTTCCAACACTGTCTGTGTTTGTTATGATCATTGGAGTGATTGTGCTTTTCGCTTTTTCACGGATTAAATCAAGGTCGAAGGAAATTAATTTATCGCCTTTTTTCACTTTATTTCCAGCTTCCACATGTGTTTCGAAGCCTTCCCCTTTCATCGCCACTGTTTCTAGGCCGATGTGGATCAGGATTTCTGTGTTGTTGGCAGTTTTAAGACCGATCGCATGTTTAGTAGGGAATATTTGTATCACTTCAGCATCGATAGGAGCGACAATCATTCCTTCAGATGGATCGAACGCTACGCCTTCCCCCATCATTTTTTCGCTGAATACTGGATCCGGTACTTCTTCCAAAGCAACAAATTTACCGCTTACTGGAGATACAAGAACATCTCCCTCTGGTTTATCTTTACCAAATAATTTCTTGAAGAACATATTCCTTCCGCCTTTCTTCACAGTAAAAACTTTCTTGATATAGCATTTTAACACAGAATTATCTGTTATGTAAACATTTTCACAAACTCTCCGTAACCTTCTTTTTCCAAATCCTCTACTGGAATGAATCTTAAAGATGCGGAGTTGATGCAGTAGCGCAGTCCCTTGGGTCCCGGCCCATCCGGAAAGACATGTCCCAGATGTGAATCGGCGGATTTGCTTCGTACTTCCGTCCGTCTCATCCCGTGGCTGTCATCGAATTTCTCCACAATTTCCTCCTTCTTGATCGGAGAGGTGAAGCTCGGCCATCCACAGCCGGCATCGTATTGTTCCTTGGAAGAAAATAAAGGCTGCCCTGAAATGATATCGACATAAATTCCGGCTTCTTTATTATTGTAGTATTCATTGCGGAACGGCGGCTCAGTCCCATTATTTTGCGTTACTTCATACTGGATTGGGCTCAATTTCTTTCTTAATTCTTCATTGCTCACGATCATCCCCCCAATGCTCTTTAATAAAACCGGCTCTCCCGGAATTCACATGGTACGATGTGTAATGTTCGGGATTTTTCTCATAAAATTTTTGATGATATTCTTCCGCAGGATAAAATACGGAAGCTTTGATCAGCGGAGTCACAACCTTGGAGAAACGCCCGCTTTGCTCCAAATCCTGTTTGGATTTCAGTGCTTTCTCCTTTTGTTCCTCGGAATGATAGAAGATGGCCGACTTATAAGAAGTTCCACGATCATGGAACTGACCGCCTTCATCCGTCGGGTCGATCTGTTTCCAAAAGATACTCAGAAGTTCTTCATATGAAATGATTTCCGGGTCAAAGGTAATCTCCACTGCTTCATAATGACCGGTTGTCCCTCTGCAGACTTCCTCATAGGAAGGATTCTCGGTTGTACCACCAGTATACCCGGAAAGGACCTTCAGTACTCCTTCATAGCGATCGAAAGGTTTGACCATGCACCAGAAACACCCGCCGGCAAAAGTTGCTTTTTCAATAGTATTTCCCATCATGTCCCACTCCTTATATATTCATGTTCGTTCCCTTTTCCATTTCATAACAGAGCCTATATAAAAAAGGATAGTAAGAGCAGAATAGCATTCACCAAAGCCAATAGCAACTTATTCAATCCGAATATTCATAATTAATACACAGAAGCGGTATACAAGCACAGCCCATGTTGATCAAACATACATGTAATGAGATGAATACAAACGGAAAAGGAGTATTTCCATGAAAAATAGAAGTAAAAAACTTTTTGAAAAAGCAGGAAAGCATAGTATGATCGCCGATTTCTATAAAAACAGCCATCCTCATCTTCATTTACACCATCATCAGCGCTATATGCACTATATGAATGATGCGCTGAAAGCAAATGAAGAAGAGCGGCAGCAAAGGAATCAGGCGCGGACAGGAAGAATCCGTTTCCTGCATGCCGCTCCCGGCGCCCCGAATGTGGACGTATACCTGAACGGTGCACGTATCCTGCAAAATCATCCATACAAAAAAGTGTCATCCTACCTGACGCTTCCGGCAGGTGAGTATCAGCTCGATGTGTATCCGACGGGCAACCAGGAAGCTACTGTGTTGAGCAGGAAAATACATGTGTCCCCGGGCAAAATGGTTACATTGGCAGCCGGCGGAAACGGCAAAAACCTGAAGCTTTTTTCATTCACAGATGACCCGACAGTCTTTGGTAAGGAAGCTTCCTTAAGGTTTACACATCTATCTCCGGATTCACCGGCTGTGAACCTGTCCGTCAAGCACGCCGATGATGTGTTCAAGAATATTGCTTACGGCCAGACGACGGAATATCTTGCCGTCACACCAATGACGATTGATTTGGAACTGCGTTCGCCGACGAATAAAGACGATGTCATACTTCCCTTGCCGTCCATTACGATTCAGCCTGGAATCCCCTATACGATGTACGCAGTGGGACAATCCGGAGAAGATCCGCGTTTGGAGGTTATTCTGCTCAGCCCTTGAAGACAACAAAAAGCCAGCCGTGCTTATCAGAAAGCACGGCTGGCTTCACGCATTCAATCGGGGATCACCAATCGGAAACTAATATCATCTTCTTCAAGGTCGAACGTATCAGCCCGCAGTTTCATGCCTTCTGGGATTTCGATAGCATCCAGCGCAATATGAATCTGCTCTTTCTTCGGATTGATGATGATCCATTCAGGCATATTATCCTGCTTTTTCACGAAGTTCAGGACATAGGAAACCGGAAGTTTCATCCTCCCCAACTCCATCGTCCGTTGTTTCAAGACGATATCCCCGCTTTCCAAGGGGATTGGGGTAAATGTCATTTTCATCTGAATCTCACTGCTGAATACAGGAATTTTTGTATAAAGCTCGACATCATCGGCCAAAACAACCTGATAATCATAGGAATCTTCTTTCTGATATTTTTCGATCGTCTGATTGATCAACTTATTTAAGTTTTCTTTATTGCTTTGAACCGTCAGAATTGTTTCCTCCGAACTCGTTTTTGAACTTTCTGGTATAGTGACATCCTGCGGACTTCCGATCAGCACCCAAAACGTGATAAGGACAGCCGCCAGGATACCGGCGAGCGATAGAAAAAGGACTTTCCATATATTCATTTTCTTTCTTTGTGTTCTCAAGGTCCTTCTCCCCTCCCTTCTTCTCATCCTTCCAACAGCCTCGGGATTGTATAGGTTTCGATGGCTTTATATATTTCTTCCCCCATGATCGAATAGCCTGCGGCATTCGGATGGAAGAAATCTTCTTCGTATATGAGACTGTCCGTCTTATTTTTGAAGTAAGGGCTGATTTCGACATAATGAACATGTTCATTGTCCCGATCAATTGATTTAATGCGATTGTTCCAGTTATTCATGATATCCTCGAATTCCTGTATGGAACTAACCAACGGTTCGAAAGGATTATATAGACCTACTAAATATATATCCGCGTCGCCACTTATCTCTGAAAGTTCATTAATAATGTATGTAACATTTTCACTGAATTCTTCCAACTGATCATCAAATTGTTCCTTCTTGAGATTTTTGTAATTCTTTTTGGCTGTATTCATGATATCATTTCCGCCTATCGTGATAATGATTGCGTCCGCATCCTTGACGATCGGCTCAATACTGCCATTTTTCATTCTTTCCACCAACCCTGAGGAACTTAAACCTTTTTTACCTAAATGGGAAAATTCTATGTTTGCCACATCTTCATTTTTTTCCAGTAAAGAGAGAAGGTTCTCCTGATATCCCCCTTTATCGCTCTCATCTCCGATTCCTTCGGTCAATGAATCTCCTATCCCCGCAACTCGGAGATCTATAGGGTCGACTGTTTCTTCGGCAAGTTCTGATTGGTCTTCATTGTCCGTTGTTTGAAGAGAACAGCCTGCGGTGAATAGAAGCATTAGCGATAGAATCGCTGTTTTCTTAAACAAAACGCCACCTCATTTGTCTATGTGTTTCTTGTGAGCCATTCTTATATTATACATTTTCTGCATATACATTCTACTCATTGGCGTTTCGATCAGTCGTTTCTTCTATTTCAATAATTCTGCAGGATATGGATATGCTTGATGATCTCTTCTAAAGGAAAACCTTCAAGCCCCTCGTACACCTGAACAATGTCGCCTTCTTGATTCACCAAATAAAAATCCGTACCATGAATGACTTGATCTTGACCTTTCGGCTTCTGCACGATTGTTTTGAAGTTTGTTTGCGCAAACTGCTCTATATATGACTGGTCATAGCCGGTCAAGAAGTTCCAGTTCGTATAATCGGCTTTGAACATATCACCGAATGTCTTCAGGACCTCAGGGGAATCCACCGCCGGATCGATGCTGAATGAAACCAGCTCCACATCTTCGACACCTTCTTCTTTCAACGCCGCCTGAAGCTTGCTCATATTTGAAGTCATCGGAAGACAGACATCATCACAGTTCGTGAATATGAAGTTGGATACCCAAACCTTCCCTTCCAGATCCTTAGTTCCTACTTTCTCATTATCTTGATTGACCATTGAAAAGCTTTCCACCGGCCAGTCTTTACTGTTCGGTATTTCCGCAGAAGAACCGCAGGCAGACAATATAGCAATCAAAAAAAGCACACCGAACCATTTACCCCATTTCGTGTTTGACATCCCGCTTCACCCTTTATGTAGTTTGTTGTCATTTCCGTATCATTCTATCAAACTATGAAATTCCTGAACAGTATGTCAAAACACAATTACAGTCATTTTCAGGAAATATAAGTATCCATAAGCCAGTCTTTTAACATATACAGACTTCGTTATGCATCATTCGGAAAATTACTCATTTGTGCCGCAATTACAATATTGCAAATCAGCATTAAAAAGGAGCATAGATGATATGCTCCTTTTATTAAGTCTATCTTACATCTCTTCATAACTCTCATAATATGGATCCCGCTGCAGCCTTTTCATCCTTCGTTTGTATACAATCTTTGATAAACTGATGCTGACCTCATACAGAACAAGCAGCGGCACAATCACCAGGAAATCGGACACAAAGTCGGGCGGAGTTATTAAAACCGCAATGATGACAAGGACGAAATAGGCATATTTCCTGATCCTAGCCAGTACAAACGGATTGATGATACCGATTGACGTCAAGAACATCGTGACAACCGGCAGTTCAAATAGGATCGCAAACGGCAAAGTCATATTAAAAAGGAAACGGAAATATTTTTCTGCAGTAAAGCTGACTTCGAACATATCCCCGCTTAGCTCAATCAAAAAACCAAGGACTGTTGGAAAAATGACGAAATAACCAAACAAAAGGCCGCCCGCAAAGAGAATGAATAGCGCAGGGATATAAGAGAGCGTGGCTTTCACTTCATGACGCATCAAACCCGGCTTCACAAAAAGCCATAACTGTAAGGCCAGTACCGGGATTGTAAAGGCAATCGCAATAACTGCCGCAATCATGAAATAAATCCATAGAATGTCACTCGGACCCAATACGATTAACTTTTCCCCATAATCCTTTACGAACCAATGATATATTTCTTCCACAAACAAAAAACCAATCACAAAAAACAGGAGAAAAGTAAAGGCGGTAATGATCAGCCTTTTTCGCAATTCGCCTAAATGATCTACAATATTCAATTCTTTCTCTGACATACACAAATCATGCCTTCCTTCACTTAATGAATCCCTATCTGGGATTTATGTATGTTTACATGGCTTCAAAAAAAGGTGCGAGAAAACAATCTGGCACCTTTTTAAAATAATGATTATTATCCATTTTTTACTTTTTTCTTTTTCTCATCAACGTCATCCATGACATCACTCGTCAAGTCCTGTGCCGATTTCTTGAATTCACGCAATGTTTGTCCCATTGCACGGCCAATTTCCGGAAGCTTTTTAGGACCGAAAACGATAAGAGCAATAATAAGAATCAAAATCAAACCCGAAATCCCGATATTTCCCACTGTCACAACCCCTTTGTTCTTGAGAAAATATTCTTTCCTCGATTATAGTCTATTTTCCTCATTGGCGGCTTCGCGATTGGGAAAATTCACAATTATTTAACATTTAATGGAACAATCCCCGCTTCCACAGTAGTATTGTACCTTAATATTGGCTGATTTTCCAATCATATCAATAAATTGAATAAACTGCGGTCTTTGTTCACTTCCACATAGTCGAACGCTTTCTTATTCATGCGAAGAATCAGTCCCTCATAATCTTCCGGCTTCTTCAGTTCAATCCCCACGAGTGCAGGACCTGACTCCTTATTATTATTCTTCGTATATTCGAATCTGGTGATATCATCATTGACTCCGAGCACTTCATCGAGAAACTCCCGCAATGCACCGGCACGCTGAGGAAAATTGACTATGAAGTAATGCAGCAGTCCTTCATAGAGAAGGGAACGTTCTTTGATCTCCTGCATACGGTCGATATCATTGTTTCCTCCGCTGATGACACAGACCACATTCTTCCCTTTAATTTCTTCCTTGTAGAAGTCAAGAGCTGCAATGGAAAGGGCTCCAGCAGGCTCAGCCACAATCGCATGCTCATTATAAAGCTGGAGAATGGCAGTGCACGCTTTTCCTTCCGGAACAACCACTATATCCGCCAGCTGCTCTTTGCATAGTTCGAATGTCTTCTCACCAACGCACTTGACTGCTGCGCCATCGACAAAACTATCAATCTGATCCAGCACAGTCACTTTCCCTTCCTCTATGGAGGTTTTCATCCCAGGGGCTCCTTCAGGTTCCACTCCGATGCAGGCTGTCCCGGGCGAGGTGCTCCTGCAATAAGTCGAAACTCCGGCCATCAATCCGCCGCCGCCAATGCCTGCAAATATGTAATCAATGGTCTCTTCACAGTCATTGATGATTTCAACTGCGATTGTCCCTTGCCCGGCCATCACTTTTTCATCATTGAACGGGTGGATGAATGCCCGTCCCTCGCTTAAAGCACATTTGGTTGCTTCCGCGAAGGAATCATCAAAAGTGTCGCCGACAAGATGCACTTCTACCATATCCTTTCCGAACATCTTGACCTGATTCACCTTTTGCCTCGGAGTCGTCGCCGGCATGAAGATCTTGCCTGTGATGTTCATTTGTTTGCAGGCATAGGCTACACCTTGTGCATGGTTTCCTGCACTGGCACAGACGACTCCGTTCGACCGTTCCTCGGCCGTCAGGCTGTTCATCTTATAATAAGCGCCCCTTAATTTAAATGATCGGACATGCTGCAAGTCTTCTCTCTTAAGGTAAACATGGCAATCATATTTATCCGATAGTCTTTTGTTCCTTTGTAAGGGCGTATGAATAACGATGTCCTTCAGTTGTTGATAAGCATGTAAAATATCTCCCACTGCCAGCTTTTTCTCCATGTTTGCTGTCATTCTCATTTCAACCCTTCTCCCGCTATTATTTTCTTATAATTCTGTAAATTATAACATTTAAGGAAACAAAAAAACAGTCTTCTCCAAACGAAATTCGAAACATGCCCGTTCATCGCTTCCTGCTGCTTCTTTTTTAATCAATACGATATAAGCGCCAAGAAATAAAGGCTGTTTTCGCAAAGAAAACGGGGTAAGTGAATCACCCGCTCCAGGTTGCTCGCTTTCCGCGGGGCGAGCGGTGAGCCTCCTCCTTTCGTGCGGGGTCTCACCCTGCCGGCTGATCCCGCTGGAGTCTCGCACCTTCCGCTATGATTTCAACATATGATGAGCTGGTTTATTCGTTGAAGATATCAATACCACAAACCTAACAGAGAAGAGTATTTCTAAAAGAAAGAGAATTCTTGAAGCGGTGATTCACAGTTTGTTCATAAGCGAGAAAATAATATACCCTTTCGCCCTGGAAAAGAGCCAAATAAAAAGACAGACCATATTCATCGTTGGTCTGTCCAAATTCTTCTGCTTTCTTTAAAATAGGAAATTCAGAGTTTTGCCCTTTCGGCTTTTATGATTTCCTCAAGCATTGCATTCAATTGTTTTGTTTCCATATCTTTATATTGATCATGTGTGATGGCAGGGAGTACGGATACAACCACTTTGCCGGACTTGATCCAATTATTGTTTTTCTCCATCAGATCGGATGTCCCTTTGATGGCAATGGGAACGATCGGTGCTTCGGCATCAACTGCAAGCCTCAAGCTGCCTGCTTTGAAATCGCCGACCGGTCCTCCTTTGCTTCTTGTTCCTTCAGGGAATACAACGATTGAGTGGCCTTCTTTCACAATTTTAATTCCTTCGCGTATGGCTTTAATCGATTGTCTTCGGTCTTTCCTGTCCATGAACACACAGTTCATCACTTCCATCCATCTGGAAACGATAGGGATTTTCTTCACTTCCATTTTTGAAATGAAACCGAATGGTTTTTGTAAAGAACCGAGCAGAACCGGTATATCGAAGTTTCCTTCGTGGTTGGATACAAGGAGAACCGCTCCTTCAGGCATATTCTCTTCTCCCTTCACATGCACTTCGGTACCTGCCGCCTTCAACAATAAACGAGCCCACTTCTTTGGCAGTATATGTTTGAATTTATCTTGTTCTTCTACGTTTTTATTCGGATCATTGTACATTTTGGCTTTCTTCAGATGGATGAAGCTGAAAAGCAAATAACCAAAGAAAGTCACATAAAATGCTGCTGTTCTCATCAGTAATATTCCTCCTGTCAAACTACACATCCATTATAAACAAAGTAGGCAATTGTGACCATATAAATTCTCGAACCCAGGCAGCTTGCATTCCATGCCCGTGGACATAAAAAACAGCGCAGCCCGTATTCGGGGTCTGCGCATGTTTAAGTTCACTGCTTCTTTGTATAGATATGATACCAGTATGTATAAGGGTTTCTTTCATCTGTCAGTCCCTGCACTGCCGATTCATGCTGCCATTCGTCCATATTCAATTCCGGGAAATGTGTATCCCCGTCGAAGGAATGATGGATTTTCGTGATGTACAGCTTCTGTACGTCCTCTAAGAATAATTCATATATTTGGGCTCCGCCAAAAATGAATATTTCTTCTTCTCCTTTACAGAGCTCGTACACTTCTTCTTTTGTTCTTGCGATTTCGCAGCCGGGGGCCTGAAATTCCGGGTCACGGGTCATGATGATATTCCTGCGGCCCGGCAGCGGCCTTCCGATTGCTTCATAGTTTTTCCTGCCGATGATAAGCGGCTTGCCCATCGTTGTTTTCTTCACATATTGAAGTTCTGCCGGCAAATGCCATGGAAGGCTGTTATCCTTGCCGATCACTCGATTTTGGTCCATCGCCACCATTAATGACACGATCAAAAGTAATCCCCTCCTTTTATTAAACAGCCACCGGTGCCTTGATTGCCGGATGAGGATCGTATCCGTCCAAATGAAGATCCTTTAATTCGCATTCGAAAACAGATGATAATTCCGGGTTGATTGACAGCTTCGGTAAATCCTTAGGTGCTCTGTTCAGTTGTGTTCTGACTTGTTCCACATGATTACTGTATATATGGGCATCTCCAAGTGTGTGGATGAATTCGCCGACTTCCAAACCGCATTCATGGGCAATAAGATGTGTAAGAAGTGCATAACTTGCGATATTGAACGGCACGCCTAAGAAGATATCACCGCTTCTCTGGTATAGCTGACATGATAATTTTCCTTCCAGCACATAGAACTGGAATAGTGTATGACAAGGCGGAAGTGTCACATGGGGCACATCTTCCGGATTCCATCCTGAGACAATCAGACGCCTTGAATCCGGGTTCTGTTTAATGGTCTCGATCACTTCCTTCAGTTGATCGATCGTCTCTCCTTTAGACGTTTCCCAGGCACGCCATTGCTTGCCGTATACATTCCCGAGATCGCCGTATTTAGCGGCAAAAGCTTCATCCGATAAAATGCGCTCTGTGAAGATCTTCATTTGTTCATCATATTCTTTCTTGAAGGCTTCATCTTTCAATGAACGAAGACCGAAATCTGTCATATCCGGACCTTCATATTCATCGCTTTCCACCCAAGTTTTGAACGCCCATTCGTCCCATATATGGTTGTTGTTCTCCAGTAAATAGCGGATATTGGTATCTCCTTTGATGAACCATAGAAGTTCACTTGCCACTAGGCGGAACGGCACACGTTTTGTCGTCATAAGCGGGAACCCCTTTTGCAGGTCGAATCTCATCTGATACCCGAACGTACTTATTGTGCCCGTCCCGGTTCTGTCTTCTTTCTTTACGCCATTACTCAGGACATGTCTGCATAAGTCCAAATATTGTTCCACAAATAGTACACCTCGATCGTTTAATCTCTTACCTATAGAATCATTGTATAGATTATATTTTCGCATGAAATTGCAAAAGAAAAAGAGATAATCAGTGAATTTTCAGTTGCATCTCTCTTGCACAAGAATACCATATTCTTTCGCCGCCACAAAACATT
>JAZNGP010000052.1:0-6012 GCA_045576475.1 Bacillus sp. (in: firmicutes) | reverse complement strand
ATCATTTATATTTTTGGGTTCCTTAAGCAATGGAGCTTCTCTACACTTCGCTGTCTATCCATCGTGCCGCTCCTAGGTTTTGACTTCATCATTGGCTCTAAGCTGATAGAGGCCCTTCAGCAGTCGGGGAAGGATGAATTGATTATCCCCGTGATTTTCTACATAGCTGCTATTTCCATCATGGCATGGGCTGCTTTCATGACCGGTAATTGGTATGCGATCTTAGGCAGCTTGCTATTTGTTATTTCTGATACTATATTATCCTGGAATATGTTTGTATCAGATGTACCTCACTCTCATATCTTGATCATGACAACCTATTATTCTGCTCAATATTGTATTGCATCCAGTATTGGAAAACAGAAGTTGCTTAATTGAATGAATGATTAGCTATGAAAAAAGGAGCTGCCGTCCACTCGGACGGCAGCTCCTTATTTAACGGGTATCCATATTTCTGAGTAATAGCTCTCATTGGAAGGGTCTCCTTCCATGTAAACTTCCAGTTCAGATGTCATCGTATGCTCATATCCATTGGAAGAAAACCATTCGGTGAATATCTTGTTCCAGACTCCCTGCATCGCATTCGGCATGGCGCCATGCCCCTCGAAAACAGCCCATTTAGTTGCCGGGATTTCGATGATACTAAAATTTTTTGGTGCATCTCCTTCATATGCAGCAGCTATCCAGTATTCCATCCTATTCCGAGCTTTTGCTTCTTCCGTTACCAATCGCCTTTTGCATCGATTCCATCCACATCATATCGCTCACTCCTTGCTTATCATCTTACAGACAGTTGAACGGAATTTCCGATCATTTCATGCGCTCTTCTGACGTTTTTTTCAGCTTACTATGTATCATCATTTTACCATCTCATCGTTTAGATTGGTGCGAAGGGCTGTCTTTCGTATATGATGAAATTATCCATATCATGGAAGGGGAATGTGCTTATGTCAATAGCGGTTATTTATGGAGGTTCAAGACCATATGGTAATACGGAAACATTGGCTGATCGTGCCGTGAAGGGACTGCCGGCTGAGAAGATTTATTTGCGGGATCATCTTGTTTTGCCGATAGAGGACCGGCGTCATGAAGAAAGCGGCTTTTTGGATGTGGACGATGAGTACAATAGCTTGATTGACCGGATGATTCCTCATGAAATAGTAGTGTTTGCCACCCCAATCTATTGGTATGGCATGTCAGGACCGATGAAGAATTTCGTCGACCGCTGGTCACAAACATTACGAGATGACAAGTATCCGGATTTCAGGAAACAGATGGCCGATAAGAAAGGATATGTCATCGCGGTTGGCGGTAATCAGCCGACGGTGAAAGGGCTCCCGCTGATCCTTCAATTCCAATTGATATTCCAATTTTTCGGAGCGAAACTGGAGGGTTATGTGATCGGAGAAGGCCATAGACCAGGTGATATCCTGAATGATCATTCCGCATTGGCACAGGCAGATGCACTGCAAAAGGAACTTAGCAAACTGGTGTGAAATAAAAAAGGGGGGCAGGCGATATATTCATTTCGTCTGCCCTAAATCAGATTAAGACTGAAGATAGCCACTGGATTATATAAATGGAGAGGAGTTATTATATGGACAAACAGCCAGCAGCAGGTGACTATCCCGCTTATTATAAGGAATACATCACTTCGGTGCCTGAAGGACATATAACCGATATTCTGACACAACAAGTTTATGAAACAACCAAGTTAGTGAACCATCTATCCAATCAGCAAGGAGAATTCAGATATTCACCGGATAAGTGGACGATTAAAGAAGTGCTGGGTCATATGGCTGATACGGAACGTGTGATGGCCTTCAGGATGTTTGCATTCGGACGGGGAGACAAAGCTGATCTGCCGGGTTTTGAAGAGGATGATTATGTGAGGAATGCATTGTTCAACAAGCAGACGATCGCGGCTCTGATCGAAAATCTGATTGCGGTCAGGCAAGCGACTGTACATATGTTGTACAGTTTTGACCAAAAGGCTTGGAAGCGGTCAGGGACCGCTAACGGTTCAGTAGTTACAGTGCATGCATTGGCATACATCATTGCCGGGCACGAGCTGCATCACCGCAGAATACTGAAAGAACGCTATTTTTCTGCAGAAGCAATGCAAAAAATTCAATGAATAGATTACCAAAGATGGGGGCACAGAACGGACCAAGTTGATTTCTTCCATAAAACCGCTTCTTGTGGCTGGAAAAGGGAATTATATGCGTTATTTTGGGTATTCTAACAACAAATGACTATCCATCAGGGGGAATAAAATGACGCACTCTCAATTCTTGCCGAAAGATCCTGAATCATTTTGGCTCAAGTCCGCAAAAACAACGAAGACGGAAGACTTACAATCAACCGTTTATGATACGGTCGTTATTGGGGCCGGTATTACTGGCATCACGCTTGCTTATTTATTGTCGAAAAGCGGAGTGAAGGTTGCTCTCCTTGACGCAAGTGAAATCTATCAAGGGACAACAGGACATACAACGGCCAAAATAACTGCGCAGCATGGGTTGATCTATGACAAACTGATCAGCCAGCAAGGAAAAGAAAAGGCGAAACAGTATTACGAAGCCAATCATGACGCACTTACATTCATCACGAGACTAATCGAAGAACAACAGATTGATTGTGATTTCAGTAAACAAGATGCTTATGTGTATACGAATGCTGATGACTATATAGAGAAACTGAAGAAAGAGGAAGAGGCTTACCGTCAATTGGGGATTCCTGGCGAGCTGTCGGACAGCATGCCTCTATCACTTCCGATGAAAGCTGCTTTAAAAATGAAAGATCAAGCCCAGTTCCATCCGGTCAAATATTTGAATGCTTTGGTCGATGCCATTAAGGAAGCGGGCGGGCATATTTATGAACATGCACCTGTCGTGGATGTCGATACATCAGAAGAGCCGGTTGTGATATTAGAAGGCGGGCAGAAGATTCATTCGAAAAAAGCAGTCTTGGCCACACATTTTCCTTTCTTGGATCTGAAGGGTTTCTATTTCTCAAGGATGCATCCAATGAGATCTTATGTGGTTGCGGCCCATACAGCAGAAGCGTATCCCGGAGGAATGTATATCAATGCGGAAAGCCCCTCGAGGTCGGTACGCTCAACTGTGGGGGAAGATGGAAGGACGCTGCTCTTAATCGGCGGAGGAGGCCATCAAACCGGACAGGTTGATGATACCTTCCATTATTACGAAGAACTGAAGACATTCGCTCAACAGCATTTTAAAGTGGAGGATTTTCCGTACAGATGGTCCGCTCAGGATCTGGTAACGCTCGACCATATTCCATACATCGGGCATATAACGAAAAATGAGCAGAATGTGTATGTAGCCACTGGTTACGGCAAATGGGGAATGACGAACAGCACGGCTGCAGCTCTGCTGCTTTCCGATCTCATTCAAGGAAAAGAGAACCAATACGAGGAATTGTTCACGCCTTCAAGATTCAATATCAACCCTTCCCTTAAAGAGTTCATCGTTGAAAATGCGGATGTCGCCAAGCATTTAATCAAAGGGAAACTCAAGCCGTTTACCGGAGATATGGAAGACCTTGGACCGGACGAAAGTGCGATGGTGATGGTGAAAGGGAAGAGAGCAGGCTGCTATAAGGATCGCAGCGGTAATCTGCATGTCGTGGATACCACTTGCACGCATATGGGCTGCGAGGTGGCATGGAACAACGGTGAAAGAACATGGGACTGTCCTTGCCATGGCTCCAGATTTTCCTACGAAGGCGAAGTGATGGAAGGTCCCGCAACAAAGCCGCTTCGTAAGATTGATTTGGACTAAAATTGGGTAAGAGATATCTAAATAAGATCAAGCCGCAAGTATCTTTGCGGCTTTTTTTGTGTCAGCTCATAAGAGATTCCATGCTTTCAGTTGGAATGAAACGGGTCCTTCAGCGTCCAAAAGAATGGAAGTCTCTTTCGGATGAGGGAAATACCTTGCTGAGAATGTTTTCTTTCCGTCGTTCAAGAAGATTTCAACGGATGATGTGTCCATAAAAATTTGTATTGATTCCAAATGGTCGAGCAAACAATAGCGTTTTTCCGGCTCATAACCGCTTCGCGTCAAACAGGCTGTTTTCTTTTCTTTATCGTAAGAAAAGGTCAGATTGTCTCTTATAAGAACGGAAAGTGCTTTTCCTTCTATGGAGATGTCTTTCATGGAGACTTCCGCACATATGCCATGGATGGTATATGGATTTCCGTTAAGTTGCAAGCGATCATCTGTAATGGTGGATTGACGAAGGCTTTTGATTTCCTCCAGAGGAATTTGCCATATTTCATCACCGACTCTTATCAGTTCACGAGGCATAGAGAGCGCATGGATCCAGCCGGCATCTTTGCTGGGATGGTTTACTCCGGGATCAGCGGTTCCCATCCATGCCATCAGCAATCTGCGGCCTTTATGATCTTGAAAGGTTTGCGGCGCATAGAAATCAAGTCCATAGTCCAGTTCGTGGAAATCACCATGCCGGAAAACAGCACTCTCTAATTCGATTTCTCCTAAACTATAACCTGACTGGTATATATTTTGATATTTGAACGGCTCTTTCTCCAATCCTTGCGGAGAGAAAAGAAAAACATCCTTGCCATCCAATTTGAATAAATCAGGGCATTCCCACATATATCCGAAATCATCGAAATCGGTCTTCAGCGGTCCGATATGCTTCCAATCATATAAGTCTGTTGACATAAAGAGTGCCGCTGCTCCTTTAAGAGCCTTCGTTTGAGCTCCTACAATTGTGTAAAACAATCCGTCTTCCTTCCAGACCTTCGGATCCCTGAAATGGGATGTGTAAACAGAAGGGAGGTGGATCACCGGGCCTTTTTTCTCAAAATGGATTCCGTCTTTAGAAACCGCCAGACATTGGAAAGTCTCCCGGTTTCCTCCGGGGTCTTTCACATTGCCTGTATATAAAATATACAGTTTCGAGTCATGTACAATCGCACTCCCGGAATAACAGCCATCCTTTTCATACCATTCTGCCGGTGCCAACGCATACTCCTGTTCTTCCCAGTTCATCAGGTCTTCAGAAGTCATATGTCCCCAATACTTTCTTCCGTGTTCCATTTCAAAAGGATTCCATTGATAGAATACATGGTATTTTCCTTTAAAATAGACCAATCCGTTCGGATCATTCAATAATCCGACGGGAGGGGTGATGTGGAACCGCATTCTGTATGGATCTTCCGTGAATGTCTGTTTTGCTTCATTAATGGTTGAAGCTACGTCTTCATGCAGCTTCATTTCTGAATTGCTCATATCAAAAATCTCCTTGCAGAATAAGGTGTGAGCTGTCGAATCCAACTCAAGCCGCTTGTTTTTCCGTTTTTTCTTTCATCTTGTCCGAGTAGCCGAACATCCATGTGAGGGAAAATGCTGTGGCAATGGCGATAATGTTCACCAGCAAGTAGCCGAATATTTGACTGTTCAGATAGAGCAAGGTGCCTGGGATGACGGTGATTGACATGCCTGTTCCCGCAAGTCCAAGGATGGAAGCGACAAAGCCGCCCGCAGCCCCGCCGATCAATGCCATGATGAACGGCTTGCCGTATCTGAGGTTGACACCGAAAATGGCCGGCTCTGTGATCCCCAAAAAGGCCGAGAAGGATGATGGCAGAGCCAGCGCCTTCAGTTTTTTTGATTTTGTCTTTAATCCGACGGCAAGCGCAGCGCCGCCTTGTGCAGCAACCGAACATGTGACGATGGCATTGTATGGATTGTTCCCGAATTCTTCGAGTAATTGAACTTCAAGCAAATTGAAAACATGGTGTACTCCGGTTACAACGATCAGCTGATTCAGACCGCCAACCAGGATTCCGCTGATGCCGAGCGGCCAGGATAGCACGGAAACAGTTACATCCAAAAGGATATTTTCAACTGTATGGAAGATCGGTCCAATGACAAACAATGCCAGAAAACTCATGATGAGTAATGTCATGAATGGTGTCACAATCAGATCGATCGCTTCCGGGGTGCGTTTACGGAT
>JAZNGP010000051.1:0-54688 GCA_045576475.1 Bacillus sp. (in: firmicutes) | reverse complement strand
ATGCCGGTGTAGCTCAATTGGTAGAGCAACTGACTTGTAATCAGTAGGTTGGGGGTTCAAGTCCTCTTGCCGGCACTCTTAATAACGGAGGGGTAGCGAAGTGGCTAAACGCGGCGGACTGTAAATCCGCTCCTTCGGGTTCGGCAGTTCGAATCTGCCCCCCTCCACCATCTATATAGGGGCATAGTTTAAAGGTAGAACAGAGGTCTCCAAAACCTCCAGTGTGGGTTCAATTCCTACTGCCCCTGCCAATATATGGCGGTTGTGGCGAAGTGGTTAACGCATCGGATTGTGGTTCCGACATTCGTGGGTTCGATTCCCATCAGCCGCCCCATTTAAATGTTGGGCTATAGCCAAGTGGTAAGGCAACGGACTTTGACTCCGTCATTCGTAGGTTCGAATCCTGCTAGCCCAGCCATTTCAATGCGGAAGTAGTTCAGTGGTAGAACACCACCTTGCCAAGGTGGGGGTCGCGGGTTCGAATCCCGTCTTCCGCTCCAGAAAATTTAAATATTTGGCGGCATAGCCAAGTGGTAAGGCCAAGGTCTGCAAAACCTTTATCCACCGGTTCGAATCCGGTTGCCGCCTCCATAAAACATGCCGGTGTGGCGGAATTGGCAGACGCGCACGACTCAAAATCGTGTTCCTCTGGAGTGCCGGTTCGACCCCGGCCACCGGTATCATCTGACAGCAAGTGCAGACTGTCAAAAAAACTTCCAACTATACAGGTTGGAAGTTTTTTTTGTTTTTTTGATTCTAAAACAGGACACAATCTTATAATTCGACTCATATGTTAATTACGGATCCATATCAAGCATGCTGACTAGACTGACATAGCAATTTGATACACACATAAAACACTCACTTAGGCTGCCATTCTTCCAAAATCTATTGGTGAATGTTAGCCTAATTTTTCTTGTATGCGTTCTTCATTGTAATACTTTATAAATGCATCTACGCGTTCCCTTACTTCCTTTAAGGGTAATGAATTGAATTTCACATACTGAAACTCTTCTGATTTCAGATTGGAATGGAAAGATTCGATAACCGCATTATCCCAACAGTTTCCTTTCCTGGACATACTACTTATGATGTTTTTCTCCTTAAGGAGATTTTGGTACGTATATGACGTGTACACACTTACTTGATCCGAGTGAATGATCACCCCGTTTGGGGAGCCTCTATTTTCAAAGGCTTCATTCAATGTATCTACAATTAAGGGTATTCTTTGGTGTGTATAGAGTTTGTGAGCAACTACCTCATTATTGTATAAATCCATAATCGTTGGTAGATAAAGGGTGGACGAACCGTATTGAACATATGTGATGTCCGTTACCCATTTTTGATTAGGTTTCGTTGCATGAAAATTCCGCTGTAGTAAATTGGGGGCAATAATGATGGATTACCCTCGCGATTTCCATTTCCTCTTAGGCTTTACCCAGCACTGTAAATGATGTTTCTGCATGATTCGTTGAACGGTATTACGATTCAACTGGATACGATACTTACGTTTTAGCAACTTTGTAATTTTGCGGTGTCCGTAACGGAATTTCGTTCTTTTACAAAGAGAAATAATGCTTTCCTCTTCTATAGACAGCGCCACTGGCTACTTAGACGCCCACCGATAATAAGTGGCTCTGGGAACGTTCAGGACCGACAAGATGGCTGTCAGTGTATATTTCTTGTAGTGCATTTACTATGCGAAGGACTACTTCTTTCTTCCACATTTTGAGAGTCAGGTGCTTGTCCATACGTGTAATGTTTACCTATTGGTTGGTCAAATCGATGGAACTGGTTATCCCGATACCATTTCAACCACGTTTTAAACTGTGAGACATTTTTAATCCCATACTTCTCCATAATTTCTTTATTTGTAAATTGTCCGCTCAATTTATCCTTTACTACAGCCCATTTGACTTCGTTTGAATATACATTTTTGCCAACGCAAATACACCTCCGTTTCAACACTTTTTATAAGTGTTGAAACGGAGGTGTTTTATATTGTCTCAATTACTTAGGTCATCCCAGACCTCCAGCATGCTTTTCTCTTTAAAATGACACTTTTCTTAATCGTCTTGTAATCTTGTTGACATACTAAATTGTTATCATTCTCATTGGGCTAAAAAATCCCTTTAAATGTTATTGCCGCTAGAAAAATGGAAAGGAGTAAAATTGGCATTGAGGAAGGCGTTACTACAAGGAGAAAGAAATATTCTTATGGAATCTATGCGATTCAAAAAATAGAGAGAAATACAAAAGCAAAAAAGACGAAAAGAATGTATAGTCTTATTCTACCCAAACATGTAGAAGGTAAACTCAAAACTTTAAAAAAGAACATTCTATTATAAATAATAAAACTCAGTAGAGATATTCATATATACATTATTATTTGAATACATAAGCAGTTCTTAATGTTTTTTAGCAAATCATGAATGTTTCATTTAGATGCATACGATTAAAAAGTTCAAAGGAGATTTACAATGAAGAAATTACTTATAATGTCAGCCCTTTCAATGGGTATTTTATTTTCAGGGATATTTGGATCCATTAATACGGAAGCAGCAACTTCTCAAGCCAGAGTGAAGGCAGCTAATACTGGATTGAAATATGTTGGTACACCATATAAATGGGGAGGAATGACTCCTCAGGGATTTGATTGTTCTGGATTGGTGCAATACAGCTATAAGAGTGCAGGTGTTTCGGTTCCAAGGACATCTGTTTCACAGCATAAGCTTGGTAAATATGTAGGCATCAACGGATTGCGTAAAGGAGATTTGGTTTTCTTTAATATCTCCGGTAAAGGAGTGAGCCACGTAGGCATTCATGTCGGAAGCGGTAAATTTGTACATGCTTCTTCATCTGGCGTAAAGGTAGCTTCAATGAACAATAGTTATTGGAAGCCTAAATTTGTAGGTGGAAAACGAATCTAATAGTCTAATATTAAATAGAGTCTGCGTTCTTTTAAAGAATGCATGCTTTTTTATTTTATCCATAATCTAGAATGAAAAACCATATATTACTCCTTTAGCCAATTAAAATACTAAAATAACTTTAGTTTTCTGTTTCCATGTTATTTACATTATTGACAGCTAATTATATAATTAAGAAAATTATTCAAGAATAATAATTTAGTTGAAAGAGGAGAGTAGTGAATGGAGTTATTAGGTATTATCATCATAATACTAGGTTTCGCCTTAAAGTTAGATACTATCGCGGTAGTAGTTATCGCTGGTATTTCGACTGGCCTGGTTGCAAAGATGAACATCGTAGAGATCCTGAATACATTAGGAGAAGCGTTTGTGACGAATAGGGTTACTTGCTTATTTATGATTACCATTCCTGTTATAGGATTAAGTGAAAGATATGGACTAAAAGCGAAGGCAGTAATGCTTATTAAGAAGGCAAGCAGCTTGTCGGCAGGTAAATTACTTAGTGGTTATACGCTGATCCGAAAAGTGACGATCGGTATGGGGGTAACCCTTGGCGGACATCCTCAGTTTGTAAGACCATTAGTAAGCCCGATGGCTGAAGGTGCAGCGATTGCTAAGTACGGCGACAAAGTGGATGAAGAAGATCTTGAAAAGATTAAAGCCTACTCAGCAGCCTCAGATAATATCGGGAATTTCTTCGCGCAGAATGTTTTTATCGCCAATGCAGGTGTGCTTTTGATCGCTTCTACTTTGGAAGGGCTTGGCATGCAGGTGGATACACTGCAAGTATCGAAGGTGGCTATTCCGGTTGCGATCATCTCATTCGTATTCTGGACAGCTCAAAATCTATTATTAGATAAAAAATTGAACCAAAAGTACTCTAGTAAAAAAGTAGAGAAGGGAGGTAAAAAATAATGGATATAACACAATTCTCTAATCTTTTATTAGAAGTATTTTATATAGTGATTGGTCTATTCATGGGTGTTACCATGGTGTTCACCTTGAAAGATAAAAACCACAAAACAAAAATTGGTACAGCAATGTTTTGGGGAATACTCGCAGTGATTTTCATGGCTGGCAACTATATCCCAAGTACAGTAGTTGGGATATTAGTAGTTGTGATAGCCATCCTATCAGCAACAAAACAAATTAATATTGGAACGTTGAAACAGTTAGATGAAACATTCGCGACTTTAAAAGCAGAAAAACTAGGATTGAAAATTTTCATTCCATCCCTGTCCATTGCGATCATAGCAATGCTGGTAGCAACATTTACAAGTTTCCCAGGAACTGTTGCGATCGGGATAGCATCCGTATGTGCTTTAGTACTTACGTTTGCTTTAACGAAAGCGACTCCTAAAGAGCTGTTAGAGGATACAAATAGAATGTATCAATCAATCGGATCATTTGCGATCCTTCCTCAATTATTGGCTTCATTAGGGGTGCTATTTACGACAGCAGGTGTAGGTGATAAGATAGCTGCTATCATTTCTAATGTAATCCCGACCGGTAATGCACTTGTAGGTGTCATCACTTACTGCGTAGGTATGGCATTATTCACAGCCATCATGGGTAATGCATTTGCCGCATTTGCTGTAATAACTGCCGGGATTGGTGTGCCGTTTGTATTTGCTGTCGGAGGGGATCCGCTTATCTGCGGAACGCTTGCCTTAACAGCTGGATATTGCGGAACGTTGGTAACTCCAATGGCTGCGAATTTCAATATGCTTCCGGCCGCATTGCTGGAACTTAAAAATAAGAATTCAGTCATAAGGGCGCAAGCTCCAATCGCTTTAACATTATTAGTAGTTCATATATTTATTATGTATATTTGGGGATTTTAATTTAAGGCTCTTTAACAGCGATTGAAGCGACTAAAGAACTCAAGAAATAGTTTAAGCGGAAGTCTCCAGCCTGTAATCGGGGCCTGGAGGCTGAAGCTTTGCCAGCGGAAATCAATTTGAACCGTCAACAGCGCCTAAGAAAAAATTAAAAAAACATACATTAGGAGAATAAATAGATGAAAGTATTAATAACGGGGTTTGATGCATTTGGAGGAGAACCGGTAAATCCGGCTGAAGAAGCTGTGAAATTGGTAAGCAATCAAATAGCTGGAGCTGAGATTATTAAAGTTATTATACCTACGGTTCAACATAAGTCTGTTGAAGCAATAGAGAAGGCAATAGAACAGCATAATCCTGATATTGTGATATCTGTAGGCCAGGCAGGAGGAAAATTTGATATAACTCCAGAAAGAGTGGCCATTAATCTGGATGATTACAGAATCAAAGATAATGAAGGAAATCAGCCGATAGATGCAGCCATACGAGCAGACGGCCAGCCAGCGTACTTCTCCAATCTGCCGGTAAAAGCTATGGTGAAACATATGAATGACCATAACATACCTGCAACTATATCATATTCAGCCGGAACATTCGTATGTAACCATGTGATGTACGGTCTGTTATATATGATTGATAAGAAGTACCCGAATATAAAAGGCGGATTCATTCATATTCCTTACATGACTTCACAAGTTGTGGATAAGAAAAACACGCCGTTTATGTCATTGAATGATATCGTTAAAGGCTTGGAGCTCGCTATCGAAGCATGTGTAATCAATGATACCGATATCAAAGCTATCGGCGGAGAGATCTATTAATGAAAGAGATCAATCTTTTTGTGTATGGAAGTTTGAGAGAGGGTTTCTTTAACTATAATAAGTATTTGACTAATAAGGTGATCGAAAAGAGAGCTGCCAAGTTGAATAATATGAAATTATACCATATGCCGTATAAAGGATATCCTGCCATTACTTCCGGTGATGATATGGTGATCGGAGAAATAATGGTCATAAAAGAAGATGCTTATGAGGATACAATGAAGGCTATGGATGCGATGGAAGGGTTTATAGGTGAAAATAACCCGGAAAACGAATACCATAAAGTAATTCTGGAAGTTGAAAACCTCCATACGAACAAAAAAGAAAAGTGCTTTGTTTACTTCTACAATAAAGAGAAGGACACTCTTTTTGATAATATGGCCATTTACATTCCGCATGGTGATTGGAAAGAATATATGTTGAATGGAAATTCTCAAAAAGACGTATCTTCTAAGGCCGAAAATGAAACGCATGAAAGCAGTTTTGTTCTTTGCTAAAACTTTATGATGAAGCAGCAGACAAGTCTCTATACTATCTTTTGAATCAACAGCTGTAGAAATACAGCTGTTTTCTCTTTAAAGTTCTGTATGTGAGTAGTATCTATGGGAAGAAAAAATAATATAAAATAATATAAGATTATATTGAAATAAAGTTGTTTTGGATATATAATATAAATATCCGCAAGATATTTATATTATGCCAGTGTGGCGGAATTGGCAGACGCGCACGACTCAAAATCGTGTTCCTTCGGGAGTGCCGGTTCGACCCCGGCCACTGGTATCAATTAAAAAGAAATGCTCACAAACTCTGAATCAAAAGAGGTTGTGAGCATTTTTTATGTTGTTTAATATGCCGATTGGTGATGCGTGACTCTTGCTTAGATCAGCGAGCCAGGTGAGATCTAAGAAGGGAGGAGGACTCTCATCGCCCGCTCCGCGGAAAGTGAGCATCCTGAAGCGGGTGATTCGCTTAAGAAACAGATTCAAAAGAGATAAATTAATATATTTAGAGAAAAACAGTCATTTTCTAAAGATAACTTTGGATATTGGTTTTGATCATCAATCAAGAGAAGGATGCCCTGCATTTCTGATGCGACATAAGTTACACAAACGGCAGCAGTTTAAATAATCAAGTTGAAGGATAGTCGGGGATAATATTGTACTGTGTTGCCCGGTATCAGCATTTATCATTCAAAAATGAAACCTTTCAATACTAATCATTCAGATAAGAATAACGGTATTTATCGCTAGACGGTATGCATCATTTTAAGACTAGGAACGGATGGAATTTTTATTTTTTGTATAATAAAAACATATATGTACATATTTACCTTTGTGAGTTAAACTATATTCAGAATATTTGTATCATTCTAACAAGTCACCGTTTCATATCTATACTTATATGAGAAATAGGGGGCATGATTGATGAAGAAGAAAAAGCTTACAGGAATTATTCTATCATTATCATTGGGCATGGGGGTACTGGCCGGATGCGGTGGTGAGAAGACAGGAAGCGGCGGAGAAGGAGAGTCGATCAAAATAGGTGTTAACCTGGAGCTGACCGGCGGTGTGGCATCCTATGGGCAATCGATTATGGAAGGTATGGAACTGGCTCTCTCCGAAATAAATAAAGACGGCGTGGACGGCAAGGAACTGGAGATTGTGAAATATGATAATAAATCGGATGCTGCGGAAGCTACAACCGGCGCTATAAAGCTTGCCAGTCAAGATAAGGTTGATGTCATGATCGGCGCAGCAACGAGCACGAATACATTAGCACAGGTTCAGGTCGCGAATGATAACAAAGTACCGCTGATCACACCGACAGGAACGAACGAAACCATTACTTCGAATGACGGCAAGGTCAACGAATATGTCTTCCGGACTTGTTTTATCGACCCGTTCCAAGGGACTGTTGCAGCGAATTTCGCCCTTGAGGAAATAGGTGCAAAGACAGCGGCTGTCTATATCGACAGTTCAAGCGATTATTCTAAGGGACTTGCTGCAGCGTTCAAAGAAGCATTCACAGCAGCGGGCGGCAAGATTGTTGCTGAAGATGCATTTGTACAAAAAGATACGGATTTCCAATCTACTTTGACAAGAATCAAAAAGGCGGAGCCGGACTTTGTTTTTGTACCGGCTTTCTATGAAGAAGTTGGTTTGATCCTGAAACAAGCGCGTGAAGCGGGAATTGATGTTCCTTTCATGGGAGGGGACGGCTGGGATTCTCCTAAGCTGGTTGAAATCGCGGGTAAGGAAGCTCTGAATAATACATTCATCACAAATCACTATTCTGCTGGAGATCCTGATGAAAAGATACAGGATTTTGTCTCTTCATTCAAAGAGAAATATGATGATAAATCACCGGATGCTTTCGCCGCACTTGGCTATGACACTGCTTATTTCGTGGCAGATTCAGTGAAACGGGCGGGAGGCGAAGTCACTCCGGAGACGATCAAAGATGCTTTGGCCGAAACGAAGGATTTAGCGCTTATATCCGGGAATCTGACGATGGATGATAATCATAATCCAATCAAATCCGCATCCATTTTGAAATATGAAAATGGCGAGCAAGTTTTTGAAACAAAAGTAAATCCATAATAATCATTGGTGAATAGGGAGCTTTGCTAAAAAGCTCCCTATTTTTGAAATTTATTGACCAAGGGGAGTCAGGTATATGGAATTAATTCAGCAGCTCGTTAATGGTATATCGCTCGGCAGTATTTACGCTTTGATCGCACTCGGTTATACGATGGTTTATGGAATTGTGAAATTGATTAACTTTGCACATGGCGATGTATTCATGGTGGGGGCATTTATTGGTTTTTATGCGATTACAATTTTGGATTTATCCTTTTTTCCAGCGCTTCTTCTTGCGATGGCGGCTTGTGCTATCTTTGGGGTCCTGATTGAAAGAATCGCATATAAACCGCTCCGGAACGCGACTCGTATCGCAGCACTCATAACCGCGATCGGTGTTTCGCTTTTAATAGAGAATGGCATGATTTTCATTAGGGGAGCTCAGCTTGAAGCCTATCCTAAGGATGTTATTCCTACAGATACAATCGACCTTTTTGGTGTAACGGTCAAAAGCCAATCCCTGTTGATACTGGGTGTTTCTATCTCCTTAATGATTATCTTGCAATTTGTCGTACATAAAACAAAAATCGGCAGGGCCATGCGTGCGGTTTCATATGATGCGGATGCGGCGAGATTGATGGGAATCAGTGTTGATAATACTATTTCCGCAACATTTGCGATCGGTTCTGCTCTAGCAGGGGCAGCTGGTGTGATCTTCGGTACCTACTATACCAAAATCGAACCATTGATGGGGGTGCTTCCGGGGCTGAAAGCATTTGTGGCTGCGGTGCTTGGCGGCATCGGCATCATTCCAGGAGCGATGGTGGGCGGCTTGCTGCTGGGCGTTGTTGAAACATTAGTAAGCGCGGTAGGACTGTCCCTTTGGAGAGATGCGGCTGCCTTTGTGGTCCTGATTCTGATACTGATTTTCATGCCGCAGGGCTTATTCGGAAAAAACAAAAAAGAAAAAGTGTAGGGGAGACATAGCGATGACAATCCTGAAGAATGTGAAAGGTTTTTGGCTCTCGATATTGCTTTCGCTTGTCTTGTTTTTCGCGATACAGATTCTCATTTCAGGCGAATATTTAAATAGTTTTTATATTAATCTCATCATTACAATAGGGATCAATATTATCCTGGCAGTCAGCTTGCATCTGATCATTGGGATCACGGGCCAGTTCTCGATTGGACATGCAGGGTTTCTTGCGGTAGGGGCATATGCGTCGGCCATCATAACGATGAAGCTAGAGCTGCCTTTCTTCTTTGCCTTGTTGGCGGGGGGAATCATAGCGGCATTGGTCGGTATGGTGATCGGTATCCCAAGCTTGCGTCTGAAAGGGGATTATTTGGCGATTGCCACTCTCGGATTCGGGGAGATTGTCCGTATTGTCTTCCTTAATATCGACTATATCGGCGGGGCGAGCGGAATGCTGGTTTCTAACTTGACGACATGGCCTTGGTTATTCGGCTGCATGCTGCTGACGATCATTGTGATCAGGAATTTCACCAATTCCACCCATGGACGGGCCTGTATATCCATCAGGGAGGATGAAACGGCGGCAGATAGTATGGGAATCAACACAACGTATTATAAAGTGGCTGCCTTTGTCATTGGTTCCTTCTTTGCAGGAATTGCCGGAGGATTATACGCACATAATTTTTATATTATCCAGCCATCGACATTTGGCTTCCTTAGGTCATTCGATATTCTGATTTTCGTTGTACTGGGAGGATTGGGCAGTATGTCAGGTGCTGTTATCGCAGCCATTTTCTTAACCTTCATATCTTCCTTCCTATCAGATTATCCTGAGACGAGAATGTTGTTTTACAGCTTGGTCTTGATTGTGATGATGGTATACAGACCACAAGGGTTGATGGGGACCAAGGAAATCACCTCATTTTTCAAAAGGAAGCCAAAAGGGGGCATGAAGGATGCAGACCAGAAAACCACTGCTTAAAGTCGATCAGATCGGTATTCGCTTTGGCGGCTTGAGAGCAGTTGCAGACGTGAATATGGAAATATACCCGGGTGAGCTGTGCGGATTGATAGGACCGAATGGAGCGGGGAAGACAACCTTCTTTAATCTGCTGACGGGTGTATATGTACCTTCGGAGGGAACAATCCATTTGGAAGACGATAAGCTCAATAAACTGCCCCCGTTTAAAATCACGAGAAAAGGGATCAGCAGGACATTCCAGAATATCCGCCTATTCAGTGATCTCTCCGTCATTGATAATGTGAAAGTGGCTTATCACTCACAGGCGGAACATTCCATGATCAGTTCTGTTTTGAGATTACCGAAACATTTTACGGGAGAAGCGACGATGGATCAACAGGCGATCGATTTTCTGAAGATATTCGATTTGGATCCTTACCGAAATGAGAAAGCCAAGAATCTCCCATATGGAATGCAGCGCAGGCTGGAGATTGCCAGGGCACTGGCGACGAATCCCCGATTGCTTTTATTGGATGAACCCGCGGCGGGGATGAATCCTAAAGAAACAAATCAATTGATGGAATTGATCAGTTTGATCCGCGAGAAATTCAATTTGACAGTCTTATTGATTGAACATGATATGCAGCTTGTGATGGGTGTTTGTGAGCGCATCTATGTCTTGGATCATGGACAATTAATTGCGCATGGAACTCCTGACGAAGTGCGCAACAATCCAAAAGTGATCGAGGCTTATCTTGGAGAGGAGGTGTCTTGATGCTGAAGGTAGAGGATATAAACGTATATTATGGAAACATCCAAGCATTGAAAGGCGTATCTTTTCACATTGACCAAGGAGAAATCGTTACATTGATCGGTGCGAATGGTGCCGGGAAAAGCACGCTGCTGAAGACAGTTTCGGGGCTGCTCAAACCAAAGCAAGGAAAGATTATGTATGAAGGGAAATCCATCGGCGGAAAGGCCGCTCAAACGATAGTGAAACAAGGAATTTCACATGTGCCTGAAGGGCGGCGTGTTTTCGCCAATATGACAGTGGAAGAAAACCTTCAGCTGGGAGCGTATTTACGGAAGGATCGAGACGGCATCAAAGCCGATATGGAGAGGGTATTCGAACTCTTTCCCAGATTGCATGAACGTTTCAAACAGCCGGCGGGAACCATGTCGGGAGGAGAACAGCAGATGCTTGCCATGGGCCGCGCATTGATGGCTAAGCCTAAATTGCTTTTACTGGATGAACCGTCCATGGGTTTGGCTCCTTTACTTGTCAAAACAATCTTTCGTATCATCGAGGAAATCAATGCAGCGGGAACCACTATCTTATTGGTCGAACAAAATGCCAATCTGGCCTTGTCGATAGCGGATCGTGCCTATGTGGTGGAGACAGGGAGAATCGTACTGTCGGGAGCGGCAGAAGAGCTGACTTCCAGCGAGAAGGTGAAAATGGCTTATCTGGGCGGGCATTGAATCGGATGCTGTAATCTGTTGTCTTGTGAAGTTAAGTGCTTGTCATTCATGACCAAAATAGGAAAGCACCCTAAATCAGGGTGCTTTCGCTTTTCAATATGATTACCATGTCCAGCCGTAAGCTTTCACATCGACTGTTTTGACTTGGTCGGTTACTTCTTCAGGTATATCGGGATAGGACAGCTCGAATCCAGCTTCACTGCCGGCATTGACTCCTACATCGACACTGCCTTCCAAAACGCCCAGAAGCTTTCCTTCTGAGTCGTATAATCCTGCTGCAAGTCTGATATCGTCCTGCAGCTCATCTGTTGTATTCTTAACGACACCGGTGATGCTGTAAGGATTATATGCAAGTCCTCTTCTTTCACTTATGCCGCTGACTTCAAGTAAATTAGGTTTATCATTTGTTTCTTCAAAATTGAAGTTGTAGGTTGTTTCTTTATACTCGTCCGCACTGCTTATGCTGTCAAGAAGTGTGGTTTCCCCGATATATGCTTTTTCACCTGGCATGACAACGTCAGGAACAGAATAAATCATGGAAGATGTTCCTAAAATGCTGCCATCTTGGCCTTTGAAATTCATTTGTGTTTCTCCGATTTCAACTGGAACGGATCCAGTGTTTTCGAATACGGCCGCAGAATGAACCCAAACACTTCCGATTGAATCGACCCAAGCAACTCCTGTGGAATCGACAACTTCCAGTTTAGCATCTGCTTTTTCTTCCTTTTGCTCTTTATTGCCGCTGTTTGTGTCCCCGGCATTTTCAGTACCGCCGCATGCTGTAAGAATGGATAGCATCAGTGCCATCAGCAAAAATGCAATTTTTTTCATGCTAATTTCTCCTTCTGTTTATATAATAAAACTGAGCATATCGATTATGAGTAATTCCCAAAACTTATATGGACAGAAAAATAGTATCATGATTTAAGTCTTTTTTACTACAATTAATATACTGGAAAACAGCTGTAAATTTTTGGGGAGTTGTGAGGGAATAATATTACCGAAGTGAAAGGGTATTTACATTTATTTGGAGAATAGGTTTAGTATAGAGAGCGGTTTTCCGGATGGCCGGGCAGCTTTTAGATGCAGAAGAAAGTGTAATTAAAGAAGGAGTAATGGTTTCGAAGTTCTTGGATATATATGAAAACAGCTTTGAATAAATGTTTACTGGTGAAGCTGAGAATCAGTATATGGCAGACTGCTTTTATGGTTAATATTGACAATATGCAGGTAAAAAATTATACTTCTTTATATATTCAACGTTGAGTAAACAAAGGAGTAACTTGATGACGAAATTATTGGTTTTGGCTATGCTGGGTATCCAGCCTATGTCCGGTTATGAAATTAAATCAATGCTCGAAATGAATGATGCGCAAAGATGGGCCGGTGTTTTGCCTGGATCCATTTACAATGCGCTTAAGAAGCTTGAGAAGGATGGCTATATTGAGGTATCCAGTATAGAAAGCAGCGGGCATCGTCAAAAGGCCATCTACAAGATCACTTCAAAAGGGGAGGAGTATCAAAAAGAATTGGCGTTGGAATGTCTTGGAAGTTTCAAAATCAATTATCCTACTGATTTGTATTCTGGAATCTCTTTGGTGCATCAGCTTCCTGAGAAGGAGGCAATCGAACAGCTGGAAAATAACAAAAAACAGTTGGATTTGGAATTAGATGCTATTAAAACAGGTCTGAAAGTTAAGGAAAAAGCATTGCAAGGTGAAATTCCACAGCTTACAAAAATCGCTTTTGAGCATATGTTTGAGGTCATAGAGTCTCAAATCAAGCTGGTTGATTCCGTTATATCTGTTATCGAACAAAAAATGTAAAGCCATTTTTGATGGCTTTCCTTATTACTTTAATAGTCAAAGATGAATATTCAAAGGAGGATATATATGAAGTTAATTGAATTTTCAAATGTTGATAAAAGCTTTAAGGCAAGAAAAGTGATCGATAATTTAAGTTTTTCCATCAAAGAGAATGAAGTGGTTGCTTTAGTCGGCTCAAACGGTGCTGGAAAGACAACAGCAATTCGGATGCTTTTGGGGATAAGCCGCCCGGATAAAGGTGTGATCAAACGTTGCATGAAAGACTTCAAAAATAAAGTCGGTGCACAATTACAGGCAACTCCTTTTTTTGAGGGGTTTAATGTAGAAGACAACTTAAAAATGTTCGCCACTTTTTATCAATCGAAAATGGGCATTGTAAAGTTGGATAGGATATTGGAGGAATACGAATTATTGGACGTTAAAAAAACCTTAGCGTCAAAGCTGTCACTTGGTCAGCAAAAGAGATTGGCTATCATCATCACAACGCTGCATGATCCTGAATTTGTGATATTGGATGAACCTTCTGCCGGACTGGATCCAGGCGGGCAAAGGAATATCCAGAAGATGATACATCAGCTCAAATCTCAAGGAAAAAGTGTATTGTTTTCTTCTCATGATATGTTGGAAGTTCGTAATACCGCTGATAGGGTTTTAATCATGAATCAAGGGACTTTGATGGAAGATGGAGCTCCAGAGACTTTGTTGGACAAATATGGGGTGTCTGATTTAGAGAAACTGTTTTATCAATTAACAAAAAAGGAGAGCCGATATGTCTAATATTATAAGGATATCACTCATTAACAGTATGAAAGATATGTATCTTTTGTTTTGGTCGATTTTTTCACCTTTTGCTGTATTGGTTGCTTTATCGTACTTCCAAGTCCCTGTAAGTGAAAATACTTTATTCGGGATTTTGACAATCAGCATCTTTTTCTACTGTTGTATGACAAATTCCTTTTCCATATTCGCACAAAGAAAACGAGGTGTTTTTGATTTGCTCATGATCACTCCTTTCTCATTGGGGAAATATCTTAGCGGGATTACCCTCAGCCAAACGTTGATTGCTTGTATTGTATCCATTATACTGCTGGCAATCGAAATCAGCTTATTCAACATCGGAATGTCCGGTTTACAGCTGGTTTTATTTATTCCCATGTTCTTTCTTGCCTCTGCTATTTTTACTTTGCTTGGCTTTTGCTTATCCTCCATTCCTAAGAATGAAGGTCAATTAAGCATCACTTCTAATTTGGTCTTAACTTCTCTAATGGTATGCAGCAGTGTGTTCATAAATTTGAGTAATGCGCCTGCAATTATTCGATGGATCAGTTGGCTGAACCCTGTCGAGTGGCTGCAGAAAGGGTTCAGATCAGTTATTGATGGGAATATTCAAAACTACCTCCTTTCACTAATCATCCTTGTCCTTATCTCAGCTGTCTTTCTTGTGATTTCAAAGAAGTCTTTTCAAATAAAGGAGAACTGAGCGGAGGAAATCTGGGAAAATACCTTTCTGGATTCGGAAACAGACTCCGACAAAAAGCTGGAGTCTTATGCGATCGGCTGCGTCATTTTTTTGCCGATATTTCTGAGGCTGGATGTCTTTTATGATACAGGATGATGGTGAACAAAATAATTCCAGCTGCTATCCATATGGCGATGTTTCCAAGTAAAGTACTGAAGAATGTCCCGATTAAAGCACCGCTTATGAAAGAAAGGATAATGGCGGTGAAACTGATGAATTTCCTCCGGGCTTCCTGGTCATGGTCTGCGAAAGCCGCATAAGATGCCTGGGCGGCTGTCCGCAGGTTTCCTGTTGTGATCGTTGAATTATAGCTCCACTCCTCCAGTTTGTTGAAGGTGGCGATTTGCAAGGAAGATACGAAGGCGATGCTCATTGTGATCAGCATATTGGGCACGCTGTCCGGTAAGCATCCGACGATGAAGAGGATGACACACTCGAGGATGAGGACGGCGCGTCTATGCCTGACGAGTCTTCCTTTGATCGCTTCCGCAACCAAGACTCCTGCAACGAAAGCCAAGAAAGGAGGAACATTCTGAAGGGCTCCGTTATATTCTGTACTGGCAGCCCTGACTGCGAACAGGACCGTGTTTCCTGTTTGTGCCGTCGCAAACACTCCGTCCCTGGTTATATATGTATAGGCATCCAAAAAGCCACCCACCAAGGCCAAAATCATGCCCATCAATAATGAGTTGGATGACAGCAGAAACCATTTCTTTGTTTTATCTTTCATGCGTCTATCTCCTTAGCCGTTCAGCCATATGGGCTGATGGAATCTGTACTGTTTCATACATACTGGTTATGATGAGGCATTCTTCTTGTCCTTATGCTTTGTACATACGTGGTTTTATTGGAAATGTACAGGATCGACTGACGTGTATATACATGCCGGATCGGAGGAAACTTATCAGTAGCTTGTGTAAAAGGAGTAGATGAAAGATGGGCGATTATAAAGATAATCAACTGGCTTTTCAGGAAGCGCAGCGAAGCACTAAAGATGTCATGGATGTCTTGAATAACCTTGATGTGCACGGAAGCGGCTACGGCCGTCAAATGAAACAATTGATGCAGGAAATCGATGAAGCCTTTCAACAAATCGAATCAGCTCTGGCAATTGCTTCCGAGCATCAGCGGGTTCAACTGGAAGGATATCGGAGTGAATTGCAGGACGTCGTTTCCGGAATCGATGACTGAAGCGGATAAAGCAAGAACATAGTATGATGGAACCCGGTGATTTCGCCGGGTTTTCTCATGCTCCGGGCATATTATTTCCTTCCGTCAGATCCCTGCTGTATGATCGACTTTTAAAGGTCGGCAGAGTCCGAAGAAGGGTGAGATGGATGGATATTATGACACAACTGCCTGATGAAGTCAGGAATCGTATAGAGAAGAAAAAAAGTAAAGAGAAGTCTGATTTCGATTGGTTGATCGGGGAGGAAAACTTTATCGCGCCGAATCCTGAACTGCTGGCTGATGCGGCTGCTGCCCTCTCCTTGGGCATGAATGTTTTGCTGACTGGTCCCACAGGAAGCGGCAAAACTGTCATGGCTGAAACGCTTTCTGCATTGTTCAGGAAGCCGATGTTCAGCGTGAACTGCTCGGTGGATTTGGATGCGGAAAGCTTGCTTGGATTCAAAACACTTTCTTATGAAGGAGATAAACAGACGATTGAGTTCGTGCCTGGTCCGGTGGTTCAAGCGATGAAGGAAGGTACTTTCCTGTATATAGATGAAATCAATATGACAAATCCGGATACATTGCCATTGCTCCATGGCATGCTCGATCATAGGAGAAGAATCACGAATCCTTTCACGGGGGAAGTGATCACTGCAAAAGAAGGGTTCGGAGTGATAGCTGCGATCAATGAAGGATATATCGGCACGACTCCGTTGAATGAAGCTTTGAAGAACCGGTTCATCGTCATTCAAGTTCCTTATTTAGAAGGGGAGCAGCTGAAGCAGGTCATCCGTATGAAGTCAGAGCTCCAGGATGAGAGGGTCATTGATATGTTCGTCAGGTTCTCGGCGGATGTCGTGGAAGCGGTCCGCCAAGGATTGGTTGAAGAAGATGCGTCATCTGTCCGTTCTTTATTATATGCTTGCGATTTAAGCACAGTCATCGACCCGAAGCGTGCAGTCGTCCGGGCAATCATTGATAAGCTCAGTGAAGAGAGGGAGCGCGGCTTCCTGAAGAACTTATTGGATACATATTGAGCTAAGGGAGTGGAAAGCCAATCATGAAACCGATTCTTTTCAATGATTCGAAGATTGATACGAAGCTGTTTCTGCAATTGCAGGATTTGGGGGCTGTTTTGGCCAAGATAAAGGATTTGTCCTTCGAGTATAACTACGGGACATTCATTGATTTGTCGGCGCGGAAAGTGACGGCAAGTCATTATTGGGACCATACAGCAAAAGAGGTTAGGGAAGCCGGTCTGAAGACAGATATCTTCTTGCGGACTGCGGGTACATATTATCATTCTGATGTCAGGGAGCTGAACCGCTATAAAGAGCTGATTGATGCGAGTTCTCTTCCTGTTTTCGGCGCTGAACTTTTCACTGTGATGGAAGATATGCGGCTTGAGGATATAGTACGCAAAGAACGACCGGGAACGGCAGCGCTTTTCCGTTTAAGGCAGGCGAATTACCGCTTTTATTTCAACAGCCAGCTGCAAACGAATGTCACAAAAGGGTACCCTTTGGATGAATTATTTTGCATGATTTATCTGGTGCTTCATTCCGATACGCCCGATCCTGATTTTCCGAGGGCATCCGATAGGCAGCTTGTGTTACTTGAAACACTGAAGCCTATTCTGTATGGAGCATATGAGGCAAGAAATACATCGGAAGCAGCTGCTGTATGCATGAAAATTCTATATATGCTGGAAGAAGATTATCAAGATGTGATGAATCAGTATTTCATTTATCCCACTGCCAATACAGAAGCTTTCGAAAGAAGCACGCTCTTCGATGAAATGACGCGGAATGCCGAACTAGATAATGAAGATTCGGAAGAAGGCCAGGAGGAAGAAGAAGCTTTTGAGGAATCATTCTCCACATGGCATAGGGAGAACAAGAATGAAGGGACAAAACAGACCTTCCTGCAATTCGAACTGGAGCGTGGAACGAAAACAGATATTATGGGGAAAGGTGCCCGGGAAGCGGAAGAAGGGGACCAGGCAATGGCGGCTGTACAAGGTTCGTCAGGAAAAAGCACGAAAAAGGACTATTCGAAACTGGAAACGTTGAAAGAGAGTCCGACGAACAGCGGGGCGGCAGGACAACCTTACGGTGAGGAAAATAAAGAAGCCGTCAAGGTGGAGAAGAAAGCGGCCGACCCGACGCCTGAAGAGGAAGAAGCATACCGGAACATCAAGAAAGAAATCGAGCCATTGAAAAGAAAATTGAAGCAAACCATTCAAAAGACGCTTGATCATCAATTGCATGCGAAGAGAAATGATCTGCTGTATGGCCGATTGTCGAAGAAACTGATTCCGGCTGCGTTGCGTCAGACACCAAGGGTTTTCTATAAGAAAGACAATCCAAGTAAAGAAATCGACGGTGCATTCACTTTGCTGATTGACTGTTCCGCTTCCATGCATAATAAGATGGAAGAGACGAAGAGAGGGGTTGCCCTCTTTCACGAAGTGCTGTATGAATTGCGGATTCCCCACAGCATCATCGGTTTCTGGGAGGATGCGAATGAAGCGAAGGAAGGGTATCAGCCGAATCATTTCCATATGATCACCGATTTCACGGAGTCGATGCTGCCTGCAGCCGGTGCGAGAATCATGCAGTTGACGGCCGAGGAAGACAATCGTGATGGATACAGTATCCGTGTAGCGGCTGAAGCTCTTCGGAAACGGAATGAAAAGAATAAATTTCTGCTTGTGTTTTCCGATGGGGAACCTGCGGCATATCAATATGAAGCGAATGGCATTATCGATACCTACGAAGCCGTTCAGGAAACAAGAAAGAAAGGCATTGATGTCATCGGCTTATTCCTGGCGGAAGGGATCGTGGAAGAGCAGGATGAAACAACAATGAAGAATATTTACGGCAAGGAATACATCATGGTGCCATCCGTCAACGAGTTGTCATCCATATTTGCGCCATTGCTGAAGAAATTGCTGCTATATTCTATTTGATGAAACAGAACAGAAGGACCATCTGCCCATAAAGATGGTCCTTTTTGTTTATGACAGCAGCAGGCAGGTGTTGGTAGAATAAGGAAAAACAGAGGCGGGAGGAGGATTTGCGAATAGCGGACAAGCATCAGAGAGCAGAATATATAATCGGATGTTCTAAGGGGGACAAGCTTTTGAGTAAACGAGTCGCAGCTTATATGTTCATAGTTCTTCTGTTCTTTACGTATTGGTCTCCAGAGGGTGTTTCGGCCGCTGGACTAGGTGATCCGGCCGAAATCGGTACACCGTTCGTCATTGAGGAAGAATTGCCGGTCAACCAGCCAAAGGATGATATAGGGATGCCAATCGGCACAAAACAGACGATAGATGCTGCATTCGGTATGGAAGATGGTGTGAATGTCATGTATACGACGGTCACCGGGAGCCCCACTGCCGGACAGTCAGCTTCTTTCAATGTTGTGGATATCGATAATCAACGCCTGCTTGGTGTATATCCGCTTACGGGTACTGCGAATGCTTGGACACATGTGAAGGCAGGCAACGGTAAAGTGTATATCGGTGCTTCCAATAAAGTATTCGTTTATTCCCCTGACACAAAGACGATTGAAGACCTCGGTGTTCCGATAGGTGGTACAGGTGCGATTTATTCCTTGGTCAGTGATGAAGACAACAATATATATGGAGGCGTTTATTCCACCTCAAGCGGGGGGCGGGTCTTCAAAATTGATGCGGAGACAAATAGTATCACCGATGTTCTCGGCAAGCCGGTCGATGATGGCACGGGTGCTGGAGATGACGGAAAGAAGGAGGATTACGTCCGGTCTTTGGCTTATCACGATGGACATCTGTATGCCGGGACAGGCTCTACGAACGGAAGAGTGTGGAAGATCAATCCAGAGACAAAAGAAAACAAGGTCCTTACCTTACCAGGTCAAGCAAGTGATCCCATCTATGCCGGTAAATATAATAATATGGGCCTTGTGTACGGAATGACCGTGGTCGATCACTATTTATTCGCTTTCTTCAATGGTCCTTTCGCGATGCTTGTGTACGATATGGAGAAAGAGGAATGGCGTGAAGGCGGTATCAGCAATGTCAGAGGCTTGCTTGCTGTGACGCCGTCCCATGATGGAGAAGTATATACGAGCAAAAGAGACGGATATATGTGGAAGATCAATGTGGAGACGCTGAATGAAGAGAAAGCTTTCGCCTTCGATGGCAGTGTAAGGAGCTCTGCTTGGATGAACATCAAGAATCAGCCGGATTTCCCTGGCACTTCCCTCGTCACGGTGTCTTTCGACGGGAAAGTTGTGCTGTACAATCCGGTCACCGGTCAACGGACGGCCTTGGAATCAGTGGTGGAAAAACAGGCCAATAATATTCAGGCACTGGAAGCTGCCCCGAACAATGAACTATATATGAGTTCCTATATGGGCACATTGGGGGCACATTATGATCCCCAAACAAGCAAGTTCACGAATTTCAATCTTGGTCAGGCGGAAGGAATCGGATTCCTAGAAGATAAAGCATACTTCGGATTATATCCGAAAGCGGAAATCAGGTCATGGAATCTTGCTGTACCGCCTACAGAAACAACGACTCCAGGGAAATTATTCTCGATAGGCGAGTCACAGGACCGTCCATTCGTTGTGACGAATGGCGGAGGGAGACTGCTGATCGGCACAATTCCCGAATACTCGATGCAAGGGGGGGCAATTACTGTATACGATCCCGCGACAGGGGATGTGCAAGTTACAAGGAATGTGATCGAGAATCAAAGCATCACAGGCCTTCTCCATCATGAAGGGCTTGTCTATGGATCCACATCCATACATGGGGGACTGGGGGACCAGCCTGCCGAGGAGAAGGCGAAGTTGTTCGTTTGGGATATGAATACTAAGGAAGTCTTGCACGAATGGGAGCCGGGGTTATCCGGGACCAGCGGTGAAATGATCAGTGGATTGACACTCGGCAAGGATGGGCTGATTTATGCTTCAATGGATGGCTATGTGTTCGCATTCGATCCGGAAACGAGGGAAACCGTGAAGAGTGTCAATGCCTATCCGGAAGTGAAGGCCTATGGAAGATGGCGTCCTGTCCACCAGCATTGGGGCAGCGATGGCTTATTGTACTCCGATGTTGCGGGAAAACTGACGGCGATCAACACAGAGAAGATGGAAAGCAAGAAGCTGCTCGATGGCATCGCTTTGTTCACAATCGCGGATCAGGAGCGTATATACACAGCGACAGGACCGACCGTTTCACGCTATGAAGCCGTGAAGCCGGTTCAACTGACAGTGGAGACGGCTTCCTCCCTGGAAATAGGGGAATCAGCTGAAGTGAAGGTGAAAGGGGATCTGTTGGATTGGACATTGGATTTGACAGGAGTAGCCGAGCTCGCCGTTTCCGATCCGGATGTCCTGAAATGGGAGGGTGGAAAGTTGATCGCATTGAAGAAGGGAACCGTTCAGGTAATGGCAGCATACAGGGGTGTCACATCCATGCCGGTGACCGTGAAAGTGACCGATGGAGAACCGGAACTGAAGAACGGTGATTTTGAAGAGAAAGAGGAAGAGGGGATTGTTCCAGGGTGGACGTTGAACCGATTCCGGGAAGGCTCCTCAAAGGTGGAACTGTCGATGTCGATCGTTAAAAAAGGAAAACAGTCACTGAAAATTACCGATGGCAGTGACCGTCCGAAAGAGTATACATCCGTGCAGTCTGATTTGTTCGAAGTGAAGCCTGGAAAGAAATATAGAACTAAAGGACAAATATATCTGGGAAATCCCCCGATGAACAACCATCCCGGCAAACCATACAGGGTCAGCGATGCCGCAATCAAAGTCCGTTTCCATGATAAGGAAGGGAAAGAGTTGAAAGTGAAGGGGAATATGGAGAAAACAATCAGAAACCCGCAGGAAAAATGGCAAAGCTTTGATATCTCCTTGAACGCTCCTGCAGATGCAAAGTATATGTCCATTATACTTGCTGCAGGCGAGCAGAAACTGGCGGTTGTCCATTTTGACGATTTACATGTTTTGGAAAATGAATGAGATTTTATTATATAGAAAACAGTGTGCAATAGGTTATCGCACACTGTTTTCTATGGATTCGCTTACATAATCCCTATGTGTTTGAAGTATGTACGAACGATGAATATTTTTTGAAAATAACTATTGCCAAGTATAAAAAAACCGGATATAATAAGTTTTGTTGTTGGGATACAAATTTCGACAAAGAAAAAAATGCGGGTGTAGTTTAGTGGTAAAACCTCAGCCTTCCAAGCTGATGATGAGGGTTCGATTCCCTTCACCCGCTCCATTACATAGCTACTAACGCAGTGTTTCGTTACATAAGAGAACGAGGCGTTGCGTTTTTTTATATGCTTTTTTATTGTATTTCAAAAGTGCTTTGACCTCCGTGGATGCTGGTGAACATCCCCATGAGAGATGCTGTAAGCTTTTTGGCTTCTTCTATAGACATGGAGGGACGTATGTAGACAAACTGAATGGCATTGCAGGTTTTTTCGGTGACCATTGTCCGTTTCGAATCGACAAACGGACTGCCGAATGGACCAAGGTCATCTCTAGTCAGAATCATATTCTTCATGGAGTTCATCTTTCCATTGATTCCTTCATATTCATCCGCTTCGCTGCCGATCGTCACGATGATGTCACCGGATATCCGGTCAGAGTCATAGATGCCGAGCGGTATTTCATATTGAAGGGAAAAGAAGTTATTGATATCGATTGCCGAATTCACGGGCTGAAGATAGTTCTGCTTCTTTATCCTTCTGTACAGTGCTTCCACAGAAGGACGGTATCTGGATGCCTCCGTGCCGGCAAGTTTGAAGGTCTTCCTCCATTCCTGGATGCCTGGATAATCCTGCAGCTCCTTGTCTTGTTGTTCGAAATAAAGCGATTCCTGGAATAGCTGCAGTCTTCCTTTCAACATTTTAGGAGAGTTGGATACGGTAATGCCGCTGTATCGGATCACGCCGATCTTCCAACCGGGAATGGTTTCAGTCAGGATGGTACTGTTCTTGATCATTGCATATAAACCTCCTGTATTGTAAATTTATCATTATCAACAGTATACGTATAAATGAAAGGGGGCGAAAGTATGGACTATCGCAAACTGAAAGAAGAATTGATCGCATACAGCAAAGAAATAGGCATCCAGCAGATAGGCTTCACTTCCGCCTCTCCTTTTACGGAATTGAAGGATAGATTAATACGTCAGCAGGAATTGGGCTATGCATCCGGCTTTGAGGAGCCCGATTTAGAGAAACGGACAAATCCAAAGATGCTAGTGCCGGAAGCGAAGTCGATCATTTCAATTGCTTTAGCATACCCATCGCGGATGAAAGAACATATTCAAGGAAAAAAAGGCGAACGAAGAGGCATTTTCTGCAGAGCTTCCTGGGGCGTGGATTATCATGTACTTGTGAAGGAAAAACTGTCCCTTCTGGAAGCTTATCTGATGGAAAGAGTGCCTTCTCTTGTCTCAAAGAAGATGGTCGATACGGGAGAACTTTCCGACAGGGCGGTCGCGGAAAGAGCAGGTATAGGTTGGAACGCCAAAAATTGCTCCATCATTTCACCTGTTTACGGTTCGTACATCTATTTAGGGGAAATGATTACGAATCTTCCGTTTGAACCGGATGAGCGTTTGGAAGATCAATGCGGTTCGTGCACAAAATGTCTGGATGTCTGTCCGACAGGTGCCCTGATAGAAGGGGGGCAGATTAATGCGAAAATCTGCATTGCCTATCTGACGCAGACGAAAGAGATGATTCCGGATGAATATAGGAAGAAAATCGGAAACAGGGTATACGGCTGTGATTCATGCCAGACGGTCTGTCCGAAAAATAAAGGAGTCGATATCCATCTTCATGAAAAGATGGAAACGGATGCGGAAACTGCGAAGCCATTACTGACACCGATCCTTAAGATGAGCAATCGGGAATTCAAACAGACATATGGTCATCTTTCTGGATCTTGGAGAGGAAAGAAGCCCATTCAGCGGAATGCTATTATTGCTCTGGGACATTTCAAGGAAGAAGCTGCGCTTGATGATCTGCATGAACTCCTTGTGAAGGATACGCGTCCGGAAATAAGAGGGACCGCTGCTTGGGCAATCGGACAGATTCCGGTTCCAAAAGCGAAAGATCTTCTGCTCGAAGCCAGCAGAAAAGAAGAAAATGAAATGGTGCTGAAAGAAATATTGCAGGCAATCAAGAACAGATAAGCGTTTTATCTGTTCTTTTTCTTGCCTATTTTCCTTCCTTTCTTCATATGGTGTAACAGAAAGGGGCGGTAAGATGAAGAAACAGCTTGAAGCGATGCTGCATAAGAGATGTGAATCTTACTTTAAAGAGGATCCTGGCAACAATAAGCTTGCTCTTCTTTCAAAGCGGAATGCGGAGCTCTTATCTGTGAAAGCGAAGGGGCGTGTGCATTCCAGGGAAAAGGCTGGAAATGACTGCATATTGCGTTATGCTTTGTCATTGCAGTATTTGATCAAACAGGATGATTTCTTTTATATAGAAGAGGAAAAAGAGCAAAGGATTGCCGAGTTCTTCAAAGGGGAATTGATGAAGGATTACCACATAGAAACCAATGAGCCGGAAGAGGAAGCATTCAATGAGATCATCCCGGATACAAAAGAACGGGCCCCGTTTCATTATGACCGCATTAAGGCAGTCCGTTATGCAGATCTATGGTGGAATGAATATAATCCGGATTATCAGCATTTCGAGGTGGATTGCACGAATTATATCTCACAGTGTCTGCGTGCAGGCGGGGCTCCGATGCGCGGCCAGCCTGCAAGAGAGAAAGGATGGTGGTATAGCGGAGATAACTGGAGCTACAGCTGGTCCGTAGCAAATGCTTTGGAGATATATTTGGCCAACAGTACATCCGGTCTGCGGGCAAGGGCTGTGGAATCTCCGCTGGAGCTGCAGCTCGGAGATGTAATCTTGTATGATTTTGAAGGGGATGGACGTTTCAATCACAGTACAATCGTCACTGCCAAGGACTCTAATGGAATGCCGCTTGTCAACGCCCATACGAGCGACAGCCGTCATCGATATTGGGCGTATGAAGACTCGACGGCATATACACCGAATATCGTTTATCGTTTCTATGCAATAGAAGACGATGGATAGGATATTATGGCAAAACCATGCTATAATGGATGAATGTGAATTTGGAAAGATAATTAGCAGAGGTGAACAAAAGTGGCAATACATGTCGTACTCTTTCAACCAGAGATACCGGCCAATACGGGAAACATCGCAAGAACATGTGCAGGAACCGATACGGTACTGCATTTGATCCGGCCGCTTGGATTCTCGACAGATGATAAGATGCTTAAGCGGGCGGGCCTTGATTACTGGCAGTTCGTAAAGATACAGTATCATGATAATCTAGCAGCCTTCTTTGAAAGCACATCAGGCGGAGAGTATTTCTATATTACAAAACACGGGAAGAGGAATTTCACATCCTTCGATTACAGTTCGACGGATCGGGATTATTATTTCATCTTCGGCCGTGAAACGAAAGGATTGCCGCCGGAGCTTATTGAAGAGAATCTGGATCGCTGCCTGCGCATCCCGATGAACGAAAATATACGCTCATTGAATTTATCCAATACAGCAGCAATCTTGATTTATGAAGCATTGCGTCAGCAAAACTTTGCTCATCTGAAATGACCCTGAATGATATTCAGGGTTTTTTCTTTTATTCAGCCGGACATTTACGTTTCTGCATAAAAACGGACCAGTGGAAAAAGCTAATCTTAAAAACGATGAAGGAGCAAGCATATGCAAAAGGTACAGGATGTTATGTCGACGGATGTCCAATTTTGTACACCATTGGATAATGTGTATGAAGTTGCGGTTAAGATGAAGGATTATGATATCGGAGCAGTGCCGATCTGTGAAGATGGTGTACTGCTTGGCATCATCACAGATCGTGATATCGCACTTCGTGGTGTGGCGGATAAGCATCCCGGTTCTACGAAGGTCACGGATATTATGAGCAGCGACTTGGTTAAAATTCCTCAAACGATGTCAGTAGAGGAAGCGGCGGAACTGATGGCGAAGGAACAAGTGCGCAGGCTGCCTGTGGTGGAAGGAGATAAGCTTGTCGGCATTGTGTCATTGGGGGACTTGGCTGTTCGCAAGCGGTACTCGGATAATGTGAGCAAGGCGCTTAGCGAAATCTCGGAGTGCCATGGAGAATTGCATCATTGAGAAAGAAAGGCCTCCCGAACAAGGAGGCCTTTCTTTCTGTCGTTTCATTTCTTTGTGAATGGTTTATCTTCGTAACCGGATGTGAAGATGGCAGCCAGAAAGGCGATGCTGACCATAATGATCAATGTTATTCCCATGGATGTATTCCTCCTTTATCATTTCCATTTGTTCCAAAAATTTCATATACCTTCATTATATCGGATATGCCTTCCATATAAAAGGAAAACCATATGAACTCTTAAACGTACGAGACTGACATTTCGAATCATGAACGGGGCTTTTCCTGCATAGAATGAGTAGAAACATCTCTGAAAGAACAAGGGGAGGTTCCTAAATGGATATTTTGCGAAAAATCGAGAGATATAGAGAAGAAGAGAAGAAGATGAGATGGGAAGGCACTTTCGGAGAGTACCTTGAAATGGTCAAGGAGCATCCATGGATTGCGCAGTCAGCGCATGCGCGCGTCTATAATATGATTAAAGATGCCGGGATCGAGGAGATCAACGGGAAGCGGAAATATACGTTTTTTGACAGTCAAATGTTCGGTCTTGAGGATTCACTGGAGCGTCTGGTGGAAGAGTACTTTCATCCGGCAGCCAAGAGGCTTGACGTAAGAAAGCGGATTTTATTATTGATGGGGCCGGTGAGCGGCGGGAAGTCCACGTTGGTGAGCATGATCAAAAGGGGATTGGAGCAATACTCGCATAAGGATTCGGGAGCGATCTATGCCATCAAATCGTGTCCGATGCATGAAGATCCCCTGCATCTTATACCCCATCATTTAAGGGATGATTTCTTTAAAGAGTACGGCATCCGGATTGAAGGAAATCTATCCCCTTTGAATGTGATGAGGCTTGAGAATGAATACGGCGGACGGATAGAGGATGTCATGGTCGAAAGGATTTTCCTCTCGGAGGATAAGCGGATCGGTATCGGAACATTCAGTCCATCTGATCCGAAATCGCAGGATATTGCTGACTTGACGGGAAGCATCGATTTCTCCACAATCGCTGAATTCGGTTCGGAATCCGATCCGAGGGCATATCGATTCGATGGGGAATTGAATAAAGCGAATCGCGGAATCATGGAATTCCAGGAGATGCTGAAATGTGATGAGAAATTCCTGTGGCATTTGCTTTCTCTGACGCAGGAAGGAAATTTCAAAGCTGGAAGATTTGCTCTAATCTCGGCGGATGAACTTATTATCGCACATACAAATGAAACCGAATATCGGTCCTTCATCAGCAATAAGAAAAATGAAGCACTGCATTCCAGGATCATTGTGATGCCGGTTCCCTATAATCTGCAAGTGAGCCAGGAAGAGAAGATTTATGAAAAGATGATCGGTGAAAGTGATGTGCGGAATGTCCATATCGCACCTCATACACTGCGGGTGGCAGCGATGTTCACCATCTTGACGAGGCTGAAAGAACCGAAAAAAGGCGATATTGACTTGGTGAAAAAAATGCGCCTATATGATGGGGAAAACGTGGAAGGTTATAATTCGGCCGATGTGGAAGAGCTTAAGAAGGAGCATCAGGATGAAGGTATGTCGGGCATCGATCCGCGTTATGTCATCAACCGGATTTCGTCGACGATCATCAGGAAAGAAGTGCCTTCGATCAATGCGCTGGATGTACTCAGAAGCTTGAAAGAAGGGCTTGATCAGCATCCATCCATAACAGCTGAGCTTCGGGAAAAATATTTGAACTATATTTCGCTTGCCAGAAAAGAATTCGATTCAATCGCGAAGAAAGAAGTACAGAAGGCATTCGTCTATTCGTATGAAGAATCCGCAAAAACACTTATGGATAACTATTTGGACAATGTGGAAGCATACTGCAATAAATCGAAGCTGCGCGATCCGCTTACAGGGGAAGAAATCACGCCGGATGAGAAACTTATGCGTTCCATAGAGGAACAGATCGGAATCTCCGAGAATGCAAAGAAAGCGTTCAGGGAAGAAATACTCATTCGAATTTCCGCCTTTGCGCGTAAAGGAAAAAGATTCGATTACAACTCCCATGACCGATTGAGGGAAGCGATCCAGAAGAAACTATTTGCCGACCTGAAAGATGTCGTCAAAATCACAACATCCAGTAAAACACCGAATGAAGAACAGCTGAAGAAAGTCAATGAAGTAGTTGCACGTCTTGTCGAGGATCACGGCTACAGCACGTCTTCGGCGAATGAATTGCTTCGTTATGTAGGAAGTTTGCTCAATAGATAGTGTTTCCAAATTCATCCTGCTGGGTAAAGGATGGTATATTGATCAGAAGGGGTGTTAGATGATATGAAAGCAATGGACAAAAAAGCTCTCAATCATGACAATGTACCTGACAACAGCTCAATGGCAAGGAATATGGAAGAAATGGCTGACCTGGGGAAACAGATGGATAAGATGAGTACGAACAAAGAATTAAAGGAAGATCGTAATCTGTCTTCCGACCCGCTTCAGGATTCATAAGAATAGAACCCATGCCTGATATGAAATCAACAATCCAAGAGCTGCGAAACAATTAGATGTTTCGCGGCTTTTTTTTATTGCTGAACCTCCCAACTTTGTGGGGATAGGCATTCATCCAATTATTGAAATAGTTTGCAAATTTTCTGATAATTAAGCATAGGATAGACTAACTAACGATTTAGAGAAAGTGAAACAAAAGAGGTTCTTGCTTCGTAAGTGATGCCAATGGAGAATTTGGTTAGCGGGATATCTTTTCAATAAGAGCAGGGAGGGGAAACACATGACGTTTGACAGCAGCCATCAGTATGCCATTTCCAAGGAAGATTGGTCCCTCCACCGTAAAGGCTACGATGATCAGCAGCGTCATCAGGAAAAAGTGCAGGAAGCCATCAAGAATAATCTTCCTGATCTGATTTCGGACGAAAGTATCATAATGTCGAATGGTACGGATGTAATCAAGATTCCGATTCGTTCTTTAGATGAGTTTAAAATACGATACAACTATGACAAAAACAAACATGTCGGCCAAGGCGACGGGGAAAGCCAAGTGGGGGACGTTGTCGCAAGGGGAGGCGACAGCGGACAAAAGGCTCCAGGTAAAGGCCAGGGAGCCGGAGACCAGGCCGGTGAAGACTATTATGAAGCGGAAGTTTCCATGCTGGAACTTGAGGAGGCATTATTCAAGCAGCTCGAGCTCCCGAATCTTATGAGAAAAGAATTAGCGGAGCATACGGTGGAACATTTTGAGTTCAATGATATACGGAACACTGGATTGATGGGGAATATCGATAAGAAGAAAACGATGGTCACCGCATTCAAAAGAAATGCGTTAAGCGGGAAACCGGGTTTCCATCCAATCATACCGGAAGATCTGAAATTCAAGACTTGGAATGAAATCATCAAGCCGGATTCAAAGGCGGTTGTGCTGGCCATGATGGACACCTCAGGATCTATGGGTCTATGGGAAAAGTATATGGCCCGCAGTTTCTTCTTCTGGATGACAAGATTTCTCCGCACAAAATATGAAACAGTGGAAATTGAGTTCATCGCCCATCATACGGAAGCGAAAGTTGTTTCGGAGGACGACTTCTTCACAAAGGGTGAGAGCGGAGGAACGATTTGTTCTTCGGCATACAGGAAAGCACTGGAGATCATTGATGGGAAATATCATCCGGATAAGTTCAACATCTATCCCTTCCACTTCTCGGACGGCGATAATCTGACATCGGATAATGCACGCTGCATAAAGCTGGTGGAGGAATTGATGAAGGTATCCAATATGTTCGGCTACGGGGAAGTCAATCAATACAATAGGCATTCAACTTTGATGAGTGCATATAAAAACATCAATAACGAGAAATTTTACCATTATATCTTAAAACAGAAATCGGATGTATTTGCTGCCTTACAGTCATTTTTCAAGCCTGAAGAAGTGATGAATTAATTCCTTTTTTAAAGAATGGATGTGAATATTTAACAAAAAGACACTAGGGCTTTTAAATGACCTAGTGTCTTTTTGTTGGATTGTTTCAGCAAGCTTTAATGCTCTGTTTATAGAATGGTTTCTCCTAATAACTATTCTCCGTTACTATCAATCACTAATCGCAACCGATTTATATTGGTACATCTCATCCTCGGCCGCACGCATGATGAAATCCGCTACATCCTCGCGGGAGATAGATCTGCCGTTTTGCGGGATGCCTTCTTCTGTTTCCCTATAAGCAAGCGTGGCAGGTTTATCATTCAAGCCGAGAGGACGGACGATGGTCCAGCATAATTCGGCGTCTTTGATTGCCTGAACGGCATTCCGATGATCCTCCAGCACATTACCTAGAAGTTTCATTGTGATTTTGCCCATCATGCCGGGGATTTCTTTGTCTATTCCGGCTGATGCGACGTAGATGATCCGTTTTACAGCATGTTTCTTCATGGATTTGGCTATATTGCTTGCCATCTTATGCAATTCCGTTGTCTTGCCAAGCCCAGTATTCGAGCCGAGACAGGAAATGACTAAATCATGTCCAGGCATCGCTTGATCCACCAAGGATGCATCATTGGCATCTCCTTTGATAACGGTCAAATGCTCATTTGTCATATCGAGCTTCTCCGGGGAGCGTGCAAAGACGCTTACTTGATATCCTTTATCCAGCATTTTCTTTAGCACGTGGGCACCGGTTTTACCGGTTGCTCCAAAAAGTAAAACATTCACGTTCATTCCCCCTGTCGATTTAAATCCTGTATATCCTTATTATAAAGGAGAGATTACGTTATTGAGAAATAATAAGAAAAGTTATTTCTACTTTACATTATCAGAAAATTCGTGATATTATGACAACATATTTCAGAAAATTCAACATAATTCAGCCGGGGAGTGGGCAAAATGAGCAGAAAAGAGTATGTGATGGACAGGATGTATAAAGCGTCGGCAGGGATTGCGAATGCGGTATTGGTGACATTGGGGATCGGCCTATTATTTGAATCGGTAGGCACATATTTCGGATGGGAAGCTTTCCAGGTGATAGGCGCAGCGGCAAAAGTTCTTCTTGCTCCCGCATTAGGAGCTGGCATCGCCTATCAGCTCGGAGGGAATTCACTGGTCATCTTCAGCAGCATGGCAAGCGGCGCTGTCGGTGGTGCCGCAATCCGAATGGCGGAAGACGGAACAATGACCATCGTCACAGGACAGCCGATCAGCGCAGTGTTGGCAGCGGTTATAGCTACATATATCGGAAAACGGGTGATCGGGAAAACAAGGCTGGATATTATGGCTATTCCACTGTCTGCATTATTTGTCGGAGGTTTATCGGGAGTACTTCTTGCGAAAGTGACGACGCCTCTATTGAATAAGATGAGTGAACAGATCACGTCCTCCGTTCAAGATGCCCCTGTCTTGGGATCAATGGTCATTGCTCTGGTATGGAGTATCCTGCTGATGACCCCGGCATCTTCCGCTGCTTTGGCGATCGCATTACAATTGGATCCAGTATCAAGTGCTGCGGCACTGATCGGTTGTACAGTACAGTTCATCGGGTTCACGGTCATGAGCAGAAAGGATAATGATCTTGGCGGGATTCTTGCCCAGATTGTAGTGACTCCTAAGGTGCAGTTTCCGAACTTGATCCGGAAACCGCTCTATTGTATACCTCCATTTGCAGCAGCTATCATATGTGCTCCGATTGCCACACTGCTCTTCGGTTTTCAAGTGTCCTATGAAATCGGAGGGATGGGACTTAGTTCCATGATTGCACCAATAAATATTTGGGCGAGCCAAGGGCTCAATAGTCTGCTCATATACGTAGCCATCGGGATGGTGCTCCCTGCATTAATCACTTTAGCTTTATATAAAGTATTGAAGCTGATGGGGAAAGTGCAGGCAGGCGATCTTCATCTGAAAGTGCAATAAGCCAAAAAGGCTGTTCCAAACCCTGGAGCAGCCTTTGATGCTGTATGGTGTATTGTTTATTGAGGTTGGGCGAAGCTCAGTAAATATTGGTCTTGAAGCAATACAGCATATGAACCATCACTATTACGCAGCACATCCACATATGCGGTTGACGGTTTTAACGTCAATGGTTTCGTGTATAGTTCGGATAGTCTTTTGGATTGCTTCATAACAAGTTCTTCTACAGTGATCTTTCCTGCTTGGTAATCCGCCATGAAAGGCAATGTGGCCTCATCCTGCAGAGCGGCATGGTTGAATCCTTCGACGCTTAATGTCACCTTATAATTGTCCTCTTCACTATGTCTGGTGTCCGTTATCCGATATTTAGTCTGCGCTAATGCTTTCATGAAATTGGCTCCCATTTCGTCCAGTATTTCCTGTGGGAGGTCGACACCGAGCGAGGCGTAATTCTTTTTGGTGTTTTCGACATAGAAGGAAACAAATGTTTCTTTTTGGAAAATGGCCTCATCCAACTTTTTCTCTTCTGATCTTGGGCTGGGATCTGTCGCTACGAAGTGTTCCTCGTTTTGGAAAACGGTTGTCTGTATAAGGGCATCTACATATTGCCCTGCTTCCTCAGCAAATTTCTTGTGATCATCCACCATGGTTTCTTCTGATGCAACTGCTTCTTCAGCAGATTTCATTTCTTTGTCTTTTTCATCATCTTCGTCATTTTTTACTTTGTCTGTTTCTTTTTTACCTGTCTGATCGTTCTTTTCCTGCGAGGCTTTTCCTTCTTCGCTTTCGGCCCCGCATGCTCCAAGCAGCAGACTGAAAGCCGCAATGAGCAGGATGAGCATAGCCCTTCTCAACAAATGATCATCTCCTTCGTAAGCATAAAAAGGCACTGTAACAGCATCCTGGAGCGACATATATCAGTTAGGTTAACGGGGTTCTTTAGAGCAGGTGGATGATTCAGTCCTTTTTTCGCTGAGTATTTTTTCCTACACTTTATATATCCAGAATTTACAAAATTAAACAAAAATACAAATAACTCCAGGCCTTTTATTTTTGGCTCTGTTATCGTTTAATGTTGTTTTTTGTTAGACCTAATGCTTCTCTTCATTAGATGTGATTGAAGCGGAGAACGGCTACTCCTGCTTAGATCAGCGAGCAGGGTGAGACCTAAGCACGAAGGAGGAGGCTCACCGCTCGCCCCGCGGAAAGCGTCCGTTCGCAGCGGAAATCAACATAGAACTTTAACAGAGCGATGATTTTAAAAGGTTCTTTTCTAAAAGGTTGTTTTTTTGAGAAACAAAGCCAGTCAATAATATGTTGGTTCATTAATACGATATGGCATGTGAATTGCATGTAGATTCGTAAAGGAGAAATGATGAGCAGAGGAGGTAAGGAATGAAACGAGTCAACGGATTATCTCAGCAATTATGTATCGGTGAATCATTACGGCTTGCAGTCAACATACAGCCTGAACAAGAAGCATTTGTTTTCGGAGAACGGTCTTTGACTTTCAGGGCACTGCTTGATCGATCCATCCATTTAGCCGGATGGCTCCAAGGAAAAGGAATGGAATCGGGAGATAAAATTGCCTGCATGTCCAAGAATAATCTGGCTTTCATTGAATTATATTTCGCCTCAAGTTTATCGGGAACTGTCTTTGTGCCGCTTAATTTTCGTTTGGCTTCAAATGAAATACAGTATATTTTGGAACATTGTGATGCGCGGCTCTTGTTTGTGGAAGAAGAATTCCTGGATCTCATCCTGTCCATTAGAGAGCAGCTGCCGAATATGGAAGATATCGTTGTGATCGGGGGAGAGCTGGAAGAAGCCTATAACCGCTTTATTCGATATGAAGATCTTTATCGGATGGAAACGGCTTTTGAGGAAGCCGAAACGTTGACCGATGATGACCCTCATGTGATCGTCTACACATCAGGCACGACGGGCAGACCAAAGGGAGCTGTATTGACCCATAAAAACTTCTATATGAACGGCATGAACAAAATCTATGAAAATAAACAAAATAAATGGAAAAAGAGCCTTGTCGTCACTCCGCTCTTCCATCAGGCTGCCTTATCGGGACTGATGCAGATCTGTTTGACCAATAATACCATGCATATTCATCGTGAATTCAATCCTTCCAAAATCCTTCAGACAATAGAAACACAAGGAATCAACAGCATGTTTATGGCACCTTCCATGTGGAGTATGCTCTTACAGGTTCCGAACAGCTCAAGCTACGATTTATCGTCAATGGAATATTGTATTCTTGGCTCAGCAATCACACCGGCGGCAATGAAAAAAGAAATCATCTCCTTCTTTTGTAATGCACGGATATTCGAAGCGTTCGGACAAACGGAAATGAGCCCCAGTACAACTTATCTCCTGCCCGAGGATTCCTTGCGGAAAACAGAATCTGTCGGGAGACCGAGTGTCAATGTCCGTGTCCGTATCGTGGATGATGAAATGAACGACGTACAGATCGGGGAAGTGGGTGAAATCATCTACCGGGGGCCGACAGTGATGAAGGAATATTATAAGGACCCGGAAGCAACAGCAGAAGCATTCAAAGGAGGATGGTTCCACAGCGGAGATCTTGTCAGAAGCGATGAGGAAGGCTTTATTTATGTGGTGGACCGTAAAAAGGATATGATCATCACCGGAGGAGAAAATGTATATTCCGCAGAGGTGGAGGAAGTCCTGTTCAATCACCCGGGTATAGCGGAAGCCGCAGTTATCGGTTTGCCTGATGTTGTTTGGGGAGAACGCGTAAAGGCGTATGTTGTCGCAAAACCAGGCCATCCATTGACGGAAGAGGATATCATCGAATATTGCCGTATCCATCTTGCATCCTATAAAAAACCGCAAATGGTCGAATTTGTCCAGGAGCTGCCAAGAAACGCAGCGGGGAAGGTTTTGAAGAATATCTTGCGGACCAATTAATTGTTCAAAGTGATATGGAAGAGAACGAACTGCTTGAAAATGTCATAGAGGAGCAGCTAAGTAAAAAGTCCGGATAATGTGTGCGACAAATCGGTGACCCGTTCGCCGCGAAAATCAACACGAATCACGTGACCCCTTCCCCCGGCTGTTGAAACAGCGGGATATGAATGTCGATTCGTTGTTAATTTCTGACTATTATGATAGGATTTTTTTGACGAACGGATGTTGACAACCAAGAAAAACGGGGGGCAAGGGGAGTTTATGAAAAAAATACATATCATACATGAAAACGATGACTGGACAGTCCATTTGACGAGAAGATTAGATGAGCAAGGGCTGCCTTATGAGCTTTGGCACTTGGATGAGGGGATCATCGATCTTTCGTCAGAACCGCCTGAAGGCATTTTCTATAATCGGATCAGCGCTTCATCACATACAAGAAACCATCGCTACGCGCCTGAATTGACCGCTGCTGTTCTGCCTTGGCTAGAGGCCCATGGAAGGACCGTGCATAACGGGAGCCGTGCGCTGCAGCTCGAAATAAGCAAAGTCAAACAATATATCGAATTGGAGAAACTCGGAATCAAGACACCGAAAACGATTGCTGCCGTCGGGAAGAGGGAAATCGTGGAAGCCGCAAAAACCCTTGGCTGCGATTCCTTCATCACAAAGCATAACCGGGCAGGAAAAGGTTTGGGGGTTCAGTTGTTCAACTCGATCGAAGCTCTCGAGCGCTATGTGAACAGTCCCGAGTTTGAAATACCGGTCGACGGAATCACATTGATCCAACAATATATCGAATCACCGGAATCGTACATCACAAGAGCTGAATTTATCGGCGGCGAATTTGTGTATGCGGTACAGGTAGATACGTCTGAAGGCTTCGAATTATGCCCTGCCGATGCCTGCCGGATTGACGATCTTTTTTGCCCTGTCGGGGAACAGGATACGAAAAGACCGAAATTCGAAATCATTGAACATACCGATCCGCAGCAGATTAAGCTGTATGAGACATTCCTGAAGGAAAACGGAATTGATGTCGCCGGGATCGAGTTCATCCAAGACAAAGATGGAAATGTATACACATATGATGTGAACACGAATACGAATTATAATTCAGAAGCCGAAGAAAAGAAAGGGATTTTCGGTATGAAGCTGCTTGCTGAATATTTGGGGAGATCCCTGGAACAAAGTCGTTAATCTGTTTTTGGATAGACGAATAAGTGAAAGAATAAAAAGAGCTTGTCTCCAACATTGGAGGCAAGCTTTTTTGGCTGATTTACGATTCGCTTTCTTCCTTTATGCCAACTTTGTCCTTGATCGCTATGCGCTCAATCAGCACTTGGTCAATCCGGTTTCCGTCCAGATCGACAACCTCGAATAAATAACCGTGACATTCCACCCGGCTTCCTTTTGACGGTAAGCTTCCGAGAAGGTAAATCAATAATCCCGCAACTGTGTGGTAATTGGAATGTTCTTCTCCGGGGAACGGCTCCGAGATCGACAATGCCCTTTTCAGGTCATCGATATGAAGCAGTCCGTCCGCAAGCCAGCTGCCGTCATGACGCTTGATCAGCTCTGGTTTTTCTTCAGCAATCGGAATTTCTCCGACAATGGCTTCCAGGATATCGAATAAAGTGATCATCCCAAGGAATCCGCCGTATTCGTCAAGCACGAATGCAAGTGAACTCCCGTCTTGCTGCATCAGCTTCAGGACAGCACCTGCATCCATCTGTTTCGGTACAACGAGCGGTTTCTTCAATTTTTGGGAAACTTGATTTGTATCTTCAATCGGAAGTTCCGCCAAAATATCCCTCACATCGATATAACCTTTGAATTGATCAAGGCTGCCTGTCCCGACCGGCAATTTATTATGTTTACTTTTCAGAAGGGCTTCCGTTATTTCTTTTGAGGAATCTTCTAAATCAATCCATTCCAAGGTCGTCCGGGGCTGCATCAATTCATAAGCGAATAGGTCATGGAATGCGAATACCCTTTCGACTTGCTGTGCTTCATCATGGGCGAACATACCTTCCTGCACCCCTTTTGAAAGTAGATGCTTCATTTCGTATTCGGCTTCATCGCTTGTTCGTTCTTCTTTCAACCCGAATACCCGGAAGATGGACAATGTGGATTTGGATAACAGCCAAATGAACGGTTTCATGCCTTTACTGAAGAAGTTGATCATCGGAATGACCAGCATAGAAATCCTTTCAGGAGCCACAATCGCAAGTTTTTTCGGAACAAGCTCTCCGACGACCAGTGATAAATATGTAATGAGACCGACAACCGTTACGTAACTGATGGGTTGTGCGATTTCTGCATGCAGACCTAGCGACAGAAGAAATTCTGTGAAAGGAGTGGATAATCTGGCGCCTCCGAATGCTCCGTTTATGATACCGATCAATGTGATGCCTACCTGTATGGTGGACAGGATATCTGTCGGTTCCGTATGATGGCGCAATGCCAGTTTAGCACTGCTTTTGCCCCTCCTTGCTTCATATTCAAGTTTTGAAGGATTTGAGGAGAGAAGTGCCAGCTCAGTCATCGCGAATAGACCATTGCATAGGATGAGCAATAACACGATACTTAAATCCAATAACCAAGAAGAATCCATAGTTTTTTAATCACCTGCAAATTTTTTAATTCCATTATACAGGAATAATAATTTTAAGGAGCTATTTTTATAGTTTTTTTTGAAGAGGGCGATTTTTCTTTTAGGGATTTATGCAGGAAAGCGGGATGTTTGGACGAATTGTATGAAATACCGGGACAGAAATTAACGGACCGTTTAGTGAGCCTTCTTTCCGGTAGGGATATAATTGGAGAAACAATCTGTGAGATTACAGATTAACCAAAACCAAAATCACAAAAAAAAGGCTGGCAAGGTCTGAAGAGGGGGATTACTTTGGAAAAACAGAAAATACGGATCGATGGACAGAAGCTGAAGGAAACGCTCGAACAATTCGCTGGTTTCGGAAAAACGGAAAATGGCGGAGTGACACGGCTGTCATTAACGGATGAAGACCGTAAGGCAAGGGATTATTTTACTTCCTATTGTAAAGAACTTGGGATGACCATTGCGGTCGATGATATCGGAAATATGTACGGAACAGTCGAAGGAGAAGAAAAAAGACCTCCCATATTAATAGGTTCCCATTTGGATTCCGTCAAGAAAGGCGGAAGGTTCGACGGGGTGCTCGGCGTCGCTTGTGGTCTGGAAATAGCAAGGACATTTGTTGAGAATAAGATCAAACCGAAGGTGCCGATCACGATCGTCAATTTCACGAATGAAGAGGGAGCGAGATTCGAGCCTTCCATGATGTCTTCCGGAATCCTCTCCGGTAAATTCGATGAAGAGTCAATGTTTGCAAAGAAAGATGAACAAGGAATCACTTTCAGAGAAGCCCTCAAAGAAATCGGATATGATGGGAACCGTGAGTCAAGGCTTAAGGACGCGCATGCTTTCCTCGAACTTCACATTGAACAAGGACCTATTCTGGAACATGAACAGATTTCCATCGGCGTCGTTGAATGCGTCGTGGGAATGGTGTGTTATGAAGTGACGGTGTCAGGTGAATCGAATCATGCGGGCACAACCCCGATGCGGATGAGGAATGATGCGTTCTTTGAGGCTGTGGATGTGATACAGTCGGCAAGAAAGGCACTCGGAACATTGGATTCCGAATTGGTATACACGATCGGCAGGGTGAATGTGTATCCGAATATTCATACTGTCATCCCGAATAAAGTGGTTTTCACAGTGGAGGCCAGGCACGAAAACCCTGAAGTCATCAGACAGGTCGAGGAAATCATCAATGGGTTAGGGAAGAGTAACGGCCAAAGCGAGGTGACAATCAACAAGCTTTGGGGACGCGATACAGTCCGGTTTGATCAAGATATATGCAAGCGGCTGGAGGAAGCGGCGGAGGGTCTGGGATTCTCAAACAGAAGGATGGTCAGCGGTGCCGGTCATGATGCGCAGTTCATTGCAGCCAGCATTCCGACCGCAATGGTTTTCGTTCCGAGTACTGGAGGCAAAAGTCATTGCGAGAATGAATACACTTCATGGGAAGAATGTGAAAAAGGGGTCAATGTCCTCCTCGAAACGGTTATGCAGATGCAATCGGAACAATAAAAAAAGCGATGAACCCTTCGACATTTTAGGGAGAATGATAGTTTTTTTGTCGGAAAATGTGAAGAGTGTCGAATAACGGGATGTGGATATTCATCATACTCTGTGTATAGACGAAATTTTCTGTTTATTATAGTGTATCTTTCTTTTATCTATGTTATATTTAGTTACATAGAATGAATAAAGAAAAAAATAGAACAAACAACAAGAATCCTGATCATCGTGACCAGGATTCTTATTGTTTAAGGCAAGATTTTGCCCCAGGGGAAACTCACATATTCTTCACATATCATCTCTTAAAGCGATTTTGATGCTGTCCCTGCGTTTCTTGGTCCGGTTCGGCCGATGGTGCCGAGGGGTCTCATCCCATGCATCCTTAGAAACCCATACAAATGAGTACAAGTCTGCTATTTGTAAACTCGAGTTTACAAAACTGGGATTTTTCGTTTTCCACTGCCTTTTAAAGGTTGATGAATCAAGGTTTCTTCCTCAAACTTCACATAATATATAAAATTATTTCATTTTTTCGGTATAACATTTTCATATTATAAGCCTATGTTCATTTTCGTTATTGCTTCAGCGGAAATGGATACTTGAATGGGACTGAAAATTTTGCACATCACAAATTTCAACCTCAGATAAGCTTTAAGGATACTTTGTCCGCAAAGCAGCAGGGCTGCGATTGTTGTTTTTGATCCTCATTTGAATCTGAAACAAATCCTTTAAACGAGAAACAGTTGAATATATTGTTGGTTTTTGACATTTCAGGTCGATGGAAAGTCAAAGGGGAAACTGTATTTAAGTGGAAGTAATAATAGGATGACCATTTTTGAAACTTAGCTATTATGCAAAAACAGTTTACGTATTTCCTGGGCAAGCATCGAAGACCGGTATGTCAACCTGCGGTTACAGTTTCCTTCCGTTAAAGGCTCCGATTATAACGTATCCCTATTTGTTGGGTGGATTGCTATCTTCGGTACCGAGGACAGCAAGGTACAGAAATGGAAGCGGGAAGCATTCCATCAAACCTATTTTATATCATATATAGAAGGAGCTGGTTGAATGCAGCAATATAAGGAAGATTTGTCCTTGGCAAAATATTTATTCCACCAAGGGAAGAACTTTGAAGCATATGATTATTTAGGATCTCATAGGATGGTCAAGGATGGCAGGAAAGGATTCGTCTTCAGGGTATGGGCTCCCAATGCAGCTTCTGTTTGTGTGGTCGGTGATTTCAACGAGTGGAAACATGGATCCCATCCTATGGAGAAAGAGACGGACGGCGGAATCTGGGAACTTTTCATTGAAGGAATGATGGAATACTCCTTGTACAAATATACCGTTGAAACAGAAGACGGCCGTATCCTATACAAATCCGATCCTTTCGCTTTCCATAGCGAAACACAGGAAAATACTGCTTCATACACATATGATTTCCAAGATAAATTCACTTGGACGGATGAAGATTGGGAACGTTCAAAAGAAGGACGTAATATATACGAAAGTCCAATGAATATTTATGAGGTTCACTTAGCTTCTTGGAGAAAGAACGAGAATGACGAATACATGAATTATCGTCAGCTTGCCGATGTGCTGATACCGTATGTGAAGAAGATGGGATATACGCATCTTGAATTGCTTCCATTGGCGGAATATCCATTCGACGGATCCTGGGGATATCAGATTTGCGGTTATTACAGCATCACTTCCCGCTTCGGCAAACCGGAAGATTTCATGTATCTGGTGAACCTTGCCCATGAACATGGAATCGGAGTCATCATGGACTGGGTGCCTGCACATTTCCCTAAGGATGCACATGGTCTTTATGAATTCGATGGGCAGCCCGTATATGAATACACCCATCCATTGAAACAGGAACATAAAGAATGGGGCACAAGGGTTTTCGATTTCGGCAGGAATGAAGTCAGATCTTTCTTGATCTCCAATGCGGTCTTCTGGATGGAGAAATACCATATCGACGGAATCCGTGTGGATGCTGTTGCTTCCATGCTGTATCTGGATTATGGAAGGAATCATGGTGAATGGCAGGCGAATCAGGAAGGCGGCAGAACGAATCTGGAAGCGGTCGAGTTCCTCCAGCTTCTGAATGAGACGGTATTGACGAAGTTCCCGTCCAATATGATGATCGCCGAAGAATCCACGGCTTGGCCAAATGTCACGATGCCTCCATCACTGGATGGATTGGGCTTCAATTTCAAATGGAATATGGGATGGATGAATGATGCTTTGTCCTATATCGAAATCGATCCCTTGGGAAGACAGCATAATCACCATAAATTGACTTTCCCGATCATGTACGCATGTGAAGAGAATTTCGTATTGCCGATTTCCCATGATGAAGTCGTTCATGGAAAACGTTCGCTGCTCGATAAGATGCCAGGGGATTATGAAGATAAATTCGCTGGAGTGCGCGGCTTCATTGCCTATATGCTCTGTCATCCCGGAAAAAAATTGATGTTCATGGGGTCGGAGATCGGCCAGTTCACCGAGTGGGATTACAGCAGGCAATTGGAATGGTTCCTGCTGAAATACGACACACACAAGAAGCTGCAGACCTTCTTTAAGGAAGCGAATCATTTCTACTTGCAGCATAAGCAGTTATGGGAATTGGATTGTTCTTGGGAAGGCTTCAATTGGATCTGTCACAGTGATCATACAAGGAATATATTGGCGTTCCGGAGAATGGATCGTGCAGGAAAGGAACTGATTGTCCTTGTCAACTTCTCGCCTGTGCTTCGGGAAGATTATTATGTAGGCGTGCCGCAGGAAGGCACATATAAGGAAGTTTTCAATACGGATCTGAAGAGATACGGCGGTTCCGGAATCAGGAACAGAAAGCTGCCTAAGACGGTGAAGGGGGAAATGCACGGATATGACCAGTACATATCGGTCACATTACCGCCGCTGTCGAGCATTGTATTTGAACAAGTACAGACCATCAAAAAACTGACATGAAAGTCAGTGTGAAAGGTCAATTAATATAAATTTAGCGGAAAGCAATAACAGAAATGAGGGGAATTATATGTATCGGAAAAAGAAATGTGTTGCCATGCTGCTTGCCGGGGGTCAAGGCAGCAGGCTGTATGCACTGACAAAACATATCGCTAAGCCTGCAGTTCATTTTGGGGGCAAATATCGCATCATTGATTTTACATTATCCAATTGCATCAATTCCGGTATTGATACGGTAGGCGTGCTGACACAATATCAGCCTCTTGAATTGAATGATTATATCGATAACGGTGAACCTTGGGATCTTGACCGCACATACGGGGGCGTCCATATTCTTCCCCCATATCAAGGAGTAAAAGGCGGAGACTGGTATAAAGGCACCGCGAATGCAATCTACCAAAATATGAATTTCATCGATCGTTATACACCGGACTATGTGATTATCCTTTCAGGGGACCATATCTACAAGATGGACTACAATGAAATGCTGGACTATCACATTGAAAAGGATGCTGATTGTACAATCGCTGTCCTGTCCGTTCCAATGGAAGAAGCCAGCCGTTTCGGAATCATGAATACAGACAGCAATGGGCAAATCATCGAATTCGAAGAGAAGCCTGCAGTTCCAAAAAGCAATAAGGCTTCCATGGGTGTATATATCTTCAAGAAAGAAGCGCTTTTCAAATATCTGATGGAAGATGAAGCAGATCCGCAATCATCTAAAGATTTCGGAAAGAATGTCATCCCGGCGATGCTTGCAGGCGGCGAAAGAATGTTCGCTTACCAGTTCGAAGGATACTGGAAGGATGTGGGTACACTTCAATCCCTTTGGGAAGGAAATATGGACTTACTTGGAGAAAACCCTCAATTGGACTTGAGAGATAATAAATGGAAAATCAGTTATAGACATTATCCTGACCACCCGCACTTCATCGGGAAAAACGGCTCAGTGAAAAACAGCGTCATCGCTGAAGGCTGTGAGATTGAAGGGACAGTAATCAACTCCGTTCTATTCAGCGGTGTGACAGTCGAGAAAGGTGCTGTCATCAAAGATAGTGTTGTCATGAGTAATTCATTCATCAAAGAAGGTGCCGCTGTTAACTACAGCATCCTTGATGTCGGCGTATATGTGGGTCCGAATGCCAAAGTCGGCGAAGAGCGAAACGATAATGTGGAACTTGCCGTGCTCGGAAGCGGGGTCAAAGTCAAAGCAAAAACCTCCATCCCGGCAGGGGAAATCATCGACAGTGACACCATTTTGGATGACGTAGCGCTTCCGCTGGAGGTACAGTCATTCATCAAGGAAGATGCGGAGGCTGTACATTGCATGAGCGGAACAATGAAACAAAGAAGTATGATCGCAGCAGGCTATAAAGAGAGAGAGGTTGCAGAATGAACGCACTAGGTATCGTTTTCTCCAATATCCGTGACAAAGAGATTCCGGAAATCACAAACAGTCGGATTATGGCCGCTGTCCCATTTGGAGGCAGATATCGCCTGATTGATTTCGCTCTTTCGAATCTGACGAATTCAGGGATCATTAAGGCAGGGATTGTCACAAAGTACAATTACCAGAATTTGATGGATCACATCGGTACAGGAAAGTCATGGGACCTTGCCCGCAAACGGGGGGGCATCCATGTACTGCAGCCATATCTTGATGATTCGGAAAAATTGATCCAAATGAATAATAGACTCGATACACTGAAAGGAATTATGTATTACCTGGACAAAGCGGATGAAGAGTATGTCATCATGTCCGATTGTGATATCATCGGCAACATTTCTTATTCCGGTATGTTGAAGGCACACCGCGAGAGCGGAGCAGATGTGACCGTCCTGTATAAAAAGCATGAGGAGGCAGCCAAGTGGAAAGGCAGCCGGGTCATTTTGTCTTTGGATGAGGATGAGAATGTAACGGACATCAAGAAAGGCACATATACACATAAAGGGGACACATTATACTTGGGAACAATGATCGTCCGTAAAGATTTCTTGAAGAAGCACATCATTATGGCCCATCACCAAGGATATACGAATCTATTGAATTATTGGGTTGCCAACCAATCCGGCATTTCCGTTAAGGGCTATGCTTTCAATGACTATTATGCGTACATCGATTCGCTTGAAAGCTATCTGAACAGCAATCTTGACCTCTTAAACTTGGATGTCAGGGAAGAACTGTTCCGCAAACCGTATCGTCCGATCCACACAAGCGTAAATGATTCCGCACCTACGACATATGGGGATGATGCGGTTGTTGAGAACAGCATCATCGCGGATGGCTGTGTGATCGAAGGAACGGTGAAGAATTCCGTCATCTTCCGTGGAGTGAAAGTGGAAAAAGGGGCAGAAATACACAACAGTGTCGTCATGCAAGACAGTGTAATCGGTAAAAATGCGACGTTGAAGCATATAGTGACAGATAAGAATGTTGTGATCGGCGACAATCGGACTTTATGCGGACATGAAACACATCCTTTCTTCATTGAGAAAGGCAGCAACATCTGATCATACCTTTATGTGAAGATTTTAAAGGAAGTCAGGTTCAGAACTGCTGAGTGAATGGAATTCGCATATATCGAAGAATGGAAGGTGAATGGAATGGCGAGAAAGCCTGCCGCAAAGAAAAAAGGCATGAAAGAGATGCGAAATCTCAAAGAAAAAGAAAATCTGAAAGTGAAGCGGATTCTTGAAGAGAAACAAAGCGTCGCAGAAAAGCAAGATCATGCAGAGAAAAAAAGTCCGAAGGGGAACCGAAGGACAATCAGCATGTCTAAGAAGACGCTTGATCAAGCTGAAACAAATGTGAAGAAACACACAAGTAAAAAAGAAATCGCTGTAACGGCAGCCTATAAAATACAACCGAAAGAGGAACAGGCCGACAAGCATACATATGATGAACACCCGCCGGAAAATGAAGGAAGCGTCAAACGTAAAGTGTTGATCGCTGCTTCGGAAGGGATGCCTTTCGTCGCGACAGGCGGACTTGGTGAAGTTGTCGGTGCACTGCCTAAGAGCATCATGAATTCCGAAAACAATGCATTCGATATCAGGGTCATCCTGCCATTGTACGAATGTGTGAGCCATGAAGACAGACAGCAGATGGAATTCCTTGGTCACTTCAATGTGACTTTGGCTTGGAGACAGCAATATTGCGGAGTGTTCAAGACTGTAAAGAATGGTGTCGTCTACTACTTCATCGATAATGAATACTATTTCAAAAGATATAATCCTTACGGTTATGAAGACGATTTGGAAAGATTCGCGTTCTTCAGTAAAGCAGTATTGGATGCAATAGCATTATTGGATTTCGATCCTGAAATCATTCACTGCCATGATTGGCAGACAGCGCTGATACCTGTCTATATGCGTCATATGTATCACCATGTATTCGCAAGGACAATCTTTACGATCCATAACATCGAATACCAAGGAAAAGCCGGCTTCGATATCAACAAAGATGTCTTCGGACTGCCGCCGGAAGCGCTGAGTACCCTCGATTACAGAGGCTGTGTGAACTTGATGAAAGCGGCCATCGAATGCGCTCATCAAATCAACACAGTCAGCCCGACTTATGCGGCTGAACTACGCGACGATTACTACGCTAAAGGACTTGCGGAAGTTATACGCAGAAATGAGTTCAAGATGCAGGGAATCCTGAATGGGATCGATACGGAAAGCTACAATCCGGAAACGGACCGTTCCCTGTTCGTCAACTATAATTCAGAGACAGTCGAGAAGAAGAAACAAAACAAAATCGAATTGCAGAAGATCGCCAATTTACCGGTGGATGAAAATGTCCCTGTGATCGCCATCATCAGCCGTTTGGTTGCGCATAAAGGTATTGACCTGGTCGCGAGCGTCATGGAAAGACTTCTGAACGAAAGGGTTCAGGTGGTTGTGCTGGGAATCGGGGACAAGAAATATGAAGAATACTTCCAATGGCTTCAGCACCATTATCAAGGAAAAGTTTCTTCGATGATTTGTTTCAATAACGACTTGGCAAGGAAAGTTTATGCAGGCGCCGATTTCTTCCTTATGCCTTCGAAGAGTGAACCATGCGGACTGGCTCAAATGATTGCTTCCAGATATGGAACAGTTCCGATTGTCCGGGCTACAGGCGGACTAAGGGATACCATTAAGGATTGCACGGCTGGAGAAGGAAATGGATTTGTTTTCGAACATTATACGGCGAATGACTTGCTGGATGCCATTCATCGCGGACTTCATATTTACCACAACCACCATGATTGGCAAGGTCTGATGAAATGGATCATGAATCTTGATTTCAGTTGGGAGAAATCCGCGAAAGAATATGAGATTCTTTATAACAGCATGTGTGCGGTTCCAGCGTATTGACAATAATAGTGTATTAAATCAAGAGACAGGGTATTGATATGCCCTGTCTCTACCGATGAATAGCACAAGGTCGGGAGACCAGTGGGAGGGAATTTGGATGGAAACAGTGATAACGAAGGAAGAACTGAAAGAATCATTTACCCATAAATTATCTCGCCATTACGGTATAACGGCAGAGGAAGCAACAAGAGCACAAATGTACAAAACATGTGCAAGGACGGTGCTTGAACTTCTTCAGGAAAAGAGGGCCGGCTTCAATCAGCAAGCCAAAAAGCAAAAAAAGAAAAAAGTGTATTATCTCTGTATGGAATTTCTCGTCGGCCGATCGCTGAAGAATAATATCTATAATCTGGGTCTTCAGGATAAGATGGCGGAAATTCTTGCGGAATGGGATGTGACCCTCGAGGATCTGTATGAAGAGGAGCCGGATGCAGGTCTTGGAAACGGAGGACTCGGCAGGCTGGCATCTTGTTTCATGGATTCATTGGCGACGCTGGAATACCCTGCGATGGGATATTCCATATGCTATGAATACGGATTATTCAAACAGAAGATCGTTGACGGCTGGCAAATGGAACTTCCGGATATTTGGCTGCCCGGAGGGGATGTTTGGCTCAAGAAAAGGAATGATATCACTTTCCCGGTAAGATTCGACGGATATATCAATGAAGTCTGGACCGAGCAGGGGTTAAGAACCGAACATGTCGATTACGATGAAATAGAAGCGGTTGCCAATGACATGATTATTTCCGGAGGGGACTCGGATGGCGCAAGTGTACTGCGTTTATGGAGTGCGCGGGATATCAAGAGTTTCGATATGAATTCTTTCTCAAGCGGTGACTACGGGCAGGCGATGAGGGAACATACCAGTGCGGAACTCATCAATAAGGTACTGTATCCCGCGGATAATCATGTCGAAGGAAAGTCCCTTCGTCTGAGACAGCAATATTTCTTGGTATCGGCTTCCGTACAGAATATTGTCAAAGAACATATTAAACAATACGGTTCTGTTGATTCACTGAGTGATCAAGTGGCGATCCATATCAATGATACCCATCCCGCATTATGCATTCCGGAACTTATGCGAATTCTGATGGATGAACATTCATACAGCTGGGAAGCGGCATATGAAATGGTCGTCAATACGGTTACATATACGAATCACACGGTGCTCGCGGAAGCATTGGAGAAATGGCCGGAGAACCTGATCAAATCACAGCTGCCGCGTATCTATGGAATTCTGAAGGAATTGAACAGACGTTTCTGCGAGCAGATGTGGAAACTGTATCCGAACAGCGGGGAGAAAATCGAAAGAATGTCGATCATTTCCCAGGGTCAGGTAAGGATGGCCAATCTAAGTGTCATCGGATCCTCTCGCGTGAACGGAGTATCACAGCTTCACTCGGATATTCTGAAGGAATCTGTCTTTGCGGATTTCTATCAAAATGATCCATCCAAATTCACGAATGTTACGAATGGTATCGCACATCGCAGATGGCTTTGCCAATCCAACCCTGATCTAAGCAAGCTGCTTGATGAATGCATCGGGGACGGTTACAAGAAAGATCCGGAGCAGCTGGCTTCTTTCCTGGATTACCGAAATGATCGGTCGGTGCTTAATCGTCTTGGTGAAATAAAACTGAAGAATAAAATTGCTTTTGCGCAGTTGATGGAAACAAAAGGTGTGACGATGGATCCGCAATCGATGTTCGTTGTCCAAGCCAAGAGGCTGCATGAATACAAAAGGCAGCTATTGAACGCACTCAGGATCATCAGCTTATATCTGGATCTGAAAGAGAACCCGGATCTTGATATGACTCCGCAAACATTCCTGTTCGCAGCCAAAGCGGCACCAGGCTATTACGCAGCCAAGGAAGTCATTAAATTGATCTGCCACCTCAGTGCGGAAATCGAGAAAGACCCAGTCATCCGGGAGAAAATCCGCGTAGTGTTTCTCGAGAATTATTGTGTCACGATGGCTGAACATCTTATGCCAGCCGCAGAAGCGAGTGAGCAGATTTCACTTGCCGGAAAAGAGGCGAGCGGTACAGGAAATATGAAAATGATGATAAATGGAGCCTTGACCATCGGTACCATGGACGGAGCCAATGTGGAGATCTTTGAAGCGGTCGGAAAGGAGAACATCTTCATTTTCGGAATGAGCGCAGACGAGGCCGAAAGGAAGATGAGGGAAGGGTATGCGGCCACTTCCTATTATCATAATAATGAAAGAATCCGCCGTGTCCTCGACGCACTTCGGACAGGATTCAATGGGGAATCCTTCGAATCACTGTATCGCTACCTGTTGTTCGGTGAGTATGGAATCGGCGATCCGTATATGTGCCTGGCCGATTTTGATGACTACTTGAAAGTTTCCCGCAATATGGTTCAAGCATACCGTGATCCATTGCGTTGGAACCAGATGTCGCTTGTCAATATCGCCGGAGCAAACCGATTCGGGGCAGATCGAAGCATCCGGGAATACGCGGATCATATTTGGGACTTGAAACCATTGGATTGACCGGGAGAAGCAGCAAGATAAATATAGTTTTAATAACTCAATCGGGGGGATGCTTGATGGAAGAGATGCCTATTTCTTCACCTTTTCAATCAGGGAACTTCCGCTCGCCGAATGGAGCGGTGGAAGCGGGAACGACAATCGTATTCCAGGTTGAAGTACCGAGATTCTATGGTCTCAAGGAAGCGGAGCTCGTTTGGATCCATGATGAAACAAATGAATATGACCATTTCAGGATGAAATGGAAGGAGCTGAAAGAGGGACGTGATGTGTTCAAAGCATCAGTCAAGGTTCCGGATAAAGGACTGATTTGGTATTACTTCCGATTGAAGACCATGACGGAAACAATCTTTCTCGGAAAGAAGAAGTCAGGCTATGGACTTTTCCATGAAGAACCGCCTTCTTGGCAAATCACCGTCCATGACCCGGACTACACAACACCTGATTGGATAAAAGGCGGTGTGTTCTACCATATATTCGTGGACCGTTTTGCCAAGGAAGGTGCCGCTCCCGTCAAAAAGAATGCCTTTTTGAGAAAAGATTGGGGAGGACTTCCCGAATATGCCCCGAACAAATATGGTGAAGTGGTGAATAATGACTTCTTCGGGGGGAATATCCAGGGAATCATCTCCAAACTCGATTATTTGGAATCTTTAGGTGTATCATGTGTTTATATCAGTCCGATTTTTGAAGCATTTTCCAATCATAAGTATGATACCGGCGATTATGAAAAAATCGATGAAATGTTCGGCACTTTGGAGGATTTCCATTCACTATGCGAACAGGCCGGAAAACGGGGAATACGCATTTTGCTGGATGGTGTGTTCAACCATACCGGATCGGACAGTAAATACTTCAATAAAAAGGGGACATATGGCAGCATCGGTGCATACCAGTCCAAGGATTCCGATTATTACTCCTGGTATAAATTTTCCGATTACCCCGACCATTACGACAGCTGGTGGGGAATTGACACCCTTCCAGCCGTCCATGAGTCGGATCCGTCCTTTATGGATTATATAAACGGTGATGAGGGAATAGCGAGAAAATGGCTGAAGGAAGGTGCTTCAGGGTGGCGTCTCGATGTGGCGGATGAACTTCCGGATGAATTCCTGGAAGCGTTCAGGAAAGCCGTCAAAAGTCATGACGAAGACAATTTGATCATAGGGGAAGTTTGGGAAGACGCATCCCATAAGATTGCCTATGGAAAAAGAAGAAGCTATTTCTATGGGCAGCAGCTTGATTCCGTCATGAATTACCCGTTCATGTACGCAATCATCCAATTTATCCGCAATGGTGATGCCGAGAATATCCATGAAATCGTCACAGACATTTGGAATAACTATCCTGCTGCTACGGTGCATTGTCTCATGAATATGATCGGTACACATGACACGAGGCGTATTTTGACGGCTCTTGGCGGAGAGCTGCTGTATGAAGCAAGTAAAGAAGAGAAATCGAAAATGTCGATGAGCGACAGCGAAAAGGACGATGCATTGAGACTGCTGAAATTGGCTTCGGCAGTCCAGATGACACTGCCGGGGGTCCCGTGCATTTATTACGGTGATGAAGCCGGGATGGAAGGATATGAAGATCCTCTCAACCGGAGATGTTTTCCGTGGGGACACGAGGACGGACCTTTATTGGAATGGTACAGAAAACTCGCGGAAATCAGGAAAGGTCACGCCGTATTCAAGAAAGGGTCATATCAGACCCTGCACGCTGAAAACCAAGTGTATATCTTCCTGAGGGAAAATGAATCCGAGAAACTGATCGTCGGCGTCAACCGATCGAAATTGCCTTTCGATTTCGCGATGGATCAGCTGTATGAGGATCTTTTGGAAAAGAAGCAGGCTGTGAACGAGTATACATTGATGCCCGATGAATGCTGCATCTTGGTCCACAAAAAGGTTATTGTAGAAAGTTTAGAAGAGTAAGAGTGTATGTACTGGGAGGAAGATAAATATGTTTTATGCGAAGCAATATGAGAAATGGATGAACAGCAGTGCAATAGATGAGGTGACAGTGACGGAGCTGGCGAAATTGGTCGATAATGAAGCGGAGTTGAAGAGCAGATTCTCTGCCATGCTCGACTTCGGAACGGCTGGATTGCGCGGCGTGACAGGGGCAGGATTGAATAATATGAATAAATACACTGTCCGCTATGCCACTCAAGGATTAGCCGATCTAATCCTCGAACAAGGGAAAGAAGCGGCGGAACGCGGTGTCTGCATTGCATATGACTGCCGTCTTACATCCGAAGAATTCGCGTGGGAAGCAGCATGCACATTAAGCGCGAATGGAATCAAGGTGTATATTTTTGATGAATTGCGTCCGACTCCGGAATTATCTTATGCAATCCGGGAATTTGGTACAATCGCGGGAATCAATATTACAGCGAGCCATAATCCGAAGGAATACAATGGATACAAGGTTTATTGGGAAGACGGTGCCCAGCTTCCGCCGGAACATGCCAAACAAATCTCCGGCCGTCTTGGTGAAATAGATATCTTCGACGACGTCAAGACGATGACGAAGGAAGAAGCATTGGAACAAGGTTTCATCACAGTCGTCGGGGATGATTTCGATGAGAAATATATCACTGAAGTACTTGGGGAATCTGTAGGAAAGCAGTATGTCGAGCAGGCCGGCGATTTCCGCATGATTTATTCTCCGATCCACGGAACCGGATACCGCCTTGTGCCGGAGGTGCTGTCTCGTCTAGGCATCAAAAATCTGCTTACAGTTACAGAGCAGATGCGGCCTGACGGCAATTTCCCTACGACAAAGTCTCCGAATCCGGAAGAGAAAGAAGCTCTGCAAATCGGAATCGAATTGGCATATAAGGAAAATGTCGACTTGATCGTCGGTACAGATCCGGATGCTGACCGCGTAGGTGTGGTGGTCCGCGACGACAAAGGGGAATATGTCAGCTTGACCGGCAACCAAATCGGTGTGCTGCTTCTGAACTATTTGATTGAAAGCAGACGTTCGAATGGCACATTGAAAGAAAATGCGATCATGCTGAAGAGCATCGTATCGACGGATATGGCCAAAGTCATCGCTGAACGGAACGGAATCGCTGCGATGGATGTATTGACAGGCTTTAAGTTCATCGGAGAGAAAATCAAGGAATTCGAAGGAACAAATGAATATTCATTCCTGTTCGGCTTTGAAGAAAGCAACGGTTACTTGGCAGGGACTTATGCAAGAGATAAGGATGCCATTGTGGCAAGCATGCTCATCGCTGAAATGGCCTGCAAGTATCATCTGAAAGGCATGAGCCTGTATGACGGATTGATGGAATTGTATGAAACATACGGATGCTTCGAGGAGCAGAACGTTTCCATCACATTGAGCGGCCTTGATGGAATCGAAAAAATGCGTTCGATAACACAAAGCCTGCGCAGCTGTCCGCCGGTTGCATTTGATTCCATCAAAGTGAAAAGAATCAGAGATTATCAGACAGGTAAAGTGCTGGATGTGGAAACGAAGGCAATCAGCGGAACCGGCCTGCCGCAAGCGGATGTTCTTTTCTATGAATTGGAAGATGGCTCAGCGGTTGTCGTGCGTCCGTCCGGAACGGAACCGAAACTGAAGCTGTATATCATGGTGAAGGCAGATTCCCGTGAGTCCGCGATTGCGAAGAAAAAAGGCTTGGTGGAGTTCGGCCGTAATTTGATCAAGTCAATGAGTGAAAATGAAGTACTCCGATAACCGCTCGTTCGGACGGACAGCGGGAGTCCTGATGCCGATCTTCTCACTGCCGGGTGAGTACGGCATCGGTGTACTGGGAAAAGAAGCAAGGGAATTCGCGGATTTCCTTGCTTCTTCCGGTCTTCATATATGGCAGGTTTTGCCGATGGTGCCTGCAGGAGCGGGGAATTCCCCCTATTCGGGGATTTCCGCTTTTGCCGGATCACCGCTTTATATCGACTTGGAAGCACTCCATGAGATGGGACTGCTCACGAAGGAAGAATTAAAGGGAGCAATATACGACGGACCTTCCAGTAAAGTGGACTACGACTTTCTGAACGAAACGAAAGCGTTATTTTTACAGAAAGCATTCGCGAGACTGACACCTGATTGGAAAGAGAAGATCTCTTCTTTTTATCGTGAACAGAAGAGATGGCTCGATGATTATGCACTGTATATGACGTGTATGGCAGAAGGACATATTGCTCCGACAAAAACTGAACTCACGCGCAAAGAAGAAGAAACATTCAGAAATGGGGAGAGATTTGCTTATTATTGCTTTGAACAATACTTGTTCCACCGGCAATGGGCAGAGCTTAAAGACTATTGCAATAAGCTTGGAATCGGGTTGATCGGAGATCTTCCTTTCTATGTATCAGAAGAGAGCAGTGATGTCTGGGCTCATCCGGAACTGTTCCAGCTTGACCGGAATTTCAAGCCATCGGCGATTGCGGGCACACCGCCGGATTATTTCTCCGAAGAAGGGCAATGCTGGGGAAATCCTCTTTATGACTGGGACAGGATGAAACAAGAAGGATACCGTTGGTGGCTCGATCGGATTTCTTTCCATCTCAAGCATTATGATGCATTAAGGATCGATCATTTCAGAGGTTTCGACCATTATTGGCATATCCCGGCCGAATCGGCTGATGCAAGGATGGGGCATTGGGAGAAAGGACCGGGAATGGAGCTCTTTCATGCGTATCATGCCGAGCACGGTGCCGCGCCTATCATAGCGGAAGATCTGGGAACACTGGATGAATCTTTCTACGCATTCCTGCGTGAATGCGGTTATCCCGGTATGAAGGTGCTGCAATTCGCTTTCGACGGTTATTCGGACAGTTCGCATCTTCCCCATAATTATTCCGGCAACAGTATCGCATACACTGGGACGCATGATAATAACACATCTCTCGGCTGGATTTGGGAAGCGGAAGATCATGTCCGTGAACAGGCGATCCGATATTGCGGTATCCCGAAAGACCGGTGGGGGACAGGCGGAAATGATGCCCCTGCCTGTAAAGCATTCTTAAGGACATTGTTCCAATCCGTATCTTCAATGGCCCTCGTCCCGATGCAGGACCTATGCGGCTTCGGGGGAGACACGAGAGTGAATGTACCGGGAGAGGCCCTGGGGAACTGGTGCTTCCGGTTCACGAAAGAGAATATCAAGGAAGTAGATCAGCAATATATCCTTGAACTCAGCAATACGTACAAAAGGAATAATCCTTATCTATTTATCGAATAGATGCTGATTCAAATACTTCACCACATATAGAAAGCTATCGTTTTGCAGTGATGCACAAAAACGATAGCTTTCTTTTATATAGAGGCACTGTAAATATGAGATTCTCCGCTTCAAATATGGCCATTTACAATAACCACCGAAGTATAACAATGCCTATTTTCTAAGCATTTCCAAGCTGAGTTTCAATCATCATCTTCTTAATAGAATTATGCTTTTGGGGCACAATAAATTGAAAAGATATAAAAAGGATGCAAAGCGAGGAATTTTATGAAAAAGGTTGTAGTGCTTTTCCTATGTCTTCTTATCTTGGTTCTTCCATCACAAGTTGG
>JAZNGP010000050.1:0-9459 GCA_045576475.1 Bacillus sp. (in: firmicutes) | reverse complement strand
CTGACTGTCGCGACGTATAATATCGAGAATTATTCAACGAAAACAAGTGATGAAAAAACAGAGCGGCTGGCGAAAGCGATCGTCAATAATATGAAAGCTCCGGACATTATCGGTTTAACAGAAGTCCAGGACAGCGATGGAAGCACAAACAGCGGCAATACCGATGCTGACGGCAGCTATCAGAAGCTGATCGACAGTATTAAAGCAGCAGGCGGACCGGGATATGCCTTCACGGATATCGCACCGGAGAACAACGAGGACGGCGGAGCTCCGGGCGGTAATATACGTGTCGGATTCCTCTACAACCCGGAGCGCGTCACTTTGGATGAAGGAAAGAAAGGAACTGCAACAGAAGCGGCCGCATATGAAAATGGTAAATTGACATTGAACCCGGGCAGGATCGACCCTTTAAACCCTGCTTTTGAAGACAGCCGCAAACCGCTCGCAGCACAATTCAAGTTCCAAGGTGAAAAGGTACTCGTCATTGCGAACCATTTCAATTCCAAAGGCGGAGATCAGCCGCTGTTCGGCAAGAACCAGCCTGCAGTGCTATCCAGTGAAGCACAGCGCATTGAGATAGCGAAGGTCGTCAATGGATTCGTGAAAGATGTTCAGTCGAAGAATCCGAAAGCGAATGTGATTGTGCTGGGGGATCTCAATGACTTCGAATTTTCCGCTCCGCTGCAGCTGCTTAAAGGCAGACAGCTGACCAATATGATCGAGAAGGTACCATCCAGCGAACGCTATACGTACACATACCAAGGGAACTCTCAAGTATTGGATCATATTCTATTGTCGAATCATCTTGCCAAGTCCACTAAAGTTGACATCGTTCATATTAATTCCATCTTTATGGAAGAACATGGACGTGCAAGCGATCATGATCCGGTCATCATCCAGACGGAACTGAAGAAGAATAAGAATGGCAAGCCAGGCTGGAAACACAAGCATCCGAAAGGACAGCACCAGCACGCACAGTAACATAACAAAGCCTTGAGTCCTTGCGACTCAGGGCTTTTTACATAAAAAAACAGTGATTTCCCCAAGGGCTCACTGCTCTGATCAACGGCTTTCCAGCCTCTCATTTCCCTCGATATAAATGCTTCCTGTTGAACTTAATCAATTCAAGGGTATAAGCAAATTCTTCTTTGGTAATATTCAATTCCTGAACTTCCTGCAGGAAGACGAACCATTCGTGTTCAAAGGCCTTCTTCTTCAAATCCTTATCGAGCAAATCTTCGAGGCTTACTTCAAGGTTAGCGGCAATCTGCGATAGCACCTTTAAGGATGGGTTCTTCTGTATGCCTCTTTCGATATTGCTCAAATATGATTTGGATATACCGGTCATTTCCGAAAGTTCTGATAAAGTGTAACGTTTTCGCAGACGGAACTTCCGGACTCTTTCACCTATCATGAGGACTCCTCCTTATTTAGTATTCTTTTTGTACATTATACAGAACAAAAGGTTCTTGAAAAAATATGAAAAAAGGAGGAAATGGAAGAAAATTCGTTAAAAGGAACAAAAAATATACATTAATAAGGTTTTTTGGGTATTTTAAATTTTTTCCAAATTTGCTTCCTTGTACTATAATGCAGTTCATATGGTTCTTAAAAAAGAACAAGGAGGCAGGATATGTTTAAGAAATTATGCTTCAGATGTAGCAAGCCCTCTTTTGGAGCGGATGATTCAGGAGAATGGTTCTGCCCCATTTGTGGTGAAGATCTTGGGAAACTGCCGAGCTTCCCTGCCGAAGGAAGACGATTCTTGAAAGCGCTCGATAAGAACCAAAGAAATCATAAGAAGCAAAATTCCGGTATGAAGTTTGATGAATGGGTATGAGCAGCAAGTCCTTATCTAGTCTTTTCACCCCGAAATTTCACTTCTAGATACAACAAATTCACTAAAAGATAGATAAAGTGGACATTTGTCGTAATTTATTGATAAATAAATAGCTCCTGTTCGTTCCTTGTTTCTCTCGAATATCCGCATAGTCTCTATCTTTATAGGTATTTTGTCCACTATTGTGAATCTCATCTCTTTTTATTGTATCTGACAAAAAACAACAAGTTTCTTATCCAGTGGCATTTATAATGAGATGGTACTTTAATCTATCAAAGTTCCGTTTGTTCAGTTAATGGCACACCTGCTGAAAGGCAGGGCCGCAAAATCACAGGTCTTCTGCAGATGATTCTGCAATGACGGCTGGATTGCCTGAAGTACGAAGTATTTTGGGAGGGTGAGAAGATGAAGGATAAAAAGGAGGATAAGCAGGAATGGATCAAACTGCTTAAGGAAGCGAGAAACTCCGGATTGACGAAGGATGAAGTGAGGCAATTCATCAGGAACTCGATCCATCATGAGAAACACGCAATGAAGAAGGCTGATTGACATGCATGCGGTATGGACCGGCAATGGTACTCCACCTGGATGTATGCATTGATCGGCTGATGTGGGTACCATTATAAACGCATTTAAATGGGATTATTTATTTTGCAAACGCCATTTATTGAATTCGATGAATTCCCTGAACTGTTCTTTAGACACTCCTGATTCCATAGCCTCTTCCAAGATGGAAACCCATTCTGGATCAAGGCCGTCGATATCTGTTTGATCATGGATGAGAACATCTATGGATACCCCCAAGACAGAACTTATTTTCTCGAGGAACTGGATGGAAGGATTGCTTTGCAGATTCCGTTCGAGCGAGCTTAAGTAAGATTTGGCCACTCCTGCCTTTTCCGCCAATTCAGATAAGGACATTCTTTTTTCTTTCCTGATTTTTTTAACTCGATCTCCGATCATTTAGCTATTCACATCCTAAGAAGCTTTATAGTCACTTTAGTACTCGTACATCTGCGAAAGAATCAAACATAATGTTTATTTATCTACATATTATTATCAATTTACTATATAAAAAGCACGAATAACAGTGTTTTTTTGCACAATTTATCTAATTTAGGAAGATAGGAAAATAGGCATAGGCAGTATTGTGGTGACTTTCAACCGTTCTTATTATCGGACAAAAGAGGATAATATTGAATGAATATGTAAAAAAATCTTCAAAGCAGCAGAAATGCTGCTTTTTTTGTATGTTATAAAAAACGAACATTGCTAAGGGACCGGTTTAGGTAGTCATCCGCTTCAGGATGCTCGCTTTCCGCGGGGCGAGCGGTGAGCCTTCTCCTTGCTTCGCGCGTGCGGGGTCTCACTTGGCTCGCTGATCTAATGCAGAGTCTCGCACCTTCCTCTGGAATAGATCAACGTATCTTTAACGGATTTTACTCGCCGGATATATCTATAACAACCGTCTTTTAGAAAACTGGCTTTTAAAAGAAGTGAGCGAGACTTCATAGCCCCAGATTGTTCTCCATCTAAAAAAAGCCCGCGGAAAATTGTTAATAAATAGCCATTTTTAGATAATTATATTTTTTCAATATAATTAGTATAATGAAGGCAAGCATCTTCAAAGTCATTGGGACGAGCATCATTTCAAAAGCCGTTCCGGTGGCTTCGTTTCTTTCGATCTGGAAAATCATCAGACGACTGGAGGTATCATAAGATGTCAAAAAATACATACCGGAAGTTCGTGATTGCAGCAGCAGCTGCAGCCTTGCTGATCATAAACCTTGCACCAACAGCATCGGCAGCTTCCTTCAAGGACCTGACCGCCAGATGCGCAAAAGCGCTTTCTTATATATTCGATAACGGGAAAAGAACAAACCAAGAAGAAATGGCCGAGAGTAATCTGATCTTCCCCAAAAACCTTAGTGATTGTCAGAAAGAGAACGATGAAAACAACGGCACTAAGGATAAAGAATCTCCATCCCTCGTTGTATCCAATGTGGCATACAAAGGGAATGTTGCACAATTAGTCATGACATTCGACAAAGAAATACGAACTGTGAAGGCGTTCAACAAGAATGAATGCTTGATTTTTCGTTCGGTGGATGAATATGGAATGGAAACAGTCACGAAACTATGGAGGCCTTCCGTACAGCAAGTGAGCGGAACCGACAATCAAGTACAAATCGATCTTACAGGATTGACCGGTCAAATGGATTATGAGTTGTCCCTTCCCGAAGAAATGGTGACATTTACGAATAATGAACACTCTGATGTCGGGAAGGCATCCTTCCATCTGGAAAATGGCAAAAACGCAGTGAATATTGTAGAGCAGATCCATCAGCATAGTCCAGGTGAAATCACGATTACATTAAACGGACCTGTAGTGAAAGAAGAAGCGGAAAATGTGAGAAACTTTGAAGTGGAAGGAACAGTGGTAGAAGCAGCGGAACTGACAGAGAACAATTCCGCAGGGGCAATCATTGTACTTAAGCTTGGTGAAGATACGTTAGAGGAATCCGGCCGTTACGATGTGACCGTAAAACCGCTCAGCTCTCTAGATTCTGGAACTTTACAAAATGCGGAGACAACCAAAACGGTTTATTTAAGGGAAAATGTCGTCCCAAAACTGCATTCAGTCGGCTTTCCGAATATCACAAATGGTTCATTGGAAGCAGTACTCACTTTCAGTGAAGAGGTGAAGGCTGGGATAGAAACTGATTTCGACTTAGTCGTTGATGGGAAATCTGTCAGTGGAAGAAATAAAGTTAGGCTATACGAGGACACCGATGATACTGGAAGGCGGCTGGTCGCCAAATGGGAACAGGATGCTGAACATGAAGAAGCAGTGGATTTGGTGAATGCGGAATCCATCTTATTGGCAGCGAAGGACTCGATCGCTCTGAAGGACCTGAATGGAAATATAACAAATGTGGATCAAGTCATTTTAAAATAAGAATTCAATCAAAATCCTGCAGCAGTTTCTGCGGGATTTTTTTGTTTTAAACATCTTTTCTAAAAATGAATCAAAAGTCCTATAAGTAGTATCGGAAGAGATTTGAGAGAACGAAATTCTCTTTTTTCTTTAAAGGAGGTTCATCAGCAAAAGACTTTTGGATTAATTACTGAGACTTTCTTCCTGAATCCGTTTACACAAAAAAATGCCTATTTTCCTAGAATAAAAATGAACTCCAGGTCCTTTTTGAATTTCTGTGAAATTTATACTACTAAATGGGTTTATCATTTTTATATAATTGGTAAAGTACGGATTAGTTGGTATATTTTTCATAACAATTCGATGATTGGGGGAGATTTTTTTATGAAGAAATTGTTTTACATGTTCATGGCATTCTTGCTTCTGAGTGTTCCCGTGACCGGTTATGCAGCCGAAGGGAACGGAGGGGATGCCGGGTCGGTTCCGGATGGTTCTGGGGTGGTATACGGGCTGGCTGAAGCAGCGGATGGGAAAATGGATACATATGAAGCATCAGCGAACGACATGACTTCTCAGAAAGTATACCCTTACGAAAAGAAGAACATCGAAGCAATCTTCTCGGCGGCTGAGCAGTACGAAAAGGATCAATTGATTGTGTCCTTCGTAGCAGGCACAACGGCAGAGGAACAAAAGAGCATTGTTTCCCAGTTCGGTTTGACAGTCATTGAAGCTGCAGACGAATCAGGCTTTGCGCTGGTCGGTACAGCGAAAGGAAGCAGCCTTAAGGATGCGGCATCCAAGCTTTCCTCTCATGAAAAGGTGGAATACGTGGAGCCGAACGCCATTCTAGAAAAGACGTTTACACCAAAGGATCCGCGATACGGGGAGCAGTGGTATCTTCCGAAGATCAACGCCCCGAAAGCATGGGATTCCAATAAGGGATCACCAGCCATTGTGGTGGCGGTGATCGATGAAGGTACGCAAAAGGATCATCCGGATCTGAAGCACAGCGTATACAAACCTTATAACATGGTCAACGGATCGACCAACTACACAGCAGGAGACCATGGTACCCATGTGTCAGGAATCATAGCGGCAAACTTCAACAGCATCGGTACTTCGGGAGTTGCCCCAAGGACAAAAGTCATGCCGATCAACGTATTCAGCGGATTGGGTGCCGATGTGTATACAGTGGCCAAAGCGATCCGATATGCAGCGGATAAAGGGGCGCATATCATCAACATGAGTCTTGGAGGTACATCGAGTCCGGCAGCCGTCAACGATGCCGTTCAATACGCAGCAAAAAAAGGTGTGACGATTGTAGCCGCAGCGGGTAATGATAACACCAGCAGAACAATGTATCCGGCAGCCTACAAAAATGTCATTGCGGTCAGCGCCACAATGGCAAATGACGGTAAGGCATCCTTCAGTAACTATGGAAACTACGTGGATGTATCCGCACCTGGTGTGAATATCCTTTCGACAACGGCAAGAAGCCGATATGCTGCCTATAATGGTACGTCCATGGCGACTCCGATCATTTCCGGTACGGCAGCGCTTATCCTTGCGAAAAATCCCTTCCTGACAGGCGCTGAAGTGGAATATGTATTGAAGAATTCAGCTGTCGATCTCGGATCGAAAGGGAAAGATATCTATTTCGGGAACGGGCGAGTGAATACGGCGCGTGCGCTTGAAAAAACACCTGCACCGATCTCCAATATGAAGGCTCCATCTTCATTGGCTGCGAATGGCAAGGGTTCTGCCACTGTCACATTCAACGCGGTGAAGAATACAACATTGAACGTCACTGTAGTGAATGCGAGAGGCAAGGTCGTCAGAAGTCTTGTCAATAACAAGCGCTGGGCAGGAGGAAAAGGCTCTGCCAAATGGAACGGCAAGCTGACGAATGGCTCTCTGGCGCCGACCGGACAATATAAGATTGTCGTGTCCCTATCCAGTTCAAAAGGAAAAGTGACAGCGTCCAAGAATATCACGGTTCAGAGTGTTACACCGCCGGTTGTCACTGCTCCGGCTTCCATGTACTTCTCACCTCCGGTCAAAGGCAAGTTGAACGTACCGGTAAGACATAATAAGAAAGTGAAAGTCACTGCGAAGATTGTGGACAGCAAGAATAAGACAGTGCGGACCATCATGACTGGTTCTTCCACTGCCGCCGGCTTGCAGAATATCCCGTGGACAGGACTTGACGGACGTGGGAAGAAAGTAGCGGACGGAACATACAGACTAGTCGTGACAGCTGTGGACAGTGCCGGATTATCAAAGACGGTTTCAACGAAGATTTATCTGGATACAAAAAAACCTGAAGCGAAAGTATCAGCAGGGCCGGCTGTCTTTAAAGCAGATGGCAAGAACACCAGCAAGGCTAACTTCAGGAGCAATGAATCAGCATATCTGCATGTTTCCCTCGTTTCTGATAAAGGGGTAAACGTCCGGGTTCTGACAAGCAATAAATCATGGCCTGCAGGATCTCGTACTTTCGTTTGGGATGGCAAGAATAACAAAGGTGTACCGGTCTCAAGCGGCACATACCAATATGTCATTGAAGTGAAGGACCGTGCAGGGAATAAGACAATCGTGAAAAGCGCTTTCTTCAAACTTCAGAAGAATATGTGATTCAAGAACCTCCGGCATCTGCAGCCGGAGGTTTTCTATTTCTATGACTTTCGTTTTATTTTTTAGAAAATATTGAGAATAGAGCCGAATCAAGATAAAATGTAACTTGCGAAATACGATTAAAAAGGGGATACATAATGAAGCTATTAAACTATTTGGCCAGCCTCTTACTGATTGTCTCACTTGCAGTAATGCCGGTTGCTGCTTACGCTGCACCAACAATACCAACAACACCGGCACCTCCGGCAGTGCAGCCAACGGCAGAAGAACAGACAGAAGAACCGGCTGAAGCGGAGTCTGCTGCGGAAACGGAAACGGAAGGGAGTGCCTCGATTGAAGAGCCGGAAGCCATTCCTCCCGTCGAGGAAACAGTGCCTCCAAATGGATTCATCACCATAACCTCCTCTGATAACTTTGCCTATCCGGTCAAGGATGGAGAAAGTGAAGCGGCTGTTAAGTTACGAGCAGGAATAACCTTTGCTTATGTATCTTATGAAGCCGGGTGGTACGGAATAGAAGTAGGGAACAAGCTTCTCTATGTTAAGAAAGAATCTACGATTCCTGCCGAAACGCAATCTTTTCCTGTGCAGCAGAGCGGAGAGCAGCAGAGCATTTCTATCTCTTCAGACAAAGAAGTGCCCATCTACCAGGGGGAACAATCGAATGCCGTCATCGGTACCTTATTTGAAGGCGAATACGATGTGCAGGATGAAAATGTGACGGGGTACACCATTTCAGTGGCCGGCCGCTCAGGATACATTCTGAAACAGGACACAGCAAGACCTTTCGAGCCGAACGACCAATATTTCACCGTACTGCAGGATACACCTCTCTATTTCCGGACAGGAGGGAAACTGATCCGTAAAGGGACGGTCCTTGCCGGTAAGGAATTCAAAAGGGTGAGCGCTACTGCGGATTATCACCATATTCCATACGGTGACGGGATCGCTCATATTCCGGTGCAGCAAACAATCCCATCCGAAGGCAAGTCAATCGTCAAGTCGAGTGAAACATTGCCTAGTGTGCAGTTCTCCACAAAGAATAATGTTTGGCTTTATTCAGGTCCTGACTTGAAAAGTCAAAAAATTGCGATGATGAACAAGGGGGAAACCTATCCTCTACTGAAAAGGGAAGGAACTTGGTTTGTGATCCAATTCGGGGGGCATAAAGCATATGTTCATCCTTCGCAAGCCAGAACGATCTATAAAGGGGCAGTGAACAGCGCGGTCACTTATACATACGATCAACTGGGTAAGGATATCAAGCAGCTGGAAGTAATGTATCATGGTCTCGTATCTTCCGAAATCATCGGGAAATCGGTGGATGGCCGTAATCTCTATGCGGTGAAGGTAGGAAAAGGGAAGAAAGAAATCCATATCAATGGAGCCCACCATGCACGCGAGCATATGACAGTCAATTTATTGATGGAAATGATAGATTCCTATTCTCTTTCCTATGTGAACGCGACAAAAATCAAAGGATACAACACAAATTCCATTCTGAATCAAGTATCGATCTGGTTTGTTCCGATGGTGAACCCTGATGGCGTCACTCTTGTCCAGAAAGGGCATACAAGTGCGAAGAATCCGCAGCAGGTTCTGAAAATAAACGGAGGAAGCAAAGACTTCTCCTCATGGAAAGCGAACATCAGGGGCGTTGACCTCAATCGCCAGTATCCAGCCAACTGGAACAATGTGGGCGGTCCGTCATCTCCGAGTAAGAAGAATTTTAAGGGATACAAGTCTTTAAGCGAACCGGAAGTCCTTTCACTTGTCCGTTTCGTGCGGAAACATGATTTTAAATCAGCAACAGCCTATCATTCATCCGGTGAAATTCTGTATTGGCATTACCATCAGACAGGAAGCCGTTATACAAGAGATCAACTGATCGCTAAACGCTACAGCAATCTGACCGGCTACAGCCTCGTCAAACCGAATAAGCCGGGACAAGGAGGCGGAGGCTTTAAAGATTGGTTCATCTCCGAAACGAAGATGACCGGATTCACTCCGGAAATTTCTCCATATGTCGGAGAAAAACCGGTTCCGAA
>JAZNGP010000049.1:0-2599 GCA_045576475.1 Bacillus sp. (in: firmicutes) | reverse complement strand
ATTCTCGGAATGGGTGTGGGTATCCCAGGTATTACTGAATCGAAGAGCGGCCTGATTATTGATGCACCAAGCTTGAATTGGGTTCAGTATCCCTTTCTTACAGAAGCAAAGCGTTATTTTTCTTTTCCGATTTACATTGATAATGATGTGAATGCCGCAGCACTAGGTGAGCAGTGGCTTGGGAATGCACAAAATAAGAAGAATGTCTTGTTTATCGCGGTTGGGACTGGAATTGGCAGCGGAATCATAATTAATAATCAGCTATACCGAGGCGCAACGAGTGCAGCGGGTGAGATTGGCTATATGGTAACAAATAAAAATGATATGAAATCTGCGTTTAGACCTATTTTTCAACGTTATGGATACTTAGAAAGCGTGGCTGGAGGGAAATCAATAGAGATTAACTTAACCAAGGCAATACAGAAACAGCTGGATCATCCGTTATACGAACAAGCCATGAAAGAAGAGCTTTCAGGGGAATTGGCTTTTTCACTGGCAGAAAAAGGCGACAAGCTGGCAGAAGCAGTCATCGAAGACGCGATTGAACATTTAGCCTATGGAATCATCAATGCCGCGAGCTTACTTAATCCAGAAGTGATTATTTTGGGAGGTGGTGTTTTTAAATCTGCAAATTATATTTTGCCGAAGCTGCGCAGTATGATTACACATTATCTGCCAAGCGCAGTCACATTGAAAACCTCACAACTAGGCGAAAGCGCGGGCGTTTTAGGCGCTGTTTCACTCTTTTTGCATGAGCATGACAGTCTATTACACTATCAATATGAGGGGGATTATTATTGATGAACATTAAAAAGAAATCGATATTGACGGCAATGACGTTGTCGGCTGTAATGGCGCTTGGTGCCTGTAATTCTGATGAAAAAACGGGCGGGGAAACCGAAGACAAAAAAGATAAGCTTGAGGAGAAAATCGTTGTCTATTCACCACATGGCAAGGATATCCTGTCAAAATTCGAGAAACAATTTGAAGAGAAATACAGCGGGGTGGATGTGGAATGGCTCGATATGGGTTCACAGGAAATTCTCGATCGGGTACGATCTGAGAAAAATAATCCCCAAGCTGATGTCTGGTGGGGAGCGCCTTCAACGAGCTTCGATCAAGCTAAGGATGAATCGTTATTGACTCCTTATAAACCAAGTTATGCGTCGAATCTAGATGACACCTTTTACGATCCAGACTGGAATTGGTCAGGTACTAGTCAAACACCGGAAGTCATTATGTACAACACCAAGGAACTGAGTGCAGATGAGGTTCCAAAGGATTGGGATGAACTATTGGATCCAAAGTGGAAGGATGAAATCATTATCCGTTACCCGCTTGCTTCCGGAACGATGAGAACCATTTTTTCAGCGATGATTTACCGTGATTTTAAAGATAGCGAAGATCCCGCAAAAGGATATGAGTGGTTAACGAAACTTGATCAAAATACAAAGGAATATTCAGCCAATCCAGAAATGATGTATAACAAGGTGGCAAAGGGTGAAGGTGCGTTGTCAGTTTGGGCGATGCCTGATGTTGTGATGCTGAAGGAAAATAAAAACTACCCATTTGACTTTGTTATTCCAGAAAGCGGCACACCTGTTTTAACAGAAGGAATTGCTGTGGTGAAGGACGCGCCGCATCCAAAGGCTGCTGAAGCATTTTATGAATTTGTTAATACACCTGAAGCAGCTAAAATTCTAGCGGAAGAATTCTACCGGATTCCAACTAGAAGTGATGTAACCGATCTTCCGAAGTGGATTACGGATACGGAAATCAAAAGTATGGAGATTGACTGGAAAGTCTTTCAGGAAAAGAGTGACGAATGGATGAAGTATTGGGACGAAAACATCAAGAGCGGGGATAAAGAAATTAAAGAATAGGAAGTGTATGGTATGGCGTCGATAAAAATAGAAAATGTCCAAAAGGCGTTCGGCAAGACCATTGCAGTGGATCAATTAAATCTGGAAATCAAAGATGGAGAGTTTTTTACTTTTCTTGGCCCAAGCGGCTGCGGGAAAACGACAACACTCCGAATGATTGCTGGGTTTTACTATCCAACGAAAGGTGTTGTCCGCTTTGGTGATAAGGATATGACGCGTGTGCCCCCGGAGAAACGAAATACAGGCATGGTTTTTCAAAACTATGCCCTTTTTCCTCATATGACGGTATTTGAAAATGCTGCATTTGGGCTCAGGGTTAGGAAAGTACCAGGAGCTGAATTAAAGAAGCGGGTACAGGATGTTCTTCAGAAGGTAAGACTCGACCAATATTCAGACCGTCAAGTGAGTCAGTTGAGCGGAGGGCAGCAGCAGCGTGTTGCGTTAGCACGTGCACTTGTGATTGAACCAGAAATTCTTTTGCTGGATGAACCGTTAAGTAATCTTGATGCAAAGCTTCGTGATGAAATGAGAAGTGAGATTCTTAGACTGCAGCGCGAGTATAAAATCACGACGATTTATGTTACACATGATCAGGCAGAGGCCTTATCGATGAGCGATCGAATTGCTGTGTTTAATTATGGTGTTTGTCATCAAGTGGGAACTCCTTCCGAAATCTATAATGCACCAGTAAATGATTTCGTCGCGAGTTTTATTGG
>JAZNGP010000048.1:0-5099 GCA_045576475.1 Bacillus sp. (in: firmicutes) | reverse complement strand
CTCAACACGAGTGATATCGTCTTGTGCACCGAATCTAGTTGTTGTTTTACCGTTTGTAATCCCGGCTTTCTTAAGTGCAGCTACTTCTTTTTCTGCACGAGCTGGCACATCGCCGAAGCCTGATGCTGGAACGTCTGTAAGATCCAAATCAAGAACTTGGGCAAGAAGGTCAGCTGCGTCCACACGTTTGATTGAGTCTTGAGTGCCGAATTTAGTATCAGAGATACCTTTTGCACCTTTTGATACGACGAATTCTACTGCGTCTTTGTATTTCGCTTCCACATCTGTGAATTTGCTAGCGTCAGCGGATGCGAATGGAGCGAATGCGGATGCAACTAGAGTTGCTGTAGCAGCAGTTGCTACGAACTTGCGGTAAGACTTTGGTTGGTAAGCCATTTGGTAAATCCTCCCCGTTTTGTATAAAGATTTTCTTTGAAACTATTTAAACCATATTGGTCTAATTAGACATGCGATGTAGTTTGAGTTTACTAATGAATGATGGTACGTATATATGTCTGTTTTCAGAAAGTAAATTCAAACCACGATACAACCTTACCAAAAAAAGACATTTTTCTCAACTCTCATTTACAAATTTCTGTAAAAAGTATGATATATTATGACATTTTTTAAAATAATAGGTTAGTATTCCTATTACTGTTAGTCAGGCGTACTTGCTCATTATATATCCTTTTACCTAAAAAGTGAACCATAATATATAAAATTTTTACAATTTATTGATATTTTTGTCAAAAATGCAGTCATATCAAGACTTTACACACAGTCTAAAAGTATATGAAATACCCAATAAATTCTTTATAAAGGGATTATTTCCCTTTCTCTCCTCCTTTCCTCCTTATTCCGTCACTTATTGGACATAAAAGAACCCGCAGTCTTAAACTGCGGGTTCTCTCTTATATATACGATTTCTCTTTATTCATATGCAGGAATGCGATCGCCAATCCTCCGACCAGCCAGAAGATCAGGTTGATCTGCGGGATGAAGATCAGGTTATTGGACAGGTTCTGCACCATGAAGGTGATACTTCCGACGCAGACACCGGCCGCGATGACCTTGCCAAGTTCATTACGCTGCTGGAAGTACAATCGCACCAGATACAGGAAGTAGACGACATAGAAGCTCAGGAAGCTCAAGATTCCGATTGTTCCTGTCTCGGCCGCCACTTTCAGGTATGAATTGTGGACAGAATATGCGTCATGACCGATATCCAGCTGCGGGTACTTTTCGACGAAGTCTTTATAGCGGACGTAGTAGTTCCCCATGCCGACTCCTAGTACCGGGTTATCTTTGTACATATACAGCCCTGTTTTCCAAAGTGTGACACGGGAGACGACCGCTCTGTTCGTCGTTTCGTCATCCTCTTTAGGTTCCTCGATAATCTCTCCATCCTCATCCACATTGTCAGGATTATCTTCATTTGGCGCTTCAGCCTTATCCGAATCCGGGAAGATCAGCTTCTGAACCGCATATACTGCGGATGATGTACGTGACTGCACATCCGGCATGAAGTATACACCGACGACCAAGATGACGAACGCGATCAAAATATGCGGTTTGAAGAAATTCTTCAGGAATCGCTTCGGCATGATGAGCACGATCAAAATGAGTGCGCATGCCATTGTCACCCAAGCCGCTCTTGTGTATGTCAATACTAGGTTGACGACATACAGTGCATAGAAAGCGAAGAACATCAATTGCATCTTCTTATCTTTGAAGTATACGAGCGCTAGAAGAAGCAATGTCGGAATGACGAAGTTCAGGAAAGCGGAATAGTAGTTCGGGTTGACGAGTGTGGAATCCACTCGTCCTTTTGCATCCTGAAGGGCATAGAGTCCTGCTTTATTCAATGAGAAGTTGAAGACGTATTGCAGGACGCCGAATACTCCGATGATGAGGGCTGCTGCCCCGAATACTTTGGCGAAGTTGATATATTGTTCTTTCGTGAACTTCACCTTCACCACAATCAAGAATACGACGACATAAGATAGATAACGGGCGATTTCCATCACACCAGGCATGATGGAATGCGCCTGTGTCAAAGAGATCACGGAAGCGATGAAGTATAGTCCGAAGGTGATGATGAAAGGCATCACCGGGACGTCATTCAGGCTGATGGTCCGTTTGCGGTATTCCCAAAGGAATGCGAGCACCAACAGCGGCACCAGGATTACCTCTACCGACAGGATCCCTTTTTTGAAGTATAGCAGCGGTACCAGAAACAAATTCAGCAGTATTAAGATGTATGTCAAACTTCTGTTATTGTTAATCATTATAGTTCCCTTTCTGTACATTCTCCCCCTGTATTTCTATACAGACGACAAAAAGACACTTTTATTCTTTTTCCACTTTACAAGATGTCACAGGAAATGACAATCAGTATTTTTTGGCTAGTTCGATGTAGTGTTCCTTCATCGTTTCTGCGAGTGCCTGCAGTGAGAAATTTCTCGATGCATGTTCGTACAGCGCTTCCCCCCCGGGATGGAGCTGTCCTTCTTCATGCTTGCGGAAAGCGGCAGCCATCGCAGCTGCGTATGCTTCCTTGTCCCCGATCGGAACAACCCAGCCGAAACGCTCTTCGGATATCAGCTGTTTCACTCCTCCGACATCCGTCGAAATGAGCGGCAGCTTTTCATTGGCCGCTTCAAGCAGCGCAAGCGGGAAGCTTTCGCTGTGGGAAGCAAGCAGTCCGATATGCGAATTGCTGTAGATGCTCGGGATGTCTTTCCGGAAACCAAGGAAATGCACCTGTTCTGATACGCCCAGTTCACTTGCCTGCTTTTCCACTTCCCCTTTGATCGGTCCGTCACCGACAAGCACGAGATGCATCCGCGGGTTATTGTTTTGCTTCAGCGCCTGCAGCACGATATCATGCCCTTTGATCGGGTGCATGCGGGCGACCATCGTCATCACGAAATCCTCTTGTTTAAGGCCGAGTTCCTGTTGCAGACTCCCGTCGGGCTTCAGCGGTTCGGCGAATTCGATTCCATTATAGATGGTCATGATCCGGTCTTTCGGGATGCCTAGGGCCGCAAGGTTCTCTTTGAACGGCTCCGATACGGCGAAAAAGGCATCGATTTTGCGGATGGCCTTCAGATTCAAGGAAGTGAATATTTTTCCTTTCAGACCGCCCTTCATGAAGTCGAGCTTCGGATCGCTGTGGATCGTCGTCACCCAGACAGCCGGGACCTTGTTCTTGATGAAGCTCATGAACAGATTGGCGCGCGGGCCATGTGAATGGACGATATCGAATTTCCCTTCTTGTATGAATGCGGCAAGCCTCGACAGGATACGCACATCATAACGGGATTTCTGTGCCAGTATTTTTACAGGGATGCCCTTCGCTTTCGCTTCTTCGGCAAAAGAACCATCCTGGAACAGCAAAAGGCAGATTTCGTCCTTATCGAACTGTTCAAGCAAAGTGATGACATGCTTTCTGCTGCCGCCTGTCTCACCGCCGCTGATGATATGTAGAACCTTCATGGCTTACCTCCTGCAGATTATAAATGTACACATGGAAGGAGCCTGAGTGAGCTAGCTGCCCAATCAGGCCCTGCCATTTTGTCTTATTTGCTTCGGACGACTCTCCAGAGGAATTTCGGCAATGCGAGCTGCCGCTTGAAGCGGCTTGGTTCTTTCATCAGCCTGTACAGCCATTCAAGCCCCATCTTCCTGTAGACAGCCGGTGCGCGCTGCACATGGCCGGCGAATACATCGAAGCTGCCGCCGACTCCCTGGAATACCTTCGCTGTCAGTTCGTCCATATGCTCACGGATCCACAGTTCCTGCTTCGGACTGCCCATCGCGACGAACAGGATGTCCGCTTTTGACGCATTGATCTTGTCGACGACAAGACTCGCATCCTGCACATAGCCGTTCTCATAACCGGAAATGATGATGGAAGGATACTTTTGTTCGATCTTCTCCTTCGCTTTCGACACCACTTCTTCCTTCGCGCCGTAAAGGAATACACGGTATCCTTTATCGGCCGCGAAGCCTAGAAGACGGTCCATCATATCGACACCGGTCACACGGGAACCGATTGTTCCCTTTTTCAGCTTGGATGCAAGCAAGATGCCGACGCCGTCCGGAATTCCATATGTGCTGTTATTGATCAAGTCGCGCAGCTGATCGTTTTTCTCCGCAGCCATCACCTTCTCGGGATTGACTGCGATAATCGTGGACTTCTTGTCCTGACGCATTCTGTTCTCCAGATCGTTGAGGATTTCCTCATAGCTGAGCGGAGAAACATCTACGCCGAAATACGTTTCCTTTTGCATAAATCATCTTCCTATCATTAAAGAGTGCATGGTTTTTTTACATCTGCGCGGGCTTACGATTCCATGCACAACTGCTGTTCTTATGCTTGGATGGCCTGCAATGCCTTCAGATCTCCGATTCGGTATACCGTCAAGCGCGCATCTTCAATATTGGTGCAGTTTCTTGTGTCGAATACGACCGGTGTAGCCATTTTGTCCGCCAGCAAGTCTGCGTCCATATTCTTGAATTCATTATGGTCCACAAGCACGACAACAAGGTTAGCGTCCTTCACCGCTTCTTCCAAGGAATGAAGCTTGAACGGTACTTGTTCCGCCGATACATGCGGATCATGGATGCGTACGTCATAACGCTCATTCGCGAGCAGCATCTCAGCGATTTCGATTGCCGGACTTTCACGGATATCGTCTATATTTCCCTTGTATGTCAAACCGCAAACCGCAATGGACGGTTTGTCCAATTCCGCTGTCATCCGTTTCACTTGTTCTGTAACGAAATGAGGCATGCTGTTGTTGATGCGGCGCGCTTCCGTGATCAACGGCGATTCTTCACGAGCCTTCTCGATGATGAAATAAGGATCGACCGCAAGGCAATGTCCGCCGACACCAGGTCCAGGCAAGTGAAGGTTCACACGCGGATGCTTGTTCGCAAGTGTGATGACATCATGCGCATTGACACCAAGACGAGCTGAAATCTTCGCAAGCTCGTTCGCAAGTGCTATGTTCACGTCGCGGAATGTGTTCTCCATCAATTTCGACATTTCGGCAGTCACGGCTTCCGTTTCGATCACATCACCTGTGATGACG
>JAZNGP010000047.1:0-2433 GCA_045576475.1 Bacillus sp. (in: firmicutes) | reverse complement strand
GATCCGACTTATAGAATCCTTCGCCAGCAGCCATCTCTTTAATATCACCTCCGGAACAGAACCCTCTTCCAGCTCCTTGGACAATCAAAACGGCTATCTCTTCTGAATCCCTCACTTTTTCAAGCGAATCAATCCATAAATCCAGCATTTCCCCGCTGAAAGCATTTAACGCGTCAGGACGATTCAACGTGATGGTTGCGATTTTATTGTTTACTTCAAACAGTAGATCAGACATGTACTTTCTCCCCTTTTACCTTCGTTATCGATTCCCAAATCGTTTCTTCCCTGGACTGATACAAACTGCCTAACTGATCAGACCAATACGTCTCACTACCTGCTTCTTCGCGCCACGCCCATAAACGCCGAGTGAAATGATGCAGTTCATGTTCATATGTCATCCCGATTCCTGCATGAAGCTGATGTGCCGCTTTTGCTACCACATTCGCATTTGCCGATAATTCTATTTTCGCCATCGCAATATATTCTTTGCCTAAATCTGATGGATAAGAGGCACTGGCCGCAGCAAGTGCCGCATAAGCTGCTGCCACCTCTCCGGCCATGGCAGTCAAGTGATGCTGAACGGCTTGGAATTTATGCAGCGAACGTCCAAACTGCTGCCGCTCTTTTGAATAAAAGATGGATAATGCCAACACAGTTTCCATGGCACCTGTCATCATTGCTGCACGGCTAAGCGCCAAAAATGCTTTGTAATCTTCTTCTGCTGCTTTGAAAGGGATATCCATTTTCTTTTTTTCACCTAGATGGGAAAAGGTTAAATGATCACGCGGTTCTGCAGCCAAGTTATCATTCTTCTCTATTTCACTGGTTGATACATCGGCAATAGAATAATAAGCTTGCTCACCCTCCCGGTGAATCACGATCACTTGGTCCATATATCTTCCGTATGGAACATTCATTAACGTATACCTCGACTGGTCCAATGAGCTTTCTTCTTCCAGGAAATGAACAACTCTTAAACGATCTTCCGCCTCGCCTCCATATGCAGCAAGAAATTGATTTGCAAATATCACTTCCGCCAAGGGAATTGGAGCAGCGTGTTTTCCTGCTAACCGCAGGATAGAGAAAACGTCCTCATGGTCTCCGCCGACCCCGCCTTTCTCTTCTTCAATTCCAAGCAATGTTAAACCGGATTCTTGGATCGTCTGCCAAAGAGAAGCCGCCCACTCCCCTTCTTCAAAACGCTCGCGTTGTTCTTTAGTCGACATGTCCTTCAAAATCTTCCCGGCAGTGTCTTCAATAAATGATTTCATCTCGCTCATGCAGATACCACTCCTTTCGCAACGATTCCTCTGAGGATCTCTGTTGTCCCGCCCCTAAGTGTGAAGCCGGGGCCGTGTAAAATGGATTGTGCCAACAGTCGAGCATACATATCTTCCGCATTTGTGCTTGGCACCGCCGGCAAAAGAAGCCGGATTACTTCCGCTACGCGTTGTTCAAAGGCGTTGCCCAGATCCTTCACTAAAGCAGCAGCAAGATTCACATCTTTTTTCTCTTCAAGAAGGGCAGCGATACCTATCGACATATTTCGAAGTGACCACATTCTGCTTACTAGTTTCGAAGCTTCCATCAATCCTCTATGATCTTCTTTTTCTTTCAGCAAACGAATCGCTTCTTCAAGCAAAGGAAAGGTGCTTAGTATTCTTTCTGGACCGCTCCGTTCGAATGCCAATTCAGTCAACCCTTGCGCCCAGCCATTTCCTACTGTTCCAACCACTCTGTCATCAGGAACGAAAACGCTTTCAAGAAAGACTTCATTAAAGTGATGTTCACCCGTCAAGAACTGTATAGGCCGAATGGTTACTCCAGGGGATTTAAGATCTATGATTAATTGACTCATCCCTCCATGGCGATTATTGGGATCCTGCGGTGAAGTCCTGCAAAGCGTTATCATGTAATGTGAGTGATGAGCGCCAGAAGTCCATGTCTTCATTCCATTTACAACCCACCCGCCATCCACTTTTTCAGCGGTTGTTTTTAGTGATGCTAAATCAGATCCTGAGTTCGGTTCGGAAAGTCCGATGGAAAAATAACATTCCCCTTTCGCGATTTTTGGAATAAAAAATTCCTTCTGCTCTTCCGTCCCGAATTTCAACAACAACGGACCGGATTGACGATCTGCAAACCAATGTGACGCAACCGGAGCACCAAATGCTAAAAGCTCTTCCGTAATGATGTAACGGTCCATGGATGAGCGTGCCTGCCCTCCGTATTCTTTCGGGAATGTAATCCCTATCCAGCCTTTTGCACCAATCTTTCTCGAAAATTCCTCACTGTAGCCGCTTAACCACGAATCAGCATGTATGTCGAAGGTTCCTTTTTGATTCTCGGCTTGTAAGTAAGAACGTACTTCCCTGCGAAACTCTTTTTGTTCCTCCGTAAATGTAAATGGCGGTAGTTGTAATTGTCTCAAAT
>JAZNGP010000046.1:0-12193 GCA_045576475.1 Bacillus sp. (in: firmicutes) | reverse complement strand
CCTCTCAAATCAAATAATGAATCACTCAAATGAGATGCCTCCTTTACTATACTTGTCTATCATACTTGCAAATTCCATACCAACTTTTCCTGGGAAATGAGCCGCGGCCTTTAAGTCCAATGGTTCCCGTTTACTTTTATTTAAATAAGGCTCTGTTATCGTTTAATGTTGTTTTTTCTTTTGGCAGATCAAATGCTGCCCTTCGTCAGATATGATTGAAGTGGAGAACGGCGACTCCTGCTTAGATTAGCGAGCAGGGTGAGATCCCGCACGTAGGAGGAGGCTCACCGCTTGCCTAAGCGGAAAGCGCGTCCGTTCGCAGCGGAAATCAACATAGAACTTCAACAGAGCTTAAAATAAAAAAACGCGGGAAGCTACTCTGCTTCCCGCGTTTTTTCTAAGATTAACATAATTGATGAACCAATATGAATTCGTTTTTAAGCAGCATGAAATGATACATTCGTGTATCAAACATGGCTACTTCAAAGACAAAACCGCTGATGTAACCGTTTCCAGAAGCAAAGCCAAGTCATCTTCCCCGATGTTGAGCGGAGGGCTGAGCGTTAATACATTGTTGAATCCGGCTGCCGTCGCACCGTTTTTCCCGATGATGACGTTTTTCTGTTTGCAGTAAGCGATCACTTCATTGACCAGCTTTACATCAAGGGGCTGTTTTGTTTCTTTGTCGTCGACTAGCTCAATCCCAATGAGGAGCCCTTTACCTCTAATATCACCAACGAAGGGATGATCGGAGAGATTGCCGCGCAATACGGTAAGGGATTTTGCCCCGAGTTCGGCTGAGCGTTCAAACAGTTTTTCATCCTCCATGATTTTCAGATTACGCAGGGCGAGGGCGCATGAAGCAGGATTGCCTCCGAATGTATTGACATGCCTGAAATAGTCATATTCTTCTGTACCTTTGAATGCTTCGTAGATCTCTTTGCGGACAGCTGTCGCCGATAGTGGCAAATAACCGCTGGTGATGCCTTTCGCCATAGTGATAATATCAGGCTGGACACCGTAATGCTGGAAGCCGAATGATTTGCCGGTTCTTCCGAAACCGCAGATGACTTCGTCGACGATGAGAAGTGCTCCGTGTTTTTCGCAGACTTGCTTGACACCCTTCATATAATCATCAGGAGGCATCAGAATCCCTCCGCCCGTGATGATCGGTTCCATGATGACCGCAGAGATGGTTTCCCCGATTTCCCAAGTCATCATTTGGTCAATCGCTTTAACGGCTGGGAGTCTTACCGCTTCTGTTTCCGTGCATTCGTCCCTGTATGTATCGGGAGGAGGAACATGAACAAATCCCGATGAGAGAGGTTCGTACTTGAATTTACGCTGCCCTTGCCCGGTTGCTGCCAAGGCACCGGCTGTATTGCCATGATAGCCTCTGTAACGGGAAATAATCTTGTGACGCGAATGCTCGCCTATTTGCTGATGATATTGACGGGCAATCTTGAAGGCTGTTTCATTCGCTTCTGAACCGCTGTTGGAAAAGAAGATGACATATTCGCCGCCAAGCATTTCATTAAGCTTCTCGGCCAAGGCAATGGCAGGACCATGGCTTTGACTGAGGGGAAAATAAGACAATTCCTTCAACTGTTCATACGCCGCTTCCGCAAGTTCTTGCCGGCCATAGCCGGCATTCACGCACCAAAGGCCGGCCATTCCGTCCAGAAAGCGATTGCCGTCCTTATCCGTGACCCATGATCCTTCCGCTTTCTCAGCAATTACAGGGACTGCTTGATGCGGCTTCATTGAATGCCATAGATATCTTTCATCTTTTGCAAGCCATGATTGTTCGGTTCCGCTTATTTGCGTCATTTCGATTCCTCCTCTTCTTTTCAAGCTTCAACCATCAAATCTAGAGGTGATCATTTTCTTCCTCGTGTAGAAATTCAACCCGTCTTTCCCATTGACATGCATATCTCCGTAGAAGGAGTCTTTCCAGCCGGAGAAAGGAAAGAATGCCATCGTTGCAGGAACGCCGATATTGATCCCGAGCATGCCGGCATCAGCTTCTTCACGGAATGTACGCACCGCTTTGGCATCATTCGTATAAATGGTCGCACCGTTCCCGAAACGGGATTTACGGATATATTCCAATCCTCCATCCAAGTCCTCAGCTCGCAGCAAGCTCAATACAGGAGCAAAGATTTCTTCTTTGGCAATTGTCATTTCCGGTGTCACACGGTCGAAAATCGTCGCGCCCAAGAAATTCCCTTTTCCATGCTTCCCTGCTTCTTGACGGCCGTCCCTCACAAGTTCCGCACCTTCTTCAATCCCTTTCTCGATATACCCGATCGCTTTCTTCATATGGTCCTCGCGGATAACTGGGGTGAGGAGCACTTCCTCGTCCATGCCATTACCAATGACAAGTTCATCCGCTTTTGCCTTCAAGGCATCGACGAACGCATCATTCTCACCGACCACCACAACTGCACTGCAAGCCATGCAGCGCTGGCCGGCACTTCCGAAAGTGGAGGAAATGATGTGCTGGACAGCTTTTGAAATATTGGCATCCGGCATAACAATATGATGGTTTTTGGCACCCGATAATGCCTGTACTCGTTTCCCTTCCGCTGCTGCGCGCTCATATACATATTTAGCGACAGGCTGTGAACCGACAAAAGAAATTGCGGCGATGTCTTTGTTTTCCAGCAAGCCATTGACGACATCATGTGCACCATGGACAATATTCAGGACGCCGTCCGGTGCGCCAGCTTCCTTGAAGAGTTCTCCTAAGCGTCCCGCCAGAAGCGGTGTCCGCTCGGATGGTTTAAGGACGAAAGTATTGCCGCATGCGACCGCAAGAGGAAACATCCATAAAGGAACCATCATCGGGAAGTTGAACGGTGTAATTCCGCCGACCACTCCAAGGGGGTAACGGAACATCTCTGAATCGATATCTTCTGCGATTCCCGATAAAGTTTCCCCCATCATGAGTGTCGGCGCGCCGCAAGCGAACTCGACGCATTCAATTCCGCGCTGGACTTCTCCATAGGCCTCTTTAAAAGCTTTACCATTCTCAAGCACGATCAACTTCGCCAGTTCTTCATGGTTTTGTGCGAGCAAAGCTTGGTATTTAAATAGGACTCGAGCTCTCTTTGGGACCGGAACTCGCTTCCATGACTGAAATGCCTCTTTCGCAGCCTTCACCGCCCGATCTACATCTGTCTTGGTCGACACAGGCACTTTTGCCAGCAGTTCCGAAGTCGCCGGGTTGATGACTTCCAAAGTCTGTTCCGTTTCTGAATCTACCCATTCCCCGCCAATTAAATTTTTTATCGTTTCTGTTTCGCGGCTGATTGTACTCATAAGATTCCACCTTCCTAATGACTTGATAGTTTCATTGTCTATGAAGACGCTTTGTCAATCATTAGACAGAACGTTAAAATATCCGTTTGCTTTGATGCACATTTTGCTTTATTTCGCTTTAGTGGCGGAAATACTTTGTTCCGGGGCCTGCAAATAATCATGGATGAGAAGCATGAACTCGATTGCCATCCGCTTTTCGCGTTCCATGAAGTCCGATCCAATCAGGTTTTCAATTTTTTGCAGACGATGATACAGTGTCTGCCTGACGATGAACAGTTTTTTTGCGGTTTCCTGCTTCGATCCGCTGCAGTCCATATACGCCTTCAGTGTCTCCAGCAGCCTCCCGTTATATTGCTTGTCATATTCTATTATGGGCTCCAGGTACTCATTCGCCATTTCCTGTAGATTCACCTGACGGCCCATGACCGAAATCAGCCTGTACAAATGCAAATCCTCATACAGATGGTACATTTCCTTGTCTTTCATGCGATTTTGGATGCGGATCGTTTCTTTTGCAGTCATATAACTTTTATTTAATTCCTCGAATGAATCCGTCCATTTTCCAGCCCCGATGCTCCAGCTTACAGAGCTTTGCTTCTTGATGAATTCCGACTCTGCCATCATTTTAATCGCTTTTCTTGTCCGCTCCTTCCGATTGCTTGTTTTTCGTTTATTACAGAGGATGAATACGAGATTCTGCCTCTTTTCTATCAAGAAGACCAAGAAGCCGAATTGCTCGAAAACGGAGCGGAACATCAGCTTCAAATAGGTGATATCCGGTTTCCATCCTTCCTTTTGACCATTCGGCTTGGCGATGACAACCGTATTTTCTTCATTTTTCACGTGGATGTCCTGTTCTTGTATATATTCCAGAATCGCTTCTGAAGAATAATCCCCTTCCAGCCAGCCATTCAGCCACTCAAGCTCTTGCACCCTTTTTCTTTCCCCTGTGTAGAGCTCCTTCAGAAGGTGCTGGGCAAGCGCTGTTGCTGTCCGATCGAGGATAAGAAGATCATATTCTGAAATAGGCTCCTCTTCCGAGTAGATGAACAGTTCCGCCTGCTGCTGTCCGAATACAATAATTGGCGCTCCAGCTGAGGTTTTGGGATTATTTTCCTTGAGTGCCTGCAAGACCTCCATCTGTTTATCTCTGCCGATATCCGGCACAAAAACATGGTCATTATTTTTGGACTTATAAATGATTTGGACGTCCAAAGAGGAAAAGATGAATTGAAGGATATCTTCATATGTATGGATTGTCAGCAGGCGTTTGTTCAGCGTCTGCGAATAGTGCTCTAAATCGGAGATCATCTGATACTGCCTGTTCACAATCAGCGCGTGAATATCATGCGTAATTTCAACGAATTGAACTTGTTTATCGAAAGCGATGATCGGAAAATGATGTTCATCCGCAAGTTCCAATACTTCTGCTGGAATCTCCGTCCAATAAGTGCCTATTTCCAAACACAGGCCGGATGCATCATAATTGATCAATTGTTTGAGGACACTAAGGAAGGTATCAGCGTCTTTCCAAGCGACGCCGGTGGACAATATTAATTCATTTCCATTCAAAAGGTTCTCCAAATCGGTTACTTCGACGATATGCACCCATTTCACATTTCGTTGAAGTCCTTGCTCCCCTGCAAGCAACTGTCCATTACTGAAATGATTCCGCCCCATAATTTCCAGCAATTTCAATTTAAACAGCTCAGTCATCATGTTTGCCCCCTTCTCGAAAACGGCTAAACCGCAGTCAAACTTGCGACTGCGGTATTTCCCTTTGCCTTCGTTTTAGTTCAAACTGCCTTGCCTGATCAAAATTGTCGAGAAATATTTCCTTGCATTCGCTGTGCCAACGACCATCTTACGTATCTCATTTGTTTGCGAGTGAGCAAAAGTCACAAATGCACCGTCCAAATTCTCATGAACCTCTTTAATCCTGAAACCTTGTGTGACCAAAACATCTATTTCGTCTCTTTCCTTGAGGAATTGCAGATGATCTGACATATTTATCTCCTTTCCTAAACCGCTTTTGGATCGGGTTCACTGTCGGTTATTTCCTCTCCTTCAATGATCCAGTCCCGGCCGACTGATATGCCGAGATATTTCGAGTCATCCGGATCATTCAGCTCTTCCTGCGGATATTTCTTGAACCACCAATATTTCGCCAGCACATAATAGACAGCCGCACCAATCACGAAACCGATGATGAAAGAGTAGCTTTGGAAGAAATACGAAACGCCGGCTCCAGCCAGCCAAGCGATAAACCCGGCAATATTAACACCTCCCGCATAGCGGTACTGCCCATTGTCTTCATATAAAGCAGGCACATTGACTCTTCGCTTACGAATCATGTAATAATCGGTAAACAAAATTCCAACTATCGCGGACAGAATGCCGCCGATAATAAGAAGCATCGGGATAATAACATTGAACAGCTCCCATGGCTGGACAAGTGTACCTACGACACCGGCCGTGATGACTCCCGCCCAGAACGGAAATCTCGGACCTCCGACATTGGAGAATATGGTTGCTGCCGGCACTACATTCGCGGCTGTGTTCGTAGACCATTGAGCAAGCACAATCATAAGAAGAAGGACTCCAAGCATAAATCCGCTTGCCGACTCTTGAAGTGCCACCACAGGATCCGCATTCATCACAGCGATATAAGATACCGCACCGATTAGGATCATAAATGTCTGTGTCAAGGGCATGGCGATGAGATTGCCGATTAAGGATCCTTTATTGCGTTTGAACCAATTCTTCTCGTTGACAGGTGCCTTGAAGTAGCGAGAGATGGAGGGAATATCGGCCGCAAGCGTTGCCCAAAAACCCATATTGCTGAAAATGACGACAAAGAATGCGGTCACAGCCGCCGTCCCTGTTGCAGGTGATTCCACCCAGTTCCATATATTCCGGCCGGCTTCATCTGCCTGATCTGACAAAGCTGCGTACATCCAAACAGAAATCAGAATGATGATTGGTGCCGCAAGATCAGCAAATCGCTCAATAGACTTGATCCCGAGTGCTGTATTAATCAATTGAACCGCCGCAAACAAGAGATAGCAGACTAACCAATTATCGAATCCGAACAGCAAGTTAAGGATTCCATTCATCGCGGATGCCCCGAAGTATGTATTAATCCCGAACCACACGGAAGCAGATATACCTCGTGTGATGGATGGAATATGCGTTCCGATTGTCCCGAACGGAGCCCTCATATAGACAGGAAAAGATAATCCATGTTCGATTCCGATATCGGCAATCAATGAAATAAATAATCCGATTGCCAAAGATCCGATGACTGTGGCAAGTATCACCAACGGAAGAGGCAAGGAGACGACCCCTGCACCTCCGATGGCAAAAGTGGCAAGCACGACCACCATTCCTACCCACATGAATGAATAGCCGATGCTGGTGATATTACGGTCTTTTTGCTTAATTGGGTATAAATCGGGTGATTTCAGATGGCTTTTTTTCATAAATCCACTCCTTATTTCCATATACCGGCTCAAGCCGGCCGCATTACCGTTTCCATTTTGCCGTGCTTACTTATTACTCAGACCGTCAATGTACTGCGGCTCTTCAAAGCAGGCTGTGCGTTATACCTGCCCCTTCTCAAATACTCTCCATTCCCCGGGGACCCTACATACTTCCCTTCCCGGATGACAAAGTCCCCCCTGAGTAATACGGACACCGGCTCACCTGTGACCTCCATCCCTTCGAATGCGTTATAATCAACTGCCATATGATGTGTTTCCGCGGAAATCGTCCTTCGGGCTTCCGGATCGAACAAGACAATGTCAGCATCAGAACCGACAGCTATCGTCCCTTTTTTCGGGAACAGCCCGAACAGCTTAGCAATCCTTGTCGATGTGATATCCACAAACTGATTGATGGTGATCCTTCCTTTTTTCACACCTTCCGAGAAAAATACGGAAAAACGGTCCTCGATGATCGGGCCTCCATTCGGTATTTTAGTGAAATCATCTTTGCCCAAATCTTTTTGCCCATTAAAATCAAATGAACATTGATCTGATCCCAATGTTTGCAGCTGTCCGCTTTTCAATGCATTCCACAGCACTTCCTGATGCCATTTCTCCCGGAGTGGAGGCGACCATACATATTTCGCACCTTCGAAATTCTCTTTTTCAAGATAAGACTGATCAAGCACAAGATACTGAGGACATGTTTCCCCCCAGACATCTATTCCTTTATTTCTTGCTTCAATGATTTTCTCCACTGCCTGAGAACATGACACATGTACCACATAAAGCTGAGAGCCGGCGATGCCGGTCAGTTCGGCGGCGCGTCCTGTCGCTTCCCCTTCGAGTTCCGGAGGCCTTGTCAAAGCATGGTATTTCGGGTCTGTCTGTCCTGCAGCAAGTGCTTGTTCCGTCAAATATTCAATCACGTCGCCATTTTCAGCATGCACCATCACTAATGCGCCATGCTCCTTCGCTGTGAGCAATGTCCTGAACAATGTACCATCATCAGCTTGAAATACATTTTTATAGGCCATAAATACCTTGAAGGAAGTGATTCCCTCCTCGATTACCTTCGGAAGCTCTTCAAGAACTTCTTCATTGATTTCCGAAACCATCAAGTGGAAACCATAGTCAATGCTTGCTTTTCCCTTTGATTTTTCATGCCAGGCATCAATCGACTTTTGTAAAGGCTCCCCTTTATTTGTAAGACAGAAATCAATGATGGTGGTCGTGCCTCCAAAAGCAGCTGCCTTCGTACCTGTCTCGAAATCGTCTTTCGTCACCGTTCCCCCGAAAGGCATATCCAAATGTGTATGCGGGTCGATGCCTCCCGGAAGGACATAAAGGCCGGATGCATCGATGATTTCCGCATCTTTATCCGGGAGATTTTGCCCGATTGCGGATATCTTGCCACCCTCAATCAATACATCCGCTTCAAAGGTATCGGCTGCCGTAACAACCATTCCGTTTCTGATGATTTTCTTCATATAAAATCTCCCCTTTATTGATTGGCTGTATTAAGATTTGACCCTGCTGCCATTTTCAATGCGTACTGACGTTCATTCCATGTCATCGGCATCAGCCCATTATCTAGTTCAACCATATCGATCGCTCCATCGACCGGACAGACGATCGAACAAAGATTACAGCCGACGCAGTCTTCTTCGCGCACCTTAAGATAAGGCTTGCCGTTCTCGTCATTCAGCATATCGATGCATTGATGTGAAGTATCTTCACATGCGATATGGCATTTATTACAGTTGATGCAGACGTCTGTATTAATTTTTGCGACAATATTGTAATTCAGATCCAAATCTCCCCAATTGGAGTATCTTGGGACAGACTGCCCGATGATTTCCGATAAAGACGAGATGCCCTTTTCCTGCAAATAATTGGTCAACCCTTCAATCATATCCTCTACGATACGGAAGCCATGATGCATAGCGGCAGTACAGACCTGGACTCCTGTCGCCCCCATCAGCATGAATTCGACAGCATCCCGCCAATTCGAAATTCCTCCAATTCCTGATATCGGCACATTAATATGCGGATTCCTTGCACATTCCCCGACCATATTTAAAGCAATCGGCTTCACAGCCGGCCCGCAATATCCTCCATGCGCTCCTCGCCCGGCAACATGCGGAATGGTATTCCATGTATCGAGATCGACTCCCGCCAAACTGTTGATTGTATTGATCATACTGATTGCGTCCGCTCCGCCGCGCACAGCAGCTTCAGCAGTCGCGGTGATATCTGTTATATTCGGAGTCAATTTGACGATGACCGGTTTTTGAGCCACTTCTTTCGCCCAATAAGTCTGTTTTTCAACCAACTCAGGAACTTGACCTGAGGCGGCTCCCATGCCCCTCTCAGCCATTCCATGGGGACATCCAAAATTAAGCTCGTGACCGTCGACTCCTGAATCCTCTACTCTTTTTACGATTTCATGCCATTTTTCACGGGTCGGCTCCACCATAAGAGATGCGATAATGGCATGGTCCGGAAACCTTTTTTTCGTTTCCCTCATTTCCTTCAGGTTCACTTCCAAAGGACGGTCCGTAATCAGTTCGATATTATTGAATCCGGCCACTTTCTGGCCATTGAAGCTGACCGCCGCAAAACGGGAGGTGACATTCAGAATCGGATCGCCAAGTGTCTTCCATACGGCTCCTCCCCATCCTGCCTCAAAAGCTCTTTGTACTTGATAGCCTGAATTCGTCGGCGGTGCAGATGCCAGCCAGAATGGATTCGGCGACTGGATTCCCGCCAGATTTGTATGAAGATTGACCATATTGCTCTCCCCTTTCATCGAGTAAGTTTGCATTCCTCAAACCAAGACGGATTGATTGTGAATGGCATAAGCCGCCATTTTTCCTTGCTGTGCAGCAGTCACAACCATTGCATCCCCTTTTCCTTTTCCGAAAACGATATCTCCACAGGCAAATACTTGAGGATCGGATGTTTTTAAAGTATCGCTGTCCACTTGGACAACCCCTCCCTCATGATGCAGACCAAGTGCTTCTATAAGAGGAAGATGCCTAGTCTGCCCAATGGCTTTGATAACCGCATCCACTTGTATGACATGCTCCGACCCTGCTATCGGCACCGGCTTCCTTCTGCCGTCATTGTCCGCTTCGCTCAGTTCCATTTTGATGCATTCAATGCCGATGACCCGGCCTTCCTCATCTCCAATGATCCTGTTCGGTGCCGTCAGCCAGCGAAATTCAACACCATCCTGCTTCGCAAATTCATACTCGAAATCGTATGCCGACATTTCTTCCTTTGTCCTTCTATAAAGGATTTTGACATTTTCGGCGCCGAGACGGACGGAACAAGTGGCTGCGTCGATGGCTGTATTTCCTGCCCCGATGACAGCAATCCGTTTACCTATAAAGGAATCCGGTTTCTTTCCGCTTTTTGTCGCCTTGACGAAATCGATGGCATCATGCACCCCTTCAAGCCTCTCTCCTTCAATCCCGAGAGAAGGAACAGATCCCATGCCTGCCGCTAAGATAATGAAATCATATTTCTTTTTTATGTCTTCAATGGATATATCTTGACCGATGGTGGTGTTTGTGTGGATGGTGACGCCTAGCTCAGTGACTTGCCGCACTTCCCAAAATGAGATGGATTGCGGAAGCCTGAATGAGACGATACCGTATGTATTCAAGCCGCCTGCTTTTTCGGATGCTTCATAAATAGTGACTTCGTATCCGAGCCTTGCAAGTTCTCTAGCTGCGGACAAACCTGCCGGACCTCCTCCGATGATGGCGGCTGTCCTTCCGTTTTTTGGACCTGGTTCAAAGAGGATGCGGTCATTGTGGATTGCCCAGTCGGTACTGAATCTTTGTAATTTGCCGATGGGGATCGGAACTGTGGAATCATTCAGGACACAAGCTCCTTCACAGAGTTCTTCCGTTGGACAAACTCTGGCGCAGCTTGCACCGACCGGATTGGAGGACATAATTGTTTTTGCTGAACCCAGCATATTGCCTGTGGCGATCTTTTTAATGAATGACGGTATGTCTATATCCGTCGGACATGCCTTTATACAGGGAGCATCATAACAATATAGACATCTATTAGCTTCTTCCAAGGCCTTCTGGCTACTGAGCCCCGGTTCTGCTTCCATGAAGTTTCTCTCCAGATCGTCCAAAGAAATAAAGAGTTTGTCAGCATCTTTCATTCGATCTTCCTCCTTCTTTTTTTAAAAAATGGGGTTAAGGAATAACGAAACCTCAACATATTTGAATATTCTGTATTTAATCATTGTAATAATTTTTAAGTCCCGAATCACTATACAACCTGTAAAAGAGATGACAGCCCCGGATACCCACATTGTCGCATCGGGTTCACAAAAACAGTTTGAAGCCCTTATAAGGTCGGTTTCCTTTATTTTACACAATGTCCAGCTATGGCACAATCGACATTTATGCGCTTTATCATCAAAACCCTGCATATATCACCGCTAAATTGACTAAGCCGCAAAGAGTTAAATCGCTCTCAATATTAATAAGACAAGCTTACAAGGTCTGTATTCAGATTCTTCAAGGAATGTCATTTTTTGTAGATTACTTTTAAATTATTTTTATATTTTTTGAAAAGTGAATACTAGACTTTATAATGGGGTTATAGTTTAGTCTAATAAATCTTCTTAAAGGGACTGATGACCAATGCATATTGATAGAATCACAAAAGAACAGGAACTCCAAAAAGCTTTTGAAATCAGGAAGGCTGTATTTGTGAAGGAGCAAGGAGTGGCCGCCGGAGAGGAATTCGATCAATATGACCGGCTTGATGGCAAAGCAGAGCATGTCCTTGCAAGGTATGATGACTTTCCTGCAGGTACAGGACGCATCAGGGAAGTGGATGGAGCAGGGAAACTGGAACGGATTTGCGTGCTGCAGCCCTATCGTAAGTCCGGACTTGGAAAAAGAATTATGGAAGCACTTGAAGAAATCGCGGCCGATCGAGGAATGATCCGCGTGAAACTTCATGCACAGACACACGCTGAAGGATTCTATGAAAGATTGGGTTACACAACAACATCCGACGTATTCTTGGAAGAAGGCATTCCGCATGTGAGGATGGAAAAACAATTGCTTTAATCGATATTCATATAAGAGGGACAGACCGCTTCATTAATGTAAAAAAACCGGCAAGTATATAACTCGCCGGCTTTTCATTCAATTCAATTCACTTCAGTTTCCGCAGCTTCTTCCAAGTCATCCGGATAAACGACAGTGTCAAACACTTCGCCCGTTTTCTCGTCCTTCAGGTCAAAAGTCGCTTTGAAGTCATCTTCAGCTACTCCTTCAAACAGCTGATAGAACATGGACTGCATGGCGATTCCCATTATAGCGAATCCATCCATTCCATTT
>JAZNGP010000045.1:0-14793 GCA_045576475.1 Bacillus sp. (in: firmicutes) | reverse complement strand
GAAGTTTCATTCCTAATCCGGAGAACAATATATGAATCTTTTACTCTTTTGAGAATATTGGCTGCCTATAATTGTCCAGGCAGTATTTATACTATTCATAAATTTTCACAAAATTTATATACAAATTTATGTAACATCATTATAGTATAGGAAAAAATGGTGAAGAGAGGCTATTCATGATCAGTGTGATTATTCCGGTTTATAACGGCGAAAAATATATTCATGCTCTTGTACATTCATTTGAAAAGCAAATAGAGAATGACTTTGAACTTATTTTTACAAATGATGGATCAACGGATCACTCCTTAGAGACATTAAACGACATAAAAAACAGGGCAAATTTAAACATAACTATCATTGATCAAAAAAACGCAGGCGTAAGTGCCGCGAGAAATGCAGGAATTAGAGCTTCCAAAGGTGAGCTGCTTTGTTTTTGTGATGTGGATGATAGAGTCACAGAAGATTATTTATTTGAAATGCGCAAGACCATTGAAACGGCCAATGTCGATTTGGTTTTCTGTAAGTATAAGCAGATTCATTTGGATGGAACGGAAATCACCTCAACAACTGCGGAATCTGGTGAATTGACAATCACCGATTCTCTTACCTGTCTAAAAGACTTCCTATATGGCCGAATGACAACAGGGATATGGACAATCATGGTGAAAAAAGAGCGATTGATCAATAATCAACTCTGGTTTGCCGAAGGGTATAAATTTGGGGAAGATATACATATGCTTTGGAGGCTTATTTCCAAATCCCGAAAGATCGCTTATTTGGACAAACGGTTATATATCTATCAATTGCAAGAAAACTCCGCCACAGCCAAATTCAATGGTGAAAGACTACAAGTATATACTCTTATGAAGGACCTTGAGAAGTACTTTGAAACAAACGCCCCTGATTTTGCCGGCGAGTACAAAAAGTACGGAGTTTCAAGACTGCTCTGGTCCATAACATGGCAAGCTTCCATTTATTATGATTCGGAAGATTTCAAACGTTTCATTCACGATTACAATATTAAGAGTGAAATGCAAAAGCTTAAGTATTTCAACAATTGGAAAGTCTCTTTATCCGCAATTCTTTTCCTTCTCTCTCCTGTCTTATTCCGAGTCATGGCAAACAAATACGGAAAAAAACTCATCCATTAGGCAACGTAATGGATCATATACATTTCTTCTCCTAAAAGTTATCTGTCATTTCTATTACTATGATACTATGAAATGGAGATTACCAAATATATCAATAGGAGGATTAATTTATGAAGAATCAATGTTTCTTGAAGGGTGTGATCACGGGTTTGATCTGCACGTTTCTATTATTGACGCAAGCCGCCCCTTTTGCCGCTGCCGACACAAAAGAAAACGGACTTGTGAAGCTCCGGATCATGGAAACAACAGATATACATATGAACCTGTTGAGCTATGATTATTATAAAGGCACCGAATCCAATCAAGTCGGTTTTGTGAAAACGGCCAAGCTGATTCAACAAGCTCGGAGCGAAGTCAGTAATTCCGTCCTTGTCGATAACGGTGATACGATTCAAGGTACTCCCTTTGCCACCTACATAGCAAAAGTCAATCCATTAAAGGCAGGTCAGATCCATCCGATCATCGCAATGATGAACGCACTTAAATTCGACGCAGCTGCACTAGGCAATCATGAATTCAATTATGGCCTCGACTTCCTGGAAGAGACATATAATGATGCGGCATTCGATGTCCTGAACGCAAATGTGTATAAAGCCGGCCAGGATGAAAATATGTTCAAACCATACAGCATCCATGAAAAAGAAGTTACGGATGAGAACGGGAATAAACATAAACTGAAGATCGGCTATATCGGTCTGGTCACTCCGCAAATCACTGTATGGGACAGTTCACATCTTGACGGAAAAGCCATCACGAAGGATATTGTCGAAACCGCTGAGAAATTCGTTCCTGAAATGAAGAAAGAAGGTGCGGATGTCGTCATCGCATTGACGCACTCAGGATTTGACCAAAATGCTAAAGCCTATGAAGGTGCGGAAAATGCCATATACCCACTAAGTGAAGTGGAAGGCATTGATGCCATTACAATGGGCCATACACATACGGTCTTCCCTGCTGAAAATGATAAAGATCTCAGTTCACATTTCAAAGATGCATCAGGCAATCTCGTTAAAGGCGTTGATAATAAGAAAGGCACCATTAACGGAGTCGCTGCTGTACAAGCCGATTACGGCGGTGAAAAACTCGGAATCATCGATTTGAGCTTATCACAGAAGGACGGTAAATGGTCAGTCGTCGATTCACAATCCTCCACGAAAGGCATATTTGATACTGCTGCGAAAAAACCGACCGTAGAAGCAGATACTGAACTCGTTAGTCTCGTTGAAAAAGAACATGAAGCTACCGTCCAATATACATTAAGCAAACTAGGCACAACCACAACAGATATCCACAGCTACTTCGCTATGGTCCAAGATGATCCATCTATCCAAATTGTGACCGCGGCACAAACTTGGTATGCCAAGAAATTCATCGAAAATAATGCACCGGAGTACAAAGATACCCCGATTCTATCGGCAGGTGCCCCTTTCAAGACAGGCTATAATAATCCGGATGAATATACGCTGATCAAAAAAGGCGATATGACGATACGGAGTGCGAGCGATCTGTACCTGTATGACAATACATTGAAAGCGATTTTGATCAAGGGAGAAGATGTGAAGGAATGGCTCGAGATGTCTGCGGGCAAATTCAATCAAATCAATCCGGACAGCACGGAAGAACAAGAATTGTTGAACCCTTCCTTCGCAGGCTATAATTTCGATGTGCTGGATGGTGTAACATATGAGATTGACGTCACAAAACCGGCCAAGTACAAGACGAACGGCAATCTCAATGATGCTTCCTCCAGCAGGATTGTGAATCTTCAATATAACGGGAAAGCAATCGATCCGAATCAATCCTTCATCGTTGTCACGAATAATTACCGTGCAGCGGGCGGCGGTAATTTTCCTGGCATCAAAGGCGGCAAATTGATTGTCGATTCTGCTGATGAAAACAGGCAGGTGCTGATGGATTACATCACAGAAATCAAGGAAGTAAACCCTTCTATTGACCGGAACTGGTCCATTGCACCGATCAATGATAAAGTGAATGTCACATTCACAACCAGCCCAAAAGCGGAAGCATACAGCAAAGAGACGGATTCCATTTCCTATACAAGCAAGACGGATGACAAAGGCTATGGAATCTTCAAGATGGACTTAAGCGGGAAAGATTCGGAACATCCTCCATCATTCCCTGATGTCCCTAATGGTCATTGGGCAAAGGAATTCATCGACAGTCTGGTGGAAAGAGGAGTCCTTAAAGGGAAAGCAGACGGCACATTCGGTCCGGAAGAATCCGTGACAAGGGCGCAATTCGCAGCCTTGATGGTTCGTTCACTCGGATTGAGCGATGGTTCCACAGGCACTTATAATGAAATCAAAATCGCCTACGAAAACGGCATCACATTGAATCCTCCAAAACAGTTCAATGGCGACAAAGCCATCACAAGAGAACAGATGGCCGCGATGATTGTCCGTGCCTATGAAAAGAAAACGGGAAAAGAATACAAAGCCAAACAACCCGCGAACTACAAAGACCGAAACGATATTAATAAACGATTCATCGATGAAGTCGATGCCGCTCATGAATTGGGACTTTTGGTCGGAGGAACAGCAGGCCGCTTCCTTCCCGATGCAAATGCCAATAGAGCGCAAGCAGCAAAAGTGATTTACGTTTTTGATCAGAAATGATGATAAAGGAGATGTCCCCATTTTAGGGACGTCTTTTTTTATGGCTGTTTTAAAAAGAATAAGATGAATAAAGAAATATTTTTCAGGAAAAGGCGTTTATCACCATAACTTCCGGGAATATATAGACTAGAAATAATAAGCGACACTGATGTCGTAAATAAAAAGCAAAGGAGAATGGAGAATGAGCGTACTTCAGAAAATCGCACTTGTATTAACCATTATCGGAGCTGTAAATTGGGGCTTGGTGGGATTATTCCAATTCGACTTAGTTGCCACCCTATTCGGAGGGCAAGATGCACTCTTATCCAGAATCGTTTATGCATTGGTTGGTGTGGCCGGTCTGATCAATATCGGCTTGCTGTTCAAACCAAACCATGAATATGCGCATGATACACATACTTCCACAACTCGATAACCATCAAAAATGATGATAAAGGGGCGGCCGGATGATCGGCTGCCCCCTTTTATCGTTCTACGATTTATTAATCAACTCCTTCGAATGCTTTGACCGCCTGATACCTGCTTGCCGCAAACGTCAGCCAGGCATATGTCACTGCCTTGACCGTTGTCCCTGCCCTTGTATCCCGTTGCGGGTCGATGCAGACGAAATCCATGCCGGCGACCGGATACTTGCCGACCTCATATAATAAATCAAAAAGTTCATCCGTGCGCATCCCTCCCGGTGTCGATACAGGGACACCCGGTGCATAAGCAACGTCCAGCACATCGATGTCGACCGTCACATAAACCGCATCTGTTTTACTCCGTAATTCCTTCATCACATCCGCGATCTGCGCCCGGGCTCCCTTTTTCCGGAACTGCTTCAATGTGATACGGTTGACTCCATAATGATCCGCCGCCTCGATCAATGACGGGGCATTATAAAAGCCGTGCAGTCCGATGTTGTAAACGTCTTCCCCGCGGATCACTCCCCCGTCCAGCAGCTGACGGATCGGCGTACCGTTTGACGGTCCGTTCTCCTTCGCATCACGTAAGTCAAGATGCGTGTCGAATTGCAGGATACCGATACGCCTTCCCGTCTGTGCATGGGCACGGACAATCGGCGCTGTGATGGAATGGTCTCCGCCGATCGAGACATATAAGGTATCCGGAAACTCTGTCATTACATCCTTCTGCGCCTGTTCAATATGCTTGTGGCATTGGATGATGTCCGTTCCGTGCATGACAACATCCCCGGCATCGACAATCTTCATATCCCGGATGTCGACATCATCGTCGATGTAATACGTCGAAAATAAAGACCAGCTTTTCCGGAATGCTTCCGGAAACTCGGATGCGGCCGATGCACTGATGGACGAACGTGACAAAGGAACACCAAGCAGTACCATATCGGGATTCCGCAGTCCCTTTTCATAAGGAGTAACGAGATCTTTCACTTTCATATCTTGGCCTTTGCTTCTTTGCCATGTTGTCTGCGATCTGGTCACATAGTCACTGAAGTGCATAACGAACCGCCTTTCACCACAACTTCTCCGCCTTTCACTACCGTGTCCGTATGGTTCATCCCGTAGAAATACTGCATCTGCTTGTAGTTCGGGACATCCAAAATGAGCAAGTCTGCCTTCTTTCCTGTTTCAATCGATCCGACTTCATCTCCGCGATTAATCGCATGAGCGGCGTTGATGGTCGTCGCGCAAAGCACTTCTTCCATCGTCATCCCCATATTCATGCAGGCCAGGTTCTGGATGAACGGCAGGCTGATTGTCGGAGATGATCCCGGATTGAAATCCGTCGAAATGGCGACAGGCACACCGCTGTCGATCATGAGACGCCCTCTTGCGAACGGAGCGCGCAGGAAGAATGCCGTGCCTGGAAGCAGGACAGCGATTGTCCCTGCCTCCGCCATTCTTCCGATGCCCGCATCAGAAGCAACAAGAAGATGCTCCGCGGAAATGGCGCCGACTTCTGCTGCCAGCTCCGCCCCTTCGTATGGTTCGATTTCATCCGCATGGATTTTCGGAATCAGCCCGTGACTTTTTCCAGCTTCCAAAATACGTCTCGACTGTCCGGGAGTGAACACGCCATGTTCACAAAAGACATCATTGAACTCCGCAAGCCCGGAGTCTGCAACCTTCGGCAGCATCTCTTCAATGACGATGTCGACAAAAGCATCTTCATTGCCTTTGTATTCCTTCGGCACGGCATGCGCTCCCATAAAGGTGGACACCACATCTACCGGATGCGTCTCCTGCAGCTTCTTCGCCACTTCCAGCTGTTTTTTTTCCGTTTCCCAATCCAATCCGTATCCGGATTTTGCTTCCACTGTTGTCACACCGTATTGCAGGAATCGGTCGAGATGACGCATCGTCTTGACATACAGCTGTTCAAAGCTTGCTTCCCTTGTCTTTCCTGTCGTGTAATGAATGCCGCCTCCGGCATTCATGATTTCCATATATGTTTTTCCTGCAAGCCGCATATTGAGTTCATGCTCACGGCTGCCTCCATGCACAAGATGGGTGTGGCAGTCGACAAGGCCGGGCATGACGATCTTACCTTCCGCATTGATCGTGTCGGCTTTTTTGATTGTATCGCCATACTCCTGCTCCAGCTCCGCCATAGGACCGACGGCCGCAATACGGCCGTTTTCGATCAGCACACTGGCATTTTCCTGCAGCCCTATATGTCCCATGGCTTCGCGGGTGCGGGGGCCAGTCACATTACTTTGCATCGTCAGCACTTCGTTTGCGTTCTGAATAAGAAGCATTCCGTTCATCCTTTCAGCATTGGCATATGAATGTCTTTTTCCTTGGCTGTTTTGATGGCGATGTCATATCCTGCATCCGCATGGCGGACGACGCCCAATCCCGGATCCGAGATCAGGACACGATTGATTTTTTCTGCGGCCATTTCCGTTCCATCCGCAACCAATACCTGACCTGCATGCTGGGAGTACCCCATTCCCACTCCGCCTCCGTGGTGGATGCTCACCCAGCTCGCACCTCCTGCGGTATTGACGAGTGCATTCAGCAGCGGCCAATCGGATACTGCGTCTGATCCATCCTTCATACTTTCCGTTTCACGATTGGGAGAAGCGACTGATCCGGAGTCGAGATGGTCACGGCCGAATACGATCGGCGCTTTCAGTTCGCCTTTCGCCACCATTTCATTCACACGTAAGGCAAAGCGGTGGCGGTCTCCGTATCCGAGCCAGCAGATACGCGCCGGCAGCCCTTGGTATTTAACCATTTTCTGCGCCATGTCGATCCAGTTCACAAGCCCTTCATCTTCAGCGAACATTTCTTTCGCCAGCTCATCCGTCTTCCTGATATCTTCCGGGTCTCCGGACAGCGCCGCCCAGCGGAAAGGGCCTTTCCCTTCACAAAACAGCGGACGGATATAAGCCGGGACGAACCCAGGGAAATCAAATGCGTTCTCCACGCCCATTTCCTTCGCATACGCGCGGATGTTGTTGCCATAGTCAAATGTTTCCGCTCCCGCCGCCTGGAATTCCAGCATCGTACGCACATGCTCGGCCATCGTTTCTTTCGCTTTTCTTTCATATGTCTTCGGGTCGTTCACACGCAATGCCAACGTTTCATCCAGTGTCATGCCGTTCGGTACGTACCCGTTGAGCGGATCATGCGCACTTGTCTGGTCGGTCACCATATCCGGAATGATGCCGCGGTTCAAGAGCTCCCGGTTCACATCCGCACAGTTTCCGACTAGGCCGATGGATGCAGGCTCTTTCGCCGCAGTCAGTTTTTCGACAAGCTCGATGGCTTCATCCACTGTTTCTGCGATATGGTCGCAATACCCTTCCTTTCTTTTCCGTTCAATGCGGGCACGATCCACTTCGACGACAAGGATGACCGCACCTGCCATTTTCCCTGCCAAAGGCTGTGCGCCGCTCATGCCGCCCATTCCTCCTGTGAGGATGAATCTGCCCCGCAAGTCCGCCGTTCCGAATTTCTTTTTTCCTGCCTCCACGAAACTCAAATATGTCCCTTGCAGGATTCCTTGAGCCCCGATGTAAATCCAGCTGCCGGCCGTCATCTGCCCGTACATCATCAGATTACGCTCTTCCAGCTCATAGAAATGCTCCCAGTTCGCCCATGCCGGTACAAGATTCGAATTGGCGATAAGCACGCGCGGCGCTTGTTCATGCGTCTTGAAAACAGCTACCGGCTTTCCCGACTGAACAAGCATCGTCTCATCATTCTCCAGTTTTTTCAGTGTTTCGATCATTCGATCGAAACTCTCCCAGTTGCGGGCCGCGCGCCCAATGCCGCCGTATACGACCAATTCATCCGGATTTTCCGCCACTTCCGGATCCAGATTGTTCATCAGCATGCGCACCGCCGCTTCCTGTGTCCACCCTTTACAAGTGAGCTCTGTTCCTCTCGGTGCACGGATTGTACGTGTTTGTATCATTAAAAATCTCCCCTTTATAAGATAATGAATGCAATCGGTGTCACAAGTATCAATGTCAACACGACCCGCTCAAACCAAATGATGATCATTTGCCGGAACGTGATCGGAATATCCGTCGATAAAATCAACGGAATGACTGCGGATAAGAAAAGAACGGATGAAATGGAAACAACCGCGACGATGAACTTCGTCACCAGCAGCGCTTCCGTCACGACCAAAGCCGGAAGGAATACTTCCGCAACAGAAACCGCTAAAGCTTTTGCCGTCAACATCGGCTCAGGCAACTGCAATACATATGTGAATGGCGCAAACAGGTAGGCCATCCAATCAAAGACAGGCGTATAAGTCGCCAATGCCAATCCCAGTAGCCCAATCGACAAGATCGACGGAATCAGCGCCATCGTCATCACCATTCCATCTTTCAGATTGACCCAAAGATTCTTACCCAATGACGGTGTCTGCTCGACGGCTTGCAGCGCTTCCGTCCATGCTGTCTTCAGACGATCTTTCCGGATGATTTTTTCAGGCTGGGGAGCGACTCCTTCCATATACTCATCCGTCATACTGCGCAGGGGATAAAGTCGCGCTGTGATTGCAGTCACAGCGAAGGTGATGACAAGCGAAACCCAAAAGAATAGATTCCAATATTCCATGATGCCAAGTGTTTTCGCGATGATCACCATGAACGTAGCCGATACGGTCGAGAACCCGGTGGCGATGACCGCCGCTTCCCTCCCGGTATATCTGCCTTCGTTGTATAAACGGTTCGTCAATACGAGTCCAACCGAATAACTGCCGACAAACGATGCCACCGCATCCACGGCAGAACGTCCCGGTGTCCTGAAAACAGGTTTCATGATCGGCTGCGTCAACACACCGATGAAATCAAGCAAGCCGTAGCCGACGAGCAAAGCCAGGAATAGCGAACCGATCGGAATGAGCACCCCCAGCGGTTTGATCAGCTTATCCATCAAGTAAGGACCGATATCAGGAGCCATCAGCCATGCCGGCCCAAAGTTAAAAATCAGCATCACACCTGCAGCCAGCCCGAATACTTTGAACACCGACAGAATCAAGTTCACCGTTGAAGTCTTCCACTTCCCGGTGATGAACGGATATGCTGTACCCGCAATGAGACCAATGAAGATATAAACAGTCACGGCTGAAGGAAATGTACTTTGTACCCATGTGACGATATGGTCGATCAGGATGGTGCTTTTCCCTTGCCATTCAAATGAAACGAAGAAGCTGAAGATACCGATCAAACTGCAGAACAGCATCTTCGCGGCCATTTTCATATTCGATTTCTCTTTGGGTGTCTCCAATACTTCCTGTGGAACATTTGCCATCAAAACCCCTCCCCAATATGTATGTTCATTGTAAACGCCTACAGTTTTGAGAATAAATGGAATAATTCGTGCAATTATCGTATTATTTTAATAATAAGTGCTTAATATAAAGTGAAAATAGAAATAGTATAAGAAATAGAATTTTTAAGGGTGATAGAGATGATGATTTTATTCATTGATAGAGATATCGAGGAAGTGAACGGGTACAAATGGTATTTGCGGAGTTATGCGCCGAAGCAATTTACGACGCAGGAAGCCTATACGGCTTCCGAAGCCGTAAAAATACTGCAACAGGAAGAAGTGGAAATCGTCATCGCTGACATGACATTGATTACACCTGCCCTGAAAAAACTGTTACAGTCCAAACCTGTGAGCCTCATAGCCATAACTTCCCAGCCGACATTCCAATATGCCCAGCTTGCAATCGAACTGCAAGCCTTGCAGCTATTCACCAAACCTGTGGCACTCGAAGCGCTGAAAACGGCTTTGCTGTCTGTCCGTCCTCGGACAACATCCATCTATGTTCCACCAGGGCTGCCTCAGAAAGAACTGTATTTATCGCTTTTTTTGGATGAGGACACGATCATCGACCGGACCAAGCAGCAGTTTTTTCTGATCGAGCCTGCCAATTTCGGGGACCACCTTACACTTTACCGCTGGCTTTCCCATTCCTTCCTGATGGAGGAATCCACATTGATGCCTCTGCAGAAACGGATCGTCTGTGTCGTGGAAGCCGATTCAATTGAGGCGGTGAAGAAACATTGCCGGCTCCTGCTGCAAGAATGGCAAAAAGGACATGAAAGCATGCTGAACATCGCTGTTTATGACGGGGAATCGGCAACACTGCGCCATACATACGAAAAAACGAAAGAAGCGCTCAGCCAACGCTTCTACAAAGGGTACAATCAGCTGTACTTCAGTTCCGATCAAATCGAGATTGCATATTTTGATCCGCTTCTATCGCCAGATCAGCAGCAATTCTGGATCAAGGCGCTTGAGGAACAAAATCTGCCAGACATTAAAGATTTCTTCCAAGCCCTGACGCTGCCCGGTATCCATTATCATCAAGATGATGTGCGCATTCATCTGACGAGTGTGCTTGCGCAAATCCGGCGCTTTATGCTGAAATACCATCTGCAGCAGCAAGGAAGGCTGGAAACACAATACAGGAAACTGTTCCACACTATCTTGGAATGTCCGATTCTCTATGAGATTTTGCAGGAGATGCTCTTCTTCATTCAAGCACTCACGCAAACCGTACAAACTACGAAGCAGCGGACTTATGCCGACCTGTCCGAACTTGCCATTGATTATATCCAAAGCCACTTTGCGAAACCGGATGTATCCTTGACGACCATCGCTGCCTATCTCGGCATCAGCAGTTCCTACTTAAGCTCCCTATTTTCCAAAAGACAAGGCGTTCCATTGAAGAAATATCTGCAGCAATACCGGCTTCAGCAAGCGGAAAAGCTTGTGCGCGAAACAAACTTTCCCATCTCAGAAGTTGCAGCGCTCACAGGATTCAGCGACAGCAATTACTTTATTAAACTATTCAAACAGACCTATCATTATACGCCTTACAGGTATCGGCAGCTGGCATAAGAAAAATGAAATGTAAGTGAATACCTGATTCAGTTGCGAGCTTTTCGCGGGATGAGCGGTGAGCCTCTTCCTTCGCATGGGTCTTATTCTGCTCGCCGCCCCCCGGCAGGATGCAATAAACCGCTTATTGTGACATGGTACTTAACATGTTGAAGAGGAGAACACCATTTATATCAAGTGGATATTGTAAAACTTTTAAAGGCAGGTTTTGTATATGGGGATCATTGTTTTTATAATTACATTCTTTATATCCTGGTTATTGTTGGCAAAATACTTAAATAAAAAGCTTGGTATCACAAAGAACAAATGTGTAACCGAAACACCTGGCAAACATATCTATGCATGGGGCAGATTGATTATAATAGTCATCCATTTTTCTATTCTCCCTTTTTTTGAAGGGAAAGAAGATTATGTCATGAACGTATATAGGGTGCTATTTGTCATTCTTTTTTGGGGATTGCAGGCTTTTTTAGAGTGGAAGTATCTGAGAGATTCCAAACAATATATTAAAACAATACTCTTTATCGTTGTATGTTCCATTTTTATATATCATCAGGATTTTTTCTGGAATTTGACTGGGGTAAATAATTGAAAAAATAAAGCTTGAATGCTTTTATCCTCCATTTATTTAACCAACATACAAAAACCCGGCAACTGGAGGTTTTGACATTCCGCTTGCCGGGTTATATTTAATATTGCTTTATTCATATAGAGTGGTGGTCAGCTGCTGTGATTTCTTTGAATCACCTTTAATACCAGCATTCCTCTGTTTCTTCTCCCAAACCTTCGTGTTCATATGCTTTGTTAATTGTCAGTGCCTGTTCATCCAGCCAAGTCTTCAGCTCAGCTTACATTCTCTTCTTCGAATGAACTTCACCCGACCATTCAGCATTTCCCACTTCCATTTGGCCAATCATCACTTTGTTACTGGTTTTCCCAATCTGCAAAAGGTTCTTTCACATCATCCGCTCCACCAAATCTGGGTACAATCATCTGGGTCGCTAAGAAACCATTCGCAAATCATCTTGCCGCTTCCGGAAATCCTCTTTCCGGTTTCATATCATGCTGTTTGAATGTGATCCAATAACACGCATATACGATCGCAACCAACCACCTATTGTTAAGACGAGTACCTTTCCCTCGTCACTATTTATATACCCGGCGGACATAGTAATAAACGTTATATACAAAAAAATTGAGGAAAATTCGGTCTTTTTAGATGGCACTTTCATGTTAAAAACAGAGTCAAATGTTAGTAAATTATCCGCTTCAGGCTGCTCGCATTCCGCAGGGCTCCGATGAGCCTCCTCCTGAGTGTTTAGGTTTCATTTAACTGTTGTATCATTTCCACTCTATTGCCGAATGGATCCCTGAATTCAAATCGATCAAAATGAGGAATCGGGATGGAATCCAATATCTCCATATTCTCTTTTGTTAACCTGGCTCTCCAGTAAGATAGATCATCCACTTCGTATGCGATATGCGCTTTCGTTTTGTTCCTGTCGAAACCGTCTTCTGTACCGATATGAACGTCCTTATCTCCGACTTTGATCCAGAAACCCCCGCGTCCCTTAAGGGAATCCGGCTTTTCGATTTCAGCTAACCGCAGAACGCCGCAATAAAAATTCCGGCCCTCTTCTTCCGCTCCCTTTGGGATGGTAATCTGGATGTGATGGACTCCTTTAATCATACGAACGCCCCCTGAGAATAATATGACGAAATATTCTGCCTTTTTATAATGGACTTTTAAGAAGTTTGGAGACTTTCAATGTATTAAGAAGTTGGATGTTCGATATATTCCAATAAGCGTTTCGCCAGTTTCTTTGGTGTATGCCGAAAAGCATCTGTTGTGCTTCCTGCCATATGGGACGTCAGTGTGACATTATCAAGGTGCAGGAAGGCGCTGTCTGGCTCCAGTGGTTCATGATCGAAGGTGTCGATTGCCGCCCCGGCGATTTCCTTATTCTGCAATGCCCTTACGAGGTCTTTTTCTTTTATAAGGCCGGAACGCGCCGTATTGATGATGACAGCGGTCCGCTTCATTTTTCGGAAATGCTCCATTCGAATCATATTTTTTGTCTCTTCCGTCAGTCTCCCATGCATGGAGATAATATCGGACTGGACAAGCAGCGTATCGAAATCCACTTGTTCGAAACTTGTGCTGCCTCGGAAATAAGGATCGTAAAAGAGAATCCTCGTATCAAATCCGTTTAATAACCGTCCCACAAGCTGTCCGATGTTTCCGAATCCGATGATGCCGATCGTTCTTCCTTCAAGCTCCGGAACGTCGGCGCTGTTCGGAAAGTCTTTACGCCATTCTCCATTTTTGAGTGCGGCATGCGAACGGGCAATATTACGTATCTCGGATAATATCAGCCCGACTGTGAATTCAGCGACACTGCGGGCATTTCTCCCCGGTGTGTTAATGATTTCAATTTCCTTTTCTTTTGCCAGCGTCTCATTGATATTCTCTGTGCCGCCTCGCAGGACACCAATTATCTTCAGTTTCTCTGCGGCATTCAAAACTTTTTCATTGATCGGGGCAAACTGGGTGATGATGACATCAAATGTCTTGATGTTCTCAAGCAAAAAATCGGGTAACTGCAGTGCTTCGCTCCCCTTTTGTTCGATCTGCAAATTGTCTTTTTGGAGCTGCTCTAGGTTTTCATGTCTCCACTCCCGGACAGTGACGTCGATTCCCGCTTCCGTCAGTGGTGTCAAGCCGGTCTCCATCATCTCTTTTGTAATGAATAAATCAGCGATCGCCAAGCATTTCATCAGGACACTCCTTTTCATCAGCGCATCAACATCCCGCCTGTCGCATCCAGCGTAGCGCCTGTCATATAATCGGCTTTCTCGGAGACAAGGAAACATGCAATATCCGCAATTTCTTCCGCTTTTGCGACTCTCCCGATCGGAATGCGGTTCACATAATAATCCGGATTCTTATCGAGCGCATCTTTGATCATGTCGGTCTCCACGATTCCCAATGCAAGATTATTCACATTGATGCGATGCTTCGCCACTTCGCGAGCCAGTGAAACGGCGAACCCAACGAGTCCCGCTTTACTGGCCGCATAATGGGCATGCCCTGTAGTGGACCCATGAAACGCAGCTTGGGATGTGATGTTCAGGATTTTCCCTGGTTTATCACATTCAAGACAGTGGTTCACGAACGATTTGCATGTCAGAAAAACACTGGTCAAATTGATGTCGAGTGTCTCATTCCATTCCGAAAGGGACATATCCTTCACAAAACTGGTCGGCCATACGGCGGCATTATTGATCAGCAAATCCACTTCACCGAAGTATTGTCTGCTTCGTTCCATCAGTTCAATCGCGGCTTCCGTGTCCGCCAGGTTCAGCTGAAAAGATATGGCCCTGCTTCCCAGCTCCTTGATCATATCGACCACTTCTTGTGCTTTTTCTTTATTTCCTTGAAAGGTGATCGCCACATTGGCGCCTTCACGAGCCAAAGCAAGGGCGGTTTCCCTTCCTACTCCTCTGGAACCGCCAGTAATGACTGCCGTTTTTCCTCTCAAACCCAATTCCATAACGTCACCTCCCTGACTTCCATACGCATTCCATATGATGGAGTGTTTCTTTATAGCGATTGTATTTCTCCGTATACGTTTTCTCTTTATTCAGATTAGGTAGAATGAT
>JAZNGP010000044.1:0-17192 GCA_045576475.1 Bacillus sp. (in: firmicutes) | reverse complement strand
GAAGACTCCGAAGTTGCTGAACTATTGAATAAGCATTTCATCTCGATCAAAGTGGACCGTGAAGAACGTCCGGATGTGGATTCGATTTATATGACGGTATGCCAGGTGATGACCGGGCATGGCGGCTGGCCGCTGAATGTCTTTGTGACTCCGGATCAGGTGCCTTTTTATGTGGGCACGTATTTTCCGAAGCATAGCCGTCAGGGGATTCCTGGAATGCTGGATGTCGTATCACAGCTGGCTGAAATTTATGAGAAAGAGCCTGGGAAGGTGGCAGGCACCGGCCAGAGGATTTTGGCAGCGATTCAACCAAGGGTTTCAGAAGGAATGCAGGATGCTTTTTCTGAAGAGCTGATCAAGGTTTGTTATGAGCGGCTGAATAAGACTTTTGATGAGCTTTACGGCGGCTTCGGGGAAGCACCGAAGTTTCCGACTCCCCATACGCTGATGTTCCTGCTTAGGTATCATCATTGGACCGGTGATGAGCGGGCGCTGTTCATGGCGGAGAAGACATTGAAAGGACTGGCGGATGGCGGCATTTATGACCATATCGGTTTCGGTTTTGCCCGTTATTCAACGGATGAAGAATATTTGGTGCCTCATTTTGAAAAAATGCTGTACGACAATGCGATGCTTGCGATTGCTTATACAGAAGCGTTCCAGGTGACCGGCAATACTTCTCACCGTCAAAAGACAGAAGAGATTTTCACCTATGTTTTCCGTGACATGCTCCATCCGGATGGAGCGTTCTATTCGGCGGAAGATGCGGATTCGGAGGGTGTAGAAGGCAAGTTCTATGTGTGGTCACCGGACGAAGTGAAGGAAGTGCTCGGTAAGGAAGATGGAGAGCTGTTCTGTGACGTATATGATATTACGGAAGAAGGCAATTTCGAAGGAAAGAATATCCCGAATCTGATTGATCAATCACTGGAGGACTTTATCGGAGAGCAAGATATGAATACGCTTGTCAGTAAACTTGAATCATCTCGGCAAAAGCTGTTCGAGTACCGGGAGAAAAGGATCCATCCGCATAAGGACGATAAAATACTGACGTCCTGGAATGCATTGATGATTGCTGCGCTTGCGAAGGCATCTCGTGTATTCGACAATCCATCGTATGCCGAAGCGGGCAGGAAGGCTCTTTCGTTCATAGAAGATCAACTTACGGTGGATGGGCGCCTTATGGTCCGTTTCCGGGACGGGGATATAAAACAGCGCGCTTTCATTGACGAATATGCGTATCTTTTGTGGGCCTATATAGAGATGTATGAAGCGACACTGGATTTGTCCTTTATACTAAAGGCTAAGCGGACAGCAAATAACATGATCTCTCTCTTCTGGGATCAGGATGCCGGCGGGTTTTATTTTTACGGAAAAGACCAAGAAAACTTGCTCGTCCGGCCGAAGGAAGCATATGATGGCGCATTGCCTTCCGGTAATAGTGTAGCGGCTCTGCAGCTGATCCGTTTGTCCAGATTGACTGGTGAAACGGGATATGAAGAAAAAGCGGATCAGCTGATGGGCGCTTTTGCCGAACAGGTCCGGACATATCCTCCTGGTCATACGTATATGCTGATGGCATCGATGACCACCAAGATGAAGATGAAGGAAGCGGTTGTGTTGACCGATGAACCGTCATTGTTCCTTGAAAAGATTCGGAAGGATTTCCATCCGGAATGGACTTATTTGGCGGCAAAAGAAGCGGAGGATTTGAAAGAAGCCGCTCCTTTTGCTGCGGAATACAGGAAAATGGACGGTAGCACATATTATATCTGTGAGAATTTCGTCTGCCATAGCCCTATTACGGATATAGAAGAGGCTCTAACCTATTTGACTGAAGATGATGGAAATCGCGGGGTTTAAGCGGAATATCCTCAGGGTATTGTTTAAGCAAGGTTGACAAGCTTGAAGAATTTAGCAATTACTTTCTGAGGAGGAGATTTATATGAGTAAATCCGTTTATGGAATATATGAATCCAGTCCGCTAGCCGTGAAAGCCATCCGAGAACTGGAGTCTAAAGGATACGAAGGCCATGACATCATTGTTGTCGCAGATAAAGAAGATTCATTGGATTTACGTGAAAGCACTGCGGGAGACAATGTGCGTTTGGTGTCGGAAGGTTCAGGAGATGAATCTTTCTTGGATAAAGTCATCCGATTTTTCTCCGGCGAAAGCGAACAGCCGAACACTCTCGAAGATAAACTGACCGATTATGGGGTGTCCCGCTCCGATACAGCTGTTTATGCAAAAGATATCGAAAAAGGCCATATTGTCGTCCTTGTCGAGCAAGGGGCGGCAAAACCTCATCAAACGAAACCATATACGGAGCATACAGAGTCTCCCGGCCTGCAGACGATGGACCGTTATAATACCGGTTTAGGGCTGGTCGATCAGCCGGATCCGAACTTGGCGGTGAACAGACCTTCCGTCCGCGGAGAGCTGCGTGAGGAAGAAGTGCTTGAAACGGAAGAAGAAAGACTGCAGAAGGAAAAGCTGCAGCTGAATGATTCTTCTTATGAAGGCGATAGAGATACGGAAACATCCGATCCTTTGATCAGGAATCGGACGAATACACATAATTTATAAGGCAATAACAAGTAACAAAAAAACGCTTGGGTATGTTTCGTTTTCACGGAACAGCCCAAGCGTTTTTATTTTCAGGAATGTAAGCTGGCAGCTTTACCTGCTTTTCTGGCATGTAATTTCTTCATGGCGAACCTTGCTATCGGCTGAGCCAGCAATAACTCAATCCAAAATGCGACTCCGAAATTCCGGAACCAAGTAGGGAAGAAGTCTTGGAAAGGTTCCAGGCTTATTTGTTTCGTACCGACCCATGATCCGATGATTGTCAAAAGAACGGACAGGACGGTGACATTCAATAAAGTATTCAGCAATATCCTTGCATTGAATCCGTCCGTTTGACCTACGAATTTCGGCAGCAGCACTTTACCTACGATGGGCCCTGCAACAAATCTGACAAGCAAAATGACAATGATCCACATGAACGGAATAATCTTCAGCGTTTCCACATAACTCTCCATGCTGAATCCGCGCTCCATGCCCATGATGATAGGGGCAATCGTATTCACTGAGATGAGTGAAATAATCAACATGAATAAAATGCCTTCTTTTGCGTTTTGCGGCAGTCGATCTTCCTTATGCATATTTTATATACCTCCGAATAATAAAATTCAGATGGTAGACGTATCATACGACATATATTTTTGGTAATAAAAATGAATACCAATATCTCTACACACTGTTTATTCAGTATAAATTTCCTGTATTTCAAAAGCAAGATAAAAATTTTCCGAAAGGCAGACCATTCAATAGCGGGCTGCTTTTTCTCTTGCCGTGAGCGGTAATAATGCAAAGCATGAAAGGGTATCCTAATGTTAATCTGTATTTAATTATTTTTATATAATTTTTGAGCATTCTTTTTTCTCATTTATATACAGTTAATTCTTATTTGTTATGAAGTTGGTTTTTAAAGGGATATACAATAAACCATTTAAATCACTTGTATAAAGGGATTGTTGCTTTTGGTCATACAATAATCTTTTTATAATTATTATAAAGAAGTGGTTGACTAATTCCCTTTTAATAATTATTATAATATAGTATTTATCACAAACAACAATGATGGATCACCATCTCAGGAGGAAAAAACATGTCAATGATCAACAAACAAGTAGAAGATTTTAAAGTACAAGCGTATCACAACGGAGAATTCAAAGAAGTAACACTTGAAGATGTAAAAGGCAAATGGTCCGTATTCTTCTTCTATCCAGCAGACTTCTCATTCGTATGCCCTACTGAACTTGCCGATATCCAAGACCACTACGATACATTCAAAGAAATGAACTGTGAAGTATATTCTGTATCAACAGACACGCATTTCGTACACAAAGCATGGGCAGATGCTACAGACACAATCGGACGAATCCAATACCCAATGCTTGCAGACCCTGCAAACGTTCTTTCCCGTCAATTCGGTGTACTGGTTGAAGAAGATGGATTGGCACTTCGCGGAACATTTATCGTAAACCCTGAAGGGCAAATCAAATCTTATGAAATCAACGATATGGGAATCGGCCGTAACGCGGAAGAGCTTGTGAGAAAAGTACAAGCTGCACAATTTGTGGCGGAACACGGAGATAAAGTATGCCCGGCTAAATGGACTCCAGGTGAAGAAACACTTGAGCCAAGCTTGGATCTTGTAGGTAAGCTGTAATATCAGACTGAACAAACAAGAGGCACTTATGCTACCTATAAGTGCCTCTTGTCCTTCTTATATATAAACCACGTCAAGGAGAGAGCAACATGAAAACCATTTATGATTTATTGATCATCGGAGGCGGTCCTGCAGGATTATCAGCTGGTGTATATGCGGGAAGAGCAAAGCTTAAAACAATCATTCTTGAAAAGGGAACTGGCGGCGGTCAGGCAAGTACAACTCAAGAAATCGCCAACTACCCCGGAATCCGCAAAACAACAGGTCCTAAGCTGACGGAAGAAATGAAACAGCAAAACTTGGACTTCGGTGTGGAATTCGCGAAAGCGGAAGTAACGGATGTGGACTTCAGCGGAGATGTGAAAATCGTGAAGACTTTGAGCGGGGATTATCATGCAAGAGCGGTCATTATCGCGACAGGTGCTTCACCTCGTAAATTAGGATTCCCTGGAGAAAAAGAATTCACAGGACGCGGTGTGGCGTATTGTTCCACATGCGACGGAGAGTTCTTCCAAGGCCTTGAAGTGTTCGTGATCGGAGCAGGTTTCGCAGCTGCTGAAGAAGCGATGTATTTGACCCGCTTCGCAACAAAAGTGACGATCATTGCACGTGAACCTGAATTCACTTGCGCACCGTCCATCGCTGACAAAGTGTTCGAAAACGATAAAATCGAAGTGAAATTCAACACGGAAGTGCTTGGTGTATACGGTGAAGGAATGATTCAGCGCGCACGCTTCATCAATAATGTCACGAAAGAAGAATGGGAATACGAAGCGAAGAAAGAAGACGGCACATTTGGTGTATTCGTGTTCATCGGTTATCAGCCGCAAACAGAAGTATTTAAAGGCCATGTCGAAATGGATCATGCCGGTTATATCATCACGGATGCAGATATGCACACGAATGTGAAAGGTGTTTATGCAGCCGGAGACCTTCGTCCGAAATCATTGCGTCAAGTCATTACAGCAGTTGCTGATGGTGCGATTGCGGCTACAGATGCAGGCAAATACGTGGCGGAAGAGAAAGAACGACTCGGTATCAAAGAAGAACCGAAAGAAGAAAAACAAGCGAAGCAAGAAATTCCGAAAGCGGCAGAAAAAAGTGCTCCAGGTAAAAGCGCCTTGCTTACCGACGCAATCCGCACGCAGCTGAAAGGCGTTTTCAGCAAAATGGAAAGCGAAGTCACACTTGTGACAATCGTTGACGAAAGTAATGCCAAGTCCGTTGAGTTGAAAAGCTTTGTGGAAGACATCGCAGATCAAGGTGATAAGCTTCATGTCGAAGTGTATAAAAAAGGCGAAAACCCGGAAATGGAGAAAAAGATCAACGCGGATAAATACCCGGTTGTCTCCCTTCTGAACGCTTCGGGGGAGTACAGCGGCGTGAAATACCACGGCGTACCTGGCGGACATGAGCTGAATTCCTTCATCTTGGCTATTTACAACTTGGCTGGTCCTGGACAAGCATTGGATGCATCTGTGAAAGAAGTGATCAAAGGAATCACAAAGAAAGCAAACGTGAAGGTAATGGTATCCTTATCTTGCCATTATTGCCCGGATGTCGTGGTAGGTGCCCAGCGCATCGCGATCGAAAATCCGAACATCGAAGCAGAAATGGTCGATATCAGCAACTTCCCGGATATACGCACAAAATACAAAGTAATGAGTGTTCCGGCGATGATCATCAATGATGAAGAAGTCGTATTCGGAGCTAAGAAAATCGATGAAATCGCGGCATTATTGGCTGAATGATTCATCTACCAAAAAAGCGACAGCAAATTCGGGCTGTCGCTTTTTTAGTGTCTTTTCTTCAGCGGGAAGTTGTCAACGGAAGAATAATTTCTCTTGCCAATGGATGATCCGCATCCAAGCCGCTATATGTCTCGACCGCATAAGTGATGCCTTTTGTTTGGATGGCATGCTGTATTTCCCTTGATTCTTCATCTTCAGGATGATCATATAGATATCCCGCGGAAATACCTTTCAGCAAGTTTTCCGGAACGGTCCCGAAGGCTTCATAGTATTGGACGGCCGGACTGATCAATCGATCAGCCGGACCGAGTTTCCGTATCGGTGAACGGCCGACCCGGACTATTTCATCTGAAATGAATGGATTTTTGAAACGATGGATGATTTTATCGATATAAGCAATATGTTCATCTTGATCAAAACCATGTTTCTTTACCAGCACTTTGCCGGATTCCATTAATGCGCCTTTGACTGTATTGGCAATGTAATCATTTTCAATAGCTTGTTTAATGTCTGTATGACCCGACATATACCCCAAATAAGCCGTGATGCAATGTCCTGTATTGACGGTGAACAGTTTCCTTTCAATATAAGGGGTTAAAGATTCTGCGAAAGCTGCTCCGTTGATAGGGGGCGTTTCACCGATGATTTCCGATTCATCAATGACCCATTCATAATAAGGTTCGACTGAAACCAATAACTTATCTTTATTTGTCTGATTCGGGACAATGCGGTCAACCGCAGAATTAGGGAATGCGATGCAGGCAGCGAGACTTTCTTTCTCTGCTTCTGTCAAAAGCTCGTACACTTTATCTTTCAGTAAAGTGCCGGCTCCGATCATATTCTCGCAGGCGATGATGTTGAGGGGCTGCTTATTTTCTTTGATTCTTTCAGAGATACCTTTCGCGATTAATCGCGCAATGATCGGAAGCACATGCGGTCCGACTGCTGTAGTAATCAGATCTGCCGATTTGATGGCTTCTATCACTTGATCAGGTGCCTTTTGACTGTTAATGGCTTTGACACCATTGATCATTGTCTCTTTGCTTTCAAGGTCTGCAAGTACAACTGTATAGGCTTTCTTTTCATTTAAAAGGTTGACGATTTCTTCATTCACATCCACGAAAGTCACTGCATATCCGGATTCGGAAAGTAAGCCGCCAATGAATCCTCTTCCGATATTACCGGCTCCAAAGTGCAGGGCTCTCATTGGTCCGCTCCTTCAAATATAGAAAGTATTTCTTCTTTGGTAGCAGCATTAATGATTGCATCTACATTGTCTTCATCAGACAGTACAATGGCGATCTGTGACAATAGTTCAAGATGCTCGCCGTTCTTGCCGGCAATACCGATCAATATTTTTGCGATATTTCCGTTTCCGAAATCAACACCTTCAGGCACTTGCAAAATCGAGATGCCCGAAGATAGTATAGAAGCTTTCGCATCTTCCGTACCGTGAGGAATGGCTACATGATTGCCCATATACGTGCTCGTGATTTCTTCACGCTCCAGCATTTTTTGGATGTAGGAAGCATTCACATGGCCATTATCCACAAGTACTTTCCCTGTTTCAGCGATCATTTCGTTTTTGCTGCCAGTCGGCACATTCAGCCTTACATTATTAGGTGATAAAATTGTTTTATTCATCGTGTAATCTCCCCTTGAGTTGTGATTTTTTCTCCCAAAAATTGTTTCAATCCTCTTGCCAGAAAACGATTAACTTCCGATTCGTGCGAAAATTCTAGTAATTTCACAGATGCGTCGTCTTCAATTATCATCGAACTGATATGGCTCATTACATCGACTGCTCCTACTTTAGGATTGGCAGGGAGGAGCATGACCATAGCGCTTCGCATATGCGTCAGTGAATCATCCATACCGGCAAAGGGCAAAGGCTCCCTCAGTCGAAAAATCGTGAAAAGAGGGACCAAGACCGCTTCGCTTCTTGCGTGCAGCAGGGCAAGTCCTGTCCCAGGAATGCCTGTTCCGCCTTTGTTTTCACGGAGCAGGAGGTCCTCGGCAAGTTTTTCTTCGTTTAATACGAGATTCTCTTTTGCTAATGTCGAACTGATGAAGCGAATCAGCTGTTCTTTGCTTTTCGAGTCTGTTTCGTTGATCGAGAAATGTTCTAACACACTTTCAATCGCTTCTGTATATCCGGTGAGCCGCTTAATCTCCAGCAAAAAGTCTTTGCTCTCCGGCTTCGGCTCTGGATGCTGTTTCATGCTTTTATTAACTGCCGCTTTTGGAATCGCTGCTTTGATTTCTCCTATGTCTCTGTCGGTCAGGAAAGGGTTCACCAAGAAATAGGATTTCTTCAAATCCAAATGGACGGTGGAGACAATCAAATCATATTCATCCAACTGGAGCGTATGAAGTTCGAAGGCGGATACATTTCTGATGGACTTCACTTCAGGGAATTCCTTCAGGATACGGGCAGTCAAAATCTTGGAAGTGCCGATCCCGCTCGTACAGACTACCAGTGCGCTTAATGCCTTCATGTCATCATCCATCAACATTGCCGATGCGAAGTGCATGACAAGGAATCCGATTTCTTCATCTGGGATTTGCAGATGAGGGAGTACCTCGCCGGCTGTTTGTTTGATGATCTCGAATAGTTCCCGATACTCTTTTTTGATGGAAGGAAGTAAAGGGTTCTGGATGCCCATTTTTTTCTCCAATCGATACACGGCGGGCTTCAAGTGGGTGACCAAGCCATTATATAAAGAATCTTTCTCTGTGAGGTCCATTCCCAGCCGGCTGCCGGTCAAGGCAATCAGTTTTTGTGTGTACAGCCAGAGGGATGGATCATCTCCAGGCAATAATTCCTTTTCCCCTAAAGCTTTCGCTCCCATCAGATGCATGGCGATATGACTTTTTTCGTCTTCCGGGAAGGTGATGAGGAATGTATCTTCCAATACACTCAATAATGCGGCCGCAGTTTCGTATTCCTTGGAGTCTGTCAGTCTTTCTGTCGAGGGGAGAGTGTTCACCACACGTTTCCCCTCGGATACTCTTTCGATCGCCAAAGCCAGATGGACGATCAAGCCGATATAAGCGCTGTCCGCAATCTGATTGTTGTTTTTCCGGATGAAGGCAGTAACCAAATGTTCCACAGCAATTAACAGTTCTTTATCGATGAGTCCCAGCAATCTGCCGTTCAATTCGTTCATTTGCTTATTACGGCCAGGGGAATCCTTGCTCCGGAAAAGTGAAAGGAGTTCGATTTCATCCGTATGCCGTTGTATCAACTGGCTCATCATACGCCGTTTTGCTGTTTCGGTACCTTCGATTTCAACTCCGAATCCCCGTTTCCTCACAAGCGTCATATCATACCGATGCAGCAAGTCTCCGATTTTATCCAAGTCGTTGCCGATGGTTGCCCCGGCTACTTTCAGTTCATTGGCTAAGGTATGCTGCTTGATGGGTTCGGTCGACCGGAGGAGGATCGACAAAATAAATGCTTGCCGCTCTTCGGATGTATAATCAGTATGGATAGCTTCAGAAATGACTTGAAGCAGCTGTCTTTTCCGGTTGTCCGTGCCGGTTGTTTTCAAACCGTTTCCCGGCTTCTTATCGAGCAAGATGCCGAATTTCCGTAACAGGGCTTCTGCACCTTTAATGTCCCGCTGGACAGTGCGGACACTGACATCCAGATCATCCGCAATTTCTTGAAGTGTTGTTTCTCGATCAGCGGTGAGGAGAGTTTCGAGAATTTTTCTTTCCCGTGCAGAAATATACATCCCATTCTCACCCCTTTTGTGAATAGTTATCTTCTTCCCTTATGCCAAATATGGAAAACGTTGTATTTTGCGTAAGGAGGTATAAGAACAGGCAATACCCGAATTATTTATTGGATATTGCCGGTAAGGTGAACAATTATTTAATGCGGTCGATCAGCTTATCGTACTCAGGGCTGTTCAGGAAATTCTCGACCGAAATATGAAGCGGAGCGGCTTGTTTCTCCTTTGCCCGCGGCGTTAGGTCTTTATGGGTGAACACAACATCGGCATCTGCCGGCAATTGACTGATGGATGTATTCGTCACCTCGATATCGAGCCCCGCTTTTTTGACTTTATTACGAAGGATGGAAGCTCCCATCGCACTCGAACCCATACCGGCATCACATGCAAAGACGATTTTCTTTATATCCTTGTGTTCATCAGTTTGTTCATTTTGCTGCAGAGCGGAACTTACAGAACTTTTTTTGCCTTTCATGTTTTCCATTTGAGCGGAAGCGGCAGTAAGATCTGCCTCTCCTTTTTTACTTGTCTTCAAAATGAAGGAAGCGATTGCGAAAGAAACGGCAGTCGCAATGATGACTCCTGCAAGAACTCCGAAGTAACCGCCTTTCGGTGTCATCAACATAACTGCAAAGATGCTTCCGGGAGACGGAGGAGCGACCAGTCCGCCGTTGAATAAAGAGAATGCCGCAACACCGCTCATTCCGCCGCCGATTGCCGCTAACAAAAGGGCAGGCTTCATCAAGATATACGGAAAGTAGATTTCATGAATCCCGCCAAGGAAATGAATAATCACCGCACCGGGAGCTGACTGCTTTGCTGCACCCTTCCCGAACAGCCAGAAGGCAAGCAAAATTCCGAGACCTGGTCCGGGGTTTGTTTCAAGCAAGAAGAGAATGGACTTTCCGGTTTCGGCTGCCTGTTCGATCCCCAGCGGACTCAATACACCATGATTGATGGCGTTGTTCAGGAAAAGCACCTTGGCCGGTTCCACGAAGACACTGGCAAGAGGAAGCAAACCTGCATTCACGATTACTTCCACACCTGCACCGAGGGCTTTATTCAACCCTTGAACCACCGGTCCGATTCCGATTAATCCGATAATTGTCAAGGCACCGCCGATGATGCCTGCTGAGAAGTTATTGACAAGCATTTCAAATCCTTGCTTGATCCTTCCTTTGATCATGGAATCGAACCACTTGATGGCGAACCCTCCAATCGGGCCCATAATCATCGCACCAAGGAACATCGGTATTTCCGCTCCTACAATCACACCCATTGTGGCGGTTGCTCCGACAACACCGCCTCTGGTGTCATAAATCATTTTTCCTCCCGTATAACCAATCAATAAAGGGAGTAAGTACTTAATCATTGGATCTACTAAAATGGCAAGTTTTTCACTTGGAAGCCAGCCTGCCGGGATAAATAATGCCGTGATCAATCCCCATGCGATGAAAGCGCCTATATTCGGCATGATCATCCCGCTTAAATAACTGCCGAACCTTTGGACCTTCACTTTAAAAGAAGATTGCTTTATCACTTCCGAAGAAGGATTTTCATTTAGTTGCGTCTTCATAAAGTTATCTCCTTTCCATTTTTTGTCTTGATTTAAGGATAAGGTTATATGGAGCAAATTAGTAATGAAAGAAAAACTTGTTTTGTCGTGCCAGCTCTCGACAAAAGTGAAAAGAACTTCCGGTTTTATTGGATTAGGAAAGAGAAGGAAGATTGAATTGTTAAAAGGGAGGGAGTTATGTATTGTGAATCGATGTCATTAAATATACCAATAGACACTATGTGAATTAAAAAATGAATCAAAAGATGCTATTTTTCCATTTATACAATGTAATTTCACATGGACAAAAATCAGTATGTTATAATATCTAACAATTAATGTAAGAAATTGTAACTTATAGAAAGGAGGAGCGGAATGAATCATCTATCCTACCGCGACAAAAAAGTGATGACCATCGGAGCCGTTGCTGAGCTGACCGGTTTATCCGAAAGGCAGATCCGTTATTATGAAAAAAAGAACCTGATTTCCCCAGATCGATCCTCTTCAGGCACAAGAAAATATTCTTTCCTTGATATTGAATTATTGATGGATATCGCTGAAAAGCGGGAATGCGGCATTCAAACGAATGACATCCTCGAAGAGTTCATCCGCAAAGAACAGCAGCATGAGCGTATGAAAGAAGGGAAGAAACTCAGCGGCCAGGAACACACCCAATCATAATCCTCATAAACATCCTTAAAGATGCAGACTGCTTATGTAATGGCTGAAATAAATAGCGCAGAAATCCTCCTGAAATCATGTACTGATTTCAGGAGGATTTCTATGTAAATACGTAATTTATTGAAATAGCGAAATGTAATATTCAGAAAATGTCAAATCGTGATAGAATAGTACTATAATGCACCATCATTAGGGATTTAAAGGGGGATATAATGAAAAGAATTGCGATGATCATCCTCACTGTGTGCTTGATGATCACTATGCTGCCTGCTAAAGCCGCCGAAGCAAACGATAAGGCTGGTACAATCATTTCTATCGCTTCCAAGTACATAGGCGTGCCATATGTATACGGAGGGACTTCTACGAAAGGATTCGACTGCTCGGGATTCACATGGTTTGTATATGATGCTGTCGGTGTTTCTCTGCCGCGTACAGCAAAGCAACAGTATGATACAGGCGTATCTGTTGAGAGAAACAAGTTAGAGCAAGGGGATTTAGTCTTTTATTCCAATACATACAAAGACGGCATTTCACATGTGGGAATCTACATAGGCAATAATGAATTCATTTCAGCAACGAATAGCGGTGTCAAGGTGTACAGCTTAGACAATTCTTATTGGAAACCGAAATATACTGGTGCAAAAAGAATATTGGCAAACCAACCGGCATTTAAGGATGTTCCTGCAAACCATTTTGCCAATACTGCTATCGGAACAATGGCGGCCGGCAAAATCATCAATGGTTACGAAGATGGCACATTTCGTCCTGATCAGCCCATCACAAGAGGACAAGCTGCAGGAATCATCAACAGAGTATTCGGACTGCAGGCTCCCGCAGGCTATAAACCATTTTCGGATGTCGGAAAATGGCATTCTTTTTCCGCTGATATCGCGGCAATGAAACACCACGGGGTATTGGATGGATACAGTGATGGATCATTCCGTCCGGACAACACAATCACAAGGGCTCAAATGGCTAAGATGGTGGTGCAGGCTTTCCAAATCCAAAAACCTGGATTAACGGCAGAGAAAGCGGAAAAAATCTATTCAGATATTAAATCTGGGAATTGGGCGTTCCATTATGCGATTACGCTTCATTCTATCGATAAAACGGGCGGTTTCAAAGAAAAAACATTCAAACCTGCCGCAGCAGCCACTAGAGCAGATTTGGCAGCGGCAGTGTACAGCAGCATGTAATACAACCAATAGGGCGCAGACATATCTTTGTTTATCCATATAACAAGCAACATTCACTTCTAGGAGGGATCGACATGAAAGCAGGGATTGCTCTTGGGGGAGGTTCTGTTCGCGGTTTGGCACATATAGGGGTATTGAAGGTATTGAAAGAGAAAGGGATCGATATCGGATTCATCGCGGGCACAAGCATGGGAGCCGTCATTGGCGGGCTAGTCGCCGCTGGTATCGATATAGAGGAAATAGAAGACTTTATTGTGCATCTTCCGTCGTTTCATTTAGTGGAGCTCGGGTACAAGAAAAGAAGTTTTCTTGGCGGAGATAAAACGTATATGATGCTTCTCGAGTTTTTACACAAAAAACGGATGGAGGATTTATTGATCGAAGAATGCCCGATTCCGTTCCAAGCGGTTTCAGTCGACTTAATAAGCGGCAAACCGTATATTTTCAGGAAAGGACCGCTCGGGCACGCGTTGAGGGCAACCACTGCGATTCCAGGTGTGTTTTCTCCTGTTTCATACAAGGACAAGCTGCTTGTCGATGGCGGATTGTTGAATAATCTGCCTGCCGATCTCGTCAAGAAAGCGGGGATGCCATTCGTGATTGCTGTGGATGTGGAAAGGGAATATACAACCAGGGAGCCTAAATCGATGATTGAGGTCATGAACCGTTCTTTACAGATCATGAGGATGGAAACAAAGAAAAAGACATTTCCTTATGCGGACATCATTCTTAAGCCGGACGTCGGACGTTATGCAGCGTACGATCTATCTAAGATTCAGCACTGCATCATTGCCGGAGAAGCGGAAGCGCATAAGAAAATGGACTTGATGATGCATTTGCTGCAGCAAAGAGTCTGAAGGGGGCTAGCCTGTGTTTGGAATATGGAAGAACCGATGTCAGCTTTGTAAACGAAAAGTGAAGCCATTAAGAAAATACAAAGATGATAGAGGGAAAGTCATTAAGATCTGTCTGGCTTGCTCCGAATATGCGGAAAGAAGGGCATATCGGTCCATATAAGAGCGAAAACACACCATAACTGGCTTTAAACCGTGAATTGTGATACTATTTATACTTACAGCAAATAGAGGACGTGAGATAGTTGATTAAAATTGAAATACCAAAAGTAGATATAAGCATATCGCAACGCAAACAAAAAAGAACGCAAGAGGAAGTAGAGATCCCTTCCATCAACGGATTCATTGATTTTCATATGATTCCAAGGGACAAAGGCGGAATCTTCATGTTCTATAACATCAATGATGAGCTTCTTTTCGTCGGAAAAGCAAGAAAGCTTCGCCAGCGCATCAAAAAGCATTTCGAAGACAATGTATCGCCAATCAAGAACCATCGTGATGAAGTATATACAATTGATGTATGCATCGTGGAAGAACCAATGGACCGTGAAATCTACGAAACGTATATCATCAACGAGATGCAAGCGAAGTATAACATCGATAAAGTATTTTATAAATAAGCAAAAAAGAAGGGGCTGATCAGTCCCTTTTTTATTTTGTCTTGCAGCAAACGCATTCATTATGCTTGAGGTGCGTTTTAATCATAATGTGCATGCTGTATTTGAAAAATATTATAATTGGTTTAAAGAAGGCCGCAAAGTGCCTTTATCAGAGAATTGAATAACTGCATTTTTTGATTAATTTCTAATCTATAAAACAAGCACCCAGCGATATACTGGGTGCTCGTTCTCTTTTACAGCTCTGTATAATACTTCTCGCAGCTTTCTTTTAACAGCTGAAGTTCTTCATCTTCGAGATCAAATTCTAGTACTTTTCCTTCTGAACGCTCAGCCAAGTGGTAATTCAATATTTCTTTCTTATCGCCGTCTACCACGAACAATACACGGGCATAGATTCCCGCCTCATTGAATAATTCATCATCTTCTGGAATATCTAAATAAAATATGAATTCATAACGGTCCCCAGGAAGAATCCCAAATTGGTCATTGATCTTTTGTCCTTCAAATTCTGTAATTGTTATCATATAAAAGTCCTTTCAAGTAAAATCATTCTTCTATTATAGCCTTGAATCAGCAGAAAAAGAAGGGAAGCGGCTGGATTTTCTTTATTCTGATATAAAAAACGAACAAATGTTCTATGTTGCTAAAAATGGCACTTCGCTCATAATATGCGTTTTTTGCGTCCGATTTCATAAAAAATGGATATTAAAGTGCGCTTTTCGGGGAATAATAGTCAATAAAATACACATACAGAACAAATGTTCTGTTTTTGATTCGGAATAAATACTGCATTTTGGCATACCTTTATAGCAAAAGAGAAATAGGAGGGTGCAATATGATAGATTCAAGACTATACACAACCAGCGGATTCCATGATTATCCTTTGGAATACAGGTGGGTTCGCTTACCGGAGCAAACCGATAAGCTTGCAGTCATATTGCCGGGAGCGGATTACTCAGTGGATAATCCGATTCTTTATTATGCAGCGAGTCAGTATTTGCAGCAATCGTATGATGTTCTGCAAATCAATTATAAATACGGTAAGAAATCAAAAATCGATACGACAGAAGATTTGATGCAAGCAATCGAATATGATTCAAATAAAGTGCTCGATGAAGTTTTTCAAATTAAACCGTATAAAACATTCCATATTATCGGGAAATCGATCGGAACAATTGCATGCAAAAGCCTGATGAACAAAAAAGAAATGACCAAAGCAAAGTTTGTATGGATCACGCCGCTAATAAAAAACAAAGATGTGTATCACAGCATGAAGAATTGTCAACAAGAAAGCTATTGTATAATTGGAGATAAAGATCCGAATTATAAGAAGATACACTTGGATAAAATAATGGATAATCCGAACATGCTGGCCAGAATCATTCCTGAAGCAAATCATGCACTAGAGCTGCCGGATGATCCTGCAGGCTCAATCGATATAACAAAAGAATTCATACTGGATCTTAAACGATTCATCACAGCAAAAATGAAATCGAAAACCGTAAATACAGTATGAACTTAAAATCATATAAAAATTTCCGTTTCGTCTCACTATCACAAGTATACTTAGGTGTTGAGACGAATTTTCTTTGTTTTTGTAATGCTTCCTATAATATATATTATGTTCGGGGCGTTTTAAGAGATATGATTTTACCGGCTATTCAATCCGGTTTTTATACCCTCTTTCTTTCACTTGATTATAATGAATGAAATCTACGCTATACTCGATAACATCATTAATGTATAATTTATGCTCCTTGGCGAACTGCTTGAGGTTCTCCAGTAATTCCTTATCGTATGTAGTTTTATATTGGATTCGATCTTTTGGGCGCATTTCTTTGTTGTACGTGATGACGCCTTCAGCCAATACATGTTGAATGCCGTTTTCCAAAAGATAATTTGTATATGTACCATGTTCTTCAGCAAGCTGATCCAGCCGCTCCAATATGGCTTTGCTGATATTCGTTCTGAATTTAACCCTGGTTTCATCTGTCAATTGAACCAAACGTCCGTTAATATTTTTCCACATTGAGATCAATCCTTTTTCTAATAATCGTTGTGACATGATTTGTATTTATGTGATTTGTACGCAATACAATCACCATTATATATAATTCGGGCTGATTTTGGAACGTCGTGTTTTCCATTAACACAAACTCGGCGGATTGGTGATTCTATAGTAATTTCTGTTCGCAGCCCAAACGGCATAAATATGTTTAATAAACCTCCTGCAAACGCCTTGCTGGCAGAGGTCATATTCATTACATGAGTGAACGGTTCATGACCTTTTGCACTGAATTTTCAGTTTACATAAGTCATTTTCATAGGTTCTTGTCTGATGGTGGATTTAGAATCTATATTTGATTCTATACGTTGAACTACTCATGATCATAAAACTCCATATGCTGTTTATCTCTTTTATAGTAGTCCAGCCGGTCTTGTAAAGTACCCGAATGGAATTCAAACTTATGGCCATCCGGGTCAGTGAAATAAATCGACCTTTTGTCTCTTTCATCTCTTGGACGACCTTTTAGGATATTTACATGTAAACTCACTAATT
>JAZNGP010000043.1:0-7417 GCA_045576475.1 Bacillus sp. (in: firmicutes) | reverse complement strand
TGTTACTTTGTTCACGTACTATAAAAGTATTTCTAAATATCATACCTTTTTTCTGTATATAAAATCAAGCAATTTGTTTGTTAATTTAGAATTATTTAATGTTTATGATGTTCTTAGTCAGGTGCGATTGGAGCGGAGAATGGGCGACTCCTGCGGGATCAGCGAGCAGGGTGAGACCCCGCACGGAGGAGGAGGCTCACCGCTCGCCCCGCGGAAAGCGCCCGTTCGCAGCGGAAATCAGCATGAATATTTGAAAAAAAGCTGTAGATAAACTTAATGAAAATCAAGTTTGTCTACAGCTGGAATGGTAAGCCCATAAGACTTAGCATTATTTAGTACTCTTCCGACTCCTTGCTTTCGGCTGCTCTGTGTGTGACAGAGTTGTCGGCCACATCGTTCTGGTCCGCTTGGCTGTTTGGAAGTCCCGATAGATGTGCTTGCATGCTTTCTGATGTTTCCTCCAAGGCTTCCTCGTCAAGCTCATAGTAGTATACATCATTGATATAAGCATCTTCACCCGCCAGTTGAAGCGTTTCGATCGCAATATCACGGTTTTGGATCATGTACGCAACTAAAGCCTTCATCTGTGAGAAGGTGAAATCGGTCTTCATATTGCCGCCGATGGCTTCCATGACATCCGTGTATTTGGATAGGGAGGAAACGGACGCTGTCTTTTCGACGATTGCCTGCATCAGTTCCTGCTGGCGTTTGCCGCGTTCCATATCATTGTCTTTCTTTCTTGTTCTCGCGAAGGCAAGTGCTTCTTCTCCATCAAGCGTCTGCAGGCCTTCCTCGATCACAATCGAGTCGTTCATATCATTGGAATCTTTTTCACTGATTTCATAAGGAACATCTACTTGTATTCCGTCCAGCGCATCCACAATATCAATGAATGCATAGAAGTTCATTCGAACATAATGGTCTATTTCTATATCAAGCAGGTTTTCAACTGTTTCAACAGTGCTTTTTGCGCCGCCCGCTGCATAGGCATGGTTGATCTTCGTATATTCATCTTCTTCCGGTACATATACGTAGGAATCGCGGGGGATACTGAGCAATTTGATGGAATTGTCTTTTTTATTGAATGTGGCAACCATTAAGGCATCGGAACGTGTGGAATCCTGAAAGTTCCGGCTTTCACTGTCATCGACACCGATGAAAAGAACGGACATATTGTCAACGGAGTTCGATAATTCTGCTACTTGCTTAGAGTTGCCGTCCAGTGACTCAAAAGATTCGTTGGCGATGTTTTGGGCTTTGAAGTAAAGGGTGGAAGCGTATCCTGCTCCTGCAAGCAGCACAAGCAATACCGGCATGAATAGAAACAAAAAGAGTTTCTTCTTGCGGTTTTTCTTCTTTTTGGTGACGATGTATACTTTACGGTTCATCGTTTTTTGTTCTCCTTTAGCATGTCTGAATACCAATCACTGATATCCTATTTTACCTTGTTTGTCCGTTTTCGTAAAATATTGATGTTACTAATTCTGAAAAAAGATGCAAAATAGTGCGGTGATTTTACGGGGGATAAGAGTACAGAATAATACCCGTTACAGTGTTTCTTCAAACATGCATAAGAAAATCGGCTCATTATGAAAATGAGCCGATCGGACGAGTATCACGGTGTGTAATTCAGATGTTCCTGCAGTTCTTTTTGAATTTCATCTAGACTTTCCTGATCCGGTGCATAATAATAGACGCCGCCTTCGGTACTGTTCTCGCCCTCAAGTGTCAGGGTTTCGATGTTCTCGGAAGAGAATGTGCTGAATTTCGTCGTGAAGGAGAGCGCACTGCTTGCCTTCAGATTTGTCTCGACATTGTCTGCAAGATGTTCAGCGATTTCGTCGACTTTCAGCAGGTTCTTCGGCTTGATCATGGAATCGATGGCCGCCATCACGATCTGTTTCTGTCTGTCATTCCTTCCGAAGTCTCCGTTCGGGTCTCTTTTTCTCATTCGCGCATAAGCAAGTGCTTCTTCACCGTTCAGCTGGCTGATTCCTTTTTCGAAGTAGATCTTCTCCCTTGGGTACGTATCCGTGTACTCCCAGAAGTCGAATGGCACTTCGACTTCCACTCCGCCGATTTCATCAATGATTTCCTTGAAGCCTTCGAAATTCACTGTGGCATAATAATCGATAGGGATATCCAGGAATTCTTCCACGGTTTCGATGGTCGATTCTTTGCCGTTATTATAGGCATGGTTGATCTTGTCTTCTTTATCCTTGGATGGGATATAGACTTTTGTGTCGCGCGGAATGCTTAAAAGCTTCATGGTCTTGGAATCCGGATTGAATGTGGCGACCATGATGGAATCCGTCCTGCCGCCATTTCCGCTTGATGCATAGTCTTCCACGCCGAGCAATAGGATCGAAACCGGGTCCTTCCCGAATTTTACGGCTTCTTCCCGTTTTTCGGATTTCACTCCGCGATCCAGTTCGCTGTATGAATCATTCGCGGCTTGGAATGCCTGATAAGCGACATAGGCCCCGTATAACACAGCGATCAGCACAAGAATCAATAGGAAAAAGACAATCTTTCTCCAAACTTTTCTTTTTTTCTTTCTCTTGGTCCTGCTTCTCGTTTGTTCCATTATCGTGTTAACTCCTTATGGTTTGTCTGGAATGACAACCGGCCGCCGGTTGTTCAGTCTGTGATTTCCGTTTCGCGATAAAGCTGAGCGCCTTCCAGGATTTCTGCCTGTCCGTTCGTCATCTCCGTCACCCAGGCGATGAATCCGTCTTTTTCTGTTTCTTCTACATAAATTTCAAACTCGACCTTATCGAGATAATGGATTTCCTTCAGGCCGTACCGGGAATTCCGAAGTTCATTTTCAAGCTTTCCGAGCCATGTGTAGTCGACAATGGTCCGCATGACCCTTGTCAGCTTCCGCCGTACGATGCCTGTTGCTTTAATTCCTTCTGAAGCGGAACTGCCGTAAGCCCGTATCAATCCTCCGCCGCCAAGCTTGATGCCGCCGAAGTAACGTGTCACTACGATGACGGTATCTTTGAGGTCTTTTTTCTTCAGCACTTCCAGCATAGGAACGCCTGCAGTACCGCTTGGCTCCCCGTCGTCATTGGCTTTTTGTATCGAGTTATGTTCGCCGATCATATATGCGGAACAATTATGTGTGGCATCCCAGTGCTTCTTCTTGATCTCCATGATGAAAGATTGTGCTGCTTCTTCCGTTTCGGCACGGTTCACATACGAAATGAAACGTGATTTTTGAATGACAATCTCATGCTGGCCATACCCTTTCACAGTAGTATACTCCTGCAGCATTGTGTTTCCTCCTTGCGGGCATAAGCCCGTATCTCTTGCTATATATAAGTCTGATGACTATGATTGTTGAACAGATTGTACTGTATCGATAGTTGTGGGAAACGCAGTATATCCCAACTATTCTATTATAATCTTCATTGCCTAGAGGGGCAAACCCCCCTTTATTGGAAAAATTTCATTATAATCAAATAAATAAGTATGTAAGTAAAGTATTTTTTTGAGGGAGTAAATACCTCTTTCAACCAGCTTTTTTCTTGAAAATGGATATAGACTGTAACAGAGGCACCAAGAAATGTCATCTGACTTTAATATTTGTAAAAATTATGAATGTTATAATGGATAAATACATTCAAAAATTTGCTATACAGAGATAATGTTGAAAAAGTAGAACTTTTTGCATATATTTATTTGTGTAGAAATTTCCAAATATAGTTTGAGAATGACGGGAACGGGATAAAAGGCATATGTAAAAGTACGGGTATTTTGTTTTACAATAAAGAAGAGGCGTGAATAGTCTCCTCTCTTGCTTGTATAACTGCGTTCTTGAGAGGAAAGTCATAAAATATAGTCGTTTTTTCGTGTTTTTGAAAAATGGCTGTTGAACCGGCACCCGTTCAGAAAGTCAAATCAACGTACAGGACTGGAAGACGATTGAGAACGTTTTTGAATACTTGTAGGCTACTGGAGGAGTAACCATGTCTGTAAAGAAAATAGACATCAGTGAAATCGATTATATACTCGAAAAAATGGTTGATATGGTTGGCAGCAGTAAGAATGAAATATTCCAGATAGGCGAGCAGAGCCGGCTGGAGTTTGAAAGCATCGCGGATGAACTGAAGTATGTCAGGCAATCGGTGCTCCAGGTCATTGAAGAAGGGGATCAGCTTGAAATCAAAGCCAGATTCGCCAGGAAGCGATTATCCGAAGTGAGTATGCATTTCACGACATTTTCAGAAGATCAGGTGCGTGAGACATACGAGGTGGCGCACGCTTTGCAGGTGGACTTGCAAATCAACCGCCAGCTTGAGAAACAGCTCCGAAGACAACGCGAAGATCTCGAAAGAAGACTGCAGAGACTGCAGAAGACGATCGACCGGGCCGGACATCTCGTGTCTCAGATCAGTATTGTCCTTAATTTCCTCACCAGCGATCTTGCACAGGTCGGGGAATTGCTTCAGGATGCGAAACGCCATCAGGAATTCGGATTCAAAATTATTGAAGCACAGGAAGAAGAACGCAAGCGGCTTTCAAGGGAAATGCATGACGGACCGGCTCAGATGATGGCCAATGTCATGATGCGCTCCGACTTGATTGACAGGGTGTACCGCGACAGCGGAGCCGAGGAAGCGTTGAAAGAGATGCGCGATCTGAAGACAATGGTCCGAAGCGCGCTCCATGAAGTGAGAAGGATCATTTATGACCTCCGTCCCATGGCGCTTGATGATCTCGGCTTGGTGCCAACGCTCCGGAAATATTTGCGGAACGTTGAGGAATATACAAAGACCATCAAGATTGAATTTTCTGTCATACGGGAGGATGTGCGCCTGCCGGGAAGACTTGAAATCGCTTTGTTCCGGCTGGTTCAGGAATCCGTTCAGAATGCCATCAAGCATTCAGGAGCCGATACGATCACCGTTAAGCTTGAAATCAATAAGAATAATGCGCTTGCGGTCATTAAAGATAATGGATGCGGTTTTGACAAGCTGACGAAGAAGGAAGGTTCTTTCGGCTTGATCGGTATGAAGGAAAGGGTCGAGCTGCTGAACGGAGACATGTCGATCGACAGTACATTGGGCAGCGGAACGGTTGTCATCATCAGCATACCGGTGAACGATTGTGAATGGAAGGAATAAGCTTATTGCAGCATGAGTGACCAAACGGGAATCTGCAATGACTTACATATATAATAGGTAATGTAATCAAAAGGGATCATTGTGAACAAACAGGGAGAAGAAGGACAAGGGAGGGGTATGCAAGTGAATACCACAAGTATAGTAATCATTGATGACCATCAACTTTTTCGTGAAGGTGTAAAGAGAATATTGGATTATGAGCCGTCATTCGAAGTGCTGGCGGAAGGTGATGATGGATCTGAGGCAATGGGCCTCGTCGAGAACCATCAGCCGGATGTTGTCATCATGGACATCAACATGCCGCAAATGAATGGCGTGGAAGCGACAAAGCAGCTCGTGCGTCAATTCCCGAAAACGAAAGTCATCATCCTGTCGATCCATGACGATGAGAATTATGTCACCCATGCATTGAAGACAGGAGCGAGCGGTTATCTATTGAAAGAAATGGATGCCGATGCATTGATTGAAGCTGTTAAAGTCGTTTCGGCCGGAGGCTCTTATCTGCATCCGAAAGTTACACATAATCTCGTCAAGGAATACAGAAGACTTGCGACCGATACAATGGAAGAAACGGCTTCCGCGATGGCTGTGGAAATCAGAAGGCCATTGCATCTGCTTACACGCAGAGAGTGCGAAGTGCTTCAATTGCTTGCGGACGGGCAAAGCAACCGTACAATCGGTGAAACGCTTTTCATTTCCGAAAAGACAGTCAAGAACCATGTCAGCAATATCTTACAGAAAATGAGCGTGAACGACCGTACTCAAGCTGTTGTGACAGCCATCAAAAATGGCTGGGTCGAAGTACGTTGAATAGAGTGATGTGAAAAGGGTGCTCCAAATGAAATGGGGCACCCTTTGCTTGTTATCAAAGATAGGTGTAAAAGGAATAATTCAGGCCGATAATGCATAAGATGAATCAGGGAATTGTTAGGAGAATTGAACATTTTGATGCAAATCCAGTTATTTTCCTTTAGAATAAAGACTACATACAAAATTCACATATAAAATGAGTAGAAATTTGATATAAGGCAGGTACTATTTTATGAAAACGGCTGTAGTTACGGATAGTACAGCGTACATACCGAAGGCAATACGTGAGGATCTCAATATACATATGATTCCGCTGAACGTAGTGTTCGGCACGGAATCTTACAGGGAAGAAATGGACATCACCGCTGCTGATTTTTATCAAGAGGTCAAAATGCGAGACGAGCTCCCGAAAACATCGATGCCCGCAATCGGCTTGTTTGTGGAGACATTCGAGAAGCTCGGGAAAGAGTATGATTCCATCCTTTGCATCCATTTATCAAGCGGAATCAGCGGCACATATCAAGGTGCTTTGGCTGCAGCTGATATGGTGGAAGGCGTCCATGTACATGCATTTGATTCGGAAGTCAGCTGCATGGCGCAAGGCTTCTATGTACTTGAAGCTGCCCGGATGGCGAACGAAGGAAAAGGTGTCGAGGAAATCATCGACAGACTGGAAGAAATGAAGAAAACCATGCGTGCGTACTTCATGGTCGATGACTTGACAAATCTGCAGCGGGGAGGACGCCTGAGCAGCGCTCAAGCACTGATCGGCAGTCTATTGCAGGTAAAGCCTTTGCTCCATTTCGAAGACAAGAAAATCGTTCCGTTCGAGAAGATACGAACAAGAAAGAAAGCATTGAAGCGAATCGAACAAATGCTTGCTGATGATGCTGCTTCAGGAGAGCCGATGCAGGCTGTTGTTATCCACGGCAACCGTGAAGAAGAAGGTATCGAGCTTCAAAAAGAGCTGTCGGCACAATATCCGAATGTCCAATTTGACGTCAGTTACTTCGGCCCGGTCATCGGTACGCATCTTGGTGAAGGCGCGATCGGAATCGGCTGGTATAAGATATAAAATATAAAACGTCCCGAGGGGCGTGTTTTTTTGTGCCTGCAGGCAGGGAAGACCCGCCGCTTCGGAGAATATGTAAAAGGAAAAGGAGGCGGTCACTATTTCCATTGATACCCCTGCTCCATCACTCTCTGAACAACTTCGTCCGGTTTTGCTGGGCAAATCCCTTCTGAAAACAGAACTCCTCTCTTTATTTGATCAAGAAACAATAGCGGAATATGAGCGGCAAGGTTTGATTATCGGAAAACCTTCCCTGCGGACGGAAAACGGAAAGAAGAGCTGTAATCGCTGCGGCACCGACCGGCCGTATCATTTCCATCATCATCCTTGCAGCCGCTGCAAGTCAGACTGCATCTACTGCCGAAACTGCATCATGATGGGGAAATGCCGTTCCTGTGAAATG
>JAZNGP010000042.1:0-41772 GCA_045576475.1 Bacillus sp. (in: firmicutes) | reverse complement strand
ACAGTGTCAAACACTTCGCCCGTTTTCTCGTCCTTCAGGTCAAAAGTCGCTTTGAAGTCATCTTCAGCTACTCCTTCAAACAGCTGATAGAACATGGACTGCATGGCGATTCCCATTATAGCGAATCCATCCATTCCATTTTCATATGCTTCGCGATTGACTGTCATCGTGAATTTCGTGAAGGAATCATTATGTTCGATACTTTTGACGGAAGAATATTCTCCACTTTCTTCCATCTCTTTGAGTGTATCCGTGATGCCTGTCTCCATTTCACTCATCAATTCTTTATGTTTCGATTTGGTCATTTTGTAAGTGACGGATCCGTCTTCATTGATATATGCTTCTTTAATTCCTTCTTCTTCCTTCGCTTCCTTTACCACTTCTTCAGGATCTTGATCTTCAAAAAAAGCGGCTGGAAGAGTTATTTCTACATTCATGATTCCTTTATCGACAGCTACCGACTCGGTATCCTCATTTGATTTCGTCTCGGTTTCTTTGTTGTCGGAACAAGCAGCTAGTGCCATTACTGCAGCTGTAAAAAGAATCAGCACCCTTTTTGTCATGACGATTCCCCCCATTAATATATCTAATCCAAAGTGAGCCTATCATTTTTTAAAAAAAGCGTCCACAAGAATCAAGCAATATGGAATATTTCTATGACAAAATTCATTTCCATGGACATTTTCACCTGTCTTTCTGTCCATCTTAGGAACATCTGTTACAGGGACAGGGACACTAAACATTCCAGTAACTGCCAGAACTAGAGTTTTATTTTGCAAGTGCTGAAGCAGGAGCAGTTGCCGCTGTAATAGGCTTCTTCAGCGGTGGATTGACTATTGTTTATAAGCATCATTAAACAAAGGAATTGGTTTTTGAACAGTTGAAAGGGAGACGGTCAATTCGACGTCTCCCTTTCATTAAGAAAATACATTGCTCACCAATCCCATACCAAAACAGGAAGGATAATAAGAAATAAATCTGAAGTTCCCCCAGGTCCTTACCTACTCCCGACCCTTTTACGAATGGATGATGGCCAATATTTGATGATCTTCCCATTTACCATTTATGCGGACATTTTCTCTTGCTATGCCTTCTTTATGGAATCCCGCTTTCTCCAGCACTCTGATGCTGGCTATATTTCGCGGCATTACACCCGCTTCTATCCTGTGCAGCTTCAATTCCTTGAATGCAAAATCAACGATCTGCTTCACTGCTTCTGTCGTATAACCTTTGCCGTTTTGTTCTTGGGTCAAAGAATAACCGATCCAAGCACCTTGAATATTGCCGCGGATGATTTCACTTAAAGAAATAGTACCTATAAGCTCATCCTGGTTCAGAAAAATACCGAATGAACATCGGGAGCCTTCTTCAAAATCTTCCAAGCTCCATTTAATGCGTTCCTTTTGCTTTTCAATGGTGTAGAAATCGTCTTCCCGTAAAGGTGTATACATCTGAAAGAATGATCGATTCACCAGTTCAAGCCTGAGCAGCTGCTCTGCATCCGAATCTTTGAATTTTCTTGTATGTATATTTCCCATCTTTCTTCCCCCTATTGATCGCCCAATTGTTTCTTCCGTTCCAACAAACAGTAATCCATCGAAAAGAGATCGCGGCTCCCTAAGCTTTTCTTTACATTCTTGACTTTTAATAACAACATCAAAAAACCCCCTCCAATCGTTGGAGAGAGTCGTCTGTCGCAGGGTACAACCTATCCACGCACCTCTCTGCTGTCGCCGGCAGGAAAGGTGCGTGGATATGAATCAGTACCTGTACACGAACAAACGAATCCCATCTCCAAACGTAATCAGTAAGTCCGATTGCAACATGAAAAAATCGCTGATCATCATGATAATGAACAGACTGCTACACATGCCTCCATCTTGGACTTATTTTAGATTGACAGTTTGTAAGATAGAATTATTGCTTCATCGTATCAGGTCCCTTTACCCTTTCAGTATTTAGTAATCCAATAATCGCACAGGTCTTAATTGATTGTCAATATTTCCCTTTGACTTTTGAAAAATGAACGATTATTGAAATGGAATATACAAGTGCACCATTAGAACAAATGCATATTCTCAATGATTTCCGTGACAATTCCTTGGAAAAATAGTTTTGTCATGAAATAAATGAAGATCCATGTAAATAGGTATGTCAACAGACTTGCATATGCCGGATCCATACTTCCTTCCGCAGCTTTATCCTGATAAGACACGATTAGGAGAGGAGGTATGAGATACAATGCACCAATCAAACATACCCCAAGCAAAACGATAGCAATAGTATTAGAAATGAATGCGAACAATAACCCAGCAAAGGCAATCACCGTAAACGGAATCAAGAGTGAACCATAATGAGAGAGAACTTCCTGCAAAGTGATTGTTTTACATGAAAATCGGATACAGAAATAGGAACACACCGCAATTAAGACCATTAGAATAAACAATCCAAAAAATGGCTGAATGACTAAAGTGTCTACCGGAAGTTCAATAGGTACTGTACTTTCATAATAGCTGTACAAATTAACGAAATACTCCATTATGTTTTTCAGACAAAAATACAGGATTAACGGAGTTAGAAGACTGAAAACAGCCATATTCAATAGTCCGTTCACCATAAATTCAGAACCGGCATTCTTTGATACATCATACGGATTTCGAATGACTTTTTTACAATGATTCAAATAACCTTGTGAAAAATATTTCCCCGTATCGGGAATTTGTTTAGAATTGGAATCATTCGGATTCCCAAAAGTTTTCTGTTCCAGCTCATTTTCTTTATGGTCCGTTTCTTTCTTCTCGTCCTGCATTGAAGACAAACTCACCCCGTCCATATCATTGGATACGGGAAGCATATTTCCACAATGTCCGCAAAACTTCCCTTGTGTTGTTTCTTTATGGCATTCCGGACAAATCATACGACCACCCTCCTACCTTTTTTCATTCTTCCATCCGCCGCGAAAACGGAAAAGACAACACAACGAACAGAAAATTATATTACAATAATATTATACAATAAACAAAATAAAATGAATATACTAAATAATTCCCTGTATGATTGATTGCTAGATGTTAGCAGTGTTACTCCTCTTACTTGTATTGCTCCTTTCTTTACGCCTTGCACTTGTTCCTCTTATACTAAATATATAGTAAATACATAGCAGGACTTCATAAAACAAATCACCAGCAAACACAAATTCAGGCAACAGGAGGTCTACGATGAATACAATCCTTTTTATACTAATGCTTGCCTTGGCGGGTCTTCTAGTTTGGAATGTGTACAAGCTTCAACAGATGATCAGACAAGATGAAATGACGGAAACACAATTGGCGAAAATCAAGAAGCAGGCAGCGCGAATGATTCTCCTGCTCGCTCTATTCATGGGACTATACATTTTCATTTTGTAACAAGGAGGTTGACGCCTTGTCACCTATAAGTAAAAGAAGCCGAAGCAGGTGCTGATCTCTTGGCTGCTTTCTCCAATGGAAAGACTGGGATTATGCTTATTAGGTTTGGCAGTGCTCGCACTTCCACCATCTATCCAAGAATATGACGGGACAGAAAGGTTTTTCAAAAAAAGGATGCGAACGGGCATTATTTCGCTCGTTCGCATCCTTTTCTATTCCAACTTTATTATTGATAATTCAGGGTTTAATAGACTTTATCACCATTGAAGATGGAATTCTTAACGATGACATAGTCCACGTTGCGAAGTTCCTTCAATTCCTTGCCGCCGGCATACGATATGGATGACTGAAGATCTTGTTCCATCTCCACCAAAGTATCTTTTAGGGAGCCTTTATATTCAACGAACATCTTCTTCCCTTCCACATTCCGTTTTTCGCCTTTTTGGAATTCAGATGCAGAACCAAAATATTCTTTATACAATCTGCCGTCTTTTTCAATCGTTAATCCTGGAGATTCTTCATGCCCGGCGAATAGGGAACCGATCATAACCATTGAAGCTCCGAATCGCACAGATTTGGCAATGTCGCCATGAGTGCGTATACCGCCGTCAGCAATAATCGGTTTATTCGCAGCTTTCGCACAGAGGCGCAATGCGGCCAGCTGCCATCCACCCGTTCCGAAACCTGTTTTTATTTTTGTGATACAGACTTTGCCTGGCCCTATGCCTACTTTTGTAGCATCCGCCCCTGCATGCTCCAACTCTCTCACTGCTTCAGGAGTACCGACATTCCCGGCAATGACAAAGCTCTCCGGCAAATGTTTCTTGATATGCTGAATCATGTTAATGACTGAATTGGAATGACCATGCGCAATATCGATGGTGATGTACTCAGGTATGATACCTTTGGAAGCCATCTGTTCGATAAAATGATACTCTTCTTCTTTCACGCCGACGCTGATGGATGCGATTAATCCGCGTGCATGCATATCTTCCGTAAACGCCATTCGCTTTTCAGGTTCGAAACGATGCATGATATAGAAGTATCCATTTTCAGCCAGGTACAGCGCAATTTTTTCATCTATGATTGTTTGCATGTTTGCCGGTACAACAGGCAGCCGGAATGTATATTTTCCCAATTGGATGCTCGTATCACATTCTGACCGGCTATTCACAATACATTTTTCGGGAATTAACTGAACATCTTCGTAATCAAACACTTTTCTCATTTCGATACACCTCAAATACGAATATTTATATAAAAACATTAAGTAATTGTTCGACTTTATAAATTTAACGTAAAACCCATTTAAAGTCAAATCATTTTGATGATAATTAAACAATTGATAACCCGGAATTTCATTACGAGATTTTCAAGATACACATACAATGCAAAAAAGGGGACTCCTTTGTCGGCTCCCCTAACTGCATTCGAATCTGTTCACATATTGAAACGGCTTAAATCATTGTTCAGTTTCTCAGCTGAATGAGCCAGCTGTCTGGAACTGGCCGATACTTCCGCCATGGCCGCACTTGTTTGCTCCGAAGCAGCGGATGTCTGCTGGACACTCGCTGATGTTTGTTCAGCAATCGCCGCAATGTCCATGATGGATGAGTTGATCTCCCGGCTGGTTGCCGTAATTTCCTTCATCACATGCGAAACATTATTTATATTGACGGTCATGGATGTGATAGAAGCACTGATTTTCTTGAAAGTTTCACTAGATACCTGGCTCTGTTTCGTTCCTTCTTCTACTTCCGAATAACCTCCCTGCAGCTCTTCCGTCAATTCCTTAAAATCATTTTGAAGACCTGTCACGATATTCGTGATATCTGAAACCGAAACAGCAACTTGTTCTGCCAACTTTCTCACTTCTTCCGCCACGACTGCGAATCCTCTGCCTTGTTCTCCTGCCCGGGCTGCTTCTATCGCGGCATTCAGGGCAAGCAAGTTCGTTTGGTTTGCAATTTCCTTGATGATAACCACCAAATTGGATATCTTCTGCGATTTACCATTCAAGCTTTCCACTTTCCATACTGTCCCTCGGACCATTTGCTCAATTCTTTCCATTTGGGCTACAGAGTTCTCCATCAGCTTTTGACCTTGTATGGTTAATCCCTGAATTTCCTTTGATGATTCTTCAAGATTTCCTCCACTGGCTTCTACTGCTTTATCAGACAAAACCTGGATTCTTTGGGATAGATCGCTGGTACTGGATGCTTGTCGTTCAGCACCATGCGCCAGCTCACTCATGGTTGCAGCAACTTGTTCACTGCCCTCTGCCACTTCATTTGCGGATTGCAGCAACCCTTCACTTTGAGTTGCTACCGTTTCTGTAACCTTTCCCATTTCTTTCAATGCGAAACGCATATTGTTTTTGACCAGATTGACAGCTTTTACGATCTGACCTATTTCATCACGTTGATTCGTTTCAAGGTCTTCATCGCTCAAGTTGCCGTCGGCCATTCGCTTCAAACGCTTTGTAAGGATGACAACCGGCTTTGAAAGATATCCTGCTGTCCATATCTGGATCGCAACAACCACAGCCAATATCACAAACGCCGCAATTAAGCCCGTAGTCACCGCAGTATCTGCTCTTTCCGTTATTGCTGTCAAACGTTCCAAGAGTGCTGTGTTCTCCTCCATCATCGGCACTTCTGAATCATACAATTCTTCCATGGAATTCGATGTCTCGAATAAATTGACCAAGAGATATGCCGTCAACATCACGTTTATTAGGATCACCATTGTATAACCGAGCATGACCTTTGTTTTAATATGCTTAATATAGAATTTTGCTTTCACCGCGAGTCCCCTGCCCTTCTCCATTCAGCTGTATCTGCTTTTACAGTACACAGTTCTTTTTTCGGCCAAAATCAGGAAAATTCAATACAATTCCTCTAAATCATCAAAAAAACCGCTTACATAAATAAAGCGGTTTCGATATCCGTATAATGGATCATCTATAAATATCACAGGAGATCAGATTGACGGTGTGTATCCGAACTGTTCACTGTAGAATAAATGTACATTCCAAAGTTCATCTATCGGCATGACAGATCGTGACCGTTTGCTGATCTCTTCCCCTTCACTCCAATGGTATGGATAGACAAGTATCCCTTTATCACCATCGATACTCATGATTTCCTGCATCCACCCTTCCCAACGGATTTTTTTATAGAATTGCTTCAGATTTCCTGAGCAAACCCAATATAGAAAATCAGGATATTGCATATGAAGGCACTCCCATTTCAAAGTATCCGGCGCGAAATAATGAACCGTTCCCATATCACTTTCAAGACTTCCTCCATTCAGTACAAAGAAGCCTCCTGCCGCATCATCAGCGATGAGCATAGCACCTTTGATCCTTGGTTCACTGTCATTATTCCCTTCGTTCCAGGAAGCCAGATCCCTCGGCAGCAAGCAGCTGCCGGATCCCAATATGCGAAGCCAACCATTCTCCACCAAAATACCACCAGTATGATAAGCCACTGCTCCGATTGCGGATTTTGTGGACAAGTTAAGTTGTTCAAGTACGACTCTTGCCCGCTCTTCATTTGCCGGCAGCACCTCCACCCCATTCTCCGAACAGGAGATCCACCCTTGAATTTCGGTCCAAATCGATTCAGTTGCATCTATTAATTGCTCTGGTGTCCTCAAAACCTATCATCTCATTTCACATGTACTTTATCCTCTGTTATCTCTTTTAAAAGAACGATAGCATTTTTGAATGTATAGAAATATATTCTGTTGTACCGCGGTCATTTTCTCGATTATAGATGCAATATAATGATGCTGTAAATAGGAGGAAAGATGGAGGATAGATAGGGATATGTAATCAGAAGACACAATTCGACATACTTCCTTACATAGGAAAAACGGCTTGCCCCTTACAGAATCCGCTCTTTCCGCTTCCACAGCAAAAAAAGGATACATCCCTAGTAATTTCTTGCTGTACGATTCACTAAATTTTCTTACAAGTTTTTACAAAAACAGGAATAACGAAATTTGAAAAAGGATATTTCACATTAGGAAAGTAAAAATAATCATCTTTTGAGGAACGGACTGCTTCCCTTCATATTTCTCCCTCCATATTTGCTCGTTTAAAAAGGACCATATTCATCAATAATAACCCTAACAAAATAATTACTGATATTCGACAATCAGTTAGGGTGGAACAGAAAACAATGGAGATATTGAGACTGAAGCATATTGATAAGAGCTACAAGCTGTCCGGCGGTGCATCATTCCCCGCATTAAGGGATATATCGCTTTCCTTCAGAAAAGGAGAACTTATCTCCATCATAGGCGAGTCCGGGAGCGGCAAATCCACATTGATGAATATTATAGGAGGCTTGGATTCCGACTTTACAGGTGATCTTTTTTTTGATGGGGAAAATATTTCCCTCTACACAGAAAAACAATTGGATGAATACAGGAAGAATAAGATCGGGTTCATCTTCCAAAGCATCAATCTGATTCCTCATCTGTCTGTTTTGGATAATGTGACGATTGCCATGACATTATCCAATGTAGGAAAAGAAGAACGGATCAAAAGAGCTTCAGAGATACTGGAGCAAGTCGGCTTGAAAGATCATCTCTTCAAAAAACCGAATCAATTATCGGGAGGGCAAAAGCAGCGAGTCGCAATTGCCAGGGCTTTAATTAATGATCCGGATATCATCATTGCCGATGAACCGACCGGTGCTCTGGATTCTGAAACGACAGAACATGTACTCAGCATCATTAAGACAATCAGTAAAAGAGGAAAGCTTGTCATCATTGTGACCCACTCCGACCGTGTGGCGGCCCATTCCACCAGAATCATCAAAATCGCAGATGGAAAATTGTTGGAAGACCGGAAAACGAGGGCATCCGAATATAACAGCCGTGAACATTCGGCAGCTCATATACATAAAGACAAACAGAATCTAAGCTTTCCCGCTGCGGTGAAACTGGCCTTTCTTAATATGAAAGAGAAAATCGGACGCAATCTATGGGTTTCACTCGGGGCAAGCATAGGAATCATGAGTGTCATCCTGATGCTCTCTATCGGGAATGGCGTGAAGACATACATGAATGAATCCATGAATAATATGGTCAATCCCTTGGTAGTCGAAGTGAACATGCCTCCAGCGGAAAACGGATCGGACATCGATATGATGGATCCAAGTATGATGATGTCCATGATGGGTGAACAGAGAGCTTTCGAAGAAGCGGATATTAAAGAACTTTCGGAAATTGATCGTGTTGAGTCTGTCGAGAAAGGCTTCAATCTGCTGTCCTTCGGTTCCAATACCGTCTCCTTCAAAGACAAACAAAGCAGACTTATGATGCTTTCCACCGTATCTTCAAGTCTGCCAGATACAGCGATAAAAGAAGGAAAGATGCCGGGGGAAAATGAAATATTGCTTGGGGAAGGTATTGCAGAAAAGCTGGGCAAGGACTTAATCGGAGAAGAAGTGGAAGTGAGCATGTTCGTTAACGAACAAACATACAAAGCTCCGTATAAAGTCAGCGGCATCACATCACTCGGGAATGAATTCTCTTCCATGAAGATCATGCATATGAACTATGATGATTTGGCGAAGCTTACCGGTGAAAACGGATTCGAACTGAATCCGACGTCCCTCTATCTCGTGGCGAAAGAGACCGACGATACCGATGCAATCAAACAGAAAATAAAGAAACTCGGTTATAAAGGATCTTCCCAAGAGACAATGACAGCAATGGTCAACGAAATCATGGATGTCCAGACATATGTGTTAGCCGGCATTTCCGGTGTTTCCCTCTTAGTATCCGCCATCATGATCCTTGTCGTCCTGCATATCAGTGTTGTGGAACGCACGAAGGAAATCGGGGTACTGAAAGCCATAGGTGCAAGAAGGAAAGATATTAAAAGGATCTTCGTCTCTGAGGCTTTCTTGATCGGATTGGCAAGCGGAATCATCGGTGTGATTTTGTGTGCACTTATTTCAGCGATAGCAAATGTCATATCAAACAATTATCTGGAAGTCGATATCGTCCAGATAAGACCTGTTTATATCCTTTCCGGCATACTTGTCAGCATTCTCATCAGTATGCTTTCCGGGTTATTGCCTGCCAATAAAGCCGGTAAAATGGATCCGGTGGAATCGTTAAGAAGAGATTGATGGAAAGATGGCTTTCAATCAGAAAGCCATCTTTTTAGTAAAGCTCATACATGGATGAATAAATCCCCTGAAAACAATATTCATTCATTTTCGAAAACAAAAATTGGCTGGCATGAGTCCGGTTCAATTCCGGCTTCTGCCAACCAATCTGCAGCATAAGAAAAAACTCTAACTATCAGGGGTCACATCACAACTGGTCTTTTCCGTTCCATCCGTTCAGTTCGGAAAGCATTCTGTATGCTTCATTCTTATGACAGCCTATTCTTGAAATCCTCATACTCGAACTTGCGGATGGTCCTGCAATTTCCTTCCTTATCCTGCACAAATATAGAAGGAAGCGCCATCCCGTTGAATGTATTGGTCTTTACCATGGAATAGATCGCCATATCCCCAAAAATCAGCCTGTCGCCGTATTGCAATGGTTCATCGAATGAATAGTCACCGATGACATCGCCTGTCAGACAGGTCGGTCCCCCGAGCCTGTATGTATATGGTTTCTCACCAGCTTCATCGGAACCAAGCAACGGCGGCCGGTAAGGCATTTCCAACACATCCGGCATATGGCAGGCGGCAGAAGTATCGAGGATAGCGATTTGCACATCATTCCGCAAAGTATCCAATACGGTTGTATGCAGAAATCCTGTGTTTAATGCGATGGCTTCGCCAGGCTCAAGATATACCTGAAGACCGTATTTCTCCTGCATCCTGTTGATGCAGTTTTCAAGAAGCGCCAAGTCATATCCTTCCTTCGTGATATGATGTCCGCCCCCGAAATTGATCCACTCCATCCCGTGAAGCCATTGTCCGAATTTCTCTTCGACCGCATCAAGGGTCACTGCTAATGCATCTGCACCTTGTTCGCAAAGCGTATGGAAATGAAGACCCGAAACCCCTTCAAGCTGTTCGGGAAGAAACTGGTCCAGCGTCACACCGAAACGCGAACCGCTAGCACATGGATCATAGATTTCCTGTCCTTCCTGTGTTGAGCATTCCGGATTGATCCGGAGCCCTATGCTTCTTCCTGCCTTTCTCACCTGAGGTCCGAACCGTTCCAGCTGCTGAAAGGAATTGAAGATGATATGGTCGCAAAGTTTAACGATCTCGCCTATTTCCTCATCACGGTAAGCCGGGGAAAAGATATGATTCTCTTTCCCCATTTCCTCATATCCGAGCCTTGCTTCATAGAGCCCGCTGGATGCTGTACCGCTTAAGTACTTGCCGATTAACGGATACATTGAATGCATGGAGAACGCCTTCTGGGCCAAAATGATTTTGCAGCCAGTCCTCTCCATCACACCATTCAGAATCCGAAGGTTCTTTTCAAGCAGGCCTTCATCCACGACAAAACATGGTGTCGGCAATTCATTCATACGCATATCAGTCGACCAGCTCAGGATTGAAGCTTTCTTTCCATGGAAGACCCCATTTATTTAATGCTTCCATGAATGGATCCGGATTGAACTCTTCAATATTGTAAACACCTGCTTTGTTCCATTTGCCTGTCATCAGCATCATCGCACCTATCATCGCCGGGACACCGGTTGTGTAAGCAACCGCCTGAGAGCCGACTTCTTTGTAGCATGCTTCATGGTCACATACATTATAGACATAATATGTTTTGTCTTTCCCGTCTTTCTTGCCACGGAAAACGCAGCCGATATTCGTTTTTCCTTTTGTGCGCGGTCCTAATGAAGATGGATCCGGCAGCACAGCTTTCAGGAATTGAAGCGGAATAATTTGCTTCCCTTCAAAGTCGATCGGCTCAATGGATGTCATTCCAACATTCTCTAAACACTTCAAATGTGTCAGATAACTTTGGCCGAATGTCATGAAGAAACGGATCCGTTTGACGCCGGGAATGTTCAAGGCAAGAGATTCGATTTCTTCATGATGAAGGAGATACATATCTTTCTCTCCGATTTCCGGGAAGTCATAGACGCGCTTAATTTCCATCGGCTCTGTCTCCACCCACTTGCCATTTTCCCAATAGCTTCCGTTGGCTGTGACTTCACGGATATTGATTTCCGGATTGAAGTTTGTTGCGAATGGATACCCATGATCTCCTGCATTACAGTCAAGGATATCAATATACTCAATTTCATCAAAGTGATGCTTCAGTGCATGCGCAGAAAAGACACCTGTCACACCAGGATCGAATCCGCTGCCGAGCAAGGCTGTAATACCTGCTTCCTCGAAGCGCTCACGGTAATCCCACTGCCATTTGTATTCGAACTTCGCCGTATCTTCGGGTTCATAGTTCGCTGTGTCCATATAATTCGTCTTTGTAGCAAGGCACGCGTCCATGATGGTAAGATCTTGATAAGGTAAAGCCAAATTCATCACGATGTCCGGCTTCACTTCTTCAATCAATGCAATGAGTTCATCTACGTTATTGGCATCGACTTGGGCTGTCGTGATTTTTGTACTTCCCCCGTCCAATTTTGCTTTCAACTCATCGCATTTCGATTTAGTACGGCTTGCGATACAGATTTCCTCGAATACCTCGCTGTTTTGTACACATTTATGAATGGCTACTGAAGCCACTCCCCCACAACCGATAATAAGTGCTTTTCCCATTTTTATCCCCCATTTTTCAGATTTGATTGTACATTTTCCTTATTCTGCTTCCTCAAGTAATGCCTCTACATAAGTCGGCAAGGCGAAAGCTCCGGCATGCAGCTTTGTATTATAGTAGCGTGTTCGGATCCCGAGTTCTTCCCAGACTTTCGGATCCAAGCCGGACACGGGATCGTATTTCTTTGATGCAAATCCGAACAGCCAGTGACCAGACGGATAAGTCGGAATATGTGCCTGATACACCCGGCTTATCGGGAAACTGTTCACAATTCGTTTATGTGCCCGCTGCATCGCAGCGACATCTTCCGCATAAAAAGGACTTTCATGCTGATTCACCATGATCCCATCTTCACGGAGAGCCTTATAGCAGTTCCCGTAAAACTCCTTTGTGAACAGTCCTTCCCCTGGACCGAATGGATCCGTCGAATCGACAATAATCAAGTCAAACTCAGCTTCAATAGAGCGGATATATTTCAGTCCGTCTTCATGATGGATATGTACCCTCGGATCATCCAATCGGCCAGCGGTCTGCGGCAAATACTGTCTGCATACATCAATCACCATCTTATCGATTTCCACCAGGTCTATATGTTCAATCTGGCTGTACTGGACAAGTTCCCTTATCACGCCTCCATCCCCTGCTCCGATGACAAGAACTTTGCGCACATTCGGATGGACAGCCATCGGTACATGGGTGATCATTTCGTGGTAGATGAATTCATCTTTTTCGGTTAGCATCATGTACCCATCAAGGGTCAAGAAACGCCCGAATTCCTTAGATTCAAAAACATCAATGCGTTGATATTCACTTCGCGCACTGTGAAGCTGCTTATCGACCTTGATAGAGAACTTCACATTCGGAGTATGACGTTCCGTGAACCAAAGTTCCATCATTTCATCCCCCTTTCAGAACATTCAATCGTTCTATTTTCAGGTCTTCCGGTCCCGTCATGGAACAACCTTTTTCTTTCGCATACTCGATATATTCGATGATTTCCTCCGTGATTCTTTCCCCGGGAGCCAGAATAGGGATCCCGGGCGGATAAGCCATGACGAACTCACTGCAGACACGTCCGGCAGTTTCCTTAAGCGGTACAGATTCCTTACTCGCGTAAAATGCTTCCTGGGGTGTGGCGACCACTTCCGGATCAATATATTCTTGTGTGAACAGGTCCCCTTTTTCTTTTCCATAAAGCCTGCGTATTTCGGACAACGCACCAAGCAGACGTTCCACATCACGCTTCCGGTCACCGACAGAGATATAAGCGAGGATATTACCGATATCTCCGAATTCAATTTGTATATCGTACTCATCACGCAAAAGATCGTAGACTTCGATTCCTGCCAGACCAATATCGAGTGTATGCACCGACAACTTTGTGACATCGAAATCAAAGATGCTTTCCCCGTTAACCATTTCCTTTGAAAAGGCATAATAATCGCCTATTTTATTGATTTCCTTACGTACATATTCAGCGAGCTCCGTCACTTCATGGAAGATTTCCGCCCCATTCAATGCGAGATTCCGCCGTGAGATATCCAGACTTGAAAGCAGCAGATAGGAACCGCTTGTCGTCTGTGTCAGATTGACTATTTGCCTTGTATAGCCCTCATTCACTGAAGGACCCATCAGCAGAAACGAGCTTTGCGTCAAGCTTCCTCCTGATTTATGCATACTCACTGATGCCATATCGGCACCGGCAGCCATGGCTGACACCGGAAGATCCTTCCCGAAATACAGATGCGTGCCATGCGCCTCGTCCGCCAGCACCAGCATCCCATGTGCATGCGCCAGTTCCACTATGCCTTCAAGGTCTGAACATATGCCGTAATATGTCGGATTATTCACTAAGACCGCTTTTGCATCCGGATGTTTACGGATAGCTTCCTTCACTTTCCCGATCGGCATCCCCAGCGCTATGCCCAATTTCTTATCGATTTCTGGATTGACATATACGGGCACCGCACCGCAAAGTACGAGGGCATTGATCACACTGCGATGGACATTGCGCGGCACAATAATTTTGTCTCCTTGTTTGCATGCGGTCATGACCATCGCCTGGACAGCGGAAGTAGTCCCGTTCACCATAAAGAAAGCCGATGCCGCACCGAAAGCTTCCGCCGCCAAACTTTCCGCTTCCTTGATGACCGATACCGGATGGCATAGATTATCAAGTGATTTCATGGAATTGACATCCACACTCAGCGCCTGCTCCCCGAGGAAAGCCGTCAATTCCGGATTTCCCCTGCCCCGCTTGTGCCCAGGCACATCAAATGGGACCATCCGCTTCTCCTTGAACTGTTCCAATGCTTCATAAATCGGCGCGCTCTCCTGCCGCCGATAGGATTTTTCTTTTGTTTCCATGTATTCAACTCCCCCTTCACCGGATATTCCTCCCGGATCACTATGTATCTCTTAAAAGAGGCGAGCCGCCTTATAATTGTCACTTTCCCTCAGAAAGCGCAGAATAAGCGTCGAATCTGCAGAAATAGGTACCTAATATACAAATTAGATCTGAAAAAACGACAAAAAAAACAAGAAAAGGGCATCATTCAGCGCTTTACTTGCTTTTGGATCATTCATCATATTCGAAAAGCCAGATAATATAACAGACCGATGGCACATATCCAAATATGCCGCCCTTGGCCGTAAGCTCTTCAATATTCAATATTTCCGGATAGGTTTTAGAGTCTATATAGCAAATAATCTACTTTTACTACTCTTATTGACCGTTTCACAAGTTGATATGCGCTAACACATCTTGGTTATAAAGTAACCAACTTATAAAATTTGAGCTTTTAACTCAATCAATAAAGCAACCAAAGTTGCCGATCGGCAGTTGACCCGGCTGTCCGTATGGCCTTGACTCTTAAAGAGTGGTCAGAATTTATTTGCTTGGAAAGACCCTGGAAATTTGAAGAACACTTTCCAAAATTAACAACTCAATCATAATACCAACTTACATACAAATATTCAATATAAATACATAATTTTTTCCAAAAATTAATAATAAAACTATATTTTTGATTCTTTTGAAGTTACTTTCCACTATGATAAAAAGATAGATTCTTATACTTAACTTGGATGGAGCTGAATCATTTTGGATTTATTGCTTATTGTTCTGCCAGCTTTCCTGATTTTCCTTGTTGGTTTCATCGGCCAAAAAACGATTGGTTTCGACATTCGTTCCATTTCGAAAATGGCATTATACATCATGTCGCCCTTTCTTGCTTTCCGGACTTTTTATACGAATCCACTGACCATTGACTATTTTTATATTATCTTATTCTGCTTAATCCTTTGCTTCTGCCTTATGTTGATCGTATGGGTGACTGCCCTCCTTACAAAAGCGACTAAACAGCAGCTGGCTGCGATGATGCTCGGCGGCGCATTCATGAACAGCGGAAATTATGGGGCCCCGATTGTCCTGTTCGCGCTTGGCACGATCGGTTTCGATTTTGCTGTCATCATGATGGTCTTCCAATCTTTCTTGATGAACTCGATTGGCCTCTTCTTTGCTTCACTGGGCGGCGAAGAAGAAGCATCCGTGCGGGAGTCATTCCGCAGAATCATCAGGATGCCGGTCATCCACGGCGCCATTGCAGGAATACTTCTTCAAATGCTCTCTTTACAAATACCTGCCGCTTTCATGGAAGCGATCTCGCTGGTAGCCGATGCTTCAATTCCGACAGTGATGCTTGTCTTGGGGATGCAGCTTGCCGTAATCGCCAACAAACGGGTGGCCTATCGTTATGTCACATGGGTTACTGTGATCCGCATGGCCGTATCGCCGATTATTGCAGTCGTAATCGTCCACTTTATGCCGATTAGTATGTTATTGAAACAGGTATTGATCATTCAGGCCGCCATGCCTGCCGCCGCCAATACAACGATGTTCGCTATCCAGTTCGGTACAGAGCCTGATCTCGTTTCCTTCACCACACTCATCACGACCATTCTGAGCATCGTGACGATTCCCATTGTGCTTTTCTGTCTTGGAATATAACAAAGAAGAACGATTTGCTAATTATGCGAAATCAGGTGAACTAACTGCAACTATCTAATATAAAGACTCTTAAAATTGCTTCATTCTGAAGCTTAAATCTAATCTATCAAATGACGAATAAAAGGGACTGTCGCAATGGCAGTCCCCCGTTGTCATTCTTCCTCTTTTTCCAAATCCTCGATTGAGTCGATATCCATATAGGCAGGGAATGTCAGTCCAAGCTTCGTCCCTTTCAGATTGGGACCGAGGTGCCAAAAAGGCCGTCTCTCTTTTTAGTGACGGCCTTTTTGGCTTAGTTACCTGTATCTCCGAAGCTATTTTACTCTTATTGCATCATGCCCGCAAATGCACGTGAAGTTCTGACTTCGACAGTCAATGTTCCGTCAGCTGTCTTCGTTTTGAGAAGAAGAGGGACACCTGTCATGTTCTGGAAACGAAAATCAAGACCGCCATACGATACGGTAGCATCTCTTCCTTTCGGAACATAGCCGACATTGACGGAATGATGGTGCCTTTCTACGTACTGAAAAGTAAGCTGATCTACTGCATTGAATAGGGTGGAGGATGTCTGGCATACACCGCCTCCGATTCCCATCACAAGCTCCCCATTCAAAGCTTCAGGTGCCGGCTGATATCCCAAAGCTGCATCTCGCGGACCAACCGTATCGTTGAACGAGACAATGTCTCCCCGCCCTATAATGACATTATTAAGTGCTGATGCAGACAGCTCAATATTCTTGCTTCTGCCTGTGTCGCCGCTATTGAATCGTGTCGAGTAAGATGCAACAACCACTTCATGCAGACGCGCTGCTTCGTCAGGAGTATAACCGCTTGCTGTCTCCGTCACAGGAAGTTCCACATCTCCGCCTTTTTCGGAAATTGCCAACACACTCTGCAACAGACTCTCTTCATCCAGGATGATCCGATTTTGTCCTTTGATGATTTGACCGCCGGAATCCAGCTTATCGGCTTTCATCCTTCGATCATACCCTTCCGCATTCCCCGAACCCCGGGCAAGCTCCTTCGCCCACTGCTGGACGGTTGCTTTATACGCTTCGTTGTCCGTACCGTACCCGAGATCCTCCGGTTTAAAGACCTTCAAAACCGTACCCGTGCCCGGTTCAATCAGCCTCACTTCCGCAGGTATTTCTTCTTCGGCAGCCGGATCCTGCTGCTTTTGCGGAAGCACTTCCGATTTCACCTCTGCTGCCTTCTTTTCATCTGCTGTTCCACTTGCACAACCCGACAACACCGCCATTAAACTTCCGAACACTAAAAAAATAAAAGCTCGCATTCGTTTACTCTCTTCTCCTTTTGCTGATTCATTTTTCTTTTGTCTGCCGTACCTTCCAATGTATGCCCCGCTCATCCAGTATATGAATGTTCCTTCCGATGACTCCTATATAATGTAAAAGGTTAATCTTTTGGGAAAATTTTACTTATATTTATAGTAACATATTCCAAATTAGATTAACTTAGGAAATTCTTTCTATTAAAAAAATAAATTAACCTAATAAAATACTTTTTTCTACAAAAATAGCAAAAAAGCACCGGTCACCCGGTGCTTCCTTTTGTTCAGCCAATCAGCCGTATTTCTTCCTTTTCTTGTATTCGTACACATGTTGTTTTACAAAGTAGTACCCCATACCCGTGCCTATGATGATCGCCGTGATACTTACGAACAAACCGAAGAATTCAAAGAAGGAAAACTTGGCGATCTCACTCCATTCCCAGCCTGATTTAATTTCTTCAACGACAATATTCATACCGAATATTCCTGAAATGACGGAATAGATCGTTAGTATCTGCAGCAGATTATTGCTTCTTTTAGATGTAAGCCTTTCATGATTCTGATAAAGCATTTCCAGCGTGGTCATCAGATGTTCCATCAGATATTCAATTTTAAAAATCTTTTTCACAAGATTGAATGTCCCTTTCCCGAATGTACTATTATTCACTTCAGGAAAATAATAATTGGATGAGAATTCCGTGATATCAACAATCAATTCTTCTATTTTTTCTTCATCCCGATTGATGTTCGTATCTGATTGTAAATGCATCAATTTCATCAAAACAATTTTATAGAAGAAATAAAGCAAAAAAGAATAATAATGCTTTCCATACATCTCACTGATGATCATGTCTTTTATTTCCCCGTCGGCTGTCTTCGTAAGGCAGAAAAAAGTATAATCCGTCACTCCATAGTACGTCTCATCTGCCCAAGCATCGTATATCGAGTTATTATATTGGTTTTCCAAAAAAGAAGGGTTCGTCGGTCCTGTACGGATGCTGCCATGTTTATCAAATCCATACATATGCCCAAACCGATAGAGCAAACCGTGATCAATTTCTTCTTTCGGATCAAGGGAAATAAAACTGATGACATACATTTTTTCATCCATAAAGAAAGGCATACTCCCGAAATAAGGAGATTGTTCTTCCTGATTGTCCATATACGTCTTGATAAAAGGACAGATTTCAGCAAAAATAAAATCCTTCACCTGTCCAAATTCCTGTTTTCCATATATGATTTTGCACGCATCTGCACCTTCTATTGGCTCAATCGTCCGGAATATATCCGCAAACTCGACAGATTCGGTAAATGAAATGGATTCCGGCAGCTGCACGCGTATTGTCATGATTCCGACTTGAAACGGACAGATGACTATATCAATGGAGGGGATTGTAAAAGGAATCCGGACAAATTCCCCTTGAAGTTCACCGGAATAACCGAGTATCTTCGAAAAGCGCCTGATATCCTTCTTGTTATCCATCGATTCCGGAAAAAGAAGTTGTTCTATATTCGGCAGGAAAAATTTCTCCAGCTTTCGATGCTGTACTTGGTGCTCCCCGTAAAAGCCCTCTTCTTGACTAGATTCCTTGAGTTTAAAAAATTCAAAGCCATCATTCAGCATCTTGTCTATGAATTCTTTCATTCTGTTCTCTTTTAATAAGAAAGGAAACATAAATTGATAATGGGAACCTTTTGTATCCATATTCGTTCACCTCTAAATCATACTGTTAAAGTAAGACCCTTACATTTGCATGCACGGGACAAAAAGAATGTCCAATTATACTCTTTTCCCATCTTAGTGAAAGGAAAACATCAGAATCATGCCGGTCTCTGATAAGACACTTCTTTCACCTAAAGGATATATGGATAGCTCCATTCAAAAAAACATATCCATTAGCAATTGAAAAACAGACTTTAAAAAGCTGCTGCCACCAGTAAACAAAGAATTCTTTTCTATTAAATGAAAACAGAGAAAGGAACCCGAATTTCAGGTCCTTTTCTCTGTTAGTAAACGGACTCTAATTATTTCTTTATATACGGGAGCTTTTGGCTTTTCAATGCCTCTTCTACTCCCTCATAATATATCCTTCCATAGAAACCGGCTACAGCCTCAGTCCAATTCGGCTTTCCGCTTTCTTTCCCGCCAAGATAGTCCGAATAAATTTCATTGTATGCTGAAAGCGGCTGCTCCAAATCCTTTTTATATGTATCAGTATGATAGACCGCTTCTTTAGGCAGACGCGGCTTCATTTTCGGTTCTTCCGCAGGATATCCAATGCAAAGTCCAGAAATAGGGATTACATAAGGAGGCAGATCCAGCTCTTTTATCACAGCACTAAGGTTCTTGCGAATCCCGCCAATTGCCACAGTCCCCAGCCCAATAGATTCAGCTGCAGTGACAGCCGTGCCAAGTGCAATCCCCACATCTGTCGCACCGACGAGCAGCGTATCGATATTATCACTCACATGCACCGGTCTATTCTCCATTTCACCCGCCAAATATGCCCTGTAAAAGTCCGAACAGAAAACAAGGAAAACCGGTGCCTCTTCAATATGTTTTTGTCCACCGCATAACTCTGCTAGTCGCTTCTTTTTCTCCCCATCTTTAATCCTGATGACGGTAACTTGCTGTCCATTGATCCAGCTTGGGGCAGCTTGTACAGCCTCTATGATCTGCTCCAGTTCGTTTTCATCTACAGGAGTTTCCTTGTACGATCTGATAGATCGATGGGAAAGCATTGTCTGAATTACATCGTTCAAGATACATTCCTCCCTCTTATTCATTCCGCTCTTTGAATATCATATTGCCGATTTCATTATAATCGATTGCAGGGCTTAACAAAAAGGATAGCTCCTACAACATAACCTTTAAGCATCTTTTGATAGACTTGTATATTTCTCAAGAAATCATACAAAAAAGACCGCTGTCATGATAGACAGCGGTCAGCCCAGCCCGGATAGTCGATGAAAGGATTCCGGTTTCCCTGCAGTTCTTCAATCGCTTGATTACGATGTTTCTCATATAAAGTCACCGGGAATCTATTATGCCAATCCAATAACAAAGGGAGATCTACCTGTTTCTTATTAATAGCATCCGGATACCTGATCAGAAAGTAGAATGTCGCCCTTGCGACGATCCCCTTCCCATATTCCGGCTCAAATCTGCCGTCATCCGCTTTCCCGCAGCCATCCGTTATCGTCCGGATTGCTGCTTCCGGTGAGTAATCCGGGAAATCCTTATAAGGATAATTGCTTCTTCTGCTGTTACAGGATGGTTCACAAGCGAATAAATGATGGAGATCTCCTTTCATCGGCTCTATTTTATTGAACCAAGATTGGGGTACAACATGCTCGCAGTTAAGGGTTCGTTCGTTACCTGATGCTTCCAAAGCCTGGACTTCCATTTCTAGTAAGCGGATATCAGCTGCGATCACTTCCATTGGCTGCATTCCTTCCCCGGAATATAAACTCTTCAGTTCTCCGTTTTCCTGCAGGTCAACCCAAGGGTATACATAGAGATGGGGCTTGTACGTCAATTTATGGATATGCCTATCCCTCAACAAAACAGTAAGATCGTTCAGAAAAGATGGTGCTTCAGGAGATATCTCCGAAAAGAAGCGATCCTTCCTTTCTTCGTCCTCTTCTTTTCCATAATACTCACGTTCTTCTGAATTATCGGTATGAATCCTGATTGCTTCCCTTTGCTCATCACGAATTCTCTGAAGGGATTCCATTATCATCTATGCATCACCATGGATTTCACTTCTTCACTGAACACTTCTTTCAGATGTTCCTCGACAGTCAGGAAGACAAGTCCGTTTCCTTCAAGCTGAGGAGAATAACCAAGAGGGACTGTCCTCTTAATGAGCTGGGCATATAACTCCGGTTCGGTCAAATTCCTGCCGAAACTTTCATTTGAAATGCTCTTCAGAAGTGCAAGGGCACCTGATACATGGGGAGTCGCCATGGAAGTTCCACTGAGGCTTGCATACTTGCCTCCCGGGTAAGTGGATTCGATTTTCTCGCCGGGCGCCACAAGATCCAATTCATTATGTGAATTACTGAAGTCTGAAGACCGACGATCAAGATCGACCGCCCCGACACTAATCACTTCATTATAACAGCCTGGGAATCCGAATTCATTCGTACGGTCATCGCCGTCCCCTTCATTTCCTGCCGCACAAACAACCAGTATATTTTCCTTAACGGCTTTGATGACCGCTTCATGGAGTTCCGGTAAATCCTGAGGTCCGCCGAGACTCATGGAGATAATATCCACTTTCTGTTCAATCGCGTAGTGGATGCCTTCTATAATTCCTTCATAGGTGCCTGAACCATTTTGGTCAAGAACCTTCACAATGAGGAGTTCCGCTTCCGGAGCCACACCCACTACGCCGCTTCCATTCCCTTCAGCTGCAATGGTGCCCGCGACATGTGTGCCATGTCCATTATAATCGGCAAAAATGTCAGAATTCCCGCCATCATCCGATGTGAAATTCCGCCCTCCCGCAATACGATTCTTCAAGTCGGGATGTTCCGGGTCGCAGCCTGTATCCAGAACAGCAACCTTCACTCCCTTCCCCTTTGTTTTTTCCCATAGGGCTGGCGCTTGTATAAGGCCCACTCCTTTCGGGACCTCAGATACAACTCCATCCACCTCTTCCACCTGATACGGAAATAAGTGCATAATATGCTTCATTATCCATTCCTCCTTTAAAGGTTGTCATAATGATAGCCGCATCTTGGTTGATATGTATATAATACCAAAATATGTTAATTAAAAGACAGATACATTAGACATATTTTTTATTTTTTACGAACAGGTGTTTGTGCCTACTTCAGAAAAGAATGTTTGATTATTGCTTGTCTATCTATACGAAAACAGCATTAAAACCGCAGACACATCGACAGTGCTCGCTCCTATCTATATACATTACAGATTTCGTTTGTTTAAGTTGAAGTTGATCAGGGAAAAGGTGGAGAAGCAAGAGATACTTCAAAACGGGAGGAATATACGATGAAACCAATATATACAGCATCAGTAACGGCACATGGCGGAAGACAAGGGCATGTAAAGTCCGAAGATGGAATTATTGACTTTCAAGTAAGCCAACCAAAAGAACTTGGCGGGAAAGGTGAAAACGATCCGAATCCTGAACTCTTATTCGGCGCTGCTTATGCGGCATGCTACCAAAGTGCTTTGAATAAAGTGCTTGAAAGTGCCAGTGATAAGAAAGAAAATACAGTGACAGTCAACGTAACAATCGGAAAGGACCTGGAGAACGGCGGATTCAAGCTTGCCACCAGGATTGATGTCTCCATTCCCGGACTTACGAAAGAACAAACACAAGAGCTTGCGGACAAGGCCCATCAAGTCTGTCCCTACTCAAAATTGGCACGCGGTGATTCAGACGTGATCGTAATCGCCGTCTAATTCTTCGATATCCAAACATAAGAGGCGCTTTCGAGCGCTTCTTTTGTTTGTGTTTGATCTGTACCAGCCACATCAAATGTCATATGCTTTTTTCAGAGTTCCCCTTTTTATGTATAATAGGAGCAGATAGACTTAATGAGGAGGAACCATGCTAAAAGAGTTTGGATTTTCACAATATGAAAGCAAAGTATATGAAGTGCTTGTGTCCAGTGAAACGGCGCTTGATACTACGATGATCGTCAAGTACTCAGGTGTCCCAAAAACAAAGATTTATGAAGTACTGTCACGCATGATCGATAAAGGCATGATCATGGAGGCTGTCTCTGAAAAGAAGAAAATGTATACTGCCTTGCCGCTCGATCTGGCAGTGGAACGACTGACGGCAGAATTCGAAGCGAATATCCGCTCGTTCAAAGAAAAGACGACAAAAAAAACCTTCTCCGATGATAAAGTCTGGACCTTCAAAATGCAGGCATCTATCGTCGCACAGAATAAAGAACTGATTCGAAACGCTAAACAGTCCATCAGAATCTCCGCTTGGAATGATAATTTCCTGGAATACGTCCCATTACTTGAAGAGAAAGAAAAACAAGGACTCGATGTGAAAGCCCATGTTGTCGGTGAGACGCATGCAGGCATTAAGAATCTTCATTTCTTTATCCCTACTGAAGAGGATGTATTCCTTGAACGTTTCCAGCTGCTTGTTGTCGACGACAAAGAAATCATTTTTGCTACCGCTGAAGAAGATGCTTGGCAGGCGATCCGGACCAAGTCATTGCCATTTGTGAAGGTCTTCTCCGAATTTTTCTTCCACGATGTCGTGCTGACGGCAATCATGGACAAATACCAGCATCTCTTGATGAAAGATCCTGAAATCAAGCAAATTGTCAACAGACTTAGATTCTGATACAGAATAATATCCCTGACAGTTCAGGACCTTTTTTTGAAAGGTCCTTTTTTGTGCAGGAGAAAGGTTATCTCCCTGCCCTTTCCAATACAAACATCTTGCCAACCGGTTGCATATAAGTTACGATATTATAGTTATTTACCACACTAGTGGTAAATAATTTATGCACAAAGGAGGAACCTACATGAACGCTAAAGTGTATATTTTAGCCGTTTCTTCATTCGTTGTCGGAATGGTTGAATTGATTGTGGGAGGGATTCTGCCGCTAATTGCGGAAGATCTGAATGTCACACTCAGTGCTGCAGGTCAACTTATCACTGTCTTCGCCCTTGTGCTGGCGATCGCAGGACCGTTGACACTTGCTGCTACATCCCATATAGAACGTAAACGCCTGTATTTAATGGCATTATTCATCTTTTTCCTCGGAAATATGATCTCTTATATCAGTCCCAATTACACCATTTTGATGACTGCTCGCGTCATTACAGCTACAGCGGCATCACTAATTCTTGTATTATCATTGACAATCGCTCCTAAACTGGTTTCGCCCGCTTACCAGGCGAGGGCCATCGGTATTGTCGTCATGGGTGTAAGCGGATCACTTGTCCTTGGTATTCCGATAGGTGTATTGATTGGCGAGCAGTTCGGCTGGCGCATCCTGTTTCTGATTATCGCATTACTGACTTTGGTATCTATGGTCATCCTTTGGAAAAACCTTGATACTATGCAGCCAGAGAAATCTGTTCCTTTGAAACAGCAATTCGCTTCATTGAAGAACAAAAAGATCATCAGTGCACATTTGGTGACGATGCTGATGCTGGCAGGGCATTATGTTCTTTATGCCTACTTCACACCATTTCTGCAAGAAACACTTAATCTAAGCTCTTTCTGGATCAGCGCGGCTTACTTTGTCTTCGGTATTGCTGCCGTTGTGGGCGGCGGAGCAGGCGGTTTGTTGTCAGACAGGCTTGGTGATAAGAAAAGTATCTTACTGGTCGTCGGCGTCTTTGCCGTCGTATTATTCCTGCTTCCTGCATCAACAATGGTTTCCGGCATCTTCTTTGTATTCCTGATTATTTGGGGAATGCTCAGCTGGGCCCTGTCACCTGCGACACAAAGCTATCTCATCCGGACAGCACCTGAATCCGCAGGTATCCAGCAAAGCTTCAATCAGTCTTCTTTGCAGTTCGGTATCGCTCTTGGCTCCGCTATCGGCGGAATAGTCATTGATAACTTCGGCGTTACAGCAAACAGTTATGCCGGCGGAATAGTCGTTTTACTGTCTCTCGGATTTGCGGTTTATTCATTGTCCCAACCCGCAGCGAAAAAGGAAAATACTCCAAAACAAGCGGCACAAATATAAGAAAAAGGCGGAGCACAATGCTCCGCCTTTTTCTTATGAAATCAAGATTTTTTCAATGTTTCCAATAAGTGAAGCCAATATATAAAGTCAACGCACCATATACGAAAACAATGTCAGCAACTGCATTTCCCGCCGTACCGAAAGGCAAAATATCAACAAAAAAATTGGGCAGCAATAAAATGACTGGAATGATGACAGGGACCGCGGTCCGAGCCCAAAAAGCAATCGTAATGAGCACACCTGCAGAAATAATCCCAGCAATAATGACACCTGTTTCCGGAATAAGCAATACGGGTGTCTCTACTAATCGATCTGCGGCAAACAGCAAAATGAAACTTGCTATAGTAATTCCGCCAATCCCTGCGTACAGTAAAAACTCTCTCCTTTTTGAAAGTCTTCTGCTTGCTGTAAAACGAAAAACAATAAAAGTAATGAACAATTGCATGATTGAAACAAGTGGGTAACCGACCAGTTCAAGAACAGATATATGCATCTGTCCTGTAGTGACTCGCTCCAAAAGGAAGTAAGCCATCAATCCGACAAGAAATACCGGCAAATACCTCCCGATAAATCCTTTATCAGTATCCATTTCCACCGAAATTTGCTTCATATATTCTCCCGGATTTTGCCCGATGATATCATCTACACTTTTCCCTTTCTTTTCCGCTTCGAATAAATGGTCTTCGAGCTCCTCGATGATTTCATTGATTTCTTTTTCCTTTTTGCCGCTTGCAAACAAATACAAGCGAAGATCCTCTATGAATTCTCTGCTTTTTTCAGTCAACCGAATTTCTCCCATCTATTTGTGCCTCACCTTTCCTTCAAGTGCATTTTCCACGCTGACACTTAGAGACCGCCAACGCTTCATGAACAGTTTCAGCTCTTCTTCCCCTTTGGTTGACAAAGTGTAATACTTTCTTTTCGGCCCTGCAGTGGATTTACGCAAAACCGTCTCCACCAGCTTTTCTTTTTGCATGCGAAGAAGCAAAGGATAAATGGTACCTTCACTCATTGGACCAAACCCATATCCCTCCAACTTCTCCGCCAACTCATATCCATATACCTCTCCTTCTTTGATGATCGCGAGCAGACAACCATCCAAGACCCCCTTCAGCATCTGTGTGGAAGACATTCTGTGTACCACACCTCCTCAATACCTTGTATTGCAAGATATATAATTCTCGTTCATACCTCTTTGTATGTACTTTACCATTAGCTACCATGCATTACAAGGTATGCTTTCTTTTGATTCCCCTCTCACATTTATGATAGTTTAAATAAAAGCACCATATGATACACGCCTTGTATTCTTCTTCTAAACCTTTAAGCGGCCATATATACTAATAAAAACAGCTACAGGAGGGAAAAAGTATGTTCAAAAAGATCATTGAATCCTTCACAAAAAAAAACGGCCATAAGCATCGCCGTTCTTCTTCATCAAGCAGAAGCAAATATTCACACAAAGCGGGACATTATGGACATAAACATTATAAAAAAGGACACAAGAAGAGCTTTTTCAGCTCAAGAAGTTCATCCAGCAGTTGATTCACAGTCATGTTAAATTACTTGATTGAGAGGAAATATCAAAAATCCATCTTCCATCACACAAAGGAACACACACCTTACGATTTGCACAATCTGCTGGGTACCGGTTCTTATGGGACAGCTTGTCTTATGCAGCATAGGGAAAACGGCAAACGGGCTGTATTGAAATATTTGCGCCCAAAGCACAGGAATAAGGAAAGAAATAAACAGCGCTTCCTTCAGGAAATCCAGTTCCTGAAGGAAATTTCGCATCCTGCGGTTCCTTCCGTTCTTACAGAAGGACAAGTTGGAAAGATCCCCTATTACGTAATGGATTACGTCGAAGGAATTACATTCGAGCAGGCCATTTTCCAGGAGCAAAGAAAGTTTACCGTCGGAGATGCGTTACATTACGGGAAACTGCTGCTCATGATTGTCATCGATCTGCATGAGCTGGGGATCGTCCACCGCGATCTTCGCATCCCGAATATCCTTTTACATGACGGCCAATTGTATATCATCGACTTCGGACTTGCGTCAAGGATACGGGAAACCGATGAAATCACCAATCCCAAAAAAGCCGAAAACCATATAAGCGACCTATACTTTCTGGGGCACTTCCTTCTTTATCTTATGTATTCCGACTTCACTCCTTTAGACAGGAAAAACAGAAGCTGGCAAGAAGAACTTCTGTTGCCGCATGATGTGATCGAATTCATTGAGCGTCTGCTGCTCATTCGCCCGGGATACCAGAGCGCCAAGGAAGCCTGCGCCGATATAAATAATCTTATAATGCCCCTTTCCAAACCATGCTATTTCAGTAATAATCGGTAACTATTGTTTCTCGCCGTATCTGTGTATACTATAGACATCAATAGATGCTAACAAGATACGAGGATAAACAATATATGACAAAATTTCTCAAAAAACTGATGAAATTCGCGGTTATTCTGGCCATTCTCGCTGTTGCAGCCATCATGGCCGCAGGCTGGTTCGGATATAAACAGGCGATAGCACATACCCCTTTGTCACAGAGAGTGGAAGAAGTCAGAGATGATGCTGATTATGTTCCGCTTAACGAGATACAAAAAGATTTCACCGACAGTATAGTAGCCATTGAAGATCGTCGATTCTACGAACACGGTCCAATTGATATAATCGCATTGGTCCGTGCTGCTATCGTGAATATCCGGGAAGGTGAACCTGTACAAGGAGGCAGCACTCTCACCCAGCAAGTCGCCAAAAATCTTTACTTCAGTCAAGATAAGACCTTTCTTCGAAAAGCTGCAGAAATTTTCGTTGCGCGCGATCTCGAAGAACAATACACCAAGGACGAAATTCTGGAGCTGTATGTCAATGTGATCTACTATGGCGACGGCAACTATGGGATCGGAGAAGCCAGCAATGATTATTTTCATAAAACGCCGGCCGAGTTGACTTTCGATGAAGCCACTCTGCTTGCCGGTCTCCCTCAAGCACCAAGCGCTTATGCATTAAGCACGAACTATGACCGTGCAAAAATAAGGCAGACAGCGGTGATTGAAGCGCTTGAAGAATACAGACAATGAATCCATAACGTGAACAGCACCCGATAAAAAGGTGCTGTTTTTTATTTCCATCATAAAAATTATATTGAAATAATTTAGAAACAGAAGTACTATTCTTAAGTCTATTAATTATGTAAGGAGATGATATGGATTTGTTAAGCGATTGGTTCAGCAATTATTCTTTAGAAAAATGTAAAAAGGACTTATTATCCGGCATCATCGTCGGAGTCATCGCCATCCCGCTGGGTATGGCATTCGCCATTGCTTCAGGTGTCAAACCGGAGTATGGTATTTATACAACCATTATTGCCGGGATCCTCGCAGCCATCTTCGGAGGATCGAGCTTCCAAATCTCAGGGCCGACCGGGGCTTTTATCCCTCTCCTTTTCGGGATTGTGGCTGCATATGGCTATGAAGGACTGCTCGTGGCAGGTTTCATGGCCGGAATTATTCTTATTATCATGGGCGTCTGCAAACTGGGTGTCTTGATCAAGTTCATTCCGCGCCCTGTAACAATCGGTTTCACCACTGGGATTGCCGTCACAATATTCGCCGGCCAGATTTCGAAATTCCTCGGTCTTGAAGGTGTGGCCAGCAAAGAATATTTCCATGAAACCTTGCATGAAATCGTAAAGCATATTTCGACTATCGATATCTATAGTATTATTATTGCATTGATATGTTTGGCTACCATCATATACACGCCGAAATTCTTTCCGAAACTGCCGGGTGCAATCATCGGGATTGTATTGTCCACTCTAGTAGCAATTATACTATTCCCAGGCAAAGTGACTACAATCGGATCTGCATACGGCGCCATCCCCGCAGGACTGCCTGAGTTCTCCTTTTTCAAAGCTGATTTCGCGGAGATCGTCGAGTTGATTCGTCCAGCCTTCACTATCGCAATGCTTTGTGCCATTGAGTCTCTTCTCTCGGCAGTTGTTGCTGACGGCATGACAAATACACGCCATAACAGCAATAAAGAGTTGATCGGACAAGGAATCGCCAATATGGTGACTCCTTTATTCGGAGGAATTCCCGCCACCGGCGCAATCGCTCGTACCGCCACCAATATCAAAACAGGTGCACAAACAAGGATGGCCGGAGTCTTCCATGCCATAGTCGTCCTATTGACTCTCGTCATACTCGCTCCTTATGCATCGCTGATCCCGCTTGCCAGCATGGCGCCGGTCCTGATGGTTGTTGCATGGAATATGAGTGAAAGACATGAATTCATCCATGTCCTCAAAACGAAAACAACTGACAGTATCGTTTTGATGATCACTTTCCTCCTCACTGTATTCGTCAATCTGACAGTTGCCGTAGAATTCGGATTGCTGATGGCAGCTATCCTATTTGTCAAACGGATGAGCGAACTCTTCCGTATCAACCGTGTACTTCCTGATACAGAATCTGATAAAGTCACACCGGAAGCATTCTCTACATCCCATTTCTGCCCGCAGATCAGCATGTTCGATGTAGAAGGATCATTATTCTTCGGAGCTGCTGAAACTTTCGTGTATTATGTATTAGATACCATTCACCATAAACCGAAAGTCGTTCTCCTGAAGATGAACAAATTGATTTATCTTGATACCACAGGCGAAAACAATTTGAAACAGATAGTATTGAAGCTGCAGGCGAGCGGCTGCCGTGTCTGCATTTCCGGTTTGAAGGAACAGCCGCTAAGATTGGTCAAAAAGACCGGCCTGATTTCCCTCATCGGTGAGGAGAATCTTTTCAATGATACTGATTCCGCAATCAAGGAAGCGATGAATCACATATCAATGGAAACATGCAGGAATTGTACGCACTTGGCATTCAAGGAGTGCAGCAGCCTGGCAGACAAAAAACATCATAAAGCATAATGATACATCAGCCCTCCACTATGCGAGGGCTTCTTTTATGCTCGGAAGACCTCTCGAGACGACGAAAGATTATTTGCATGAAAATCTATATAATAATTAATTAAAACTTTTTTTTAAAAAAAGGATTAGATGTGCGATGAACGGGTATACATATAGTGACGAGGAAGAAATAAACCTCGTCGAAAGATCCACGGTGGTTGGTTGCTTTAATACAGAGTTTCAATGAGGTGTAAAAACATACCGCTTCAGGTATGTGAGGAAGCTTCAATGTACGGTATTGTATTAAAGAGCTGGTACACCAGCATAAAGACATCGCATTGCTGATGAACCGGCAAAGCAACACTTAATAGTCGTAAAAAAGTGCGGCTGCTAATGAAATATGGGGAGTAGCAAGATAACTCAACTTATATGACAGCAACACCATGAAAGAAGAAGTTTGATATGCAGTAAACATAAGTTGCAGTTCATCAAACGAAACACATCTTTCAGCAAACACACGACGTGTAATTACGACATGATTGTAGAAATGCGACAATGAGTGCCTGCCAAAATCAGTTTGCAAATCTGTTATGCGGGAAGAAAACAAAGATCAGGCCAATAGCTTCGAAGTCAACGGTAATATGGAAGCTTTAGAACCTATCATGATACTTCCACATCAATAATCAAATGAAACAGATAATGCAGAAACAAAAGGCAAGGCGAGAGAAAAAAGCAACGGTAAAGAGTTTAGGTTATAATGTTCACCTCCTTCACCAAAGGAAAAGCAGCTAACCACCACATTTTACTGAAACATATACAAATAAGAAAAAGAACGCATCTCCAAAGCGTTCTTTTTCTTATTTGTATATCTTATTAGTTATGATCAGCTTCAGTACGTAAGAAAAGACTGGCTCCCTCTTCCCTCTCCTTTGAAGTTTACAGAAATTACTTTAAAGAGATATAATAACCGAAACAACTTAAAGGAGCCATTAATCAATTGGAACATAAAAAAAGAGCAAACATAAAACCAGGATTGATTGTTGATATTGTGCTGAAGAAAGATCAAAGGACCGGAGCGCTGACAAGAGGCACGGTGAAACGTCTTCTGACCAACTCGGCCTCCCATCCTCATGGCATTAAAGTCGAGCTGACAGACGGCCAAGTCGGACGGGTACAAAAGATTATCGAACAGATTTAAAGGAATCCGTATTGATTTAATTTAATTATTTTTCTGACATATGTGCATTATGCGAACATCTGTTAAAATGAATAGATAAGTGAATAATACAGGTATCATGCCCTATGAAATAAGAGGTGTTATTATTGAAGAACCATTATGAAGATGATAGTCTTGCACTACATACAGACTTATATCAGATCAATATGATGGAGACATATTGGGAAGACGGCATCCAAAACAAAAATGCCGTTTTCGAACTGTATTTCCGCAAAATCCCTTTTCAGAACGGATATGCGATTTTTGCCGGACTGGAGCGGATCATCGAATACTTGAAGGATTTTTCTTTCAGTGAAAGCGACATCCGCTATTTAAGGGACATTGGATATCAGGACGACTTTCTGGCTTATTTAACCGATTTACGTTTCACAGGCACCATTAGATCGATGGCGGAAGGGGAAATCGTTTTCGCAAATGAACCGATTGTCCGTGTGGAAGCACCTCTAGGGGAAGCACAATTGATTGAAACCGCTTTGCTCAATATTGTGAATTACCAAACATTAATAGCGACGAAAGCTTCCCGAATCAAACAAATTGTCGGGGATGAAATCGCAATGGAATTCGGGACCCGTCGTGCTCAAGAAATGGATGCGGCCATTTGGGGAACCCGTGCTGCTTATATTGCCGGTTTTAACGCGACCTCGAACGTACGGGCCGGTAAACTGTTCGGCATCCCGGTTGCGGGCACTCATGCCCACTCCTTGGTTCAGGCATACAAAGATGAATATACGGCCTTTCATAAATATGCACGCCGCCATAAAGATTGTGTATTCCTAGTGGATACCTACGATACGCTCAAATCGGGGGTTCCAAATGCCATTAAAGTAGCAAAAGAACTCGGGGATACAATTAACTTTGCAGGAATTCGGCTGGACAGCGGCGATCTTGCCTATATTTCAAAGAAAGCGCGTAAGATGCTGGACGAAGCCGGCTTCCCGAACGCCAAAATTTACGCATCGAATGATTTGGATGAAAGTACGATCATGAACCTGAAGTCTCAAGGAGCCAAGATCGACAGCTGGGGAATTGGAACAAAACTTATCACTGCTTTTGACCAGCCGGCGCTTGGAGCCGTGTATAAGCTTGTGGCAATTGAAGCGGAAGATGGGCAGCTCGAGGATACAATCAAGATCAGCGGCAATCCGGAAAAAGTATCCACACCCGGACTGAAGAAGGTATACCGCATCGTCAACACAATCAATGGAAAATCGGAAGGCGATTATATCACTCTTGAAGCCGAGAACCCGCAAGAGGAAGAAAGACTTAAGATGTTCCATCCGGTCCATACATATATCAGTAAATTCGTCACTAATTTCGAAGCTCGAGAATTGCACCATACCATCTTCGAAAATGGAGAACTGATTTATAAATGCCCGACAATTGAAGAAATACGCGAATATGCTCAAGCACAACTGGAACTTCTCTGGGATGAATATAAACGTTCTCTGCACCCGGAGGAATACCCGGTCGATCTGAGTGAAGCCTGCTGGCAGAACAAAATGAAAAACATCGCGGAAGTAACGGAAAAAGTTAAACAGATGACGAAATAAGTGCAAACGAAAAAAGTCCCTTTTAAACGGGGCTTTTTTTCGTTTGCCTGTTATCGTAAATTTGTTGTTTATTATAAAACTTCGTGTAAATGACATCCGCTGCTGTATATCAGCTTTCTGCGGGGAAAGCGGCGATCTCCTCCTCCCCTTTGCACTCGTGGTTCACTTCCTATTAATCTTCCTGACAGAAGCACTCATCGCCAAAACTCCAGAACCTTCCTCTGTCATTCTTTTTTCACATAAAGAGAACCATCAGTATGGACGGACTGACGGTTATCCAGGAAATTTCTTTTCACTCGATGAGGAATCTTTCGTTTTGGTTTTATTCTTCTCTTCCTCTACTTCCTGATTCAGATCTTCCATCGGAAGCGGATCGACGTTTTTTTCTGACTCAAACTTATCAAATAAACTTTCTTGATCCGTTTCATATTGTTCTGGATGGTCCATATCCGGCTTGGCAAATGTATGCTTTTTCAATCCTTTTTTATTCATTTCTTCACTCATATACATCCTCCTGATTTTTTGCAGTTAACAATCATTGCCCTTTTTATAGCTTCAGTAAACATCCTCTTCAAATGCTTCTTGAATGGATGTATTTGAGTTTGATGAAACTTATACGCGGGAATGGAAAAGCACACCACCACAAAGGAGACATTAATCTATGAAAGCAGTGACTTTTCAAGGTGCAAAAGATATTAAGGTAAAACAAGTGGAAGATCCTAAGCTTCAGAAAAAAGATGATATTATCGTACGCATCACTTCTACTGCCATTTGCGGCTCTGATCTTCATATTTATCAGGGTGCGCTCCCTGCAAAAAAAGATTATGTGATCGGTCATGAACCGATGGGGATTGTGGAAGAAACCGGACCGGAAGTGACAAAGGTGAAGAAAGGAGACCGGATTGTGCTTCCATTCAACATCTCCTGCGGCCATTGTTATTATTGCCAGAATGAAATGGAAAGCCAGTGCGATAATTCCAATAAAAACAAGGAAATCGCCGACACAGGTGCATACTTCGGATTCACGGAACGGTATGGTGATTATGCGGGAGGTCAGGCTGAGCTCCTTCGTGTCCCATATGGAAACTTCATGCCTTTCGTCATCCCTGAATCATGCGAACTGGAAGATGAAGCATTATTATTTATGTCTGATGTTTTGCCGACGGCATATTGGAGTGTAGAGAATGCAGGTGTCAAGAAAGGAGATACCGTTGTTGTGCTTGGATGCGGACCGATCGGCCTGATGACGCAGAAATTCGCTTGGATGAAAGGTGCTGAGCGGGTTATTGCGGTTGATAATCTGCCATACAGGCTCAACCATGCGAAGAAAATTAACAAGGTGGAAATCGTAAATTTCGATGATTATAATGATACAGGAGCTTACTTGAAGGACATCACGTCTGGAGGAGCTGATGTAGTCATCGATTGTGTCGGAATGGACGGTAAAAAGAAAGCGCGGGAAACGTTCGAGCAAAAGTTGAAGCTTAGCGGAGGAACAATCAGCGCGATTAGAATTGCCATGGATGCTGTTAAGAAATTCGGCACCATTCAATTGACCGGTGTGTATGGGTCCCAATATAATATGTTCCCTCTCGGAAATCTCTTTGAACGAAATATTCAATTAAAGATGGGACAAGCCCCTGTCATTCATTATATGCCTATGCTGTTCGACAAAATCACCAAGGGTGAATTCGATCCGACAGAAATCATCACACACACCATTCCTTTGGATCAAGCCAGCGATGCATATAAAATGTTCAATGATCATGAAGATGATGTGATTAAGGTTATCTTGAAACCATAAAACAAAAGTAAAAACGGATCTATGGGCAGCAGGCATTGCCCATAGATCCGTTTTTTTATGTCAGTAACTTCCGGTTAATTTCCCCCACGATTCCTTCTTCCATCCCCATCCTCCTACTCATTTATAATTTAATTCAAATTTTTTCCATACTACCTTGCAATAAATAGTACCACGTGACATACTATAGCTACTACCATACATTACACAATAGTTAAGATTGGAGGTCGATTTCTTGAATGTCCAATTCAAAAAAGGAGTATTGGAACTTTGTGTCCTGGTCCTGTTGAAAACAAAAGACCGCTATGGATACGAATTAGTCCAAAGCATATCAGAGAAGTTCGAGATATCCGAAGGATCCGTCTACCCTCTTCTCCGCCGTCTGACAAAGGAAGAATACTTCACGACCTACTTGAAGGAATCAAATGAAGGACCATCAAGGAAGTACTACAGCTTGACCGACAAAGGTCACGAATACAGACAACAGCTTGTGGAAGAGTGGAAACAATTCTCTCAAGCTGTAAATATCATAATCGAGGAAGGTGATAATGATGAATAGAGAAACATTCCTATCCACTTTAAGTCAAGAGCTTGATGCTCTTCCAAAAGAAGAACGAGATGATATTCTTTATGATTACAATGAACATTTCGAAAGTGCCATGGCTGAAGGCATTTCAGAGCGTGAAATAGTCGGGAAGCTCGGTTCTCCCAAGATTATCGCCAAAGAGATCCTGCTTTCTTCCTCCATTGAAAGAACGGAGAAAGGAATGACTGCCGGAAATATTTTAGGTATCATTGGAGCATCAATCGGACTCAGTCTTATGAATGTCATCTTCGTTCTTGGTCCCGCCATTGCTCTTGCGGGATTGATTTTTGCGGGATGGACCACAGGCATTGCTTTTTTGTTTTCACCTTTCATCCAGCTCGCAGGCATAGTATTCGGATTCAATGATTTCCATTTATTCGAGATTTTCATTTCGGCAGCAGCCTGTGGAGCGGGAATTCTTTTGCTGATCGGCATGTATTATGTGAGTATCTGGTCCAGCAGAGGATTCGTGAAGTATTGCAGGTGGAATCTATCGATAGTATCCAAAGGAGGAAACAAGCATGCTTAAGAAATTAATAGCAGCGGCCGTGTCGCTGATTGTCATCGGATCTGTCGGAGCCATTTTTACCGCCAAAGCATACTTTTCAACGACTACAGAAACAAAAGAGTTCTCCTTTTCGGGTAATAAAGTACAAAATATTCAAGTATATGCAGATACTGCCGAGATTGAATTCTCAGAAAGCGACAGCAGCGATTTAGTGATACAGTCTCTATACTCTTCAAATCGAAACCAAGCGGAAGTTACGCTCGATGGAAACACATTGCACATCAAATCGAACAAAAAAAGCAATTTAAATATCGGTTTTTCCTTTTCCAAAGGGAAAAATCTAATACGGATTCAAGTTCCGAAACAGACTTTCGGCAAAATCAATATAGAGAGTGATCTGGGCGATATTAATCTGGAAGCTCTCCAAACAGATTCATTGGCGGTTTCCACAGAAACAGGGAGCATCAACGTCCGGAAAACACAAACCAAGAAGATAGATATCAAGTCTGAGCTTGGTTCCGTCAAAATCACAAGAAGCACAGGCGACATAAATATCGACAATGAAATGGGCAATGTCGAGGTGGTCGCAGACTCATTAGAGCATAACTACAACATTTCCAATGAAATGGGTTCCATTCATATCTCCACCAAGAAAGAACCATCAGATCTTTTTATATCCGCCTCTTCCGAAATGGGATCCATCAGGATGTTCGATAAGAAGACTGGTGCTTTCCGTGCCGGCGACCAAACGAAAGAAATGGAATTGAAGACAGAAATGGGCAACATTACAGTAAAACACACGAAATAAAAACATCCCCAGGCACAAATATCGAGCAGCAGCTAAAAAAGAGCTGAACAAAGGTTCAGCTCTTTTGCTATCCTCCAATATAGGACATATCTATTTTCTTCCGGTTACGTACGGTTTGTTCCGTCCGTTCGTCTGAATATCGATCGGTCCGCTTCCTCCATACTTGACGCAGGGTTTCTTCCAGTTCCTCATCGCTTGATCCTCTTCTGAGCAGGTCCCTGAAATCGAAGCCCTCCATCGCGAACAGGCAGCTGTAGAACTTGCCGTCCGACGAAAGCCTTGCCCTCGTGCAGGAGGAACAGAATGATTCCGATACCGATGTGATGAACCCCACTTCCGCCGCTTCCCCTTTGTACGTATATCTTTTGGCTACCTCTCCATAATAGGCCTGTTCTGTTGGTACAAGCTCGAATTTTTCCTTCAGCATTTCATATATTTCCTGCTTCGTGACCACATCCTTGAAGCTCCATCCGTTGTCATTTCCTACGTCCATGAATTCTATGAACCGAAGTGTTATACCCTTTGCCTTGAAGTATGAAGCCATAGGAATGATTTCCTGATCATTCACACCCTTTTGGACGACCATATTGACTTTCATCTGAAAGCCCATTTCTTTAGCGAGAAGAATGTTTTCAAGGACTTGGTCCGGTTTGATGCCTCTTCCATTCATTTTGCCGAATACTTCAGGACTTAGTGCGTCAAGGCTGATATTCAATCTGCGAAGACCAGCCTCGTATAATGCAGATGCATGCTTTTTCAGCAAAAGACCATTTGTGGTCATACCGATATCTTCAATGCCGTCTATTGAATGGAGCATCATGATCAATTTGGGAATATCCCTCCGGAGCAACGGCTCTCCCCCGGTCAGCCTGACTTTCCTGACGCCAAGCTTAGCGGCAGCGGATGCCATCCGATGAATTTCTTCAAAAGAAAGAAGTTCCGATTTCGGCAAGAAGACATGGTCATCACCAAACACTTCCTTCGGCATACAATAGGTGCACCGGAAATTACATCTGTCGGTCACGCTTATCCGAAGATCTGTCATTGGGCGTCCATACACATCCATCTGTCTTTGCTCCATCAGCTCCACTCCTTCCCTTGCGGCGTATTGATATTCCTGAAAACCTGCTCTGGACTGGAAGTGACAGCATCACTTCGCACACAGCGAACCTGCACCAATTCGTATAGCTCACTCATTCTCAATTTCCCGGTGGTAAGCAATTCCTTTATGAGAGGTTTTACATTTCCTTTGTAAATACCCGGAAAAGGCTGCATTCGATCGCCATCTTCCACAAGCAGGATATCTTCCTCTCCTGTTAACGCAAGCAGCCTTGTGAGATGTATTCCGTCCATAAAAGGCATGTCACAAGGCAGGACGATATATTCATCGGCGTCGACCGCTTCCATGGCCGAATAAATTCCGGCTAGCGGACCGAGGCCCGACACTTCGTCCAAGTCCTCAATCACAAGCACATCCCCTGTAATCTTATGAATGAACTCCTTCCTTGCCGCCACAATGATTGTCCCGGTTACAGCCGAAAGAGCATCCACCGCTTTTTCATAAAAGAATCTGCCCTCATGCACCGCGAATGCTTTATCAGAGCCGAATCTCCTGCTCTTCCCGCCTGCCAGTACAATCCCCGCTGTCTTCATACTGTTTTTCCTGCCATAAAGCTAATTATCCAATGATCCAAACGGGCTTTATCTGAGGCTCTGATCAGATTGGGAGAGGTAATACCCACATCATCATTTGCCACGATCAACTCGATTGAAGAGAGAGATTGAAGCTCATTCCAGTCCGCTTCCGAACGGAGCAGGACCACTTTCGGTTCTTTCTCTTGCTTGAATCCTTCGATAAGGATGACATCAGGTGAAGAGTACATGGCGAGCTCCATCAGCTGCTGAAGAGTTGCTTCCTGTTTCATATGCATCTGTACGGTGCCCCTTCCAGCTGCAATTGAAGCGCGTGCACCGCTCCGAAAGGATTTCATGCTGTCCGTCGACATTTCAGGCATCTCCAGGCCTCCACCATGTCCATGATGTTTAATAGACGCTACGGAATAGCCTCTCGAGGAAAGTAAAGAAATCCACTGCCCCATTAATGTCGTTTTGCCGCTGTTCTTATACCCGACAATCTGAAGGATCCTCACAGATGCCATGATTCTGAACCTTCTTCCTGACCGAGCAAAAGGATGTCAACCGGCATTCCCGCTTCAAAGCCCTTAGTCCCTCCGGGAAGCACAATCAGGCAATTGGCTTTCGCGATTGATGTAACGGCACTCGATTTATTGAATCCTGCCGGCACTGCCTCCGCCCCTTCCGCTCCCCATGAATAAACGCCTCGTATAAAACGGGTGAATGGATTCGCTTTCCGGAAATCTTCCTTAAGGATTGCTTTCGTATATGGAAGATAGATTTTGACAGCCCCCATCATCTTCAACAAAACCGGCCTCACGAACAATTCGAATCCAGTGAAACAAGCCGAAGGATTCCCTGATAATCCGAACAATAACTTCTCTCCTGATTTTGCCGCCGTAGTGACGCTACCTGGCCTCATCGACACTTTATCGAACAGTACTTGCGCATTCAATCGATCATAAACTGCCGGCATATAATCGTAATCGCCGACCGACACACCGCCAGTCGTAATCAGGCAGTCACATTCCTTCAGTGCATTTTCCACGGCAGAATAGCAGCTTTCTAGATCGTCAGCCATGATTCCATATTCGCGATACGGCAAACCCATCCGCAGGAGCTGCGCCATAATCATCGGCCCATTACTGTTCCGGATTTTGCCCGGCTGCAGTTCCTCTTCTGCATCCAATAATTCTGTCCCGGTCGATAGAATTCCTACAACAGGCTTTTTGGAAACTTTGACCTTCGTATATCCAAGAGCAGCAAACAAAGCAATGATGCCTGGTCCTATTTTTTCGCCTGAGGATATCAGCATCTCCCCTTTCTTCGCATCTTCTCCTTGCAGAGAAATATTTTCATGCTTTCTGAAAGGCTTACGGATCGTGAAACTGCCTTCTTGCGCAACCGTCTGTTCAAGCATCACCACCGCATCCGCACCTTCAGGCATTGCGGCACCCGTCATAATCCGCACCGCTTCCCCTCCAGCGATTGTTCCCTTCGCCACTTGACCTGCACCAATTTGCTCTTTCACGGTGAATACCTTTCTGTTATCACCACTCGCCAGAAATGTATCCTCGGAACGAACAGCATAACCATCGTATGCCGAACGATGAAAAGAAGGGATATCATGCGAAGCCACGATCGGTTCCGCCAATATTCGTCCAAATGCATCTTTATAATAGACCGATTCTATTCCGGTAAGAGACACAGAATCCAGCAGCTTTTCCAGAGCTTTTGAAACAGGGATAATGCTTCTTTTTCGAAGCATGTACATTACCTCCCATCTTCTTGAACATATATAGCTGTCTGAAAAGTATTTATTCACTTATATTAACATATTTGTCTTTTATCCACATTTTTAACTGCTTCTTCAAGCGGTTTAATAGTTTTTCAACTTAACATAAGGTATTCTAATCTCATTACATAGGATGAATGATAAGGGGTTGCGAAAATGGGAAAGAAACTCTCTGTGTGGAGCTTGCTTGCTTTATTGACCATATTCATTTTGATTGCATTCCGGCCTGATGGAGCAGAAAGAGAATCAACGGTCACTGTATCGGCCGCAGCCAGCCTTAAAGAAGCATTAACTGAAATAGAAGCCAGCTTCCGAGAGGAGCATCCCGAAGTGGATATTCAATTCAATTACGGGGCTTCCGGCGCCTTAATGCAGCAAATTAAACAAGGGGCACCAGTAGATTTATTCCTTTCCGCTTCTCCTTCATTCACGAATACATTGCTAGAGGAAGGGATACTGAAGGAGAGCAATGTAAAACCATTGCTCGAAAATCATTTGGTACTGATTGTACCGCCTGAATCTGCAATTCAATCAATGGCTGACTTACAAAAGGAAGAGATCCGGTCTGTTTCAATAGGAATACCGGAATCGGTGCCGGCTGGCCAGTATGCGAAAGAGATCTTGGAAAACGCAGGTTTATGGGAGTCCCTCCAGCAAAAGATTGTGTTCGCTAAGGATGTCAAACAGGTATTGTCTTATGTGGAGACTGGAAATGTCGAAGCCGGAATGGTCTATCGGACGGATGCATTAAGTTCGGATAAAGTGCATGCAGCCGAAGTATATGAAGGAGAAGGTTTCAAACCGGCAAACTACCCGCTTGCGCTGCTCGAATCAGCGGAGAATAAGGAAGATGCACGGAAACTGTTTGATTTCCTTTTAACAGAAGATGCAAAAGCTATTTTTTACGATTATGGATTCACCGTGAATTGAGGAACCGATATGATAGAAGAATTTCTGCAGCCGGTTTGGCTGTCAATGAAGATCGCGATCATTTCCACTATATTTGTCGTTATTACCGGGATTATGGCCGCAAAAGTTCTTACGAAGAGAACATTCAGAGCAAAGACGTTAATTGAAACTATATTGATGCTGCCGCTGGTGCTTCCCCCTTCCGTGGTCGGTTTTCTTTTAATTGTGATTTTCGGAAGAAACAGCTTTATGGGAAGATTCATAGAATGGGTTTTCTCTCAGCCCTTGATTTTCACTTGGTGGGCAGCAGTGATCGCTTCTTCTGTGGTCGCTTTTCCTCTCATGTATCAATCCGCTAAAGCGGGCTTCTTGAGTGTGAACCCGGAAATTGAAGAAGCGGCAATGGTGGACGGAGCTAAGCGATGGCAGGTTTTCCTCTTCGTGACCGTTCCACTCGCCAAAGGTGCACTGCTATCCGGGATCATCTTAAGCTTCACTAGAGCTCTCGGGGAATTCGGGGCGACACTTATGTTCGCCGGCAATATACCTGGACAGACACAAACCGCACCGACTGCCATTTATGTCGCCCTCGATTCCGGGAATATGCTGATGGCATGGGCATGGGTTATCGCCCTTATCCTAATTTCATTCCTGATGCTGCTCTTCGTCCAATATGGAACAGCAAAAGATACCGGTCATTGACTATACAAAATTGCATTTAGATGAATATCGTGTTATAGTAATCAAGCGATGAGCTAATTGTGTAAGTCGGTTGAGCCTCCTTAAGTGGAATGCAGGAATGTGGCCTGCTGCTCGCCCGCCACAATCCGAGAAAAAATGGACCCCCTGCGGGTCCTTTTTTTGTATCTTCTATGCTGCTGTTT
>JAZNGP010000041.1:0-6978 GCA_045576475.1 Bacillus sp. (in: firmicutes) | reverse complement strand
GTGAAAATTTTATATTTGAATACGGATAAATTCAGTAATGGATCATTCGATTTGACTTGGCGTAAACAGAATAGCGCGGTTACAATTATCCCGATGATAATGGCAGCGAGTACAACCGGATTTTCCCACCCTTTGCTTCCTGCACTGCTGAATCCATATAGGACCAAACCGAATCCGACTGTCGATAGAAGAACACTTGTCATGTCCAATTTCGCTTTAGTTGTTTCGGCAACATTCACCAAATACTTGAATCATCATGTGGTGGATCAGAAAAGGATTGCATTATAGTTCAGACTTTATTGCCGAACAGATTACTTTGATGTACAGAAGAAAACAGTAAAAAACGAGTGAGTGTCGACAATGAAAAAAGCCTTTTTCATAAGAAAGGGCTTTTTTTGCATAAGGAGCAAACAGAATGCACGCCGCTTCTTTTAGGAATGGACTTCCCGAAACAAGGATAATGTCATGTGGAAAAGAAGAGGGAATGGTAAAATGTAGTTGGTTGTCGGGTGGCTTAAGTCAAACAAATGATAGGGGATTTATGAAAACAATAACTGAAACAGTAAAAAAGCCGGTATTTCTTGGGCTGTTGATCTTCGTATTTTCCGTATTGGTCATCTGGAATATCCCTATGGAAAAAAGAAAATATGGACTTTCCCAAAGCGGGATGACAACGGATTATACAGGTCTGCTGCCAGAAAAAATCAATCGTATTGTGCAGGCGGAGAATCGCGCCGAATTGCAGGGAATCGTGAAAGAAGCAAACAAAAAAGGATATAAGATTTCCATTGCCGGTATGCAGCATTCGCAAGGCGGCCATACGTATTACAAAGATGGAGTGGTTCTTGATATGAGGACCTTCAATAGGATTATGGAGATAGATGATCAAGCGAAAACAATCAAGGTCGAAAGCGGGGCAACTTGGGAAGATGTCCAGAAAGCGATTGCCCCGCATGGTCTGGCTTTGAAAGTGAATCAATCGCAGGCAATCTTCACAATCGGAGGGTCCCTTTCTGTGAACGCCCACGGCCGGGATATCTTATTCGGACCGCTTGCCGAAACCGTGAAGGAAATGACATTGCTTACACCAACAGGAGAAATTAAGAAGGTAACGAAGAAAGATCCGGAAGAATGGATGAGCTATGTCTTCGGAGGCTATGGATTATTTGGCGTGATTCTCGATGTGACACTGGAATTGACCGACAATGAAATCTATGAAATCCACACACAAAAACTGAAAACGGAAGACTATGAAACGTATTTTCATCATTTAAGGGAGAAAGAGAAAACCGCCATGCACTATGCGCGAGTCAGCGTGGCACCGGGTTCATTCCTGGAGGAAATGTATGTGATCGATTACAACAAAACCGGAAAAGAAGATAAAAGGACAGCATTGAAAGGGGAACAAGGAGTTCGCCTCAGTAAATTTGCGCTTGATCTCGGACGGCAAGGCGGGGCTATGGAAGATCTGTTCTGGGAAACGCAAAATATATACATGCGATCCGTTGATGGAAAAGAAATCACCAGAAACAATGCGATGCGTTCGGAGTCGACATTCATGGAATTCACAAAGCCCGGCCGTGTCGAAGTACTGCAGGAATTCTTTGTTCCGGTGGATGCTTATGAGGCATATTTGGAAGACCTTAAGAGAATCCTTCCGCATGATGATCGAGATGACGATTTCAAGATACATAATATCACCGTCCGTTTTGCGGGGAGAGATGAACGCACTCTGCTGAATTACGGCAAAGAAGATATGTTTGGTTTTGTCGTTCTGATGCAGCATGGACTAAAAGAAGAAGAGATTGCCGATGCCAAGAAGTTGATACAATCATGGACGGATACAACAATTGAGCATGGCGGGAGTTATTATCTTCCTTACTATCCTTACCAAACGAAAGCACAGTTCAAGGAATCTTATCCAGGGTGGGAGAAGTTTCAAGCAGAAAAAACGCGTCGAGATCCTAAATTGGTATTCGATAATCTTTTTTATGATCATTATATGAGCGGAGCGGTGCGTGATGAAGAATAGGAGTGAACAGTTCATCCCTCTAGTTGTGACAGTCGGGCAAGTTGCGATATTTCCTTATTACATCATCTGGCTGAAAGAGGTATCGCTTACATTCACTTTATTTGCGTGGTTATTTGCGGCTTTTTCTTTTTCGGCTGCCTTTGGATACCGCATATATGCTGCGGTTAAGAATCGGCAGCAATCCTATATTGCAGCTATATACATAGGCATGGGCTTTCTGTATCTTCTGGCCGGACTGCTCGATTCGCCGGCTGCAGCCCTTCCTTATGCGGCACTTTTTCTACAAGTATGCTTAGGTTTTTTGCAAGGGTACTTCCGTGCTTGGCATATTGAGCAAAAAACGTACCGAATCCATGCGGTTCATCAATACTTGACGGTAGGGGCAGTCATGATTGCGTTATCTTTCGTGAAAACCATTTCCCCGTTCATCTTCATAATGGTATTTGGAACTGTTCTGTTGATTTGCGGGCTTTGGGCGTTAGTTGAAAGAAAATGAAGCTGCCCTATCTAATAAAGAGAAAAAGGATTTATCTAGTAAAGCAAAGAGGCAGTCAAGGGGAATTTAACAAAACAAAATCTTGATCTTTATTAAGAAACATTAATGAAAAATGTACGATTATAATATACCCTCATGTTTCAAAATCATATATAATCATCTATTGAAATGGGGGATTTTATATGAGAAAGATAACAAGTCTATTCCTAAGCATTATGTTGTTGCTTGGAATAGCAGCGCCTTATGCTCAGGCGGCAAGTTTTAAAGATACACCGGAAAGTTATCGATTCTATGAAGAAATCGATTATTTATCCGACTTGGAAATCATATCTGGTTTTCCGGATGGAAGCTTCAAACCGGATAAAAATGTAACAAGGGCGGAAGCGGCCATCATGATCGGAAGGATGAAAAGTCTGGACGGTACGAAAAGAGCGACAAAATTCACGGATGTAGGCAAACAAACGGCGGCAAGCGGCTATATTCAATCAGCAGTCGATGCAGGAATCATTCAAGGTTTCCCGGATGGGACATTCAGGCCGAACAATCCTGTAACAAGAGGGGACTTGGCAATATTCTTATCCAGGGCATTCGGGCTGGAAGAAACTAGTGAAGTCCGCTTTAAAGATGTTTCGAAGAGTTCCAAAGCATATGCTCATATCGGAAAGCTGGTGGCTGCAAAAATCACAGCCGGTTACCCGGATAATACGTACAGACCAAACCAAGCAGTCACTAGAGGACAGTATTCAGCATTTGTCGCCAGGGGACTCAATCCATATTTCATTGAAGATTATATAGGGAATGAACTGTTGGTTTCCTTCCTTAATGTGGGACAGGGAGATGCGATTCTCTTAGAAATGCCGAACGGTAAAACAATGCTTGTCGATGCGGCCCGTTCAGATACGGCTATCCAAAGCGCGCTGGCTGAAGCGGGTGTGGATAAGATCGATGTATTTGTGGCGACTCATCCGGATGCGGATCATATCGGCGGTGCCGACCATGTCATTGATCATTACGGCGTTTCGACCGTCATTGATTCAGGACAGGAACACACGTCGCAAACGTACTTCGATTATTTGGAATCTGTGGATGCAAGCGGTGCTGCCTTCAAGACAGCGGCTGCCGGACAAAATATCTCTCCGGACACGAATGTCACAGTGAAGGTCCTTTATACGGACGACAATGCCTCCAATCTGAATGATGGTTCCATCGTTTTGATGGTCAGTTACGGAGATATCGATTATTTACTGACAGGAGATGCAAGTAAGGAAATCGAAGCGCAATTGATCAGCAAATATGATCTTGAAGCAGAAGTGTTGAAGGTAGGACATCACGGATCGGCCACAAGTACATCACAAGCATTCTTGAATGAAGTGGATCCGCTGGTCGCTGTCCTATCATACGGGGAAGATAATTCATATGGACACCCTGATTCCGCGGTTTATAATCGACTGGTGAATTCGGGAGCGGAAGTTCTCGCCACAGTAGACGGCACTGTTTATACAAGTACGGATGGAAAAGATTTATTCATCGGCGACCAAGTCAAGGAGCCGGATGAAGAAGAAACAATACAGCCTGCAAATGTATCCATTGTGAAGAAAGATCTGCAGGGGGAGACTGTGACGATCCAAAATAAAGGCAATACGAATGCGGATCTGACCGGATGGAAATTGGTCAGTGTCCAAGGGAACCAAGAGTATACATTCCCTGCAGGTTTTGTATTAGGGGCCGGTAAAACAGTAACGATCACTTCAGGATCCAATGCGAAACACCAGCCTCCGGCTTACTTGAAATGGAATAATACGAATATTTGGGTCAACAGCGGGGATGCAGCAGAGCTGTATAACGCAAATGGAGTGAAAGTGAGCACCATGCCATAATGAAGGCTGGGCTATATACAATCGACTCTATCGAAGAAGGCAAAGCGATGCTGCTCTTTCGGGAAGATGAAAGCATCGCCGAACGGGTTCCTCTCTCTGTGTTTCCTTTCGATGTACAAGAAGGAGACCTCGTTTCCTATGTCGAACATAACGGAAGCATGGGTTTTGTACTTGAAAGAGAAAAGACCGAAGCTCTGCGTAAAAAAGCGCAGGCACTGAAAGAAAAACTATTGAAGAAAAAGAAATAATGCCGATTGGACCGTGCCCTTTATGGGGTGCGGTTTTTTTGAGTGCTGTTGGTGAATAACCAGGCGTCCGCACGGGTAATGTGTAATGAAAGACAAATAGAATGTAGAAAAGGGGAGAGGACTTGAAAGTAATCCAATTTGAAGAATATGGTAAATCGAATGTCCTGAAATATACAGAAGTGCCGGCACTGGAACTCGGAAAAGGGGAAGTGCTGGTGGAAGTGAAAGGTGCCGGCATCAATTTCGCAGATGTCATGCAGAGGTACGGTACCTATCTATCAAAAACCCCATTGCCATATATCCCGGGATCTGAAGTGGCGGGAGTAATCAAGGAAATAGGGGAAGGGGTGCAAGCTTACAAACCTGGAGATCGTGTTGTAGCCTTGACTGGCGGAGGCGGCTATGCGGAATATGTGAAACTGGCTGAAAGCCAGCTTGTGAAAATACCGGACACCCTTGATTTCGTGAATGCGACCGGCGCTTTGCTTCAGGGGCTGACCGCTTATCATACGCTGAAAAATTCCGCCAATATGCTGGAAGGTGAAACCGTGCTGGTTCATGCTGCTGCCGGCGGAGTAGGAACAATGGCCATACAGATGGCGAAGATATTCGGTGCAGGCAAGATCATCGCAACCGCCAGCAACGGAGAAAAACTGGAATTGGCATCGTCACTGGGGGCGGATGTGCTGATCAACTACACGGAAGAAGAATGGGATAAACAAGTAATGAAACATACAGACGGCAAGGGGGTGGATATCGTCCTTGAGATGGTAGGGGGAGATATCTTCTCCAAAAGTATCGATTGTCTCGCCCCATTCGGAAGACTTGTCGTATACGGACGTGCAGGAATGGAGGATTCGAAGGTGGATCCATTGGTACTGATGAAGAAAAACACAAGTGTAATCGGGTTTTGGCTGGCGCGTATTATGCAGCGGCCCGAGCTCTATAAAGAGAGCATCACTGATTTGATGCGCTATCTTGATGAAGGGAAACTGAAAGTCATCATTGGAGATACATTCCCTTTGAAAGATGCGGCTTTGGCACAGGATAAATTGGAAGGCAGGGCGTCTACCGGGAAAATTGTGCTTGTACCGTAAAAACAGGAATAAAAAAGAGGTTCAATCATATCTTTTAATGATTGAACCTCTTTTTTGTTTGTTTAATAGATTCAGATAGATTCAGAATCTTAAATATGAAGGAAAATCAATGTATTTCACGGTATAGGCCGATTACTTTTCCGAGGATGGACACGCTGTTCAGGATGATCGGTTCCATGGTAGAGTTCTCCGGCTGCAATCGGAAATAGTTCGCTTCCTTGTAGAAGCGTTTGACTGTAGCTTCATCTTCTTCGGTCATCGCCACGACGATATCACCGTTCTGAGCGGTCTTCTGCTGGCGGACAATCACATAGTCGCCGTCATGGATGCCTGCTTCGATCATACTGTCTCCGGAAATCTCCAGCATGAAGACCTGCTGGTCATAGCCCGCCAAGTGCTCAGGCAAAGGAAAATATTCTTCCACATTCTCGATTGCGGTGATCGGCTGGCCGGCTGTTACTTTCCCGATCAGCGGGACATTCACAGCATTGCGTTTAGTGATGAAAGACTCTTCTTCCAGATTCATAATTTCAATGGCGCGCGGTTTCGTAGGATCCCGTCTGATCAGCCCTTTAGTCTCCAGTCTTGCCAAATGCCCATGCACCGTTGAGCTGGATGCAAGCCCGACAGCCTCTCCGATCTCCCTGACGGATGGCGGATATCCTTTTGATTTCACTTCTAGTTTGATGAAATCGAGAATATCCTGTTGGCGCTTGGATAATTTATTCATTGTCACACCCCATATCATTCTCTTTCTTTCGATTATAGCATGCGTATGTTTATGATACAAACATATGTTTGAATATTTTGTTGACACAAACAAGTGTTCCCATTATAATTCAATATAAGAAAAGCGAACAAATATTCGATTCTGAAAGGATGGAACGTAATGAAAGTATTTATCATAAGGAATTCTTTTTCTTTTATTTTAATAGGAATTATTTTATTATTCTCTTTGATGTTTGTATATAATCCTCCAGGTGAGGAGTCTGCCCGCTACATAGAAGTGGAAGTCAAAAAGGGAGAAACCCTGTGGAAGATCGCCAAGGATTATGTAGATGAAGGGATGGATACGGCAGAGTTGGTCGCCTCCATCGAGGAAGTGAATCAGATGAACGGAAGGACGCTGCAGTCCGGGGAGCGAATCATGATTCCTTTGGAGAAGGAACCGGCTGTGCAATATACAATGAATAAGGAATAAAGCATGTACAGCAATGAAAGGTCGGAC
>JAZNGP010000040.1:0-40981 GCA_045576475.1 Bacillus sp. (in: firmicutes) | reverse complement strand
ATGAAATAAAGAATTAATACAAAATTTTTCTATCTGTTCCATTAAAAAAAGTTGGGTGTTATATAAAATTCAGCGAATTTGAACCGTATATCTATTAAAATAGAAGAAACTCCTGTGATTATCACAGGATAGAGATTTAATGGACGGGATGTGCGCATATGACAATTTTGCCGAAGACAAATGAACTCGGCTTTTTTGAGATTAGATTGGAGTCCATCGGAGGACTTGGAGCAAATTTGGCTGGAAAAATGTTGGCCGAAGCAGGCGTGCTGGGCCTTGGCCTGAATGGATGCAATTTCTCTTCCTACGGATCTGAAAAGAAAGGTTCGCCTGTCAAAAGTTTCATTCGTTTCTGCGATCGCGGAACGGAAATAAGAGATCATAGTCCAATCGAGAAACCCCATGTAATCGGTATTTTTCATGAGGCATTATATAAAATGACGGATGTGACCAAAGGGATGTCTGACGATGGAATCGTTTTGGTGAATTCAGTCAGGGACTTTGAACCTATCAGAACGGATCTGAAACTTGAAGGAGGGACACTTGCGATCGTGGATGCTCTGGGCATTGCGGTACAGGAGAAGACGAGGGTCAATACCGCGATGCTCGGAGCATTGTTCCGCATCTGCAGTTTTCTGGATGCGGATTCGATGCGTGAGGTCATCCAAAAGACTTTTGAGAAGAAATACCCGCATCTAGTCGAACCGAATATCCGTACATTTGACAGGGGCTTCAATGAAGTGGTCTTTAAGAGTCTCGACTGTGAGAACTTCTCCGGTACGTCTGAAAGCAAGGAAGCGGTGATCGGCTATAAGACACAGCTTGCAGGAGGTATCATGACAAACCAGGGAAGCAGCCTGGTGAAAGATGTCAGCGGAACAAGGCAAGGGTTCCTTCCTTCATTCAATCAGTCGACTTGCATCAATTGTGCCGCTTGCGACACGGTATGCCCGGACTTCTGTTTTGTATGGAAGGAAGGCGAGGATAAACGGGGAAGAAAGAATCTGTTCCTGCAGGGCATTGATTATCAGTATTGCAAAGGATGCCTGAAATGTGTGGAAGCATGCCCGACTGGATCTCTTGCCGAAATGAGGGAAACCTTCGGCTATGCCGATCTTCACACGGTCAAACAATCAATTAAAACGGGAGGTGCCGAATGATCGATTTACGTAAAGAGGCTGCTGTCCAAACCGAAGCCTTCGCTACAGGAAATGAAATGGCCGCTCGTGCCGCATCACAAATCAATTATCATTTAATGGGGTATTTTCCGATTACCCCTTCGACTGAAATAGCTCAGCTGCTTGATGCAGGGAAAGCGAGAGGGGAGCATGATATTAAGTTGATTGCCGCCGATGGGGAACATGGCTCTGCCGGCATATGCTACGGCGCAGCTGTAACAGGCGCCCGTGTATTCAATGCCACCAGTGCGAACGGGCTCATGTATATGCTCGAACAGCTCCCTGTTCAATCGGGAACACGCTTTCCGATGGTGATGAATCTTGTGACACGGTCCATCTCCGGTCCTCTTGATATAAGGGGAGACCATTCCGACCTTTATTTCGCATTGAATACAGGATGGGTGATCCTGACTGCAAGTACTCCGCAGGCAGTGTATGACCTGAATATCATGGCATTGAAAATAGCAGAAGACAGTCGTGTGCGCCTTCCTGTAATAGTCGCATACGATGGTTTTTTCACCTCTCACCAAATGAGAAGGGTTTCTTATTTTGAAAAGAGAGAAACAGTACAAGCCTTTGTCGGGAAATCGGACGGAGTGTATCATTACGCGGACAATCCAAGGAAGCCGGTAACGATCGGCGGGCATATGGATGGCGATAATCTGATCAATAATCATTATCAGCAATCGGAAGCGATGTATGCGGCAGGGGAAGTCTTCAAAGAAGTGGCTGCCGAATATGCAGAGCTGTCCGGACGCAGATATGAACCTATTCATACCTATGAGATGGAAGATGCGGAAGTAGCGTTATTTCTTGTGAATTCTGCTGCGGAAACGGCGAAAGATGCGGTAGATGAGCTGAGGAAGAAAGGAATAAAAGCAGGAGTCATCTCTCCAGGGGTAATCAGGCCGTTCCCGGCTGAAGAAATCAGAAAAGCGCTTAAAGGGGTTAAGGCTTTGCTCGTCGGAGAAAGGGCGGATTCCTACGGAGCCAACGGTGCGAATCTCACTCATGAAGTGAAATCCGCGCTGCAATCCGATAAAGAAAATGGCACGGTTGTACTAAGCCGGGTGTTCGGCCTCGGAGGGAAAGATTTCAATAAGAAGGATGCCCTTGCTTTCTTTGAAGCTGCGCTGGACAGCATCACAGAACGTGTGTATAAGGAATTCGATTATTTCGGCCATACGGCTATAGAAAGCAAGATGCCTGAATGCTGTGTGAGTTCGGCAGGACCTGATGAATATCGGACTGGGCTCATCCATTGTGAGCCAGGAGAAGACGGGAAATTGAAGGTGAAGATTCCGCCTTTGAGGGCGCTCGCCTCTAAACCGAAACGTATCGCATCCGGACATGGGGCATGTCCCGGATGCGGAATATTCTCCGGTCTTGAATTGTTCTTCAAAGGAATTGAAGGGGATATCGTGCTTCTGTTCCAAACTGGATGTGCATATGTTGTTACGACAGCTTATCCACATTCTTCGCACAAGCAAACGATGATTCATAATCTGTTCCAGAATGGAGCAGCCACTTTGTCGGGAACATTGGAGGCTTTCCTGGAATTGAAGGAGCGCGGGGAAATAGAAGTGGACGACGACGTTACTTTCATCATGGTGACAGGCGATGGCGGAATGGATATCGGCATGGGATCTGCAATCGGAACAGCTCTGCGAAACCATAAAGTCATCATTCTCGAATATGATAATGAAGGATATATGAATACCGGTTCGCAAATGTCCTATTCGACTCCGAAAGGACATATGACTTCCACGACAGGCATCGGAAAAAGACAGCAAGGGAAGTCTTCCCACCATAAAGATACACCGGAAATCATGGCAGCATGCAATATCCCTTATGTCTTTACCGGATCTGAAGCGTTTCCACAGGACTTGCTGAAGAAAGCGGCGAAAGCACAATGGTATGCTAAACATGCTGGAACCGTTTATGGTAAACTATTGATCACATGTCCGTTGAACTGGAAGTCGGAAGAAAGATATGGATCCAAAATTCTGGAAGCTGCAGTCAACTCTAACTTTTTCCCGCTTTATGAAGTAGAACAAGGCAAAACAACCATCACTTACAATCCGGAAGCGCGGAAGAAAAAGATCCCGGTGGAAGATTGGTTATCTTATATGGGTAAATCCAAACATTTATTGAAAGAAGAGAATGCTGATATCTTGGAGGATTTCAAAGCTGAAATTGAAGGAAGATGGATAAAGCTGCAAGCAAAGCACGAGCATCCGCATTTATAATTAACAAAAAGAGGAATGACATCGCTCCATGCATGTTTTTCCTCTTTTTTTCATTTATGATAGGAATTCGCATCGCTTTGTAGAATTAGTAAAGTCAGACAAGTAAGCGAGCGGAGGGAATGTAGTGTCCAATGTTACGGAATCGATAGGGAACGAAACTGTGCCTAACAGGAACTTGACAGTGGAAACGAACTTATACGAGCGATTTTTTCATATATCCAAAGAGAATTTTATAATCTGTGATGTCCATTTCATGGTTAAGGATATTAATGCTTCAGCATGCGAGCTGCTATGCATCAATAAAGAAGAGAAAATCGGAAAATGCTTATTAAGTTTTTTAAAAATAGTTTCGAAAGATAATCTGAAGGAAGAACTGGAGAGTTTCCGTGAAAATGGCCGAGGCTCGCTGGATTGGGTATTGACAGGGGAGAATGAGTGCATCAAACATATCCAATGTAAAGTGGAGTTTAAGCAGAAGCATTATTTTTTCGTTCTCCACGATTTGACCCTCTCTAAAAAAATTGAGAAAGATTATGTGATCAGCACCAAATTGTTCAAGGAAGTTTTCACAAGGGTGACGGACGGCTTTTTGATTCTGGATGCGGAATATACAATCATTGATGTGAACGGGGCCTTTATTGCCGGTGTTCATACAGACCGAGATTCCTTCATCGGGAGGGATATGCGCGAATTTGTGACAGAACGGGCACTTCCAAGGTTTTTATCGGAATGGGAGAAAATCAAACATTCTGGAAAGAACAAGAGTACGACTGAACTGGTCATTGAGGGACAGCGCTTCTTTTTCGATTTCTATACATATATGAATTATTACACGAAGGAAATCATCTGTATATTCAAGGATGTTACTGAGAAAACATTGATTGAACAAGAGTTGAAGCAGAGCAATGAAATTCTTGAGCATGTGTATGAGCAGGCTTATGACGCAATCGTATTGACGGATAAAAAGGATCGGATCGTCAAAGCGAATGAAAAAGCATTTAAGATGTTTGAAGTCACGGAGGCGAATCTGATCGGGAGAAGAATGGATGACTTCATCTTGAAAAAAGACGATGTTTACTATAATATGCTGGCAAAACTCCTTAACGATGGCGCTGTCAGGGAAGAGCTGTTTTTCCTCATGGGAAATGGTCAGAAGAAACTGTTGGAGTTTACAAGTAAGAAGATTAAAGATGCGGATGTCAACGTCACCATATACAGAAATGTAAGCGAACGACATGAAATGGAAAAGAAGCTGAGAAAAAGTGAAAAGCGATTCAGAACCATTTTTGATGGAATGACTGTAGGCCTGGTCTTATGGAGAGATAATTATATCATCGATATCAACGGTGCCGGAGAAGAAACCCTTGAACTGCCGAAGAAATTCCTCATCAGTAAAACCATCCAAGAAATACTCAATATTGTCCCCGAAAACGGCTCGCGCATAAATCAGATGCTTCAAAAAATCAATCAGGAATCAGATATAGAGGAAATTATTCAAATTCGATTCCGCCGCGGGAAAAAGAAGTATCTGGAATTCAGGACGAAGAAAAATCTAGTGTCGGGAATGCATTTGACGAGTATAAACGATGTAACAGAGAAACTCGAGCTTCAGGAACAGCTCCAGAAATCGGACACGTTGTCGGTCGTAGGAGAGCTTGCGGCAGGAATTGCGCATGAGATCCGAAACCCGATGACAGCTTTGAAGGGCTTCATACAACTTTTGGAAAGCAGCATTACTGAAGATTTCTCCACTTATTTCAATATCATTACTTCAGAACTCCAGCGAATCGAAAACATCATCACGGAATTTCTTGTGCTGGCAAAGCCTCAAGCTGTGCAGTACAGGGAGAAGGATGTGAATCTTATTGTCCAGGAGACCATCGATCTATTGCATGCCGAAGCACTCTTATGCAATGTTATTTTCGTTCCGGCTCTTTCCCCGGACGCTTTGATGTTGTACTGTGAACCGAATCAATTGAAGCAGGTGTTCATCAACATTCTGAAGAATGCAATTGAATCAATGAAAAAGGGAGGATGCATCCGGATCGTCACGGAATTAAATGATGATCAATATATGAAAGTCAGTATCACCGATGAAGGCGGCGGCATTTCCTCTCAGAAATTGAAGAAGCTTGGCGAACCCTTTTATACGACGAAAGAAAGAGGGACAGGCCTTGGGTTGATGGTGAGCTACAAGATTATAGAGGAGCATGGAGGGAAGATTGAAGTAGAGAGTGAACTTGGGAAAGGTTCAACATTTCATCTGTATCTTCCGCGAGAAGAAGAACCCCGCTAAGAAGATTGAGCGGGGGTCCAGCAGAATCGATTATGTCATTTGGATGAATCTTTTTTCTCTTTTCCGTAAAGCTCCCTCTAATGTTTCGCTTAATTCCATCTGGTTCAGGATAGCCGGCATTAATCCGCTTTCATCAGATGCCGAGCAGGAGGATCATAACGAGAAGGCCGAGAATAAAGCTATGTGTTGCTGCTCTTTCATTGCCATCTCCATGACTTTCTGGAATCAATTCCTTATAAATGATGAAGAGCATAGATCCGGCGGCAAACGCCAATCCGAAAGGTACCAGATTTTTCACCAATGACGTCAGGGAATAGCCGAGGAGAGCCATCACGACCTCTATGCTGCCGGTCATGGAGGAAATGATGAAAGCCTTGAATTTTCCTACATTCTGACTCAGAAGAAAAAGGGCTACGAGAAAGCCTTCCGGTGCATTCTGCAGACCGATGGCGAAAGCGATTAAATTTCCGGTATCCATAACGGATGATGCATAGCTGACACCAACGGACAAGCCTTCCGGTATATTGTGTAATGTAATGGCCGATATAACAAGCAAAGCTTTGTCATCAAATTGGATACCGTTGTCATGATGATTGACATCGATATGAGGGATGGCTTTCTCCAGGGCGGTTAAGGTGACGACTCCGAAATATATACCGATAGCAAGGGGGATGAACCCGCCTTGCCCCAAAGCCTCTGGAATCAATCCCATCATACAAGCTGCCATCATGATTCCTGCGGTGAAAGCCAGTAAGATATCCCGAAACCGGTGGGTGAAAGAATGGCTGACGAACAAAATAAGGAAAGCGCCCAAGGATGTTGACATCGCTGATAAGAAACTGCCGATTAATACAGTGCTCATAGAATACCCCTATCCCCTTCGGCTGTGAAAATAGAACAGACGGAGGTAATGATGAATAAGCTGATGAAGCAATAGCGTTTCGGACAAAGCTTCATTCTTATACATTCTATAAAGATAATGGCCGATTATGACTTGCCAGTTCATTCACAGATTTCATTTGGGGATATGGTATTCAAGTTTTATTCTTCATTACCTTCCTCATGAGAGGTTTTATTTAATGGCAATGTGATTTCCACAGCTGTTCCTTTGTTCTTCTGGCTGGAAATGAAGATACTCCCTTTATAGCTTGTGATGATCCGCTTGCAAATATATAATCCTAGTCCCGTTCCGTAATCTTTTGTCGTATAGAAAGGATCGAAGATTTTTGATAATGTGGTTTTGGACATGCCAGAACCGTTATCTTCGATGAGCAATACGGCTTCATTGTCTCTCGCTTGAAGGTGGATAGAGATTTCATCCAAGGGAGAGCATGCTTCAAAGCTGTTCTTAACGATATTTAGTATGACCTGTTTCAGCTGATCGGGGAGGCAATAGACAGGCAATGGTTCATTGCCGATGGATATATGGAATGTCACGTCATGTGATGCTGCTTCGGTTTGCAGGATCGGCAATATTTCAAAGAATACATCCCTGATATCGAAGCGTTCTAAAGGATATACGCTTGGTTTACCGAGTATCAGGAATTCATTGACGATTTCATTTATCCTGGCGATTTCCTTCTCAATGATGGAAAAGTACATCTGGTCTTGCGAATCAACATGTTTTTCACCGAGCAGTTGGACGAGTCCTTTAATGCCGGTTAATGGGTTTCTGATTTCATGTGCAGTCGTTGCTGCTAGAGTACCGATCATTTTCAATTTTTGTTCATTATATTCTTTCTTTTGTCGCTTTGCTTCTTTTTTGAGCATTAAATACTTCAGTGTGATGAATACGATATGCATGAAAAATAAGGCAGCAACAGAAAAAATAAGCAGTGAATTTCTTTCAGTCCCATCCTTCACTTTGACATGACTCACGGTTAAGGTCCATGGAACCGTATCAAATGGCAATACAGCTTTCACACTGCTCTTTTCGAGATCATCATTGATGGATAAGAGTTCCTTTCCTTTTGCGTTCTTCACAGTGACCGCGGCATATGGCGTCAGCATCCCTAATACATTCTCAATAGAATCCAATCTAAGATGCAGGAACAGAAAACTTTCGATTTGTCCATCCGATCCGGTTAATGGTTTGCATATGTAGAATATTTTCTTCTTATTCTGAAGCCAGTACTCTTTTTCATTAGAGATAATGGTCTTCTTTAGTGCTTTACACTCCTTAATCAGTTCCCCGTCCAATTGTTTTCCGTTATCGCGGGATGTGGATCCGGTCATGATCATTCCATTCGCATCCGTCAGGAAAAGATCTCCGTATCTTTGATCCGTCTTTTTTGCTTTAATCAGTAAATTGGTTATTGCGTCCTTATTTTCGCCTGAAGTATTGAGGGTGGTTAATCCTAAAATATCGAGACTCTTCGCAGTTTCGTTTACGAAGGTTTCAAGGTATTCCTGATGGATCTGACCTGTTTTATTCAGATGCAGTCTGATTTCTTCTGTCTCTTTTTTTTCAGAGATATAGCTGTACAGAAGAATCGCTAAGGTTGTGGGAATGATGACAATAAATGCATATAATAGTATATTTTTTCGGCTAAGCCCCATAACTACACACTTTCTTTAAGAATGTCGATTTTTGTCCTTTTTTCATTATAACAAAATATGCCAAGGAAGTATGGCTTATTTGTTTATGGCAGTGAGAAGGAAAGCTGCATTTCATTCCCAGCCCTCTAGTGTCGATTTGATCTTCTTCTTAAGGGTGAAGGAAGCCTGTCTAATATCGCCACTTTCTTCATATAGATGTGGAAGGGGGGATAATATGCTAGCTCGATATTCTGGTGCCATCCAAATAGCTGCTGTATACGTCGGTACGGTGGTGGGGGCCGGTTTCGCGACCGGAAGAGAAATTGTGGAGTTTTTCACGAAATATGGGTTCTATGGTTTTCTTGGAATTTTCCTGGCTGGTCTTCTATTCATTGTCTTCGGGACGAAGGTGATGCTGCTATCCATTCAAATTAAAGCCCAGTCCTACCAAGAACTGAACCGTTATTTATTCGGAGAAAAATGGAGTTTTTACATAAACAGCTTGTTTTTTCTGATGCTCTTCGGAGTTACCGCCGTCATGCTTTCCGGAGCGGGTTCTGTTTTTGAAGAACAGCTTCATGTATCCAGGATGGGAGGAATCGCCCTGACGGCCATTCTTGCTTTTTTGGTCCTTTTGAAAGGGATGAAGGGGCTCGTCGCCATCAATCTGTTGATTGTACCTGCTATGGTCACTTTCAGTTTCTTACTCTTTTTTTCGGGAGTAGGACGGGAAAGTTTCATGCAGGAATTGCTGTTTATTTCCGTTGAAGCAGGAAATTGGAAAAGCCTTATTTCTCCTCTTCTATATTCGGGCTTCAATCTGGCTCTGTCACAAGCGGTTCTTGTCCCTGTCGCATATGAAATCAACGATCGTGAAATGATCAAGAAAGGCGGCATACTTGGCGGTATATGCTTAACGATCATTTTATTGACAAGCCATTTGTCTTTGATGGCGCTTCCTGATGTGATGCAATTCGATATACCGAGTGCGGAATTGATGAAAAACATGACGAGCCCTTTTTATTTTATATTTCTTTTGGTGATTTTTGGTGAAATATTCACTTCGTTGGTCGGAAATGTCTTTGGTCTTGAAAGGCAAGTAAATAAATGGATGAAGCTGAAAAGCATTTGGATCATCTTCTTCTTGCTTCTTGGCGCATTCTTGGTCAGTTATATTCCATATCGAACTTTATTGTCTGTACTCTATCCAATTTTCGGGTATGTAAGTATTGTTTTTATGCTGCTTCTGTTTCGGGTACGGATCAAAGAATAAAAATAGACAGGCATTATGAGAATGCCTGTCTAATCATTTAACCATTCTTGCGGATTGTTTTCGCCATTTCTATTACTGCTTCTCGTTGATCTTGATCAACAGTAGAGAAGATGGTCAACTTCATAGGGAACTTCTCGTCTTTAATGAGATACATGGTAATGCGTTCTGCTTCGTTTTCAACCGCGTAAATATCGGCTCCGGGAATCTGCAGTTTTTCATCGGTCGGATTTTGGATATCTTTGCTGACAAATTCCAGTTCAAGCGGAATGTTTTCTTCTAACATCGCCCAATCCGGATCCTTGAGGATCTCGATTCGCATCGATGTACTGTCATTCTCTTTCTGATACAATAAATCTTTCCCCGGTTCTTCTCCGGTGAGTTCGTATCCTGGAAGGACATAAATGCTGTATCCTTGATTATCGCTGGTCTTGAGTGCGGCTGTTTCTGTCTTTGTTTCGCTGCCGACATTGTAACTGATCTCTTTTGTTTGTTCCTCATTTACCGGGTCTTGTCTGTCTGCATCTTCTTTCTCATCAGTTCCGGGTTCTTCGGCATCTTCTTCACCAGTTGTACCTTCTGTTTCTTCCACGTCTTCCTGCGGTTGATCGACACCTTCTTCTGTGTTTCCGTTATTTCCGCAAGCCGCCAACAATAGCAGCGCAAAAAGGGAAAACAACATCATCATTCTCTTCATCTATGTTCCTCCTTTACTATAATTTGCCCTGATCACGTTTGTTCGGGAACAATGAGCATTCTATAAAAGTATTTCATATATATAGACGAATTACGAGCGGGAAAGTTTTAAATAATCACTTTTCTTACAAAATGAGGGAGGCTGTTCACAAATAGCCAAAAAGAAAAGGCATCTTCCACAAAGGGAGATGCCTGCGTGCTTCCGCTTTAACGGAGCGGAAAAATGACCATCAATAACAAATTGAATACAATATGTGAAGATATCACCAGCAGCAAGCTTTTTTTCCATTGATATAATGCTGCCCAAACCAGACCTGCAACGAGGCTCGCAACCAGCAAGGCCATGTTATCCGCATATATTGCCGGCAGCGTATACAGAATTGCCGAAACGATGATTGTCCATTTCGCATCCAGGCGTTCGGATAATTTCCTTTGAACAAAACCGCGCCAAAAGATTTCTTCACCAGGAATAATGATGATGAATAACACGAGGAAGTGCCAGAACATTTCCGGTCCCAGTTTACTGTAGATACTGGAAACATCTTTCGTCAACTCGGATAGTCCCAGACTTTGAAACAAGTTGTCTCCAAGGGCGAATATGCCGTAAAGAACAACTCCAGTGAAAAGCCCGTAGATCAGGCTGATGAATGTTGATCGGTCTTGGCCGCTTTTTTTCTCGATTGTAATAGCAAAACACATACAAAAAAGTATAGTGGCTGTATACAAATACCAAAAGACGGATGTGTTTTGGTATGTAATATAAAAGAGAATATGTGCGCTGATTAGTCCCAGAAGAAATTTTATGTCTGAGGCACATGTTTTCATTATTGTTTTCCCTCCTAAAACTTGAACAGTCCATTCTAATTGTATGTGAAACAATTCGTATTTACAATAAATAATAGGGATCCATGTTTTGTTAATTTTTAACGTTTGGACGTGAGTCCTTAAGCAAAAAAGAGCCTAATGGCTCACTTTTTTCTTCACAAATAATATAGTATAGGAAATAGTTGTGATCAGCTTCTAGGCTCATCAAGATATGTGTAGATTGTTTCGCCGCCATGCTTCGCAGTCCCCTGGAAGTGTTTAAAATCTTCCCTGGAAATCAATTCCTTGCGGAAGTCCAGGAATTCCTCTTTTTTTACAATGATTTCATTGATTTTTCGTTCAGCAAGCTGCTGCAATAATTCCTTTGCGGTTTCTTTATGCATTAATGATTCTCCTTCCAGTCATTCCGTATATCCGTTAAATACTTTATCTATCTCATCCTCACTTGGCAAGTATCAGGCAAAATCTCCGGAATTTGAAGAAATTTGTAGAAATGCAGGTCGAAATCCCTAAGATTTTCTTGGAGTTTTCAAAAAAGACTTTACGTTTATATGTAAATAGTGCAAACTGTTAAGTATATTTTTAATAATAAGAAACAAATGTCAAATTTCTGAAAAACTAAGCAGAATCCATTTTAACAAAAGGCAAGAAAATTCATACGAACAAACTGCGGCACATATAAGGAATATATACGGATGTATAAATTGATGCTAAAGGTGTGATTGTTAATGATGAAAGTTGCGCAAATTGGGAATCTGATTGAATTTAAGGATGGTTTGAAAGGCATTGTTGAGAAAGTGAACGAAAACTCTGTCATCGTTGATCTTACGTACATGGATAACTACAGAGATCTTGAACTGGAACAGAAAACAGTAGTGAACCACAAAAACTACACAATAGTGGAATAATACAAAAAAGCGGAAGCACCCCGTTTAGCTTGGATGGGTGCAGGGGGCCCCCTTTTTTACGGCATTTTCCATGAAAATTTAATTGATACTATTGAGGTCTCCTTGCGAAAGCGGCAAAGGAGGCTTCTTTTTTATTCTTTGGCAGTTCTTTCCGCAGCTTCTCCAACGCAGACCTTCTCCAGGATTTTACAGCGGATGGAGTCACTTTCTCTTGTTGTGCTATATCGGAAATAGAGTATTGGTGCACATAAGTTCCAACAAGCCAGCATAGCTGCTTTTCCGTCAGATAAGGAGCACAGATGGTGATGAATTCGTAAGGGAAATACTCTTCGCTGCATGTTTGTGTGCTTGTCTTTTCAATGGCTTCCGTCAGGTGGTTCCTGTTCTCCCAAAGGGCATCCTGTTTTAGTTGATTTCGGATTCTTCCTTTAATTACCGAATAGGCAAATGTCGTGAAGGAAGAAGTCTCAGGCACATATTTCTGCTCCGCTTCCCATAAGGCCTCCAAACCTATGCAGTAATAATGATCTAGATTTTTATAGATGCGTAAAGAATGGATGATACTATAGATCATCTTAGAATACTGTCTGGCAGTTTCATCAAATGATTTCAATTTGTTCTCCTATAGAAAGACGCGCCTTTCATTATATTCCCGGGTAAGATTACTATAGGACCGGAAACGGGGATGAGCGAGATGGTAAATCGTCATTTTCAGGGAGAAATCACCCTTAAAAAGTCTTTTTGTCAAAATAAATAATGGTTTTCTGGATAATAAAGCAAGGAAAAAAATCATTTTATGATAATTGATCTGAGGACAAGTGGTTTAATCATTTGCTGAACAGGCTTGAGTCGGGGGATGCTTTGCTTTCAGCGGGAGTAGATATTTCTATATAGTTAAATCGTCTCTTAACTTCCGCTTTTTGAAAATATATCGCCTCCAACAACTAAAAAATTATGATAATGAGGTGCAGAGAAATGGAATATATAATGCCATTATTTTCATTAACTGAAATTACCTGTAACTATATATGTCATTTCCATTTTTTAAAACTGAAAAAGGCATTGTATACTGAAGTTTGTAATGCTATTATTTTGAGGAATAGAGGTCTAGAAATGATCATTTGGAGAAGGTCATTTTTTCAAAATTATCTCTGTTTCTACATACATCATTTAAGATATGGGTAACATGAGATAGAAGTTATGCTTGAAACCATAGGTCTCGAAATAAAAAGATTAATAAAGGAGTATGTCTATTATGGAACAAAAAACGTACAAAGTAATCGATGATTCAGGAATTCACGCTCGTCCAGCAACACTTCTGGTACAAGCTGCAGGTAAATTCGATTCAGAAATCAACCTTACTTTCAAAGAAAAGAAAGTTAACCTTAAATCAATCATGGGTGTTATGTCCCTAGGTATCGCACAAGGAGCTGAAATCACAATCACTGCTGAAGGCAGCGATGAGAAAGAAGCGATCGCAACTTTGACAGAAACACTGAAAAACGAAGGATTAGCTGAATAATGACAACGATGTTAAATGGAATTGCGGCTTCCAACGGTATCGCGATTGCTAAAGCATACCGTCTTATCGAGCCTGATCTGTCTTTTTCTAAAAAAGATGTTGCCAACACAGAAGAGGAAGTGTCACGCTTCCATGCAGCAGTAGCAACTTCCAAAACAGAACTTCAGGCAATCCGTGAAATGGCGGAAAGAGAACTTGGCGCCGACAAAGCTGCCATCTTTGATGCGCATCTTCTTGTTCTAGGCGATCCGGAATTGTTGGGACCGATCGAAGATAAAATTAAATCAGAAAATGTAAACGCTGAATCTGCATTGAAAGAAACAGCTGATATGTTCGTGGCGATGTTCGAGTCGATGGATAACGAGTATATGAAAGAAAGGGCAGCAGACATCCGTGACGTGACAAAACGTGTTCTTTCCCATCTATTGGGTGTCGAAATCCCGAATCCGAGCATGGTACAAGAAGAAGTGATTATTGTCGCTGAAGACTTGACTCCTTCTGACACAGCTCAATTGAATCGTAATTATGTAAAGGCCTTCACAACTGATATAGGCGGAAGGACTTCCCACTCAGCCATTATGGCTCGTTCAATGGAAATTCCGGCTGTTGTTGGTGCTAAGGAAGTGACAACAAGAATCCAAAACGGTGACATCATCATCGTTGATGGATTAAGCGGAGATGTTCATATCAACCCTACTCCTGAATTGATCGCTGAGTATGAGCAAAAAGCGAAAGACTACGAAGCACAAAAAGCAGAATGGGCTAAACTTGTGAACGAGAAAACGGTTTCTAAAGATGGCCACCATGTAGAATTGGTAGCAAACATCGGAACTCCGAAAGATATCAAAGGTGTAATCGACAACGGCGGGGAAGGCGTAGGTCTATACCGTACTGAATTCCTTTACATGGGACGCGATAACTTCCCGACGGAAGATGAGCAGTTCGAAGCTTATAAAGCAGTCCTTGAAGGAATGGAAGGCAAACCGGTTGTCGTACGTACATTGGATATCGGCGGAGACAAGGAACTTCCTTACTTGAAACTTCCGCATGAAATGAATCCATTCCTTGGATATCGTGCGATTCGTCTATGCCTTGAAGAACAAGATATGTTCCGTACTCAACTTCGTGCATTGCTTCGCGCAAGCTCGTTCGGGAACTTGAAAATCATGTTCCCTATGATTGCTACTCTAGGTGAGTTCCGCTCAGCTAAAGCAATCCTTATGGAAGAGAAAGAGAAATTGGTTGCAGAAGGTGTTGCTGTAAGCGACAGCATCGAAGTAGGAATCATGGTGGAAATCCCGTCAACTGCTGTTATGGCGGATCTATTCGCTACAGAAGTCGATTTCTTCTCAATCGGAACGAACGACTTGATCCAATACACGATGGCTGCGGACCGTATGAACGAAAGAATTTCATACTTGTATCAGCCATACAACCCTGCAATCCTTCGCCTTGTTAAGCAAGTAATCGATGCTGCACATAAAGAAGGCAAATGGGCTGGAATGTGCGGAGAGATGGCTGGCGATGAAATCGCTATTCCGCTTCTTCTGGGTCTAGGATTGGATGAGTTCTCCATGAGTGCTACATCTGTCCTGAAAGCTCGCTCTCTTATCAGCCAAATCTCTAAAGCAGAGATGGAAGAGCTTGCAAACAAAGCACTACAAATGAAGACGAATGATGAAGTACTAGAGGCTGTCAAAGCAACTGTACAAGTAAAATAATCGTTTATGAAAGCCGCCCTTCAAGGGCGGCTTTTGTGTGTATTACTGCACATATTTGTAATAAATAAAAAAACTTCAAATAATTGTTTATGCAAGGAACCCATGGGTATATAAAGAGAGAGCATAGTTGTTAGACTCGTAGTGCAGCTAACATTCTCATTTCCCCCATTAAAGGCCAGTCTTTATGACTGGCTCTTTTTTTGTGCAATTGAATTATCTGAAATATGCTATAATTTTGATATATACAGAAAGATACATTAGGGATGAGGTGCTGATATTGTTGACGGAACAATCGATTGTAGGTTTTATAGGTACAGGTGTTATGGGAAAGAGCATGGCAGGACATATCCTAAAAGCGGGATTCCGGACAATTGTTTATTCAAGGACCAAAGAGAAGGCTGCCGAGTTATTGAATCAAGGTGCAGAATGGGCGGATTCACCAGTAGAATTGGCGGAGAAAGCTGACGTGATCATCACTATGGTAGGCTTCCCTCATGATGTAGAAGAAATATATTTAGGGAAGAATGGTATCCTCAACCATGCCAGGCCGAATACATATGTAATTGATATGACGACAAGTAAACCATCGCTTGCTAAGAAGATTTATGCGCTTGCAAAGGAAAAGAAAGTCCATGCACTTGATGCACCTGTTTCCGGCGGTGATGTAGGTGCGCAAAATGCACAGCTTTCCATCATGGTCGGAGGAGATGATGAGGATTATCATGCTGTAAAGGATTTATTGGGCATGATGGGAAGCAATATCGTTCATCAAGGACCTCCAGGAGCAGGGCAGCATACTAAAATGTGTAACCAGATTGTGATCGCATCCAATATGATCGGAATGTGCGAAGCAATCGTTTATGCCGAAAAAGCTGGTCTGCAGCCTAATCGTGTGCTTGAAAGTATTTCTGGAGGCGCAGCCGCCAGCTGGAGTCTATCGAATCTTGCTCCACGCATCCTGAATGAAGATTACACACCCGGCTTCTTCGTGAAGCACTTCATTAAGGATATGAAAATAGCGCTGGAAGAAGCGGAAGAGATGGATATGGAGTTTCCGGGCTTGCGATTAAGCAAGGAAATGTATGAAGAAATCCAAAGAAAAGGGGAGGGAGACAGCGGTACGCAAGCACTGAGAAAATATTGGAAGTGAGTGGTTAAGCATGAAATTTGTCTCGATATTCGGACCGCAAGCGGTTGGTAAGATGACAGTTGGTCAGGAATTAGCGAAAATCACGGGATTGAAGCTGTTTCATAATCATATGACGATTGACTTGGTCGGTCAATTTTTTGATTACGATTCAGCAAGCGGAAAGCGATTGGTCAATTTGTTCCGTCAGGCAATATTTAAAGAAGCAGCGGCTGGTGATTTGGAAGGTATGATCTTTACATATGTTTGGGCATTCAATATGCGCGAAGACTGGGACTTTGTCAAACAAGTCACGGACATTTTCGAGTCCAGAGGCAATACTGTCTGCTTTGTGGAACTGGAAGCCGATTTGGATGAAAGGCTTCTCCGGAATAAAAGCTCAAATAGATTAGAACATAAACCTTCTAAAAGAAATATAGAATGGTCCGAGAAAGATTTGCTTGATTCAATGGAAGAGTACCGTTTAAATTCCTTTGAAGGGGAAATAAAGCATGAGAATTACTTCAAGGTCAATAACACAAATTTACATGCCGAAGAAGCGGCGGAAATGATAAAGGAAAGATTTTGTCTGTAAGAAAGCAGGGAAGGGAGCGGCATTCCGCTTCCTTCCCTGCTCTTTAACTTCTATGTGCATAGGAACAGCGAAACCATTATCACTCACTTCATGCATTCTTAGAAAGCATATATGCCTTTAGTGCATCGACTGGATGCTGATCGTTGCGCCAAGCGATCTTGGCCACGTCCCGCTCTTCATCTAAAGAAAGATCCAGCCGAAGTTCCAGAAGCAGTCCCAGCATCCTTTCGAGGAATTCCCGGAAACTTCGGGCCGCAACATACGGTTTCCCTTCCCTTTGTCCATATACAATCACTTGTCCGACCGGTCCGGGAGTCTCGCTGTCCATGTCTACTCCGATATAGTAGCCGCTATGGTCGGAAGCGAATGGAAGCCAATTGATACTGTGCTCCACAATCATTCCCGGGTCCTCTCCATATTGATAACGAGGTTCCGTTTTATCGGACTCGGAGAGAAGTTCGAAAGCATGACGGGTTTCATACATTTCTTCCAAACTGAGGAATTGCATCCCTAGTATGCTGCCTGCAGCCCTTGTCGAATCTCCGTTATGCATCATATACACTTTAATGAGATCATCGGGGAGCCGTTGATCCAGTGATTTCTCCATTTCAGTAATCATTTCCATGTTTGCGCCAGGCTTCAATCGATCTGAATAGTTATCCAAGCGTTCGTCGTAATACGCAAGGATTCCTTTCCAAATCTGCTGAACGTCCATTGCTCCATCATCAATTGTCATACTTGCAACACTCCTTTATTTGTCTTCCTATATACATTCCTTTTAATGGAGGATGTAAAACCTCCTTCATACGGACGCGGCTGTTCGCATATACATAAGCGATTACTGTAAGGAGGGGAGCGATGGACTTGTTTGAAGACATTGAAGAGAAGTTCCAGGAACTTCCGGATGGAGCTTATGTTGTCAAAGTGGAGGGTTATTCACGTGAAAAAACCATTCATGGCGCCAGACCGCTCAAGTGGCGGCTGGCGCTGATGAATGAAGGCGGCGGAGAGCTTCCGACCAAATTCAGTCATATCGAAACGAATGCGGGATTCCATATCTTGATTCGTGAGCTAAAAGAACTTGGTTTCGAAAAACCGAAGGATGCAAAAGAGCTGGAGGCCATCCTTAACATTCTTTTGGGCTCATTACTGGAGGTTCATGTAATAACGACGAATAAAGATGAAGGCTATCGTGATGTGAAGCTCATCCGTAAACTTCATTGACCGTCAAGGAATCGTTCAAGCCTCAGCATGCCTTCTTCAAGTGTATTCATGGAGCAGGCATAGCTCAGGCGGAAATATCCTTCTCCTAGAGCGGAGAAGGCACTTCCGGGTACGACTGCGACCTGTCCTTCTTTGACCAGTTTCAATGCGAAGTCCATGGAAGAACCGAACCCCTCTGGAATCTTCACAAAGAAATAAAATGCCCCATCCGGTTTCACCACTTCGAGTTTCATTTCCTGCAATCTGCGGTACACATATTCTCGTCTTTCCTTATAGATTTCTCTCATTTCCGATGCGTCATCCTTGCCGTCCGTCAAAGCAGCCAGAGCAGCCATCTGCGAAATGGATGAAGCGCAGCTCACATTATACTGATGAACCTTCAGGATTTGTCTGCTGATATGTTCCGGAGCAAAGAGGAACCCGATCCGCCAGCCTGTCATACTATGTGATTTGGATAAACCATTGATCATGATCGTTTTTTTCTTCAAAAATTGAGCTATGCTTACATGCTTGTCATCAAAAACAAGCTCACTGTATATTTCATCCGCTAATATGTAAATGTCTTTGTCCCGGATGAGTTCGGCAATTTCTGAAAGTTCATGTGAACTTAATGTGACACCGGTCGGATTAGATGGATAAGGCAGGATAATGCACCGTGTCTTGTCTGTTAAATATCTGGAAAGAATATCTGCTGTCAGCCTGAATCCGTTTCTGGTCACATCAGCATGTATCGGGACAGCGCCGCAAAGCCTGATGATCGGTTCATATCCGGGGTAAACCGGACCAGGGAGGATAACCTCATCGCCTTCTTCAAGTATCGTACGCAGAGATACATCAATCGCTTCGCTCGCACCTGTAGTCACAATGATTTCCGATTCGGCTTGATACACAATGTCATATTTCTCTTCTATATATGAACTTGCGGCTTCACGCAGTTCTATAATTCCCGCATTATGTGTATATGTTGTGAAATCATTATCAATCGCCTTTTTTGCGGCTTTTTTTATATGTTCCGGGGTAGGGAAATCAGGCTGACCGATTGTCAAGGAGATCGCTTCCTTATATGGAGCCGTCATATTAAAAAATTTTCTGATGCCGGAAATCTCGATATCTTGTACACGTTTATTCATGACCTTAATTTACTCCTTTCTGAATAAAGAATCTTCACCTATCATATCATTTTATTTTATATGTGGACGAGTGTTCGGCAATACTAAGGGAAGAAATGAAAATATTCTATAAACAGCCGCTAATAAATTATGTTGGTATAATGTTAGGGAATGTTATTCAAGGAGGAATATAAATTGTACGTACAAGAAAAAAGCAAACAACACTACGCTTCTTTCTTTAAAAGGGTCGTAGCTTATTTTATTGATGGATTTATTTTGACTGCGATTCTTTATGGACTGGCTAACCTTGGAATGTTGAAGATAATTGGACTTGATAATATAAGGATGATGGAGGATGCTGCCAGCACATTGACTGCCAATTCGGGTTATATGGTGGTACTGTTAGTATTGAATATTGTTTATTATGCCACTTTCCAATCTTCTCATTGGCAGGCGACAATCGGTAAGAAACTGATGCGGATTAAGTTGGAAACATTGGATGGAAACAGAGTCAGCTTCGCCAAAGCCAGCTTACGACAGTTTATCATGATTTCTTTATCAGGTATCTTATACATCGGTTACATTATGATGTTTTTCAACGAGAAAAAGCAGACACTTCATGACTTAGTTGCAAAAACAGTGGTTGTGGAAGCAAAATGATGAAGAGGGGTATTTCCGAATGATATCGGGGATGCCTTTTCTTGTATTGGAAATGCATCAAAAATCAGATTATAAATAGTATTTCTCATTTTCCTGAAAATAACTTATATGTCATGTTATAGTGATAAGTATAATTGCAAGATATGAAAATCAGGAAGGGCGAGGAACCTCATGAAAGATAATAAGAGCAGCATTTTATTAGAAAGCGGCACAAATGAATTGGAGATTGTGGAGTTTTTGATCGGGGAGAATAAATTCGGCATCAACGTAGTCAAAGTGAAAGAGATCATTAATCCTGTTCAAGTGACACCAGTGCCGCAGGCCCACAGGAATGTGGAGGGGATCATCGAGCTCCGGGGAGAAGTGCTGCCGTTAATCGATGTGCCAAAAGCGCTTGGATATCCGTCATCCGAAAATCCGAAGCAGGATAAATTTATCGTGACAGAATTCAATCAACAGAAAATTGTTCTTCATGTACATAATGTAACTCAAATACACCGAATTTCCTGGAACCAAATTGAAAAGCCTTCCGATATGTATCAAGGAAAGGAAACCAATCTGATCGGTGTCGTGAAATGGCATGGAGAGATGATCTTGTTATTGGATTTCGAGAAGATGGTCGTCGAAATCAACCCCGAATCAGGTATTAATATTCAGGATGTACAAAAACTAGGGAAGCGTGAAAGGTCCGATAAACAGATTGTGATCGCAGAAGACTCCGTTCTATTGCGTCAGCTGCTGGAGGAAACACTTGAGGAAGCGGGTTTCGACAATCTCCTGTTTTTTGAGAATGGGAAAGAAGCTTATGCGTATCTGGAGAAACGGGCTGACAGCGGCAAGGACGTAACAGAGATTGTTAAATTGATTGTCACAGATATAGAAATGCCCCAGATGGACGGGCATCATCTTACGAAACGGATTAAAGGAGATAAGCGGCTTTCCAATCTGCCTGTCATCATCTTCTCTTCCTTGATCACGAATGATCTGTATCATAAGGGTCGGATTGTAGGTGCCGATGCTCAAGTGAGCAAGCCCGAAATAACAAAGCTGATCGCATTGATCGACGAGTATATTTTGTGAACGGAGGGTTATATGGAGCACTCTAAGCTCATTCAGCAAGCTATACAATTTGCAGCTAAAGCGCATGAGGGACAGACACGGAAGCTGCATGATGAACCTTTCATGAATCACCCTTGGAATGTTGCAAATACATTGGGGAATGCCGGATTTGGGGATGAATTGATTGCGGCAGCTTTTCTGCATGATATAGTGGAAGATACAGATGTCGCTGCTTCAAGTATCCGGGCGCTTTTCGGTGAGAAAGTGAGCCGATATGTGGAAGCGAATACGGAAGATATGAGCTTACCTTGGCGGGAAAGAAAAATCATGACAATCGAACGTGCTTCCTCCGGCAGTCTGGAAGTAAAGGCATTGATCGCAGCGGATAAACTGGATAATCTCTCGAGTATCATGAAATATCTGAAACTGGATGGGGATAAAGTATGGTCTGCCTTTTCCGCTGAACCAGAGGCCCAATGCTGGTATTATAACAGAATAGCTGAAGCGATCTTCGCTAATATCGAACGAATTTCTGTACCGGCCTTTTTCATTGATTATGAGGTTTTGGTTGCGGAGTTAAACGATATGGTGTGCAATAAAAAGGATGGAGCCATTTAATGCTCCATCCCTTTTTGTTTCAATGTACCCGTCATCACGACATATGAGCCATTCTTCCATGTCTCCGTTTAAGAAACTAAGGAATGGAAGGGGGTTCAAGTTTGTCTGCCTTACTTCTACAAAGCAGGGTGCTGCCGCAATACAATTATTTATAGATATCCCGTCCAAGAAAAGAGGAAGTGAAAATTTGAGAGTGGTTTCTCGGCCTGCTTTTTGCAATCGGACGTTTGACTGTTTGTTGGTGATTGTCGGAAGACTCTTTCTTGCCGATATAATTATAGATGATGGCTTTTGCTCTCGACAGGGACATTTGTGTCTTCGGATTCCGCTTATCATGCTCTCTTTGCCCAAGATGAGGAAGCGCTTTAATATCTTCCTTTGATGGAGGCAGATGGAAAATGTAATCCCCGCATTCGATGATGACATCGGAATGCTGTTGTGCGTTGCGTGGGTTATCCGAGAAATGCAGTCCTAGTTTCCGTGCCTTTCCTTCCTTAATCATCTTTTGGATGGCGGATTGCTTCAACTCATATAGTGTTTTGGGTTTTGGTGCGGCCTTTGCATGCTTATTGATGATGAAAATGGCCTGAGAAAGTTCACGTTCCCGGACGTTAAGCTCATTCTTATTTTGGGTTTCCATTTTGCAACTCCTTTCTATGTACGGTTTACTTGCATATATTATAGCATTTTGATGCGGTAAAGTTATAGAAACATCCAAATATTCTCCATCTTTCATAAAGGGTCTTTATTTATCCCTAACTTCTTTCACAAAAAGGATTTTATCATTATTTACACTAGAATAAGGTCTTTCAAACCTCCGCTTGAATCACAGTATCATCATTAAGATATTGTATTATACTATAAATAAAGGTTTGTCTATTCTATCTTAGGGGAAAGAGGCTCGTTTTTTTGAGCCTCGTTCTTCCTATTTCGTATAAATATTTATATTTTCGTTCAAGCCGCCATATATCGGAGTTGCAGACTGCTGCTGGAACATTTGCGCCTGTATCGGCGCCTGATACTGTGGATATGGCATTGGATAAGGCGGATAGGGCTGGAATTGCTGGTAAGGAGGCGGACAGCATGGACGGTTATTGAAGTTATTGAATAGAAGCGGCCCGGCTGCAAGTCCTGCCACAAAAGGCAGAAGACCGAAGCCGAAGAATCGTTCATCTCCATGGCCGTACCCATAGTCCGCGTAACCATTCATTCCGCTCTCCCTCGTATAAGGGTATGGAACGGATGGGCTGCGGTATGTCTGATACATATTTCTTTCCCTCCAATCGTTTTCTAAATAGTATATGGAGCAATAGGACAAATGGAGCCAGTACATATGGAGGAGGCATTAGAAAGGGGTCCTGCATTAATGAAAAAAGCAATATTGGTAGGATTGGGAGGAGGGGCAGGAGCTGTCTTCAGATACAGTTTAATGACGTTCATCCCGGGAGGAAGCGCTGTCTCCATTGTGTTCATAAATGTCGGAGGGAGCCTGTTATTAGGCTTTCTTACCGGACAGGCAGGGAGGGGAAGAGCAGATCAGCGGATGATGCTTGCTGCAGGAACGGGATTTTGTGGAGGGTTCACTACGTTTTCTGCGTTCTCTGCGGAAGTGCATGACATGCTGCAGAGCTATCCGCCGGCTGCTTTCCTTTATTTGCTTGTCAGCGGTGCTTCAGGGATGGCAGCCGCGTTCATTGGATTGAGATCAGCGTCCGTTGAAGCAGGGAGGCAGTCATGAAGATGATTGCGGTACTGGCCGGTGGTGCAATCGGGGCGGTTCTTCGTTACTTGTTGACTGTTTATTTCCGGAAATGGAAGTGTCCTGGCGGCTTTCCATGGATGATTGCCTCCATTAACATTTGCGGCAGCTTTTTATTGGGGCTGCTGATGGAGGCTGTTTTCCATTCATTGACCCGGTTATTTTTGGTGACAGGTCTGCTTGGTGCATTCACCACTTTCAGCACCTTCAGTGTGGAGGCTGTAACGCTGTATCGTGAACGTAAAAAAAAGCAATTGGCCGGCTACCTCTTGCTGTCTCTCCTCGGAAGCTTGCTCGCCTTCACATTCGGTTATCATCTGACAGAGTGAACGTTTCACCTGCCTGGCTTTCCTTGGCTGCAAGCGTGAAATAAGTGAGCTCCGGCCTTGATAAGAATCGCAGAGGCAGACGGGTGGTGCCCAGTCCTCTATTGACATAAAGCATCATCGATCCGATTTCATACAACCCTTCGGTATATTTTTGTGCGAAGGGAGGGGTGATGAACGGACCGAGCAGCGGAATCTGAATCTGTCCGCCGTGGCTGTGACCGCTGAGCTGCAGGGATATCGGATATTCTCTTGTCCGATCTGCCAGGTCAGGTGCATGTGAGAGTAAAATATTGAAACCATCTGCCGGGATCGCATGCATTGTATCCTTCCAATCTGGAGTGCCCAGCATCGGTTCGTCGATACCCGCTATATGAATCACATCTCCATTTCCTAGAGGAATAGCGATGTTTTTGTTTTTCAGTAACGTGAATCCGCTTTTTTCCATGATGTCCTGATAGAAGGAAGTTCCGTTGCCGCCATGGTCATGATTGCCGAAGACAGCAAACTTTCCAAGTGGAGCCTTGATTTCTTTTAAAATTTTTATCGTGTCTTCAGCCTGGGAATATTCATTAGGTTTATCCATCAAATCACCTGTGAATATGACAATTTCCGGAATCGTTTCATTCAAAAGGTCTATGGTTTTCTTCAAATCATCGAGTGAATACTGGAATCCAAGATGTGTATCACTGAATTGGGCAATCGTAATGCCGGAAAATCCTTTTGGTATAAGCGGGTCTGAAATGGTATGATGTATTATATCTGTCCATTTTGGCTCTATGAATTCTGCATACAGCCTTCCGGATACTGCGGTACCGGATGCCGCAAATATTCCTGTTAAGATTTGCTTAAGGAAGCTTCTCCTGTTCATTGTCTTCTTCATCATTAATTGACCATTCCTATTTTAGACATACTGTCAAAAGACAGCTTCTATTTCTTTCAGGAAAGCATAGGTATCTATAATATATATATCATAATATGTTGTACATGCCTGTTGTATAACGTAAACGTTACAGAAATTATATGCTATTGACTTAATAATAAGCATATCGAAAAGAATGTAAAATTTGTGGGGGGCTCACATTGACCGTACAACCTATGATTATCACTTTCATTGTTTTATTCGCAGTCCTTATATTATTCATCCAGAGCAAACTGCGACCGGACTTGATTGCTGTCGGTGCATTATTGCTCTTAACCATATTCGATGTCCTCACACCGGAGGAAGCGCTCGCTGGTTTCAGTAATACGACGGTTATAATGCTTGCATCTTTATTCATTGTAGGGGCCGGGGTTTTCGACGCAGGCCTAGCCGGTCGTGTAGGAAATTCCCTCCTCAGGTTCAGGGGTAATAACGAGAAGACATTGATGATCGTCATTATGCTGACAGTAAGTCTTTTCAGTGCATTCTTAAGCAGTTTGGGCACCGTGGCGCTTTTGCTGCCGGTCATTATCAGTATCGCTTTCAAGTTGAATATCCACCCTTCCCGTTTTCTCTTGCCGCTTGCTTTCGCAAGCAGTCTTGGGGGAGTGCTGACTGTGATCGGCTCCCCGGCCATTCTCATCATCAGTGATGCCTTGAAGAAGGCCGGCTATGAAAGACTTGCTTTCTTTGATATAACCGGAATTGGTCTTGTCGCATTGGGGGCTGGAATCGTATTCATGCTCACATTCGGCAGGAAGCTTCTGCCTAGTGGAGAAAACAATCATTCAACCGGTGATACATTATCCGCAGGAGAGCTTGCAGGTCTTTATAAGGTATATGATAGACTTCATTTTGTTCATGTGCCGGATAGTTCGGATATCATTGGAGAACGGCTGGCGGACCTGAAGCTTCCAACCAAATTTGAGATCACCGTCATCGAGATGGAACGAAAGATTCCACAGGAGGATGGAGGAGGGGATCAGATAGAATCCCTCATTGCAAGCGCTGATCAAATCATCTATCCGCAAGATCTGCTTCTTGTTTTCGGCGGTGAAGAAGAAGTCGCCTATTTCGTCAATACCTATAACTTGGAGCGCAAACCATTCGAACTTGAAGATATCAAGAGTCACTTCTTAAGTGAAACATATGGAATGACAGAAATACTGATTTCTCCCAACTCGATTCTTGAGAACCAGACGATTGTCGATGTGCATCTGCGTGAGAAGTATACCTGCAGCTGCTTGGCGATCAATAGAAAAGGCGAGTATCTTCAAAGGGATTTATCGAATGAAAAGCTGCAGCAGGGCGATGCTCTCCTTGTTCATGGGAAATGGGAGAATATCGAATTACTATCCAAAGATTTATATGATGTTGTTGTTCTCGGTACGAATACAGAAGAAGAAAGTATCCCTCATTCGGACGGGAAGGCTCCGGTTGCCGGAATCATTCTGTTTCTGATGCTTATGGGGATGATTACCGAAGTTGTGCCGCCTATCATCAGTGCGATCAGCGCTGCTTTTCTGATGGTTGTCACCGGTTGTATACGCAGTATTGAAGAAGCATATCAACGCATCAATTTGGATGTAGTGATACTGATTGCCGCGTTATTGCCTGTCTCCGCTGCATTAGAAAAGACAGGCGGCGTCCAAATCATCAGTAATTATCTTTTGGATTTGCTAGGAAAGAGTGGACCTTACGCATTACTCGCCGGTCTGTACTTGATTGCGGCAGTTTTGTCTCAGTTCATCGGCAGTCCTGCCACCGCGGTTTTTCTTGCTCCGATTGCGATTACCTCAGCAAGCGGAATGGGAGTGAGTGCATATCCTTTCATCATCTGTGTTGCGGTTGCCTCAAGTATGGCATTTGCGACTCCGGCCGCGACTCCGGCCAATGCAATGGTAATGACCGCAGGGGGATACAATTTCAATGATTTCCTCCGGGTCGGGATTCCAATGAAGTTATTTGTTGGTATCTTTGTGGTACTGGCTCTGCCTGTGTTTTTCCCGTTTTAAGCGGGGATATTCAATAGAAAAGGAGAAACGCTGCATGGTGTAAGCTGCAGCGTTTCTTTTTTATGGTTCTTGGAAGAATATAACAAAATGTTAGAATATTCCTTATTTTGGTGGTAAGATGAAAATGAACGACAATTCATTTTTTAAGGAGGGTGTTTTTTTGAAAGGGAAGATTGGAATTGTGACCGGCGGATCGAGCGGGATGGGATTGTATATGGCGAAGAAGTTTATCGAAGAAGGTGCGAGCGTTGTCATCACCGGAAGGAATGCTGATAAGCTGCAGACAGCTGTGAAAGAAATAGGAGGAAATGAGAATAACCTGAAAATATTCCAGATGGATGTCAGGAATATCGAAGAAGTACAAGCAATGGTGGACGAAACGGCTGCCCAATTCGGCAGGATCGATTTTCTTGTTAATAATGCGGCGGGGAATTTCATTTGTCCGACGAAAGATCTGTCACCGAATGGGTGGAAGTCGGTCATCGACATAGTGCTCAATGGAACCTTTTATTGCAGCAGCGCAGTCGGGAGATACATGATCGATAACAAAATTCAGGGCGCAATGATCAATATGATTGCGACTTATGCCTGGGGAGCGGGGGCTTATGTTGCTCACTCTGCGGCAGCAAAAGCAGGAGTCCTTTCATTGACAAGAAGCCTGGCTGTTGAATGGGGGCGTCAATACGGCATAAGGGTTAATGCGATTGCTCCAGGTCCGATCGAGCGGACAGGGGGGGCTGATAAGCTTTGGACGAGCGAGGAAGCCGCTCTGAGAACCGTAGAAAGTGTGCCTTTAGGCAGGCTGGGTACACCGGAGGAGATCGGAGAGCTGGCTGCATTCATGCTTTCGGAAAAAGCTGCATACATGAATGGAGAGTGTGTTACGCTCGATGGGGGTGCTTGGCTTAATAGTCATCCTTTTTAAAGTCGAAAAACATTTGTGTGAATTTTTTGTATTCTGTACATGCTGAAAGATGGTATACTCTTGTTAACTATAATAATGTTCGGGAGGATACATCATGGATGCAATGGAAGTCTTGACCAATCTTGAACAAATACAACCCTACTTTCAGCCTGTATTTAGCGCAGATGAACATATTGCGGTCGGTTATGAGATATTAGGTAGGTATGTAGATGATTCAGGAATAACAAGTTTAGGTGAATTTTTTGAAGATGAGTCCATACCGGATGAATATCGTATTGAAGTCGATAATGTCGTGCTCAGGCAGGCACTTGAGAAATGTATGGGTGCTGAAGAAAATGCACTCCTTTTCATCAATCGGGATCCGAGGCTTCTGATGTTAGATCACGGAGAATCATTTCTGAAGATTCTGAAGAAAGAGATAGGTGAAGAACAATTAGGCAGGGTTGTCATCGTGCTGTCATCAAAAAAACTGCAAGGGGAGACTGAAGGGATTCAGCATCTTCTGAATTACTATAGAACATATGGGATTAAGGTAGCGGCTGCTCATTTGGATGCGGACAGTAAGCTTGACAATATTTCAACTTTTTCGCCCAATATCCTCAAGGTCAATATGGAAGCTTTAAGATCTCAAGGCTGGGATGTCCAAAAGGAATTTCTTGAGCAACTCGGCAGATTGGCAAGGAAGATGGGTGCGATGCTCCTATTCGAAAAGATTGAAACATCTTATCAGCTTCAGACCGCTTGGAAAAATGGAGGGCGTTATTACGAGGGTGATTATCTTGGCGGTCCTGAACCGAACTTCATAAAGGCGGATCTGCTTAGAAACCGGTTCAAGCAGGAGTGTCATAACTTCATTTTGGCAGAGAAGAAAGCGATTGAGCAAAGATTCAGCAAGAAAGAGGAACTGAAGATGCTGATTCAGGAGAATATCCAAAAAATCAAGCCTTCCGGTAATGACCCTCTTTCACTGAAGATGTTGGCTGAAGCTTTGAGTGACTGTTCCTTCCGTTTGTACATCTGTAATGAAGACGGCTTTCAAACCTCTCCTAACATCGTCAAGAAGAATAGAGAATGGGTCACGGAACCTCAATGCATAGGGAAGAATTGGAGTTGGAGACCTTACTTCCTGAAAACGATCATCAAAATGAGGAATAATCAAAAAGGGGAGCTTTCTGATCCTTACAGCGATATCGAGACAGGTGAAATCATTCGTACATACTCCATCCCTTTAAATCAGGATGAATATATATTCGTTGATATATCGTATTCTTACCTTTTTGAACATGATATTTTCTAAAAACACAAAACAGCCGCGTTCCGGAACTAAGAACGCGGCTGTTTTGCATGATGACCGGTATATGGAAATCCTTTTCCTGCATAGATGAACAGCGTCTGAAGGTATAAGCGATTAGGGAACACGTATACTATCACTACTATGGTTTTGTTTTCTTTTTTGTCGAAGGGGTATACGCACTTATATAAAGCGGACAGAATTCCCGCCAGGTTCATTGTAGAATTACCACGGTTTTTGTTGTAAGTCTTTTTGAAGCTTAAGGAGGAGATCCATCGATGAAGCAAATGAAAGTGATTGTGCTCAGTATATTATTCTTATTTATTTTGACTCCTGCCGTCAGTGCCGCACCTGCCGATAAACAGTTTATAGATGTAACGATGAAAGCTGAACAGGTACAAATGTCTATGACAGAAGGAACTTATACAAAACAAGAAGTGTACCAGGAAATGAGTCCTTACTTTACCCCTGCTTTTATAGATCTTTTTTTGAAAGAAACAATGATGCCCGCAGGGAATGGCGAATATATGATGATGGGAACAGACTTCCCGATGCATTTCATCCCGTATTTCACATATAAGGGGATGAATCTGCAGCAAACGGCTCCAGACCAGTACGCCCTATATGAGCATTTCGAGGCGGTCGCTGAAGGACCGGTCACTTATGAGAAACACCATGAAGCGGTCATCTTCGAAAATACCGAAGAAGGCTATAAAATCGGAAGTGTGGACTATGAATATAGAGTTAAGGAAGCAAAAGCACCTGCGGAAGAAAATACATCGACAGAAGAAAGTGCAGTGAAGGAAGCACAAGTATTGACTGAAAGATTGGGAAAGAAGAGTAAGCAGGCAGTGCAAGGTGCCAATATACTCCAGTTCCATATGTTCCTTGGACAGATGTGGAAGACAATCTTTAATTAAGTCGATATGTTATAGCAACATACACTGGTATAATTCCCAGTGTATGTTTTTTTGCCCTTTCATTCAGAACCCGGTAAAAGAGCTCTGAGTTCAGCTCTTTAAGTGAGCAGCGCTTCGATCCGCTCTTGATCAAAGCCGATCACTGCTTCTCCATCGATCACAATGACTGGTGTTGAAAACGCGTCATAAGTGTTCATCATTTCTTTCTTTGCCTTCTTGTCGGATGCGATATTTTTTTCTTCAAATTGTATACCTTTGTCCTTCAGATACAATTTCGTGAATTCACAAGGAGGACAGGATGGTTGTGTATATACAATCACTTTCTTCATATAGATCTCCAATTCTTCATTTCTTCTGCAGATAGTCGATCAGTCCCATCGCCGATACGTACAGATCCTTCTGCAGGATATGGTGCGCAGCGTGGTCGGATCCGAGGTCTGCAAGCTCATCTTCCGTTATTATTGTATCATGGAGGATGCGGGCAGCAAAGCCGGCCCTTTCTTGGAATGATTGTTTCTTTTCCATCGCTTTTATACCGCAGTCCAAGAAGATCGGAATCCATTTCCTTATGGAGCGATATACTTCTTCCGGCCGGCCGTTTATCCCATAATGTCCGAAATATAGACAGCTGGGGTTTAATTTTTCGTATAAATCAATGGATGAAAGCATCGCGTCAGGATTGAATTGATTAGGTGATGTGGAAGGGAGAATGAGTTGTATTCCCATTCCGGTGAGCTCCGGATATTGCATGCCGGCAGTATCCCCGGTGTAAATACCATCCGTCAAGGAGTCGTGGATACTGATATGATGTTCCGAATGTCCAGGGGTTTCATAGAATGTAAGTGTCCTTCCCGCAAGCTCCATCGATTCTCCGTGCTTTGCGATGATGATCCTATCTTCAGGTACAGGAAGAATAGGATCGAATAGGTGATTGAAACGTTCTCCGTATACCATTTTGGCACTTGAGATCAGCTTTGTCGGATCCTGAAGGTGGCGGGCTCCCTTGCGGTGTACAATGATTCTGGCATTCGGGAGGTTTTGCATAAGCAGACCTGCGCCTCCGGAGTGATCCAGATGGATATGGGTGACGATAATATGAGTGACTGTTTCGGGAAGAATCTGCAGTTGTTTAAGCCCTTTTAATATATATGGAACAGACGGGCTCGCCGAAGTTTCAATCAGGACAGTTTCTTTCTGTCCTTTCAACACATATGAGCCTGTTCGCTGCTCCATTCCGAGGTCGTGACAATCAATCAGATACAAATCAGCATTCAACTTTTCAGCCATCTGCAGCACCCCTTTTTTACGTTAGATAGTTTCATTGTAAATGTGGAATAAGCGGATGTAAATGATTGAAGAATATTCTGAATATACTTATGCGTGGCGGACGGATAAGAATCTATGATATAGTGTAACCTATCGGTAAGAATTTTTTGCTACATTTTGAAAGGAGATGCTAAAATGACTCAATTACAGGGCATCATATCAAGGCTTCTCAGCCTGCAGGAACAAGCGGCTGAAACTGAAACAGCACAGCGTTTTTTTGAAATAGATGGAATCAAGAAATGTCAGGTTACATATTTTAATAAAACTGCGATGTTCGAACTTGAAGTGTATGATGAAAAAGGGAAATCATCAAAATATCAATTCGATAATATTGACATGATCACCATTGAAATCTTCGATCTATTGCACGGTTAAGAGTCCTTTAGGGACTCTTTTTTCTTGAGGAAAATTTCTTGTATTCTTCAATCTGAAGTTGCTCAACAAGATTAATGGGGCAACATATGTTAAAATAAGTAAAGAACATTCAAAGAGTAGGAGAAAGAATTATGCTTACAAGTAATATAACTGAGATACTTTCGGCAAAGTTGGAAGAGTATATCATTCCTGCAGAACGGGTGGCCCATGTCCAAGTTATCAATAATCTGGAACATGGGCTGCTGGTTTTGACAAAGAGCGGCTACACGGCAATCCCGGTGCTTGACCCTCAATACAAACTATACGGTTTAATCAGCACGCCAATGATCATGGATGCAATCTTAGGCCTTGAGCGGATAGAATTTGAGAAGCTTGAGGAATTGAAGGTCAGTGAAGTGATGAACAGGGAAATCCCGAGGCTTCAGCTTAATGACCCGATGGAGAAAGCACTTGATCTTCTGATTGACCATCCATTCATTTGCGTACAGAATGAGGAATCCATTTTTGAAGGAATCATCACAAGACGTGCAATCCTGAAGAAAGTACAGCAACAGATCAAGCAGGAGCTGCATCAGCCTTAATAAGGCTGTTTTTTTGTTTTCAAGGAATCCGGCAGGCGATGTCCGCTGATCTTCTGAACATTTGAGAGAAGCGGCAAGAACGAGGGAGTTCCTGCAGCCAAAAAAAAGCAAGTTTGTTTCCAAAGCTATTCAATTCCTCTAAAATAAAACTAGTCAGTAAGAAGGCATGATTGAGAAAGATAAAGAGGGATAGGGATGAATTTTTCAGAATATCAGATGCTGTCCGTCCTCGCACAGGAAATGAATATGCGGAAGGCGGCGGAACGGCTTTTCGTTTCCCAGCCAGCATTGTCGCAGCGGCTCCAATCAATCGAGAAGGAATGGCAGACGAAGCTGTTCATCCGGTCGCAGAAAGGACTTACGCTGACTCCGGCAGGTGAAGAAGTGGTCAAACTCTCGAATATGGTGCTGCAGCAACAGGAGAAGGTCAAGGATTCCTTGCAGGCCATGGACAGCAGGGTGTATGGCACATTGAAGATTGCATGCGCAACCATTGTCGGCCAAAATTGGCTGCCGAAGGTCTTAAAGCAATATGTTAAGAAATATCCGCAGGCTAAAATATCGCTTGTGACAGGGTGGAGCAGTGAAATCCTGCAGTCATTGTATGATGATACCGTACATATCGGCATTATCAGGGGAACTCCGGATTGGAAAGGTGTACGTCACCACCTTTTCAAAGACAGACTTTATTTGGTGGATACAGAAATGGATCAGCTAGCCCAGGTTATGGAGACAGATAAGCCGTTCATCCAATTTAAAAGTGATTCGAATTATTACCAGGAAATTCAAGATTGGTGGATCCGCCATTTTCAATGTGTTCCAAAGCGCACGATTGTGGTCGACCAAATCGAGACATGCAAGCAAATGGCTTTAAACGGAATCGGATATGCCATCCTTCCTGGTATCACCATACAGAATCACGACAGCAATTTTCATAGGATTCCCTTGCTGGATGATCAAGATATGCCCCTGCAGCGGGATACATGGCTGCTTGGCTATGAAAAGGCGTTCAAACTCCAACAGGTTCAGGCATTTCTTGAAGTCGTCGATGAATATATTCAAGGTAATGAAGTGCAGGACCAATAACTTGTTTTAATAGCTTCACTTTGATAAAGTATAATTTAGCTTATTTCAGTTGCAGGGAGGAATATGGACTTATGAAGATGGCAGATGCAAAAGAAATCATTTCGTACATAGCGAACGCTACGAAGTCAACACCCGTGAAAGTATATATTAAAGGCGACGTCGATGGAATAGACTTCGGGAAAGACAGCAAGACATTCCTTAACGGGAATTCTGGTGTGGTATTCGGGGAGTGGGCTGACATACAGGCAGCTCTTGAAGCGAATAATGATAGGATAGAAGATTATGTCGTAGAGAATGATCGCAGAAATTCAGCGATTCCTATGCTCGACCTTAAAGGCATCAAAGCCCGTATCGAGCCTGGCGCAGTCATTCGTGACCACGTGGAAATCGGTGAAAATGCGGTCATCATGATGGGTGCTTCCATCAATATCGGTGCCGTGATCGGTTCAGGCACAATGATCGATATGAATGTGGTCATGGGCGGACGGGCAACTGTCGGCAATAACTGCCATATCGGTGCAGGTGCAGTTCTTGCGGGCGTCATTGAACCGCCATCCGCTAAACCGGTCGTCATTGAAGATGACGTATTGATCGGTGCGAATGCGGTCGTGCTTGAAGGTGTGACTGTCGGCAAAGGGTCCGTCGTTGCTGCTGGTGCCATTGTGACTCAAGATATTCCTCCATATTCGGTTGCTGCGGGTATCCCGGCGAAAGTCATCAAAGAAATTGATGACAAAACAAAATCGAAAACGGAAATTATGAAAGAACTACGTCAGCTGTAAGCTGTCAGGATTAGACCTGCATCATTCATGTGCGGGTCTTTTTTTCGTTCGACAGCTGATTTATAATGGAGTAAATGTACGGGGACAGGAGAGTGACCATGGACAAGACAAAATTTATAAAAATGAGAAGAGATTTGCATAGAATTCCTGAACTTGGCTTCCAGGAATTTAAGACACAGAAGTATTTATTGGATTACATACATACACTCCCGCAGGAAAGGCTGGAGATCGAAACATGGGAGACCGGCATTTTTGTGAAGGTATCCGGCACTGCTCCAAGGAAACGGATCGGCTATAGAGCGGATATCGACGGCCTTCCGATCACAGAACAGACGGATTTGCCTTTTGCTTCGGAGCATGAAGGCAGTATGCATGCCTGCGGACATGACTTCCATATGAGCATCGCACTTGGAGTGCTGACGGCGGTGGTCGAACAGCCGATTAAAGATGATATGCTCTTCCTTTTCCAGCCTGCGGAAGAAAGCCCGGGCGGAGCGCTTCCGATGCTGAACAGCGATCCGATGCGTAAATGGAAACCAGACATGATCTTTGCCCTCCATATTGCACCTGAACACCCTGTAGGAACGGTAGCTGTAAAGGAAGGCCTATTATTCGCGAATACATCGGAACTGTATATTGATCTGTCAGGAAAGGGAGGTCACGCGGCGTACCCTCATTTGACCAATGATATGGTTGTTGCCGCCTGTCAACTGGTCGGGCAGCTACAGACGATTGTTGCACGGAATGTCGATCCTTTGGATTCGGCTGTCATTACAGTGGGTAAAATCACAGGCGGAACCGTACAGAATATTATTGCCGAAAATGCCAGACTGGAAGGGACGATCCGTACCTTATCGCCTGGAAGTATGCAGAAAGTGAAAGCGCGGATTGAAGCACTAGCCGAAGGAATGAGAATCGGATACGGATGTGATGTCTCGATTGATTATGGATCCATGTATCATCAAGTGTATAATGATGAAACGTTGACGAAGGAATTCATGGCATTCACTAAAGAGAGTGAGATGGATCTCGTTGTATGTAAAGAAGCGATGACAGGTGAAGATTTTGGTTATATGCTCAAGGAAATCCCGGGCTTTATGTTCTGGCTTGGGGTGGATTCCGAGGCTGGACTTCATCACAGCAGATTGAAACCGGATGAATCAGCGATTCCGAAAGCAATATCTTTCATTTATAAATACCTGAAACATAAGAGTCTTGGACAAGTGGAGGATAGTCAATAATCAGTCTGAACCTTTAGCGGAAGGTGCGAGACTCCTAGGATCAGCGAGCAGGGTGAGACCCCGCACGAAGGAGGAGGCTCACCGCTCGCCCTGCGGAAAGCGAGCATCCTGAAGCTGGATTATTCATATTTACCCATAAGCAATAAAGCTTGCGAACACATATTATATAAGCTTCAATCAAGCGATGGACCCTACATGCATTAGGTTGATTTTTTATATTGGATTTAAAGGGGAATTTAAATGAAATTAAGAGCGGAAATGCCTGAGCTTTCCGGTGCTGCCGAATGGCTGAACGGAGAAGTGACAAAGGATCAATTGACAGGGGATAAACCGACTATCATCCACTTCTGGTCCGTCTCATGCCAAATATGCAAGGAAGAGATGCCCGAAGTCAATCGGTTTAGGGATCAATTCAGAGATCATCTGAATATAGTTGCTGTGCATATTCCTCGTTCGGATGATGATACCGATCTAGAGGAAATCAAACGTAAAGCGGCTGCCAATGGCATTACTCAGCCGATTTGTATCGACAGCAGCCAGAAACTGCATGAAGCTTTCGGAAACAGCTGTGTGCCTGCGTATTATGTATTCGATAAAACAGGGGTGCTTCGTCATTCCCAGGTCGGCAAAGGCGGGAAGAGAATCCTTGAGCAGCGTATAAAACGTGTTCTGATGGAAGCGGAACAAAACGGATGAAGTCGTCAATGCCTGCTTATCCTGAAGGAATACTCTTGGCGGATACGTGGGGAAGCCGTTTGACTCGTTTGTTGGTCTTGTATGCTTATTATGGTAGAATATGAGCAATAGCAAGATTTATGGAGGAATGTTTGTGAAAAAGGAATTCGCAGTCATCGGCTTAGGCCGCTTTGGAGGCAGCATTTGCCGTGAGCTTATAGAACAAGGAATGGAAGTGCTTGCTATCGATCATGACGAAGACCGTGTGAATGAGTTCGCTTCCATCGCATCACATGCGGTGATTGGGGATACAACGGATGAATCCGTGCTCAAAGGCCTTGGAATCCGGAACTTCGATCATGTCATTGTCGCTATAGGGGATAATATACAGGCAAGTATCCTCACCACTCTTATCCTCAAGGAACTGGGTGTGAAGGATATCACGGTTAAAGCCCAAAATGATTATCATGAAAAAGTATTAAATAAAATCGGTGCCGATCATGTTGTCCATCCTGAGCGTGACATGGGCAAAAGAATCGCCCATAAAATCGTCTCCAATAATGTACTTGAATATCTTGAACTCTCGGATGAACATTCACTTGTGGAGATTGTGGCCGGTAAGAAACTGGACGGCAAAACATTAAGTGATCTGGATATCCGGGCACGTTATGGAATAAACATTGTGGCATTCAAACGCGGAAGAGACATCATTGTTTCTCCGCAAGCCAATGAAGAAATACAAGAAGGAGATGTCCTTTTTGTCATTGGAGCAGATCCGGACATCACACGTTTCGAGAAAAAAGTGATTGAATAAATGAAACACAAAAGACCGCATAGATTGCGGTCTTTTGTGTTTTATTTTTCTTTACTGTTATCCACTTCCATGATGATCGGTAGGATCATAGGACGGCGTTTTGTCTTTTCGTATAAGAATGGAGCAAGTGTATCCGTGATTTCATTCTTGATTTCAGACCACTGACTTGTGCGTCTTTCCATCACTTTGTTGAGGTGCTTCTTGATCAAGCTTTGAGCATCGTTGATTAAATCACCTGATTCACGCATGTAGACGAATCCTCTGGAAATCAGATCGGGACCTGCGGCTACTTTGAAGTCCTTCATATTGATGCTGACTACGACTACAACAAGCCCTTCTTCGGAAAGGATGCGGCGGTCGCGCAAAACGATATTACCGATGTCACCGATACCGTTTCCATCGATGTAAACAGAACCTGATTGGATTTTTCCTGCCACTTGTGCTGTATTGCTGCTGAGTGCAAGTACTTCACCGTTATCCATGATGAAACAATTCTCTTCCGCTACACCACAGTCGATGGCATGTTGGGCATGCATCTTTTGCATACGGTATTCACCGTGGATCGGCATGAAGAATTTTGGTTTCATCAAGCGGATCATCAGCTTCTGTTCTTCTTGGCCGCCGTGACCTGAAGTATGGATGTTGCTAAGTTTTCCATGAATCACATCTGCGCCTGCTTTAAACAGCATATTAATTGTACGGGATACACTGATCGTATTCCCCGGAATTGGTGAAGAAGAGAAGACTACTGTGTCTCCAGGATTGATTTGGATTTGACGATGTGTGCCGTTCGCGATTCGCGATAGTGCGGCCATAGGTTCGCCTTGGCTTCCTGTACAAAGGATGGTTACACGATTTGCAGGAAGACGATTGATTTGCTGGGAATCAATGAAAGTATCCTTCGGCGCATTGATATAACCGAGTTCTTGTCCGATATTGATGGCAGCTTCCATGCTTCGTCCGAATACGGCAACTTTCCTTCCATTCGCTACAGCAGCTTCGACAACTTGCTGCAGTCGATGTATATTCGATGCGAATGTTGCGAAAATAATCCTGCCTTCCACTTTTCGGAAAATATCATCAATGCTTTCACCCACAAGTCTCTCACTCATTGTGAAATGAGGGACTTCGCTGTTTGTGCTGTCGGATAGGAGGCAAAGAACACCCTCTTTGCCGATTTCGGCCATTTTGGTCAAGTTAGCCGGTTCGCCTACAGGAGTGAAGTCGAATTTGAAATCACCTGTATGGACGACTTGTCCAGGAGGTGTTTTGACTACGACACCATATGAGTCCGGTATGCTGTGCGTTGTTCTGAAAAACGTAACGGAAGTTTTTCGGAACTTGATGATGTCGTCTTCTTTGATTTCAATCATTTTTGTCTGGCGAAGCAGCCCGTGCTCTTCCAATTTGTTCTTGATAAGCCCGAGTGCGAGCTTGCCGCCGTAAATTGGGATATTGATTTGTTTCAATAGATAAGGGATACCGCCGATATGGTCTTCATGTCCGTGAGTGATGAATAATCCTTTGATCTTATCTTCATTCTTCACTAAATAAGAATAATCAGGAATGACATAATCGATTCCAAGGAGTTCATCCTCCGGGAACTTGATCCCTGCATCGATCAGGATGATTTCGTCCTGGAATTGGACAGCGTACGTGTTTTTACCGATTTCACCAAGACCGCCGAGTGCGAACACGGCAGTCTGGTCATTTTTGACAAATTTCATAAATTATCATAGCTCCAATACTTTAAAGTCTTCTTTTTGTTTTTCATATGATAAGTAGGATTCCGTTACTTCTCCTACGTATTCGATATTGTAATTCTTGCTCTTCAACAGTTGTCTTACTTCACGGACAGTATCCGCTTCTACGTATACGGTTTTTGTTTTCTCGCGAACAGGTACTTCTTTCAGGCTTTCTTGATAATAAACTTTGTAAATCATGCTATTTCGCTCCTTAATTACTATGATTGCTTCTTTCATTATATATAAATAAAGCATTTATTTCATTTAATATAAATAATGCCCATATAATAAGCCGATGTCGGATTAAGTATGTACTGTGTATATAACCCGTCCATGATGATCCATAAACGTGCCTTTATGCCGACCGCAGTTGTTTCTATTATACTAATGTACACTATAAGGGTGTGTTGTAGCAACTTTCCTTACCATATTGTAGGGAAGTACTTGGCAAAGAACAAGCCCTCCGCCGGTTTGGAAGGACCTGTAAAAAGGGGAACTATGCGATTGTTTTCTTTCTCAGCATATCATTCCACTGTTTCAGCAGTTTCTTCCGCAGTTTTTTCAGCATGACGATCCACTCCCTTATTTTTATTGTATATGAAACAGGATTAAAGATAAATAAGTCTTTATGATGTTATTTATTTAACACGTTTACTGTGTGGAGTTCTCACGGATTTGCTCTTGCTTCTAGTATACGGAGAAAGGGAGGAATACTTGCAATCAAAAAATGGAAGGAATGGTTTGGAGAGTATATGATCTTTGAGCCGGATATTTCTTTGCGGGCTTGACTAGCCTATGCAATAGTTATTTAATGAGTATGGAGAAGAAAATACACCATAGAAATGTAGGGATCTTTATGAAGAAAATTGTTTTTTTTGATATAGACGGTACTTTGTTGATCGATCATAACAAACAATTGCCTGAATCCACTAAGGACGCGATCAAACAGCTGCAGGACAACGGTGTGTATGTAGCAATCGCCACGGGGCGTGCACCTTTCATGTTTGAAAGTCTAAGGAAAGAACTTGGAATCCATTCTTATATAAGTTACAACGGTCAATTTGTTGTTTTTGAAGATGAAATCATCTATAAGAACCCGCTGCAGAAAAAGAGTCTGCAAAATGTCTATGATAGAGCCCAGGGATATGAAGCTCCCCTTGTTTTCATGAGCGAACATACCATGAAATCAACAGTGGAATATTCAGAGCATATTGAAACGGCGATGAGCTCATTTTCCATTCCGCATCCTGAGTATGAAAAAGACTTCTTCCTTAATAATGATATATTCCAGACGCTGCTTTACATAGCTCCGGAAGAAGAGAAAGCCTTCTCAGGTGTGGACGAAGACATCCGGTTCATTCGTTGGCATCCTGTCGCACTTGATATTGTTCCGGCCAACGGTTCAAAAGCGAACGGTATTAAACAGTTTATCGAGAGGGCAGGGTTCCGAATGGAGAATGTCTATGCGTTCGGAGACGGTTTGAATGACATTGAAATGTTGAGGACTGTAGGCACAGGTGTTGCAATGGGCAATTCGCATCCGGACCTTTTCCAATATGCGGATAAGGTCACAACGGATGTGGAAGAAGACGGAATCATGAACGGACTGAAAGAATTAGGATTGATCTGATTCGCTAAAACAGCAAAAAAAGAGGTGCATCTGCACCTCTTTTTTTGTGTTTTTATGATCTTTCAAGCGGTTTGGCATCCGGTATCTCCATGAACGGGTCCGTCTTATTGATGTGATCGTAGAACATGATACCATTCAGGTGATCGATTTCGTGCTGGAAGCAGATTGCCGGCAGTCCTTTCAAACGAAGCTTCACTTCTTCACCGTCCATAGTGGTTGCTTTGACGGTTACACGTGAATAGCGCGGTACATATCCAGGGACTGGCCTTTCAACCGATAAACACCCTTCTCCTCCAGACAAATAGGTCTTTTCAACAGAATGGCTGATGATTTTTGGATTGAACAAGGCATAGCTGTATAACTTTCCTTTGTCATCGGACACATGGACTGCAATAATGCGTTTTGAAACGTTTATTTGTGGTGCAGCTAATCCGATTCCTGGACGAAGGCTGTATTTCTCTGAAATGACAGGGTCCTGGCTGTTGATCACGTATTCAAGCATCTCTTTTGCTATACGGATCTCTTCTTCGGAAGCCGGCAGTACAACTTCTTCCGCCACTTGTCTTAGGACGGGGTGATCTTCTAGAACGATATCTTTCATTGTAATCAAAATGAACACCTCTATTTAACGTAAAAAAATAAATGAACGTATACCTAGTTATATTTTATTATCTGTCAGTAAACAAAATACATATCAAAATATTACCTCATTGTTTTGTTGATGTAAATAAAACGAATATTAGCCAGCGGATATATTATTCTTGCATAATGAATGGAAGCGGTTTTTTAGGTACCTGCTGACTGTTTGGTTTTTTTGATGTTTTTTCGAAAACTAGATATATCAAGGTTTTTCAAAAATCGGGAAGTTCAGGCCCTTTTTTGTATAACAGATATAGATAATATTATATAACAGATTAATCCGTTTGGGATTTTAATAATAGAATAATATTTAAAAATTCCTTAATAATGCTATA
>JAZNGP010000039.1:0-17707 GCA_045576475.1 Bacillus sp. (in: firmicutes) | reverse complement strand
GGGAGAACCCGCAGTGTGAAGCCCGAGGAGGCTCACGAGACCGCCCGCGGAAAGCGAAGCACCTGTAACGCAAATCAGCCCTTTAATCATTCTCCATCCACACGGCTTTGGGTATGCTTGAAATCATACCGATACTTTTCCAACAAACATATTTGCAAACTGATTGGAGTAGAAGGTGCGCAGACTCCTGCTTAGACCAGCGTGTCAAGGGAGAACCCCGCAGTGCGAATCACGAGGAGGCTCACGAGACCGCCCGCGGAAAGCGAAGCACCTATAACGGAAATCAGCCTTCAATCATTTTTCATTTAAAACTTTAGATAATGCCAATAACAAACAAAAAAAGCCGGCATAATTGCCGGCTACAAAAGGGTAGGATGATATGGCTTACCAGACCTTAATTATCATCCATAATAGTATGCCTGAATAAAATAAACAGGCAACTGCATACTATTATACACAGATGATTATCGTTGTAAACAAAAAGCTTTCCGCACATCCTAAATGACACACAACTATTCCAATATATTACTTATCACCTAAAGCAAAAGAGATTTCCGCTTCACAAACAATTTCTCCATCTACTGTAGCAACCGCTTTTCCTTTACCGAAAGAACGGCGCATCCTTGTCAGTTCCACTTCAAGGCGAAGCTGATCGCCCGGCGTTACCTGCTTCTTCAATCTGCAGTTATCGATTCCCGCCAAGAAGCCCAGCTTATCTTGGTTCTCTTCCTTCTTCAGTAAAGCCACAGCCCCGACTTGAGCCAGGGCTTCTATGATGAGCACGCCCGGCATCACCGGATAATCCGGGAAATGCCCGTTGAAGAACTCCTCATTCGCCGTGACATTTTTGATTCCGACCGCACGCTTTCCTTCTTCCAATTCAATAATCCTGTCCACAAGTAAAAACGGGTAACGATGCGGAATGATTTCCTTAATTTCTTTTATGTTCAACATCGGCGTTCCTCCTAAAAAACATTTGTCCATCACTTACTCACAATATATGTTTACGATTTCATAAACAAGAAAAACCGCTTTGACGGCGGTTTTCTTGTTGAACCCAAGTCCGTTCAAGCATCTTTCCTGACCAGGTCCACGATATGCAGCCAAGTCTCTTTTTGGAAAACCTCTGCCGGCTTCCCATCTCCGATCACACTATATCCGACCACACTCCCGATCAATACCGAAATCGGTATCGCCAAGATCATCAGAACCAACCGAAGCCAAATTGGTATAAGCCGCAGACGGATGATGCTCCCCTGCAAGGTTTGTGGTTTCGGACTCGCTATTTGCTTATATTCTTCTCTCGTCAACACTTTTTCTTGTACAGGCATATTCATGCTCCTTTAGCGGACCCCGTTAATCAGACCCATCATCTGGTCGGCCATCGACACGGAACGCGCCTGGAATTGATATTGTCTTTGGACATTGATCAAATCCGTCATTTCCTTTGAGACATCGACATTGGAAGCTTCAAGATGCCCTTGCTTCAAGGAGATCCCTTGCCGGAGATTCCCAGTCACTTCAGTGAAGATATCCGCCGCTTCCACTTGTGCGCCGCTCAACGGGTTCGCAATACCGACGAAATTACCGCCTTTATGCTCCAAGTATTGAGGATTCGTCACTGCGATTAAGCCAAGTTCGAATGTCTGCACATTCCCGTCGTTCATTTTCACGTTCAAATTTCCTTGTTCCGTGAAGGTAAGCTGATCGATTTCACCGTCGATCACAATAGGATTATTGCTTTGGTCCAATACTCGATGCCCATCCGCCGTCACCAATTGAAAGACATTGCCGCCTTCGACGGTTGGAGATACATATAGAGATCCATCTCTTGTATACTGTGTTTCTCCGTCGACATTGACCTTCAAGAATAGATCTTCACGCGTCATTGCCACATCCAATTCACGTCCGGTGCTTTTTAGAGTACCTTGATTCAAGGCAAGCTTCATTAAACCGATCCTTGCGCCGCTTCCTTGATTAAGGCCGATTGGTGTCAGCCTGCCTTTTTCTTTGTCATGTCTTGGCTGGTTATCGACATGTTGGTAAAGCAATTCATTGAAATAGGATTCCTTCCGCTTATAACCGTTCGTTTCAAGATTGCTGATGTTGGTGCCGATCACGTCCATCTTCCGCTGCAATTGAGACATCGTGTTGGTTGCCGTTATCATTGTCCGATTCATATTACCATCTCCCTGAATGCTCTATATATCACAGCCTGCCGATTTCACTCACTGTCTTCTGCATGCTTTGATCATAGGCCTGCAATACCTTCTGATTGGCTTCAAAAGAACGGTAGGCGGTCATCATTTCCGTCATTGTCCGGCCCGTATCGACATTCGACCTCTCCACGGCTCCTTGCCGAATTGAAAATTCAGATGCATTCTCCGCTTCCGCAGCAAGAGGAAGTGCTTCGCCTCCAGGCAGTACATAATATCCTGTTCCTTGCTTCTGAAGCAGATAAGGGTCAGATGCATACGCGATCCCCAGCGTCGCTGCTGCTTCTCCATTCACTGTTATGCTCCCGTCTTCACCGACTTGGAATACATCACTTGAAAGCTGGATACGCTGTCCTGACGCATCGAGTACATAATGCCCGGCCGGCGTTGTCAAATACCCCTGCTGGTCTCTTGTGAAGTTACCATTCCTCGTATAGGCCGTGGAACCCTGTCCATCTTCGAGGATAAAGAAAACAGAAGCCTGTTTTCCATTCTCTTCATTCACAGGCATATATTGATCAACAATCGCCAAATCCGAGTTGTTCCCTGTCTGCTCAAGATCTCCTTGCATAAACGCCGGCATCGCTTCCTGCATATAGACACCAGTATTGATGCCTCCGACAAATCGGTTTCCCTGCGCAGATTGTCCGGGTCCTTGCGAGGATGGCCCCCCAAATTGGGAAAGCAGCATTTCCGGAAAGGCGCGCATGCTTGTTTGATCTGCCTTGAATCCAGGTGTATTGGCATTGGACATATTGTTCGTCAACATTTCTGTTCTCCGTTGCTGGGCAATCATACCCGTGGCAGCTGTATAAAAACCTCTTAGCATCAGGTAACACCTCCAAAATTTTCCGTACGCACACATATATATCCATTATATACAACTTTCTGTATATTCTGGTAGTACTTTTTTACAATCCGACTTTGTACCTAGAGAATAAACGCCCCTTCCATCTCCAAAAGAAAAAGCCCTGAGTCATCAGGGCTTTCCTCGTATTAACCGAAACGGCGCGCGGAGATTTTGTCCATATTATCGAGCATGATACCTGTTCCGATCGCAACACAATCCATTGGATTCTCTGCAACAAGGACAGGGACTTTCAATTCTTCTGCAAGAAGCATATCAATGCCATGAAGCAGCGCTCCACCGCCTGTAAGAATGACACCACGATCGATGATATCTGCTGAAAGTTCAGGAGGAGTTCTTTCAAGCACGCCTTTTGCGGCTTGTACGATGACTGAAACCGATTCACGCAATGCTTCTTCAATCTCGCCGGAGCTTACCGTAATTGTACGAGGCAGTCCGGAAACCATGTCACGTCCACGGATGTCGATCTTCTCATCCCTGGAATCAGGGAATACAGTGGCCACTTCAATCTTGATGTTTTCAGCTGTTCTTTCACCGATCAACAGCTTGTATTTACGTTTGATATAATTCAGGATTTCGTTGTCAAACTTATCTCCGGCCATCTTGATGCTGGATGACGTTACAATGTCACCCATGGACAAGACAGCGATGTCAGTCGTGCCGCCGCCGATATCGACAACCATGTTTCCGCTAGGCTGGAAGATATCCATGCCTGCGCCGATTGCCGCGACTTTAGGTTCTTCTTCCAGGAAGATTTTCTTGCCGCCGCTTTTTTCTGCGGCTTCCTTGATTGCTTTTTGCTCGACGCTTGTGATGTTTGTCGGACAGCAGATCAAGATTCTTGGCTTGGATAAGAACCCTTTTACATTCAATTTTATGATAAAGTGTTTCAACATAGCTTCTGTAATATCGAAGTCTGCAATGACTCCATCTTTCAATGGTCTTATTGCTACAATATTCCCAGGTGTACGGCCAACCATTTTCCTGGCTTCTTCTCCGACCGCAAGCACGCGGTTCGTATTTTTGTCGATCGCCACTACGGACGGCTCATTCAAAACAATTCCTTTGCCTTTCACGTGAATCAACACGTTGGCAGTCCCGAGATCAATACCTATATCTCTTGCAAGCATGGTTTTCATTTCCTCCTCAAATACGTGCATTAACAGCAATATCTACCTAATTTTTAATTTTATCACACTATAGGACTCAAGTAAGAGTTATTTGAGAAAAAACCCATTATTTTTCGATAAAGTCAAGACATTTCCACTCTTATCTTCCTACATCCCTGTATAATATATGTATTCTTGTAAAAAAGTAAGGCATATTGCAAAGTTATTCATCAAAAATACCCTCAAAGCACATCCGGCATGGATGCATCCAAGGGTACAGTGTCCATTTCTCTACTGGACAATTTCTTCTTCGGGTTTCTTGTATTTCAGCTTCGTCGCTTCTCCGCCTCTTAAGTGGCGGATCGATTTATGGTAATCGAGGATTTCTTTCACCTCATTGGCCAGTTCCGGATTGATCGCCGGCAATCTTTCTGTCAAATCTTTATGGACTGTACTTTTGGATACTCCGAATTCTTTCGCTATTACACGAACCGTTTTCTTTGTTTCCACGATATACTTTCCGATCTTGATCGTTCTTTCTTTGATGTAATCGTGCACACCACTCTACCTCCCTAAGTTGGATGTAAGAAGTGTGAAATGAGACACGCTCTGTATATGAATACTGGCATCATTTCTCCTGATTGAAGGAAAATTCATTTAGGTTTAATTGGTCAATTTAACGATTCCTCACCCCACCATTCTTTTGTATGGTTTGTTTCATTTTATTAGCTTGGGCGAGGCAATATGCACAAAAAGCATAATAAGGACAAGGACTGCACCAAATTCCCCCTAAGGTCTCCCTTAATAACCCTAAATCCATTCCTGAATCCTGTCGGAAGATGGCTATTTCCCAAGAAATTTGTTGAAGAAACAAAAATACAAATATCCCAATATGATGAATATCAGATATACGTTAGTTGCGGTTGATACACTTTTTCCGAAACAAAAAAAAGCCTGATCCTTTTGGATTCAGACTTCATACTGATAATCAGTTTGTATCTTCTTTTTCTGTCGTTGTATCTTCAGTCGATTCTTCTTTTACTTCTTCTTCATCGGAAGTTCCGTCTTGATCAGTTGTCTCTTCGGATGATGGATCCTCTTCGGAGATTTCTTCGGTTCCTTCTTCTGCATCAGCGTTCACTAGCTCCGCTTCAACCAGTGCAGATACGCTTTTCTCGAAATACTCGATCGGATTGACAGCGATGCTGTCTTTTCTGATTTCGAAATGTACATGGATGCCTGCTTCTTGATTCAAAAGACTTTGTCCAGCTTTTGCGATCGGTTGTCCTTTTGCGACAGTATCACCTGATTTAACCGCAAAATCCGTAACCGATTGGTATCTTGTCATGATGCCTTTTCCATGGTCGATTTCAATCACATTGCCCAGCAACGCATCTTCCTGCACCTTTGTTACTGTTCCGCTTACAGCAGCCAATACGTCGAATGATTTTCCGTTTTCCATCGCAACGTCGATTCCGCGGCTTAATTCGAATTTATTATCGTATTTAATAAGCGCGTTTTCCTGAGCTGCTTTATCGCTTTTCAGGTCATAAAATTCTTTTTTGATGACCGCTTTTTCCGAGTTTTCCACCGGCCAAGAGAATTTTTCCTGTTTGCTGTCGACTTCTACAGCTTCCCTTTCATCAGTGCCTCCAGCTTGATTCATGTTAAATCTGGAATCCCCGGGGTCTGCTACGTTATTGTCGGAATCTTGGAAGTAAAGAACAGCTGCCAATAAGATGGCCGCAGATGCCAAGTAGATGGCTGGTAATGCCCAACGTTTTGAAAGAAGGCGTTTGATCCCTGATTTTTGAGACTTACGCTTTTTTTCTTCCTCTCTCATGTTAATCACCTCTACAACCATTTTTGTCAGGTTGGCGGCAATATATACATTATTTTAAAAATTATTATTTTCAAAGTTCGTGATACAATAGACACAATGGAAACAGGAGGATACAACAATCATGAAAACACTTCTTAAATGGATTCTGACCATTTTGCCTTTTATCTACATGGGCTTCGTCTGGGTCTTATCCAGTATGCCGACGGATACATTGGTAGAGCTTCCCGATTCGGACTTAGATGGTTTCTTGAAAGAAAGTATGCACTTGATCGAGTTCGCCATCCTCTATCTCTTGTTTGCCGCCGCCTTAGCCGCTCACGGGAAGCTGAGTTTACGCTCCAGTCTCATCGCTGCTGTCATTGCTGCGCTGTATGGTGTCACGGATGAAATACATCAGAGCTTCTATCCATATAGAAGCGCCTCCCTGTTCGATGTCGCAAAGGACTGGATCGGTGTCATCGCTGCGTGGGGGCATGTGCGTTACCACTACTTCAAACGGGAAAAAAGCTTCTTGAATGTGATAGAGCATACGTTCAAGAAAAAAAGCTGACGAGCGGTCAGCTTTTTTTCTTTCTATTTCTGTGCCAAGATCTTCCCTGCCACACTGTCTGCCGAGGTAATGGCTGTTCCTTGATAATAGTGGCTTACAATCTCTTTATAGTTTTTTCCTTCCATTGCCATTCCGTTTGCTCCATATTGGCTCATCCCCACTCCATGGCCATAGCCTTTTGTGGAAATGATGATGTGATTATCTTTCCGTTTCCATTCAAAGTCGGTCGATTTGAGCTCCAGTGTTTCACGTATTGTCCTGCCGCTTACAATTTTGCCGTTAAAATCCACGGAAGCCACTCTTTTTCCCGATGTTTGTTTCACAATCTTACCGATTGAGTTCTCGTTTATTTTCACACCAAGCTTTTGTTCGAACTGGGCGATCGATATTACCTTTTGGTCACGGTATTTAGGAGATTCTTTATCCCATGGACTTTCCACGCTTTGAAGATACGGATACGAATCACCCCATAAATCCTTCGAATTCTCAGTGAAGCCATTGCTTGTCGAGAAGAAGGTGGCTGTGATCGGCTTGCCTTCATATGTCAATATTTGTCCCTTTGTTGCCAAGACAGCCTTGGCAACTTTATCGCTCTTCCAGGCATAATCCTTTCCCCAGGCAGCCCTGAGCTCCGCTTCATTTTTATAGACCTGATATTTCACCGTATCTGCGACATCTGCTCCATTGACCTTTCCCGTTCCCTTCATTAAATGGGAAATGATGAACGTTCTCGCTGTCAACGCTTGGGCCTTAAGTGCCTCCAGTTCAAAATCTGCCGGCATTTCCGCAGATACGACACCTGTTATATATTTCTCAAGCGGAAGATTCTCGATTTGTTTAGACTCATTCCTGAATACGGCGATTTCCACATTTGCTTCCTCCAAAAGTTTTTTGTCTACAGGTTCTGCCCGCTCCGGTCTGGCTGCTGCTTTGCCGGAGCTGTCCTTTTCCCCGCTGCCTAATGTCGAAACAAGGAGCGCAGGTATCATCACTGTAATGATCGCCACAAGAAAGGTCAGTGCTATAAATGGTTTAATAGATTTCACATAACGGCCCCCTTATAAAGTATGTCACTATATAAACATATGACCAGAGCTGTCCCGCTATGACATACATCTTCATAATGAAGAAAACCCGTTCGGCATCAGATGCCGAACGGGTTTGTTCACTTATATTCTATTAAGCATTCAAGTCGATTACTTCTGCGAGCTCGATCGTATCCTCTTTGATTCGCTCGATATCCGCACCAAGTGACGCCAGTTTGCCGTGGAAATCCACGTAACCGCGATCCAAGTGCTTCAATTCCGTTACACGAGTGATTCCTTCGGCCACAAGCCCAGTCAAAATCAACGCTGCAGCAGCCCTCAAATCAGTAGCCGCAACTTCCGCACCTTGAAGGTCGGACGGACCGTTGATGATTGTGGATCGGCCTTCGATCTTGATATCAGCGTTCATACGGCGGAATTCTTCCACATGCATGAAGCGATTCTCAAAAACAGTTTCCGTGATGACACCTGTTCCTTCCGCTTTCAGAAGCAATGCCATCATCTGGGATTGCATATCCGTAGGGAATCCAGGGTGAGGCATCGTTTTGATATCAACCGCTTTCAGCTTACTTGGTCCGATTACACGAAGCCCTTCAGCTTCTTCGATGATCTCTACTCCCATTTCCTGCATTTTGCTGATCAAGGAAGAGAGGTGTTCGGCTACAGCGCCTTTCACTAACACATTACCTTCCGTAATGGCAGCAGCGACCATGAAAGTACCTGCTTCAATACGGTCTGGAATGATTGCATGGACAGCTCCCGTCAACTCCGAAACGCCTTCGATACGGATTGTTGCCGTTCCTGCCCCGCGTACTTTCGCACCCATTTTATTCAAGAAATTGGCAAGGTCCACGATTTCTGGTTCCTTGGCTGCATTTTCGAGAGTGGTCGTTCCTTCCGCAAGAGTTGCCGCCATCATGATGTTCTCCGTGGCACCGACACTCGGGAAATCCAAATATATTTTTGCTCCTTTAAGACGGCCTTCTACTTCAGCTTCCAAGAAGCCATTGCCGACCTTCACATGAGCACCCATTGCTTCGAATCCTTTTAAATGCTGATCAAGGGGACGAGAGCCGATTGCACATCCGCCGGGCAAAGCTACTCTTGCTTTCCCGTTGCGTGCGAGCAATGATCCCATTACCAATACGGATGCACGCATTTTCCTGACATATTCAAATGGCGCTTCATCTTTCAATTCTCTTGATGCATCTACAGTTACCGTGTTTTTGTCGAAAGCTACGTCGGTATTCAAATTGCGCAAAACTTCGTTAATCGTAAATACATCGGAGAGAGTAGGTACGTCTTGAATCACGCTTTTCCCTTTGCTTGCTAATAATGTTGCAGCGATAACAGGCAGTACGGAGTTTTTGGCTCCTTCAATCTTCACAGATCCAGTCAGTCTGTTTCCGCCGCGGACGATGATCTTTTCCACAAGTATTCCCCTCCGCGTCCAATTTCTCTATATTAATATTCAAATGTTATGATGGGTGTGCCAATTACGAAAGAAGTAACTGTGCCCATTCCATCATTTCTCATGGCTATTTGTAAGTTGTAATGATCATTCACATAAAATTTCGGTATCATGGATGATTGAGCCGTAACGGAAACGAAGCCGTCTTCTTTGAGGCTTTCTATCTCCACAGCATTGAACTCTTTCAACCATCGTTTCATTTCTTCACTTAAAACCTCATACATAGTATCACTGTATTCACCTTTCACACAAGTGAAAAATGTGGTATTTTGTCTGAATAAACCTTTTTTTCTCTCATTCAATCGTTTCTTAAGATCATTGCCGAAATTCCTTCCGGTCATTTCATATATCATATAGGATGCTTTGTCTTCCGAAAGAGTCGATACGAGCTGTATCTCTTCTGAATACGTACCGCTATATGTACCTGTCGCCATCAGCTTCTCTGAATCCTGATCGATTTCCCATATAAAATCGGGAAGCTTTTTCTTCAATTTATCGACCGCCTGTGAAAAATCCTCTTCCGAGTCAATATCGTCAGACGTTTCCCTGGCCATCACCGACCATTCTTCTATCTGAATATTCTCCTGTTGCAGGAGAACTCGATAAATACTCTCTAATTCGAAAGATTCATTTTTTGCCACAATCGTACTATTCCCAGCGTATAATAGAACGAAACCACAAAACATCATATATATTAAGTTCTTCATTTCCTCTACCCCCTATGAAACTATTGTTTCCAAGAGGGGAAAGTCCATACAATGCTTAGTTCGTTATATTTCGACAAATAATTCTCAAGAAATAACGTAATGAACAGGCCATCCCTCCGAAGGGAAAGCTTATCTGATCATCATGCTGTTAAAGCGGAGTCAGTTCCAGAAGAAGTATGATAAATTGGTTGACCAGGACAGATAATCCAAAAAGAAGTTACTGACAAGCGAGCCAAGTGCAATAGTTAACAATATATAAAGCAGTCTCGCCTGAAACACCTTGTTCGCACGAAGGAATTTATCGAAATTCAAGGCCTGTAAAGCCCACCAAGTGATCGCGAAGAACACCAAGTGTATGATGATGCCGAGAATGGCCTGTTGCCCCAATTGGACGAACATCGTGCAAGTCCTCCTTTAGATTACAAGTCTCTAATCTTGATTGTAACATATATCTTATCGAATAAAATAGTTTTTTCCAGCTGATTCATACCAGAAGAACACTTTATCCGAAATATGGCAACTTTACAATTATATAAATAAATAAAAATATAGTAAATAGTAAAATGCAATCATAATATAACTGTTAATAATAACATGAAATTGAAACATAAAAAAACAAGCGGCTCAGCCGCTTGTTTCATCCTCCCTTCCCTTTCAAACAGAAGCCTTCCGTGCCGTCTGTATCAGTTCAGTGATCGCTGCTTCATCTCCATTCCGGAAACACTCGATGATTTTGCTTCCGACGACGACTCCGTCACAGCATTCCCCCATCATCCGTACATGCTCCGGTGTGGCAATTCCGAATCCGGCGAAGACCGGAATCGGACTGATTTCCTTGAGTGCACGCAAATAATTTCTTGTTTCTTCAGGGATGTCCTTTCTTGCCCCTGTAACTCCCTTCACCGTTACGGCATAGATGAAACCATCCGCATCTTCAGTGATGTTGCGAAGCCGCTCATGCGTACTTGTGATGGATGCCAACCGGATGAGGGAAATCCCTTCCCGTATAAGGATCGGTTTCAATTCCGCTTCCTCCTCATATGGCAAATCAGGGATGATGCAGGCGTCGATGCCGATTTCCCTACATTGTTCGGCGAAAGCTTCTTTACCGTAAGAGAGAACAGGATTCAGATAGGTCATGAACAAAAGAGGGATTTGCACTCTTTCCCTTACTCCCTGAAGCTCCTCCAGGACAGCTGTCAAATTCGTTCCTTCCTTAAGCGCCCTCATCCCCGCTGCTTGAATAACAGGACCATCCGCAGCCGGATCAGAAAACGGGATACCGATTTCAACCATTGCGGCCCCGGCTTTCTGAAGGAATTCCAGACGCGGAACCAGCTGATCAAGTCCTCCATCTCCTGCCATGATATATGGAACAAAGCATTTTTGACCGTTGTCCAACGTACGCTGTATCGCTTTTGAAAGATTATTCACGATTCGGCACCCCCCAAATATTTCTTCACGGCTTCCACATCTTTATCTCCCCTGCCCGACAAACAAATGACCATGATCTCTTCCGGATCCATCCGCCTTGCATGGCGCACGCCATATGCAATTGCATGGGAACTTTCAAGCGCAGGAATGATGCCTTCTGTTCTGCACAGCAACTGCAAAGCCTCCAGCGCTTCTTCATCCGTAACGGATTCATACGCCGCACGCCCGCTGTCTTTCAGGAAACAATGTTCCGGTCCTGCGCCTGGGTAATCCAGCCCCGCAGATATGGAATGCGCTTCTTGGATCTGCCCATCATCACCCTGAAGTACGTACATTTTGGAACCATGCAGGACACCGGTCTTTCCAAGTGTCATAGTAGCTGCATGAAAAGCTGTCGAGAGACCTTGTCCGGCAGCCTCCACACCGATCAGTTCCACATCGTCGTCCAGAAACGGGTGGAATATGCCCATCGCATTCGACCCTCCGCCTACGCAAGCGACGACCGTCGTCGGCAAAACGCCTTCCTGATCCAAAAGCTGCGCCTTCGTTTCTTTTCCGATGACGGACTGCAGATCTCTTACAATCTTAGGAAACGGATGCGGTCCAAGGACTGAACCCATCAGATAATGGGTATCGTCCACATTCGCCACCCAATACCGCAGTGCTTCATTGACCGCGTCTTTCAGCGTCGAGCTCCCTTGATGAACACTGTTGACCTTGGCACCGAGCAGCTCCATGCGGAATACATTCAGCTTCTGCCGCTCCACATCCTCGGCTCCCATGAAGATGGTGCATTCAAGATCCAGCAGGGCACAGACGGTCGCTGTGGCGACACCATGCTGTCCGGCACCCGTTTCCGCCACCACTTTCTTCTTGCCCATCCGTTTGGCCAGTAAAGCCTGCCCGATCGTATTATTGATTTTATGCGCGCCTGTATGATTCAGGTCTTCCCTTTTGAGATATATTTTGGCTCCGCCGGCGTATTCACTCAAATTCGCTGCGTGATACAACGGGGTTTCCCGACCCACATACTGCTTCAGATAATAGTCCAGCTCCTGTCGGAAGCTGCTGTCCGCCATCGCTTCATCATAGGCCTTCTCCAGCTCGATGACCGCTTCCATCAAAGTCTCGGCAACAAAACGGCCGCCGTATTCACCATATCTTCCTTGTGTATCCGGCTGATTATAAGTTAACATCCATTATTTCCTCCTTTAGCTGCTTCAATGAATCTTTTAATCTTCTCGACATCTTTTCTTCCATCCGTTTCAACACCGCTTGAAACATCGACCATGAAAGGCTGCACGTGCAGAATGGCCTCCACTACATTTCCAGCATGTAATCCTCCGGCAAGAATGACTTTCTTTCCCTTAAGCCGATTCGGCTTGATGGAGCTCCAATCGAAAGAATGTCCATTCCCTCCTTGAAATACTCCTTTGGGGCTGTCCGCCAAAACATATGATTCCCGGCAGCCGATTGCAGCAGCCACATCTTCCTCGCCGGCGATGCCGAATGCCTTGATTACAGGAACACCGCTTTCCTTGTACAGATCAGGATTTTCCCTTCCATGCAGCTGTATCATGTTCAAGCCGCATTGCTCGACAATCCTCTTCACTATCAGGGGGTCTTCATCCACAAATACCCCTACTTTCTCTACCTCAGCCGGCAGCTTTCCGATAATTGACTCCGCAGCATCCGGGGTTATTTTCCTTTTGCTTCTTGCAAACACGAAGCCAAGCGCATCTGCTCCGGCTTCGACAGCCGCTTTTGCGGTTTCACTGTCCGTGATTCCGCAAATCTTCACCTTCATTGCGCTTCCTCTTTTGGTCGGAAGGTCAAGTCCCTGAGAGCCGATGCAGGATCAACAGCGGTCATCAAGGCTTCGCCGACAAGCACCGCTTTTGCTCCGGCTTGGTTTACTTCCATGACGTCATCCTTTGTCCTGATTCCGCTTTCACTCACAATCGTCACACCGGCAGGTATTTTTTTCGCCAAGGCAGTTGTATGTGCGAGATCCACCTCGAACGTCCTCAAGTTTCGATTATTGATTCCGATGATATCCGCTCCAAGCCGGATTGCCGTTTCCAATTCCTCTTCGTCATGCACTTCCACAAGGATATCCAATCCTTGCTCTTTACTGCTTATATACAGTTCCCTAAGCTTAGCGGGAGACAAGGCCGCCACAATGAGCAAGACCGCATCCGCTCCGGCTGCCGCCGCCCTCGCAATCTGAATGGGATCGATGATGAAGTCTTTGCAGAGGACCGGAATGGAAACCGTTCTCCGGACATCCTCTAAATCTTCAAAGCTTCCTTTGAAAAAAGGGCCGTCTGTCAGGACGGATATGGCACACGCCCCCGCTGCTTCATATAATTTCGCCTGTTTGGACGGATCGGCACTACCGTTCAAAGCACCTTTTGAAGGCGAATGTCTCTTCATTTCGGCGATGACGGCGACTCCTCGGGTGCTGTCCAAGGCTTTTTTGAAAGAAAGCGGATTTCTGCCGCTCCCATGGATCGGCATATTCTTCAGTTCGGCAACTTCTTTTTCTTTTTCCCTTAAAATTTTCCCTAAGATTGTATCCATCAGATGACCTCCTTCACTGTGCTTCTTTTAATCAATTCCATCAAAGTCTCGTATGCCCTGCCTGAATCGATGCTTTCCTTCGCTTTCTCGATGCCTTCGAGAAGGCTTGAAGCTTGTTCGCCTGCATAGATGCCGAGACCGGCATTCAAAAGGACGGTGTCCCTGTATGCCCCTTTCTCCCCTTTAAGCACTCGTTTGAGAATGGCCGCGTTATCTTTTGCATTTCCTCCCCGGATCGCTTCATTTCCGTATCGCTGTAATCCGACCTCTTCCGGGTTCAGAAGAAAACTATTAATCTCTCCATTCTCAAGAACGGCAAGATGATTTTCTCCCTGTAAAGAAGCTTCATCCATGCATCCGGCACCATTCAGGACAATGGCTCGCTTCCGTCCCAGCCGCTTAAGCACTTCCGCGAAGAGACGGATATTCCTCCTGTCGTAAATGCCCAGAAGCTGATAATCGAGTGTAATCGGATTGGTCAGCGGTCCGATCAGATTGAAGATCGTCGGGATTTTCAGATCTTGCCTGACTTTCATGATCCGTTTGATGTTCGGATGCACATAAGGAGCAAACAAGAAAGCAATGCCTATATCATGGAGCAGTTCTTCCGCCTTTCCCGGCGGAGTGTACAGATGTACGCCCAGTTCTTCCAGAACATCCGCACTGCCGGTCTTTGAACTGATGCTCCTGTTTCCGTGTTTGGCAATCTTCACTCCAGCCCCTGCGATGACGAAAGCGGAAGTGGTGCTGATGTTGAAACTTTGTGATCCGTCTCCTCCTGTACCGCAATTATCGATCACCCCCGTGATCTGCTTTTCAAAAGGAAGTGCCTGCCTGCGCATCGCTTGCACAAGTCCGGTGATTTCTTCGGCTGTCTCCCCTTTTGACTTCAAGGCAATCATCATTCCCGCAATCTCACTGTCCGATATATCTTCACGGAATAGTTCACCGGCCACCGCTTCCATCTCTTCGGCTGTAAAAGACTCCTTCTCCGTCAGCATCCTTAAGTACTGCTTCATCCGATAACCCCCTTCAACTTTCCGATTCCGTTCTGTGCCAAGAAGTTTCCAATCAATCGGCTTCCTTCCGCCGTCCCGATAGATTCAGGATGGAACTGCAGACCAAGAACCGGGTATTCCGTATGCCTTATCGCCATGATTTCCCCGTCTTCTGCGGATGCCGTCACCTTCAGACACGCTGGCAGGCTTTCCTGGTCGACCGCGAGTGAATGATAACGCATCACTTCCGGGGCAATAGGTACATCTTCGAAAATACCCGCTCCCTCATGCGAAATGACCGACATCTTACCATGCATGATTTTCTTCGCCGCAGCCACTTTTCCCCCGAATGCCAGAGCAATTGCTTGGTGGCCGAGACAAATTCCCAATATCGGGACAACTTTATGCAAACTTTCGATCAAACCGACCAAGATGCCTGCGTCCTCCGGTCTTCCGGGACCGGGTGAAAGGATAATCGCTTCCGGTTTAAGAGCAATGATTGCTTCAATACTTATTTTGTCGTTGCGGACAACCAATATATCTTCAACCATCCTGCCGATTTGCTGGTAGAGATTGAAAGTGAAAGAATCATAGTTATCTATAAGTAAGATCATGACCGACCTCCATCAATGCTTTTGCTTTATTCAACACTTCTTCATATTCCGCATCCGGATCTGAATCGTACACGATGCCGGCCCCTGCTTGGATCGACGCTCTGCCGTCCTTGACGATCATCGTGCGGATAGCAAGGGCGAAGTCGAAGCTGCCATGGATGCTGAAATATCCTACCGCACCTCCGTAGACACCGCGCTTTTGCTTCTCCAGCTCGTTGATGATCTGCATCGCCCTTATTTTCGGTGCTCCTGATACGGTTCCGGCAGGCAGACAAGATGCAAGAACATCCGCATTCCGAATATCAGGTCTTTGCCGGCCGGCCACTTCCGATACGATGTGCATGACACTGCTGTACCGATCGACTTCCATATATTTCGTCAGCTTCACCGAGCCGATTGTGCTGACCCTGCCCAGATCGTTGCGGCCAAGATCCACGAGCATCCGATGTTCCGCCAGTTCTTTCTCATCCTGCAGGAGCTCTTTCTCCAAATGAAGATCCTCTTCATCCGTCAACCCCCGCCTTCTCGTGCCCGCTATCGGATTGGTCAGTACTTGCTCTCCGTTTCCTTTAACGAGACTTTCCGGCGATGAGCCGACGACCTGATAGTCATGGAAATCAATGAAATACATATAAGGCGAAGGATTATGTCTTCTTAAATTCCGGTAAAAACGCAGTGCATCTCCGGTGAATTCGGTCGTGTACCGCTGGGAAAGCACAACTTGAAAGATTTCTCCTTTCGCGATTTCTTCTTTGGCGGCTCTTACCCTGCTCTTAAACGCTTCCTGTGTTACCCCGGGACGGAACTGAATCCGGGGAGCTTTTTCTGCGTCTCCGTCCCGGCCGGCACCTTCCCGAATTTGTCTTTCGAGCGATTCCGCCCTTTGCATGAACGCTTCCTCTTCCCTTTCCGTACCTGTCGAAACAATTGAAATCTGCTGTTTCAGATGGTCATATACAACGACATCCCGATAGAACATCAAATGCGCATCCGGCATTTTCAGATCATCCGCCGGCATGCTGCCGATTTCTTCATATTGGCGGATCATATCGTAGCCCACATATCCGACCGCCCCGCCGAGGAAAGGAAATGGAGAATCAGCGATTTGCACATCCGGCATAATTGCTTTCACCACATCAAGGAACTTCTCTTCATACCGCTCTTCCTTGCTTCCGTATTCCCTTTTCACTACGGCACTGTCTTCCGTGAAAAGTTCCATATACGGATCAGCGGCAATGAAAGAATATCTGCCTTGCTGCTCCGCTTTCAGGGAGCTTTCAAGAAGCATCTTCTTCTCTCCCTTCAGGCTTCGATATATCGAGATCGGCGTATATATATCCCCTTCGACCTTTTTGTGAAAAATCTTCATTCTCTCATCCCCATCCGTTCCTCTTTATTTGAGCGATCCGAAATACGACAGATAAATAAAAAAGTCCCCTGCAGGCTAAAAAACCTGCAGAGGACGATCGTGACCGCGGTGCCACCTCTGTTGAAGGAATTGTATCCCTTCATCTCTTCGGGTACATCAACATACCCTATCCGGTTAACGGCGGAAGCCGTGCAAGCCTACATTTCTTCAGCATGCCACTCGTAAGTCCATTCAGCCTGCGTCCGCTTACCGGGATCGCACCAATCCCCGGCTCTCTGTAAAGCTTCCATATCAGGCTTACTACTCTTACTCATCGATTTACGTGTATTCTTTTATCTATCCACAAGACAAAAAGGGCCCTCATCCTGGAAAAGGACGAGAGACCCGTGGTGCCACCTTTATTGGCTATTGTCATAGCCGCTCAACCGCAGAACGAGGAGCATATACCCCGCTGCGCACTTCCGTTAACGTGGAAGCTGTCCGCCAAATCCTACCTTCTCCGCCGGAGTCATCGGTTTGGAAGCTCAGGAGTCCATTCACCTATACGCCGCACTGATTCTCACCGACCATCAGCTCTCTAAACCGGACATATATGTTACTACTCTCCGTCTTCGCTTAAGTTTTCTGAATTTTTTATTATATTAACATCCATACCAGGTATTGTAAAGGGACTAAGGCCTTTTTATTTTTTGTCTCTGTTAAAGTTCTATGTTGATTTCCGCTGCGAACGGACGCTTTCCGCGGGGCGAGCGGTGAGCGGCGAGCCTCCTCCCATTGGAGACTCGCACCTTCCGCTAGTCCATTTAACATATTTTCATCCATTCCCCAAGAAGCTTCTGTACAGATCAAGACCGATGTCAGGCATCAGACCGAGGCCGATTGTTCCTGCTGCGCATATG
>JAZNGP010000038.1:0-6231 GCA_045576475.1 Bacillus sp. (in: firmicutes) | reverse complement strand
TCCCGCAGGAGTCGCCGTTCTCCGCTTCAATCATATCGGATTAAGAGTAGCATTTTGGTCTGCAAAGGATAAAAAAACAACATTAAACGATAACAGAGCGAAAAACAAAAATATATTTCACTTGAGAGATATCATAATAGGAATACGGTAATTAATGATAGAAAAAGAGCGCGACTTTTATGTCTCGCTCTTTTCTGCTTCAGAAAACGGACTTTATCAATCTATCTGAGAATCGGAAGAATTCAGATAAACGACGGCCAAAACTATTTCAATGTCTCGTCTGACCGTCTCCGCTGATCAAGTATTTGCTTGATGTCAATGCATGGAGGCCCATCGGTCCCCTGGCATGGAGCTTCTGGGTACTGATGCCGATTTCCGCTCCGTAGCCGAATTCGAATCCGTCAGTGAAACGTGTCGATGCATTATGGTATACAGCCGCCGCATCGACCATCTGCTGGAACAACCGGGCATTAAGCTGATTTTCGGTGATGATCGCTTCCGAATGCTTCGTGCCGTATGTGTTGATATGGCTGATCGCTTCCTTCACGTCATCGATGACTTTGACGCTCAGCTTCATATCCACGTATTCTGTCGCATAGTCTTCTTCCGTTGCTGCTTCCACGAAAGATGCCGCTTGCATAGAGCTTTCATCACCGACAAGGGCTACGCCTTTATCATGCAGTGCTTGCAGCAGTGTTTTTCCGTGCTGCATGAACCAGGAACGATGGATCAATAATGACTCGATGCTGTTGCAGACACTCGGCCTTTGTGTTTTGCTGTTGATCGCCACTTCCACCGCCATTTTCTCCTGTGCATCTTCATCGATGTACAGATGGCAGTTGCCGGCACCTGTTTCAAGAACCGGAACGGTGGATTCTTTCACGACCGTATCGATCAATTGTTTTCCGCCTCTTGGAATCAATACATCCAGATAGTCATTCAAAGTGAACATCTCACGGACCGCTTCCCTGCTCGTATCTTCAATCAATTGTACGCATGCCGCAGGAATTTCCGTCTGTTCCAGCGCTCGATGTATGACTGCAACCAACGCTTTATTGGAATGGATCGCAGAGGAACTGCCTTTCAACAGGACACTGTTCCCAGTCTTCAAGGATAAGGAAGCCGCATCCACCGTGACATTAGGCCTTGCTTCATAGATCATGCCGATCACACCGAGCGGAACCCTTACTTTACGGATATGTAATCCATTCTCCTTCTCAATCGTCTCCAGTGTTTCACCGATCGGATCCCCGAGTTTCGTTAAGAGTTCAAGAGCTGCGGCCATATCCTCGATCCTGCTTTCATTGATCATGATTCGATCGATGGTGGAAGCAGGAAGTCCTGCGGCACGTCCATTATCCAGGTCTTTGCCATTTTCTCTGATCAAAAAGTCTTTCTCTTTCCTTAAACCGGCAGCCATCATAAGCAAAGCTTCATTTTTTTGCTCCGTCGTCTTTTCAAGCATCACAAAACTGGCTTCTTTCGCAGCTTTCGCTTTCATTCTCACTTCCGTCATCCGGCATTCCTCCCTAAAATAGTGCTACCCATCTATTTCTGTGTATAACAACGGACGTCTGTCCGGCTTCACCTGTATATCCGGTATGGATCATCTTCTCCAGCAGGTCGGAGGAACAGAGTACTTCCCCTCTCCCGACCACGCCATTCGGGCCCCATACTTCCACCACTTCATCCTGTTCGAAACGTCCTTCCACTTTCACGATGCCGGCTTGCAATAGACTAGCTCCTCCCACCGTCATGGCCAAGGCCGCACCGTCATCGATATAGATCTTGCCCGCCGGTTCCGAATGCAGGGATATCCATTGTTTCGTCTGTTTGACGGTTTGCAGCGCTTCTTCACCAATATAGGTGCCATCGCCTTTTCCCTCTATGATGTCTACGATCTTTTCCTTGCCTTTGCCTGTACCGATGAATACCTTTACTCCCAATGAAATCGCTGTCTGAGCCGCTGACAGTTTGGAGGCCATTCCTCCTGTCCCTACCTTCGAACCGCTTCCTTCCGCGAATTTCATCATTTCAGGCGAGATGCTCGGTAAATAGTCGATTCTTTCGGCATTCGGATTATGGAATGGATTCTCTGTATAAAATCCGTTGACATCCGTCAAGATGACCAGTTGATCTGCCTGCAGCAATCCACTGACCAATGCGGAAAGCATATCATTGTCGCCGAAGGTCAACTCAGTCACCGATACGGTATCATTTTCGTTGATCACCGGGACAATTCCTCTATGAAGGAGTTCCGTCAATGTCGCATAAGCGTTCCGGTATCTCTCTTTCTTCGAGAAATCATTTCTCGTCAAAAGGATCTGTGCAGGTGTAAAGCCGTGTTCTGCCAATCTTTCTCGGTATTGCTGAATCAGCAATCCTTGTCCGAGGGCGGCCGCTGCCTGCTTTCCTTTCAATGTGAGGGGACGTGCCGGATAACCGAGCATCCGGAAACCGGCAGCCACGGCGCCGGATGAAACGACCGCCACCTCATGGCCTTGCTTCTTCAGGTATGCGATTGCTTCAATATGATCATTGAACTTCTCTGTATCGATCTCCCCGTGAGCATTCGTAAGTGAACTGCTCCCGATCTTGATCACCACTCGTGTCTTCTTCAAAATGAATCCCCACTTTACATCAATATGTCTTTCGGATAACAAGAAAAAAGCCCATTCCATCCTGTAAGGACGAAATGGGCTTTTCCGTGGTACCACCTTAATTGGATGCAGCCGCATCCCGCTTAAATGGGAATAACGCTCCCTCTGACGCCTGAGTTTCATCAGGACTCTGAAGGCAGGTTCAGGAGTTTTGCGGCAGAACCTCACACCAAACGGCCCCGCTCTCTGTCATTACACAAAAGAATCTCCTTACTGGTCCTTCATCACCGTTCATTTTGAAATTAGTTATATTATGGACAGTTTTGCGCTGATTGTCAAGAACAATGGTCAGTTGCTGCTAGCCTGAACACTTGCTAATTGTGCCCCCAGAACCTTTTCCGCATCCTTCAGCCCCATCTGGTGCAATGCATCCAGCTTGTTTTTGCTCTTCTCGAACCGGCCGATATTGACCGGAGTACTGGGAGCTACCACGATTGCTTTACCGGCTTGCTCCAGTTCTCTGACATAGGCAAGAGTATCATTGTATATATGATGTCTGTTATTCAACAAATCCACCATGGCAGGATTATTTCTGAATAATTTGCTGTAGATCATCCGGAAGCTTTCAGGCGGCTTCACATACTCCCTTTCCCTTGTCAGGATGACGATTACTTTATCACATCCGTCTTCCATCGCTTTGCGGACCGGTATGGGATCGGATGTTCCGCCATCCAGATATTCACCGCCTTCGAAAGAAACAGGCGGCGAGAATACCGGAATGGAGGAAGAAGCTTTCAATATGGTATTCACTTCATGCATGGTCTGCTTATTGAAATACTTCGGTTTGCCGGTAAGTACGTCCGTGACTCCGACGACAAATTCAACAGGAGATGCAGCGAAAGCTGCATAATCGAAAGGGTCCAGTTCATTCGGGATTTTATCGAAGATAAAATCCATCCCGAATATCGATCTTTCCCTGAAGAAATTCGAGGTACTCGCGTAGCGTTTGTCCCCAAGATAATTCGTATTCACGCGATAATTCCTGCCTTGCTGGCCGGAGACATAGGAAATCCCGTTACAGGCGCCTGCTGATACCCCGATGACATAATCGACGTTGATTCCATGATCCTGCATATAATCGAGGACACCTACCGAGTAGATGCCTCTCATTCCTCCGCCTTCAAGTACGAGACCAATTTTCTCTTTCTTCATGTCCTTCCCTTCTTTCACTGGAATTGCGCGATATCCTGCCAAGCATCGATGATTACGAATAAACGTTTTCTCTCTTGCCGATCGATGCACTCATCGTCTTCAATTCTCCGATAAAACGCTCCACTTGAGCCTCATCCGTCGCCCAGGAAGTGATCAGGCGGATGGCGGAATGTTCTTGATCGACTTTCTTCCATCTGTAGAACTCATATTCCTGTTCAAGCTGTTCAATCATCTTGTTCGGCAAAATCGGAAACAGCTGATTCGTCGATGATTCGGCCAAGAATCCCCATCCAGCCTCTTCAATTCCTTCTTTCAGTTTTTGCGCCATGTCGTTCGCATGATCTGCCAATTCGTAGTACAGTCCGTCCTTGAACAGCTCCCTGAATTGAAGTCCAAGTAATCTGCTTTTTGCAAGCATCGCGCCTTTTTGTTTAATGTTATAACGGAAGTCCGCGCGCAGCGAAGGATTGATGATCACAAGAGCTTCCCCGAATAGTGCCCCGCTTTTTGTTCCGCCGATATAGAAGGAATCGGACAAGACAGCCAGATCCGACAGCTCCACATCATTTTCTTTACTGCGGAGAGCAGATCCTAATCTTGCGCCGTCGATGTATAAATAAAGACCATTCTCCTCACACATCACTTTCAGGTCAGTCAATTCTCTTTTCGTATATACAGTTCCCACCTCGGTCGGATTGGAGATATAGACCAACTTCGGCTTCACGGTGTGCTCATCGTGATGGATGTCGAGCACCTCTTTAATCTGTTCAGGCTTCATCTTCCCGTCTTCCGAAGGCACAGTGATGATTTTATGCCCGGTCGCTTCAATCGCTCCCGCTTCATTGACAAAAATATGGCCAGTCACTGGAGCGATAACGGCTTCATATGGTCTGATGAAAGCGGAAATCGCCGTCAGATTCGTCTGTGTCCCGCCGACAAGCAAATGGATGTCCATATCTTCAGCGGACATTTCCTTTTTCAGAAGCGCAATTGCCTCTTCTGTATATGTATCGTATCCGTATCCAGGCTCCTGGATCATATTGGTATCGATCATCGCCTTCAGAATACGAGGATGAGCTCCTTCGCTGTAGTCATTTTTAAAGCTGTACATTCCTATGATTACCTCCACTGGTTGCGTTCCAAAAGTTTGTTATTTTAATAGGACTGTGTCCCCGAATGAATAGTTCCTATTATACCAATATTTCTTCCATAAGAAAGCGTAAACGATTTTTTTGAAAAAGTCCGAATGCATTTGTAATCTTTCTCACTTTTCAAACAAACCATATATCTTCAGGAGACAATGAAAAACTGCCGGAAAGGCGGTTCCGGCAGTTTCGATATCACATCAAATTCACTTAAGCCCGTTTCTTATGTCTTTTTGCGTATCCGCAGCGCTTGCAGAGTTCTTCGACCGCGCATCTTCTCGAGAACCCATCATACATATTCATTGCACGTTCCCCCATGATGATGTCCTCAAGCGATGTCTCGAACAGATTGCCGAGAGGGATATTTCCTTCACTGTCCAGGCAGCATGGTACTACTGTACCGTCCACCAATACGCCGATTTGATCTCTTAAGCCATAGCAGAAAACATTTTCGTCGATGATGTCGCGGTCCATATCCGGCCACTCGAACTTCTCGGCCATATTCAAGTAAATCCGGTCCTTCAGTTTGATATTATGCTTCTCGAGCAGCGCTTCGCTCAAACGGAAATCAAGATCCAGCCGTTCTTCAAGCATCGACAGTATATCATCATTCAACTTATTGCTCGCAATCAATTCTTTCGTATCCATATTCCATAGACGGATGGAACAGATGACATCGGTTCCGGCATTCGCTTCCAGGATGAAATCTGTGATGTTGCCGACATATGTTTCGAGATCGAAGTTGACATCATTCGCTTCAAAGCTGTGAAGAGAAATATTGATTTGGCGAAGCGCCTTCTTGCCCAATAATTTATGCTTCGCTTTCTGGATCAATGTCCCGTTGGTCGTGATATTGACCTTCAGTCCTTTTTCTTCGCTGATATCGAGAAATCTGCCGACATCCTTATTCAGGAATGGCTCCCCCATCAGATGGAAGTAGATATGATCTGTATATGGTTTCACCTGATCGAGCACATGGACGAAAGCATCTTCTCTCATGAACTTATGCACCCTCGACAAGCTTGAACTCGGACAGAAGTTACATTTCAGGTTACAGATATTTGTGATCTCAATATATACTTTCTTGAACTTTCTCATTCTATATAATCCCCTATTTTCGCTTTATCATTACAGTCTGTCTATAACTATACGGATTATATACTGTATGGTGCAAGTGATTTTTCAAAAAAAGAGGAGAAAGTACATAGAGTGCCCTATATTTCTGGTATGCTGTACCATTTTGATAACTATGCACCTGCAACGGAAATCAGCCC
>JAZNGP010000037.1:0-6110 GCA_045576475.1 Bacillus sp. (in: firmicutes) | reverse complement strand
ATATGAATTTTCCCGCCAATATTCATCAATCGTTCTGAAGTTATTCAGCTTCTGCGGAGTATTCAGGAAATCAAGCCAAAACTGTCCTATCTCATCACGCGGTACGTTTCCGACAGCGATCGGATTGCCGGCTAATTCGCTTCCTTCTTCCTCACTCAAGATAAATTCCCGGTCCTGAAAATCAACAATGACTAAAGCCCCTTTGATCACTCTCTCAGGTTCGATGTCCGTATCTCTCCAATCGATACCGGGAACTGGCTTATAATCCTTCCAAGTCATGTCCCTTGGAAGCATCCAAGACTGTTGATCGACGGGTTCAGGGAATGATCGTAACCCTTCTGTCTTTTTTGCATCTGCAGATAAAGGGGCAGAAATGAGAGATACACCGATCAGCAGTGCTAACGCTTTTTGAGAAACTTTCAAATTGCCAACTCCTTCCACTTCTTTTCTTTCATGTTATCACTCCTTTCTCTCTATGAAAATTTCAATCTTCTAATTTTAGAAAATTCAGATAATAAGATTCATTTTGTAGATGCTTTTCCGTTATTTAATAGAACTTTATAATTACTTCAGCTGATTTTAAACCCTGTTTGATAATGGAACGCTGAATATTTATAGGGCACACCATGTCTTTTGTCATGAAAAATATATTCCTCGTATTACGGGGCTTATCAGTGGTTTTTTTAATAGGAAAATAGAACCTATCATTTCCTCGTTCCATCTCCAATAATTAATAGAAAAGGAGTGTGATTGAATGAGGAAACCAAAAAATCGTCGAATAAGCCTTGCTTTGCTCAGCGGATTCTTAGTCCTCTCTTCACTGAGCATCTCACCCCAAGCGATAGCAAAAGGTCCCAAACCTTCCTTTCCCCAAGAAGAAACAAAACCCATCTATTCTTATGAAGAAGCCATCAAGGAAACCATCTTTGTTGAATCCAAGCTTGATACAGACCAGGATGGAGAATTCGACCGGATTGCGGTTGACATCATACGTCCCAAGGAAACCGATAAGAAATTGAAAGTACCGATCATTATGGATGCCAGCCCATATTATGAAAGCATGGGCCGAGGAAATGAAAGCGAAATCAAGGATACAGACAACGATGGAATCAACGATCAATTTCCGCTCTATTATGATAATTACTTTGTCCCGAGAGGGTATGCTGTCGCCCTGCCTGATATGGTTGGAACGAATAACTCAGACGGTTGTCCGAGAACAGGCGGGCCTGAGGAAATCGAAAGCATCCGTGTCGTGATAGACTGGCTGAACGGGAAAGGCAAAGCATGGGACCAGGATGGCGAAAAGATTGAAGCAAAATGGTCCAACGGTAAAGTCGGTATGATCGGCAAATCATATGACGGCACTTTAGCCAATGGGGTCGCAGCCACAGGTGTGAAAGGATTGAAGACAATCGTTCCGATCGGGGCAATCAGCGATTGGTACAATTACTACCGCTCTCAAGGATTGACGTATTACAATAACGGACCAGGCGGATTGGCGAACCGTGTCGCATCCAGTTCAAATAGAGAAAACTGCGGTGACATCTTTCAACAGATGAACATTGACGCGGACGATGCGAGCGGTGATTACAACAGCTTCTGGAACGAACGAAACTATGTGCAAGATGCAAGAAAAGTGAAAGCAAGTGTTTTTGCCGTCCATGGCCTTAATGATTACAATGTGAAAATGAACCATTTTTCCGACTGGTGGGAGGCTCTATCCAAGCAAAATGTCCCGCGCAAGCTTTGGCTGACGGAAACCGGCCATGTCGACCCTTTTGATTTCCGGAGGGAAGAATGGGTGGATACGCTTCATGATTGGTTCGATTACTGGTTGATGGGGATCAATAACGGTATCATGGATGAGCCGGCGGTCGATATAGAAAGAGGCGCTGATCAATGGGAAACCCATACAGAATGGCCCGCAAAAAAAGCAAAGAACATCAAATTGAAACTGGCACCCGGTGTTAGCGATGAGACGAACGGTCTTTTGACATTCGGTAAGGTGAAAACGAGAGAAACGATCCGTTTCACAGATAACCCGAGACAAACAGAACAACAAATGGTGACAAATGAGACAAGCGTAAAAACGGACAGGCTTGTCTTCCTGACAGAACCGCTGGCGGAAGATGTCCGATTCAGCGGTGTGCCTGAAATAAAAATCCGTGCCTCTTTGGATAAAACCAATTCCAATTTGACGGGCCTTTTAGTTGATTATGGAACGGATACAAGAATCCATCATGAAGGCCGGGGAGAAGGAATCGAAACACTGAGTACCGAAAGCTGCTGGGGGGCAAGCACGTTATTGGACGATGCCTGCTACAAGGAAACACGGAAAACCACACATACCGCCCCTTACGAGGTAGTGACAAGAAGCTGGTTCGATCCAAACAACTGGAAAAGCATGAAACGGGAAGAACTTTTACGTCCCGGTAAAACCTATACATTTGAGTGGGATATGCTGGCTGAAGATTATGTATTCAAGAAAGGACACAGGATCGGTGTTGTCATTGCAGGGAGCGATTTCCGGCGCACCATCCCTTCGTCCACCGAAGCCACTTTTGAAATCCAATTTGGCGACAGTTATTTGACGCTTCCTGTTGTGGAGAAGAAAAGAGGAAAGTAGATCCACTAATATAAATAGAATTTTTTCCGCTGCGAACGGGCGCTTTTCGCTTAGGCGAGCGATGAGCCTCCTCTTTCGTGCGGGGTCTCACCTGGCTCGCTAATCCCGCAGGAGTCGCCGGTTCTCCGCGTCAATCACCAAAAAAAGGTATTGAAATCTCTATTGATTCCAATACCTTTTCACCGTCAATCTGAACATCTCACATTTACCGATTTCTCTGCTCCATCTTTATGGATTTGTCCGCACATGCCTCCATTGCTGTGATCAGCGACTGCCGGAAGCCTTGTTTTTCGAGGACGGTGACTGCTTCGATTGTCGTCCCGCCCGGTGAGCATACCATGTCTTTCAATGCGGCTGGGTGTTCGCCTGTCTCGAGCGCCAGCTTTGCCGATCCCAAAATGGCTTGTTCTGCCATCTTGTACGCTTGTTTTCTGGATAGTCCGAGTTTCACTCCTGCGTCCCCCATCGCTTCGATCATCATGAAGACGTAGGCCGGCGATGAGCCGCATAAAGCGATGAAAGCATGGAAGTCCTTTTCATCAAGCAGTTCATATTCCCCAAAGCATGCAAAAATCGAACAAACCTCATCCAAATCTTCTTTATGGATATGCTTATTCGGGGAGATGGCCGATATTCCGGCATTTGTAAGCACCGGCGTATTCGGCATCGTTTTGACGATTTTCACTTCTTTACCAAACCAGCTCTCCATTTGCTTCATTTCAATGCCGGCGGCGATTGTTACGATAATTTTATCCAAATTGATGTATTCCTTTATTTCTTGAATGACTGTTTCGTACACCTTAGGGCTGACTGCCAGCACAATGATGTCAGCAGCTTGAGCTATTTCTTTATTGTTGTCTGTCGTACGGACCTGCCACTTTTCTTTCACTTCCTGCCTGGTGGCTTCCGATAATGCCGACACGATCAATGATTCTTTCCCGTATTTTTCGTCTTTGACAAGTGCTCCGGCCATTGCTTTTCCCATATTGCCGCAGCCGATGAATCCAATTGTTCTGTTCATATGTCTATCTCCCTGCTAAATGACTTGTTCTATTAACAGGGTACAGGATAAAGGGGCTCATATCAAAGATTTGTTTTCTCCTTTTTCACTTTCTCCACCTTTAGCCGATAATGTCCAAGAGCAAGCAAAGGAAACAAATAATTATAGCTCTCGTAATGGATATAGAAACCGCCAGGCAAGCCCATGCCAGTAGGATAGCGGTCATAACTCCCCGCATGGGTGACAAGGTAAGCTACGCCTTTTTGGATGGATGTATGCTCCGGATTACGAATTGTCAACAATGCATCCAATGCCCATGCTGTCTGGGACAGTGTGCTGGTGTCCAAACCGACATACGTTTCCTTTTCCGCACTATTACATGATTCCCCCCAGCCGCCGTCATCACGTTGAATACTTTCAAGCCAGTACGCGGCAGCCTGCAAGGACGGATGATCAGCGGCTACACCAACGGCACGCATTCCGGTGACTGCGGCCCAAGTCCCATAAATATAGCAGATTCCCCATTTGCCGTACCAGCTGCCGTTTTGTTGCTGTCCGTTGATCAGCCAATCGACCGCTTTCCGGATTCTTTTCTGCTGGACACGGTATTTGGCGGAATAACCGAGGCAATGCAGTACGCGTCCTGTCAAATCCGGTGTCGACGGATCAATCAGCGCATCTTTCGCATTTTCAAGCGGCAGATGTGCGAGGATCGGATTATAAGCATTTTTTTCGAAAGCTCCCCAGCCGCCATCTTTGTTCTGCATTTCCAGAAGATAGTCAAGCCCCCTTCGCCATGCGGATTCCGCCTGCTCATCATTCTGCGCATGTCTGGCCAAAGCGCGTAAAGCCGCCCCTGTATCATCGTTATCCGGAATGAAGGAATTGATATCGGAAAATCCCCATCCTCCGGGATTGGCATTCGGGGCATTCACTTTCCAATCCCCTGCCCTCAGCTGTTGTTTCTTCCATAAATATGAATTCGCTTTCGCTGCCATTGGGTCATGATAGGCTATCCCCGCTTCCTGGATAGCGGATGAAAGCAATGCGGTATCCCAGACAGTTGAAGGAGAATTTTGAATATGAAGGCCTTCATATGTTTCCGCCGCATACCCTTCCATTCCTCGCATCGCATTCTTCAGGATAGGTGACTGACTCCGATGACCAAGCGCCAGTAAGGCATAAATCATATAGTAAGTGCTGGATGCGTAACTGTATAGGGTGCCATTCGTTTCGATTCTTTCCAGCATGAAGGTTTCCGCAGCCGCATAGCCTGCCCGGTGGAGATGAAGCGGAGTAAGTGCCACTTGTTTGATCGCCTCTATGAAATAAGCTGCCCAGTCTGCCCGATCTTCCCTGAACCAGCCTCCTGAATTATCCTTCTTCAGATAACTGTCATCCACTTCGTGTCTGACGGCAAATCGTTTATTCATGCAGATGATCATCGGTGTCAGATGGATCCGGGCATAATTACTGCATTTATACAGACCGATCGCATATTCGGGAGCCAAAAGAAAGTACGTCATCGGAAAATAAAAATAACCCGGATACTCATACAATCCGTTGACGGCAAGCATCATCTTTGTCATGAAATGCGATTTTGTCACACCTCCATGCCGGTCGATGAATGCCTCCGCTTTCTGCATCGCCGGATCCGAGCGGGTATATGCTTCGGATAGAAGCAATGCTGTATATGCCTGAACCGTAGCCGATAGATTGCCTTCTTCTTCATCCGGATAAATGCGCCATCCCCCATTATCCAGCTGTGTCGAAGCGATTTTTTTGATCAGTTCCTCCGATGTTCGGCTTGTCGGCATCGATAATGCCTTCTCCGTGATGATGAAAAAACTATCCGGCAGCACTGGTCCAAGAAAATGAAAATCCCATGATCCGTCTTTTTTCTGCTTTTCCCTAAGAGATTGTATCAGGTCATCGATTGTATTTTTCACTTCCTCAAGCTTGATAACGCATCCCTCTTTTCCTGCGGGTTCTATACACACTATATTCGCTTGGAGAGCCGATTAGAAATACACAGGCAAAATGCTGTAAAGATTATGAGAAAAGAGCAAATCAAACAACATCAAAAAAAGCAACTGAATTCGTCAGTCGCTGTTAAAAATAATATATTTCGAATAGTCTGTAAGGAGGTTGCCGGTTCTGGTCATTAATCATACAATACATGGGAATTAGAAAAGGGGTGTTTTTTTGGATGGTATAACAACTTTAGATGCAATAATCATTTATTCCGTGTTAATATCTCCACTCTTATCCATGGTTTTACTGTTTTTTTGGATGTCAGCAAATATGAAGAGGACTGCTAAAGCTCAATTACTCGGCATTGTCATCTTGATGGTACTAGGATTTTTAGCGATCAATTCATCTTTTATCCTCATAATTGAAGCAGCTGTTCTTATTTTATTAGTTATATGGATCATTGCTTATAGAGGCTTTTGCCCAAAAGAAAAATTACGTGTCTTTTTATAC
>JAZNGP010000036.1:0-3702 GCA_045576475.1 Bacillus sp. (in: firmicutes) | reverse complement strand
CCTTTGTATTCAAAAAGACCTCTTGTCGCAGAATCTACTTTCCAGGACGGAGCCTTGTCGAAGGAGAATGCCGCATCCGCCACTTGATATCGCGTACTGCCCTGAATGGACGGTTTCCCATCAAGCGTACCTACGATTGCTTTAGGATGCGAGTCGACAACTCCTAGGAAACCTTCTCCTGGATGTATGCCTGTCCAGTTATCCAAATAACTCTCATCTGCATACCAGACAACTAGACCGGTATTATAGCTGACGCCTCTCGAGTATTTTAATGCCGTATCTGAGCCGGCGTAATTCCTCCATTCCAGATAATAATGGTGTTTCTTCAGGAATGTGCCGTTCGATACTTCAAAACCATTTAAAGTAAAAGCTGGAGAACCCTCTGCCCCGTCTTCAAACACAACTTTATCATTAACGGTCAACCTTGCTTCATCCATTGCGAAACCATCAAGCGATAAACCACCGTCGGTCACATACTCGAATTCAAGATTGACCTTCTTACCTGCATATGCACTTAGATCATATGTCTTATCCATCCATTTTCCTTTGGAAGATTCGGCCCTCGCATCTCCGTCCGTATCTTGATCACCTATGGTGTCAATCAGTACCTTTTCCCCATCGCTGGTATGCGCATATACATACAGGAAATCGTAATCATACTCGATATCATAATAGGTTTTATAGGTGAATACCGCCTTAGAGGCTGCCGTAAGATCGAATTCAGGAGAGGTCATTGTTGTATGCAAATTATCGCCTTTTGTACTGTAATAATACTTCTGTCCGAAGCTTGGAGAGATACCTTTGACTTGTTTCTCAGGCAAATTCACTTTAAGGATCCCTAAATTCCTGGATTTTGTGACGCTTTGGTCAAGAATGGCCGCAGTACCCAGTTTATGGAGATCATCATAATGGATTTCCTCGATATTCGCCCAGTTGCCTCCCATCATTTTCTGAAAATATTCCTTGTTTTGCGGAGAAAAGCTTGTCGGCGCGGTTCCGGCAATATTACCGTTCCAACTGCCGCTTGACATAATCGACCAAGATGCGATGGGTTCTCCATGTCCCGTGTATTGTGTATCGTATTCATCCGGAAGACCAAGATCATGTCCGAATTCATGTGCGAATACACCTACAGCCCCATCTTCGGGCTGGATCGTATAATCGAAAGCAGCCATCTTTCCGCCCCAGTAATCCACTTCCGCCGTTGTATTTGCTACAGGATAGACACCATCCAATGTCCAACGATGCGACCAAACCGCATCATCACCGAGCACTCCGCCTCCAGCTTCCTGACCGGTACCCGCATGAATGATCATCAGATGATCGACAAGTCCATCCGGTTCGTTGAAGTTCCCATCACCGTCCAGATCATATAAATCATATTCATCATACTCCGCAAGATTGATGCCTGATTCAACGGCTGCGTTTAAACTATCTTTAACAAGTGTTCTTGGACCTTTTGCTCCAGGCAGATTGTCGTTTCCTCCATTAGGAGAATCAGCTCCATAGTCTTTCGCCGTTCCCGGAACGGACAGCCAATCGGAAACAGTACCATCGACCGTATAACTGCCTCCCGATTGCTCTTCATAATACTGTTTGAATGTTTTGACCTTTTCGCCGTTGAAGAGCCTGAAATTCGTATCCCCAAACATCAACTTCTCATAATGCTGCTGATTGAAATCTTCGGCGAACATATACCCTTCTTCCTGAATGACATTATTATGTTTGAAGTCACTATACTCCACAAGCAGCACCAGGACTTTATCTTCCCTTACCGATCCATTATAGCCAGCTTGCTTTGCTTTAGGGATTGTCAGGAAACCATCTTTTCCTTTTTTCGACCCTTTCCCTTTATTAAGCTTCTTCGATAATTGCTTTTTCTGTTTAGTCAAAAATTCTTTTGCTTTCTTGTCCATTTCATCTTGATGCTTCTTTTTGCCGGATGCGATTTTATTTGATTTCCCCCTTTTCTTGTCAATGTAGGATTGAATGGCTTTATCCGTTTCTGTCTTTGTGGCGTTTTTCTTGATTATCCCTTTCGCTTTCAGCTGTTTCGCTAGCCGGTCTTCATTGATGATATGTGTATCGATGGGGGCTGTTTCTTTTTCTTCAAGCGTATACATATTCGTTTCTGCTTGTCTTGCTTTTGCGGATATGGAACCGAAAAGCATGGAAGAGGTGATGATGGAGCTTGCTGTCAGGATGGATAAGAGCTGTAATCGCTGCTTCTTTCTGGTCAAATAATATTCCTCCTAAGGAATCAAAATGGATTGCTTAAGGGAATATTACTTAATTTTCTTAATATTGTAAATTTATTTTCTGCATATTTTAAAAAACAGATATTTAGACCTGTATTCAATACAGTATGTTGGTTCAAGAATCGCAATAACGGATAGGCAGACAGACAATAAAGGTTCTTCCCAAAAAACAGGATGTCTGGATTTCTCCGGACATCCTGTTTCCTATTCATACACGTATTCTTTTGATGAATAAAGAGGCAATCAACCCAATGATCGACGCAATCAAAGCAAACATAAAGGCATTTTGTATGCCATGGATCAATGCTTCAGCCATCATGGAGGGATCCGTTTCCCCTGAAGCGGAAAGGCTGTGGCTCGTTTGTCCGGCAGACATGATACTGATGGCCACGGCTGTACCGATTGCTCCCGCAATCTGCTGGAGCGTATTCATGACTGCCCCTCCATCGGGATATAATTTCGCCGGCAGCTGGTTCAGTCCATTTGTCGATGCCGGCATCATGATCATCGCAATTCCGATGAACAAGCAGGTATGCATGATGACGATGAGAATCCGATCTGTGTCCGAAGTGACATTCGAAAACAGGAAAGCAAAAATCGATGTAATGACGAATCCCGGTATGACGAGATATTTCGGGCCATACTTATCGAAGAGCCGGCCTGTTACTGGTGACATGATTCCGTTGATGATCCCTCCAGGCAGCATCATCAATCCAGCTGCGACTGCGGTCAGAAGCAGACCGTCCTTCAATAGCATCGGAAGAAGAATCGATGCGGACAAAATCAGCATCATGCAAAGGAAGACAAGGAAGAGTCCCAAAGAAAACATCGGATATTTAAAGACCTGCATATTGAGCATCGGCTGTTCCATTTTTAACTGTCTGATTACGAAAAGCACCAGCGCCGCTATTCCTGCCAATATAGGCAGCAAAACGGACATTTCTCCCCAGGCACCGGCTCCTTCACCTGCATTGCTGAATCCAAATACGATTCCTCCAAACCCGATTGTGGAAAGGAGTACAGATAATAAATCGATTTTTGGTTTCGTGATTTCACTTACATTTTGTATGAATCTCAATCCGAACAATAGTGTGGCAATAAGGAACGGCAAGATGATCCAAAAAATGGCCTGCCATCCGAGACTATCGACGATCAACCCCGATAAAGTCGGTCCTGTCGCAGGAGCGAACATGATCACCAGGCCCATCAGTCCCATGACCGATCCCCTTTTATGCGGCGGTATGACGACAAGAATCACATTCGTCATTAAGGGCAGCAACAGTCCAGTACCGATTGCTTGAACGACACGGGCCATGAGCAAGATTTCAAAATTGGGTGCAATCGCTGCGATCAATGTTCCGGTAATCGAAAACAGAAGACTGTACGTGAACAGCTGTCTCGTTGTGAACCATTGCAGCAGTAAAGCGGATACCGGCACCAATAT
>JAZNGP010000035.1:0-12842 GCA_045576475.1 Bacillus sp. (in: firmicutes) | reverse complement strand
CTCCTTTTTATTATATCTATATAATTAAAAAACTACTTTTTTTTCCTTTTACTAATCCTTCCAAGCATGAATGCTCCCACGCCGATGCCGATTACCGCCTTCGTGCGTGTTGTGAAAACCTGTTTGACGACGAGATTCAGGTTTTGCGGACGCTCTGCCAATCTCCTCATGAAATACCCATACCAGTCCTTTCCGAATGGTACATAGGTACAAAAATGATATCCTTCCTTTGCGAGGCTGCGCTGCATGTCGGTCCTAAACCCATATAACATTTGAAATTCGAATTTTTCCTTAGGTATCTTATGATGAGATGCGAATTTCTTCACATGTTCAATAATCCTATGATCATGCGTCGCAACCGATGTGAATCTTCCATGCAGTAAATGAAATTCTATTAATTTCAAAAAGTTTTCGTCTATGTCTTTTTTGTCCTGATAAGCCCTTTCGGCCGGTTCCTTATAGGCACCCTTTACAATGCGCAAGCGATTATTTTGGTATTTTTTGATATTCTTTTCCGCGTCTAAAAAGTAAGCTTGAATTACTGTTCCGATATTGTCGTATTCCTCAGACAGCTGGTCAAATAACACAAAGGATGCTTCGACATGTGCATGATCCTCCATATCTAGATTGATGAAAATACCGTATTCATCCGCTTTCCTGACTATTTCCCTTATATTCTCAAGACAGAAGTCAAAATCGATATCCAATCCTAATTGAGTAGGTTTCATGGAAATATGCGCATCTGCTTCATGTTGGCGGATCGCTTCCACAACCTGCATGATTTGTTCCTTGGCGGCTATTGCTTCATGCTTCTCATACACGAATTCCCCCAAGTTGTCGATTGTGGCAGAAATACCGTCCTTATTCAGCTGTTTGACGCTTTCCATCATTTCATCTATATTGGTACCGGCAACCACGTTTTGTGCTCCCATTTTCAGACCCCATCGTTTCGCACCGTCATTGAGCATCTTATTTTTTGATAGATATATGAAAAAATCCTTCGTCAACCCCATCTGGCATTCCTCCGTTATAGATGATCAAACCATTGATTCAGATCACTTGCATACATTGCAGTCCTGCGTTTAATTACTTGCAATTATTGTGCCAAAATTCACAATAAGGATATTTTTACCTGAAGCTCTATATCCCCTGCGGCTTCTGTGTTACTCTTTGTTTAATATGTTTACAAAACTGTAAAGGTAACGCTTACACTATCTCTTTTGAAAAGGGTGACGCATATGATTGGCCATTCATCAGAAAATGCACTACTCCATTATCTGCAGGCTTTACTGGAAACAAGCTCGGACGCAATCGTCATCATTGACTTGGAAGAAAGGATTCAATTTTGGAATTCCCATGCCGAGCAGCTTTACGGTATCCCCTCTTCCAAAGTGATAGGTAACAAAATAGGCGACTATTTCAGAAAAGAAAATCTGAAGGTGCTGGATGCACTTTTTCATCAAGTATCCGCTTCCGGCTTATATCACCAGCCAAGGGCTGACCGACATGTACTGATCAGTGTCTCTCCGATCTATGACAATAATCAAAGATTGATAGGCGCTTTATCAATCGAACAGAATATCTCCCATATCGTCAAATTGAATGAAAAATTGGAATTGACGACATCCGAATTACAGAAGTTGCGGCAAGAATACCAATACAAGCATCAACAAGATCCTTTCTCCAATATAAAAGGCGGCAGTGCCGCTATCCGCAAAGTGAAACTATTGGCAAAAAAGGTGGCTTTAACGGATGCCACTGTTCTTATACAAGGGAAAAGCGGAGTCGGAAAAGAACTATTCGCCAAAGGCATCCATGAAGCAAGCTCGAGGAAAGGCCGCCCCTTTGTCCCGATCAACTGCGGAGCTATTCCCGGTGCTTTATTCGAAAGTGAACTGTTCGGTTACGATAAAGGTGCTTTCACAGGTGCCTATAAAAGCAAAGTCGGCAAGGTGGAATCCGCTGATAACGGTACCCTTTTCCTAGATGAAGTCACGACCTTGCCGCTCGATATGCAAGTGAAGCTGTTGAGGGTGCTGCAAGAAAGGGAGGTTTACCAGGTCGGCGGCCATATATCTAAGAAGGTGAATATCCGGGTCATCGCCGCAACAAATGATGACATAGAAGAAAAGGTGCGGAAAGGCTTATTCAGGGACGATCTGTATTATCGATTAAACGTCATCAAACTGGATATTCCCCCTCTCAGCAGCAGAATGGAGGATATTCCTGTACTGACGGATACATTCATCCATAAGTATGCAGAGAAGTACGGAAAGGCGGAACCAAGTCTGCTGCCGGATGCAGCCGAACTGTTCCACTCTTATGATTGGCCCGGAAACGTCAGGGAGCTGCGGAATGTGGTGGAGAGGGTGATCATCTTCCATGACCAGTCTACAATAAGTGCTGCTGATCTGCTCCCTTTCTTCCCAGACTTTGATCCAGCAGGGAAGAACCAAGAACAGATCGAGATTGCACGAATTAAGGCTGTCCTATCCGAAACATACGGCAATAAAAGTGCAGCAGCCAAAAAGCTTGGGATGTCCCGGGTAAGTCTGTATAAGAAAATAAACAAATATGGTCTTTCAGATTATGTCTCAATAATTGAAAAGCCATAGCCCCGGGGGCTACGGCTCTTTGACGAATCCTATATTACAGCTTCTTGACGAATTCCGATTTCAATTTCATCGGTCCGAAACCATCAATTTTGCAATCGATATTATGGTCGCCTTCCACCAGACGAATTGACTTCACTTTAGTGCCTTGCTTAAGAACAGATGAACTTCCTTTCACCTTCAGGTCTTTAATGACTGTTACAGCGTCTCCATCAGCGAGAAGATTACCGTTGGCGTCTTTCACAACCAACACATCTTCATTTGTCTCCGCTTCAGCAGACCACTCATGGCCGCATTCCGGACAAACGAATAATACACCGTCTTCATATGTATATTCTGAATTACATTTTGGGCAATTAGGCAAATTAGACATAGTTTCATTTCCTCCATTACTTCTTATGCATATAAGATGAACCCTTTTGTCTTCTTCTGAAATATGTTGTACAAACTTCAGGAAATCATGCAAAAAGGTGATTCATCTGCTTCTATAATATACTGTCACAGACTGCTGCCATTGACAAGGCTTCCCGAACAGCTGCCAGAAAGTGTCTTTCTCTTAGGCTGTTTTCTCCAACTTTGTTGCTGAAACAGAGTACTTTGTTGGTGAAATAACCGCTTCAGGTTGCTCGCTTTCCGCAGGGCGAGCGGTGAGCCTGCAGGAGTCTCGCACCTTCCGCTAAAATTAACCAACTTATTGTTGACTGGCTTTGTTCCTTCCTAACAACAATCTTTTAGTAAAAAGCCTTCTTTTAAAAAGGTATGAGCCCTCTGGAAAGTCAAACTTTATATAAAAGAAAACCCCAGCTATAATTGCATAAGAAACAGATAGAATCGGAGGGATCGAGGATGAGGATCGGAATCATTGGACTGGGCGACATCGCACAAAAAGCTTACTTGCCTGTACTATCTGAAAAAGAAGGAATCGAATTGGTGCTTTGCACCCGTAATCCGGAGACTTTAGACCGCCTTTCCAGTAAATACCGCATCAAGGAAAAAGTCAGAACAGTCGATGAATTAATCAAAAAAGAGATCGATGCAGCCATCGTCTGCACCGCTACCGATGCGCATTTCCAAACAGCAAAGAAACTGCTCGAAAACGGCATCCATACTTATATAGATAAACCCATTTCCATGCATTTTGACGAAACGAAGCAAATAGTGAAGCTTTCTAAAGATAAGCATGCGATCGCCATGGTCGGCTTCAACAGAAGATTCATCCCCAAAGTGAAAGAGCTGAAGGAACATGGCAAACCAAGCATGATCCTTATGCAGAAAAATCGTTTCAATTCTCCTGAGTTCACGAGAAGATTCGTGGTCGAGGACTTTATCCATGTTGTGGACACACTTCGCTTCCTGATGGATTCACCTGTCCAAGATATCAAGGTCCAATTTCTCAAGAGCGGGGATCTGCTTGAACACTTGATTATCCAGCTGGTCGGCGCTGGCTGCACAGCAATCGGAATCATGAACAGGAATGGCGGAGTGACGGAGGAAATCATCGAATACAGCGCAGGACAGCATAAATACACAGTGAATGGACTCGTTGAAACGACTCACTTCCACGACAAAGAAGTAAGCGTCTCCGGTTTCGGAGACTGGGTACCTACCCTCCACAAAAGAGGATTCCACCAGATGATCGACCATTTCATCGATTGTATCACTAATGATAAAACACCTGATCCTTCGATTGATGACTCCTTGCTGACACATGAAATATGCGAGCGGATTGTGGAAGAAATTGAAGCAATTCTCCGGGAAAAGAGGTGAGTGATTTGTTTAAGCTCTTATTGATTGAAGATGACGAAGCGCTGTTTAACGAAATTAAAGAACGCCTGATCCAGTGGTCTTATGAGGTATATGGCATCAACGATTTCAGCAAGGTGATGCCTGAATATGCCGCAATCAAGCCCGACTTGATCATCATCGATATTCAGTTGCCCAAATACGACGGATTCCATTGGTGCCGGATGATACGAGCCCATTCGAATGTCCCGATCATTTTCTTGTCGTCTCGTGATCATCCTACCGACATGGTCATGTCCATGCAGCTTGGAGCCGACGATTTCATACAAAAGCCATTCCATTTCGACGTTTTGATCGCCAAAATCCATGCGATTCTCCGGCGTGTCTATAATTACAATATGGAACCGGCTGAAATCAAGACTTGGCATGGGGCAACAGTGGATTATGAAAAAAATACAGTCACCACTGATACAGCATCAATCGAACTAACAAAGAATGAAATATTCATATTGAAGATACTTATTGAACAGAAGAACAGAATCGTAAGCCGGGAAGAACTGATCAAAAGCCTATGGGATGACGAAAGGTTCGTGAGCGATAACACCTTGACTGTGAACATCAACCGCCTGCGAAAAAAACTGGACATGATTGGACTCGGGCAATTCATTGAAACGAAAGTCGGACAGGGCTATATGGCGAAGGAAGAAGCGAACCCGCTATGATCAAGAAATATTTAATCGAAAGACGCAGCTGGATCGTCCTATTTGGCGGACTGCAGCTCTTCATGATTTTCATAGCTTATCTGGATGCAGCCGTTTCAATGAATTCCACCCTTTACGTTGTCTTCCTGTCTTCCATAATCTTCACAATCTTTGTCGCATATCGGTACAATAAAGAGACAAAGTTTCTGAAAAGCTTGGAGGAGTGGGAAAACAATCTGGATTTGACCGGCATTACCTATGCCGAGACGCCATTCGAGAAAATCATTAAAAAAAGCGTCATAGAACAGACGGACAAGCTGCGGCAGATGGCGGCAGAAAATAGAACAACCCTCGAAAAGGAAAAAGATGAACTGTTATCCTGGGTCCATGAAGTGAAAACCCCCTTGACCACGATGCACTTGATCATCGAGCGCATAGATGATCCGAAGCTTAAAGGAGAATTATCTTACGAGTGGCTGCGCATTCACCTTTTGCTCGACCAGCAGCTGCACCAAAAACGCATTCCATTCATGGAAAATGATTTGTATATCGAAATGGTTGATCTGAAGACCACCATTTTCAATGAGATTAAGATGCTTCAATCATGGTGTATCCATAAAGGCATCGGATTTGATGTGGAGCTGGATGTCAAGGAAGTTTTCAGTGACGCGAAGTGGCTGTCCTTTATAATAAGACAGATTTTGACGAATGCGATCAAGTACAGTGAAGGCTCTGATATTGAGATTACCAGCCATCAAAGGGATCAGCATACTATCCTCGAGATAAAGGATTCCGGCCGCGGCATTGATCCGAAAGATTTGCCCAGGATATTCGAAAAGGGTTTCACTTCCACAACGAATCACCAGGATTATGCCGCGTCAGGCATGGGTCTCTACTTGACCATGAAAGTCGCCCGCTCACTGATGATCAAGATCGGCGCAGCATCAACACCCGGCAAGGGGACAACCTTCACTTTGACCTTCCCGGAGCACAATGCATTCGACCGCCTGACGAGCATGTGACAAAGATGTCACATGCTTTTCTTTTTTGTTCGGGCAATCGAAGGAGAAGCACGGCAATTGATCCTATAATGGAAATATCCAATAAGGTATTAATGAAAGGGTGTAATGAGATGACGCTGCTTGAAGCCAATCAAATCTGTAAAAGCTATGGTAATAAATTCAACAAACAAGAAGTATTGAAGTCCTTGGACATCTCCATCGAAGCAGGAGAGTTCGTCGGAATCATGGGTGCATCGGGATCAGGAAAAACGACATTGCTCAATGTCCTATCCTCCATTGATCAAGTGAGCAGCGGCACCATCAAGATCGAAGGAACCGAAATCACGAAAATGAAAGAAAAACAACTGGCCGAATTCAGGAAGAGACATCTCGGGTTCATCTTTCAGGAGTATAATCTACTGGACACCTTAACCGTCAAAGAAAATATCCTTCTGCCATTATCGATCTCGAAAGTATCGAAGGCGGAAGCGAATACCAGATTCAAAGCGGTTGCTGAGGAATTGAATATATATGACATAAAGGATAAATATCCGATCGAAATCTCCGGGGGTCAAAAACAGCGTACGTCCGCAGCAAGGGCATTCATTCACCAGCCCGGTATCATCTTTGCGGATGAACCGACCGGGGCACTCGACTCAAAGTCGGCATCCGATCTATTAAAGAAACTCAGCAACCTGAATAAAAAAAGGTCGGCAACCATTGTAATGGTCACACATGATCCTGTCGCTGCCAGCTTTTGCAGCCGCGTGATCTTCATAAAGGATGGACAGATGTATGCACAGTTAAATAAAGGCGGAGAGACAAGACAGGCATTTTTCAAGGATATCATCCGTACCCAAGGTGTATTAGGCGGTGTTCAAAATGAGTATGTATGACCTTATTTTCAAAAACCTGAAGAAGAATCTCAAAAACTATTATTTATATGTATTCGCTCTTATCTTCAGTGTCATTCTTTATTTCTCTTTTGTCACACTGCAATATGATCCGTCAATGGATCCGGCCAAAGGCTCCATTAAAGGCGCAGCCGGCATCAAAGCTGCATCGTTTCTGCTAATTGGTATCGTCTTCATCTTTCTTCTGTATGCCAATAGTATTTTCATCAAACGGCGCAGCAAAGAGATTGGTTTGCTGCAATTAATCGGCATGAAAAAAAGCAGGATTTTCCTTATCTTAAGTACGGAAAACTTCATCCTTTACTTCAGCTCTATGCTGATCGGAATCATCGTCGGCTTTGCCCTTTCGAAATTGATCATGATGATTCTTTTGAAAATAACAGGGATCGAAGAAGTAGCAGCCCTTCAATTCTCGGCACCGGCATTGGTGCAGACCTTGATTGTGTTCAGTATCCTGTATCTTTTCATCATGTTGATGAATTATGTATTCATCAAGAGACAAAGCATTTTGTCTTTATTCAGAGTCAGCGCATCGACAGAGGATCAAGTCAGGAAACAGTCTTGGTTCGGGGTTGTCATCGGGGTCATCGGCATTCTCTTGATTATTTCAGGTTACTATATTTCTTCCAAACTATTCAGCGGGGACTTCCTCACTATGCCCCAGCTGTTTGCGGCCATGGTATACGTCTTGGGATCGGTGATTATCGGAACATATCTGTTTTATAAAGGATCCGTCTCTTTTATTTTCAACATGATAAGAAAAAGGAAAGATGGATATATAACGATTCAGGAAGTGCTCTCCCTTTCAAGCATCATGTTCCGGATGAAGTCGAATGCCTTGCTGCTTACAATCATCACCACCGTATCAGCACTTGCTATTGGTCTGCTATCTTTAAGCTATATTTCTTACTATTCGGCAGAAACATCCGCCAAGTTCAGTGCGCCCGATCATTTTTCATTCATCGATACAAAGTCAGCCACACAATTCACAGATGCCCTGCAAGCAAATGGGTTGGCATATATTGATAAGAAGGCGGATGTCATTCAAGTGGAAGTCGATCTGTTAAACATTATGGACACATCCATTGATGAATCTCCTATGGACCTCAAGAATACCCCGCTTTCGGTCATCAGTGACAAAGCGGCCGGCGAAATCGATGTAGCTCCGGACGAAACTGTTTTTGCGGGCTATAATGATGTAATGACTGCGTTCTTCCGTTTCAAGGATTCGGGAATCACTGAAGTGAAGGGACTGAATGAGACCATTCCCTTAAAGTATAAAGGATTGGATAGAGAATCATTCATCACGGGTTATTTCAGCAACGGCGGTCTCCCTACAGTGATTGTGGACGAAACAGTGTTTAAGCGCTTGAGACAGGATATCAATCCTGACCTCCAGATGGACACATCCATCTACATCGGCATTAATATGAAGGATGGAGCAGATGTGGAGGAAGCTAACAATATTTTTCATAAAATTGATTTTCAGTATGGTCCGAATTACTCCCAGCTTGGAAGGGAAATAGAGCAAAAAAATATAATGGGACTTACTTTATTCATCGTCGGCTTTTTAGGACTTACCTTCTTGATCGCCTCAGGATGCATATTATACTTTAAGCAAATGGGCGAGAGTGAAGAGGAGAAACCGAATTATACGATTCTGAGAAAACTCGGTTTCACACAAGACGACTTATTAAAAGGCATTCGAGCAAAGCAGCTCTTCAATTTCGGGATTCCGCTCGCGGTCGGTCTTCTCCACAGCTATTTCGCGGTCCAATCCGGCTGGTTCTTCTTCGGGACGGAGCTTTGGACGCCGATGTTAATCGTGATGCTGCTATATACCGGCTTGTACTCGATCTTCGGCTTCCTTTCCCTTCTTTATTACAAGAAGATCATCAAGGAAGCATTATAAAGAAACAAAGCACCAGCCTTTATATCAGGCTGGTGTTTTAATGAAATATAAATTATCATTTCATCACTTACACATGTCTCCCCTTTCACTTATCAGAACAGGGACAAACTCTATTTCATCATTTCAATGAAATGTTTCAGGATCCTGGCTGTCAAACCCCAAATGGTATGATCCCCGTAGTCGTAAAACCATTCTTCCACCATTTGTTTCCTCCATTTATACTGATTCCCTTTCATGATTTTTTCGAAAGGGAACTCTGATGAAGGCGTTGGTTCAAAAGCTACAAGATGCATGTACGGCTCATGTTTTAAAAGCCACTCGACAGGGACTGTAATCACCTTATCCACTTCATCTTTATTATAAGAATGGACAATCTGGTCATAATCGATGATGGCCGCAAAAGGGTAGACGACGAAGGAAGGAGATGCGATATAAGGGCTTAACTGCCCCAAAACACGGACAGAATCAGGATTGATTCCCAACTCCTCATACGTTTCCCTCAGTGCGGCCGCAAGCGGGGATTCATCCTCAGCATCCAGCCGGCCGCCCGGAAAGCTGATGTCCCCCGGCTGCTTTCTCATCGTGTATGAACGCACTTCGAACAGAATATGCCATTCCCCGCCCACTTGTACGAGCGGAATCAATACTGCTGAACGAAAAGCTGTATCTTCCCCTATGAACAATGGCTGATTTTGATCAAGCTGCTGCTTCAATTTATCCAAGAACATGACAATCCCCCATCCAATATACGAAGATGTTTTTATCGTATCATTAATGAATCGACGGATAAAATACTATGCAAAATATGATAATCCCAATATCAGATCATCAAGAGGATATCCCCGGAATCATACGATTTGCCGTTTCTTTTTACGTAAATAAAAAAAGGCGGTCCAAAGACCGCCGTTTATTATCATTTCGTCAAATCGATTTTTTTGCTTATGAAGTAGATCAGCACTCCGCCGACCGTCATGGATAATAGTTCACCAAGTCCTGCCGTCAAGTATGTCGCCCAAAATGGCAAATCAAAAAGAATGGTCAGCTGCCCTGCCACCGTGAACATCGATAAAGCGAAGAGCACTGCGGTGACGGCTATTTTCCATATGTCATTCTTCATATTCTTGGTCACTGCGCGGCATAGGATCAACATAAGAAAGGTTGCGATTCCGCCGATCGGCACATCCAGTATCCAAGTAGGGGACATGAAATTGGCGATAACCACTCCCAATGTGACCGCAGCCACGTAGCGCTTATTGAACAAAGCCAAATAATTGAACATCTCCGCCATACGGAATTGTATTGCCCCGAAGCTGATGACAGCCAGCAATAGTGTCACCGCCACATAAACGGCTGCGACAAGTGCTGTCTTTGTCATTTCATTTAAAGCGGTGCGGGATGTCTCTTTCGATATGGACGTACTCAATTGAAAACCTCCTTTGTAAAATAGCATTGTGCTATTTTAGTAATAACTGCGGCTAAAGGACAGAAGTTCCGCAGTGCAAGGAAAATTATTCCATACCAAAATATTGTATCAAGAAAGTTCATAATTATCCAACTTTATTTTGCGGTCCAGCCTCCATCAATCGGCACGACTGCCCCATGAATGTAGTCCGCTGACCGGCTTGCTAAATAAAGTGTCAGATCCGCTACTTCACTCGGCTGTGCCCAGCGCCCTGCCGGTGTCTCCTCCGCTACCCATTTGGCCATTTCACCATCCCCTGCGAAATCACTCCTATTCATCGGTGTCTGGATGGCCCCGGGAGCAATTGCATTCGCCCTAATTCCTTCCCTGCAATAATCATGGTCCAGTTGCTTCGTATAGCCGATGACAGCATGCTTGGATGCCGTATATGCTGCCCCGCCTCCTCCTGCGACAAGGCCGGCAATCGAAGCCATGTTCACGATGATGCCCGATTTACGTCTCAGCATATGAGGCAAAACGGTATTCGTCATATGGAACATCCCCTTCACATTTATGTCCATCACCCGGTTCCATAGCGATTCATCCGTATCAAGTGTCTTTGCGTATCCATCCAAAACACCTGCCGTATTCAGCAGTATATCAATCTGGCCGTATGCCTCCATTGCAGCTTCAACCGCTTTCTCTATCGCATTCCGGTTTCTGACATCCACTGCTCTATAACCGAAGGAAGCTTCATACTGTTTTTTCAGAATCATAAGGCCCTCTGCTGCCACATCAATCGCAAATACATTCGCACCATTTTCCAAAAAAGCGATTGCCTGTGCTTGGCCGATCCCCGATGCAGCTCCTGAGATAATAACTGTCTTTCCGGCGTATTCTTCGAATCTCATCAAGTACTCCTCACTTGTCACTCTTTTTTATTCAACAGCAAAAAGCCCATGATATTCATGGGCTTCTGTTCCATCAGTCAACAATCTTCCAATCTTCCGCCAACAGATCACAGACAGTCGGTGTGAACATTGTATAACCTTCACCAGCGACGTTGATCAGGAAATATGGGTTCAGCTTCTCGCCGTCATGCTCCCCTTGCCCGACAAGCTTCACATATAGTTCGGGACCAGACCAGCCATCACGAATCACTTTTCCGCCATTCTTCAACCGCGGCAATACTTCTTCGAACGTCATCCATCCTCATCCTTTGCTCCGTATTGTCTAACAGTCTTTCCCAAAAAAGTATACTAAGTTCCAGACAAGCTGACAAATCATGAGCCTAGCTGAAAGACAATGCCTATAATCGCAGACAAGACAATATAAAAAACGGGATGCTTCTGGTATTTCTCCATCAACATAAATAATAAGACGGCGATGAGTATATTTCTCCAATCGAAAAGAAGAAGTATTCTTGATGATTGATCCGATGACAGAAAAGATAATCTGCATACCTCTAAGCCGGCCGCTGCAATCAATCCGACAGAAGCCGCCCGCAAACCGTAAAAAGCCGAATCCACCAACGTATTTTCACGGAACCGTTTCAGAAAACGGGCAATCATCATGATGATGATGACGGAGGGAGATACAAGCCCCAGCGTGGCCGCAATGCTTCCCGATACCCCTGCTGTCGTAAACCCTACATAAGAAGCCATATTCACACCGATTGCTCCTGGTGTCGACTCGGACACAGCAAGCATATTTGCCACGTCCGTTTCCGTAAACCAGCCTGTTCTTTCTGCCATATCATATAAAAAGGGGAGAGTCGCCAAGCCTCCGCCGACAGAAAACAGACCTGTAAGGAAGAATTCACAGAATAACCGGATGAATATCATGCTGCGCCGCCTCTTCGGCGTTTAATGAAGATTCCCATAACACCTGCAGCCAAGACAAATACAATTGGCGAGATCGGCGTCAAAGCAGCCAGTAATAACACCGCGGTGAAAATGGACATCGTGATGAAATCGACCACAGAACTCTTGAAAAGCTTTCGAACCGCATTCCATATAAGAACACATACGCAAATACGGATTCCGGCGAAAGCATCTTTCACCATCGGCAAATCGGCAAAGTTCTGAATGAAGGCTGCAATCATCGTGATGATGATGATAGATGGGGTGATGAAGCCAAGCGTTGCGACGATGCCTCCAAGTCCCCCGCATCTCTTCTCTCCGATAAATGTGGCTGTATTCACCGAAATGATGCCGGGTGTGCATTGCCCGACCGCATAATAATCCGCTATTTCTTTTTCAGTCGCCCAGCTTCGTTTGTCCACAATTTCCCGTTGCAGAATCGGAAGCATCGCATAGCCTCCGCCGAAGGTCACCGCACCCAATTTGGCGAATATTAAGTATAACTGTATCAGTTCTTTCATCATTCACTAAAAAATCCTTCCCAATAGCAGGTTCTGTTCAGCCATAATATAACCAACAAATTGTATTCTATCATCAGAACTGGTGGAATGTTCACCTTTTCACATATTTCTATAAAAAAAAGAAACAGCATTGCTGTCCTTCTTCAACTAAAGCCCCCGTTTGTTTAAGTACAT
>JAZNGP010000034.1:0-13701 GCA_045576475.1 Bacillus sp. (in: firmicutes) | reverse complement strand
GACTTTAGCGCAATGTTTCCCCATTTATATGTTGTGGTAGTTTATGCAGCTGTCCTTTTTAGTCTTTCGATTTTTATTTTCAAATATAAAATTCAGCAAAATTAATAGTTAATCAAACTTACGTTACTTAAACGTAGGTTTTTTTATTAAAATTAATAGCTCTGTTAAAGTTGATTATTGAAATAGAAAGCGCTAGCCTCCGTTACGTTGCTGAAAATAAAAAAATACTTTCTTAGACAAATTAGAAAATGAGCTTAAAAGCTGATTGTTATTCAATTAAAAGGCGCAATTGTTGAATAAGATTGCTTCTCTTTTCCTTATTGGACTAACAGGGGCGTAAGTTGAAAAAAGGGAGACAGCCACTAAAATGCTTTTTCTAAGCATTAGAAATAATAATACTTACGAAAAAAGCCATTTAAATGAGTGGCAGTAAAGATAGATAATAGAAAATGTGTCCTCGGGGGACACGTTTAAACTGGTCCTTAAAACCATTTGGAGACTTGTGATAATAGCTTTTTTAGGTAGTGGGATATCGACTTCCACCGTCTCCACCAAATACATACTTTTGGTGTTTTTTTATGTTTTTGACATATTTCTTTATTCGGCTCTTTTATCTTTTAATATTGTTTTTCCTTTACTCTTAAACCGATATGATTGAAGCGGAGAACGGCGACTCCTGCGGGATTAGCGAGCAAGGTGAGACCCCGCACGGAGGAGGAGGCTCACCGCTCGCCCCGCGGAAAGCGTCCGTTCGCAGCGGAAATCAACATAAAACTTTAACAGAGCTAATTATTATGATAGGAAATCTGTCTATCATCCGCATCCGTCAGTTACTTATCACTACTACACTTTAGGTTTTGATTTGTGGATAATGCAGGAAAATAACTAGTCCTCAAAAATCTCCTTCAGATACCTCTTCCGCTGTTCCAAAAATCTGCGTGTGATATTGTAATGAGCTGTCTCTTCGTATGTAACGGGCCTGATCTGGTCATCGAATTCGTATATGATCGCGTTTGGATATCCAAGTAAGATGGGTGAATGCGTGGCGATAATGAATTGGGAATCCCCTTCATTGTCCATATCGTGCAGCAATCTGAGAAAAGCCAGCTGGCGTGCAGGAGATAAGGCAGCTTCCGGTTCATCCAGTAAGTATATGCCCCTCCCGTTGAATCTGTTTTTGAAAAGCGTCAGAAATGATTCACCATGTGATTGTTCATGAAGAGAGCGGTGTCCATACGATTCGAAATGATCCAACTCATCAATATGGGAGGCAAATTGATAAAAGGTTTCGGCTCGCAGGAAAAATCCTTGATTTATTTTCGGAAGCCAGGATAACCGAATATACGGTGACAGGGATGATTCGGCAGCGTGCACATCATAAAGATTATTTCTCGAACCCCCGGCTGTGTTGAATTCGCATTTATCAGCTATTGCCTCCAAGAGTGTGGACTTTCCCGAACCATTCTCTCCTGCGAAGAAAGTAACCTTTTCGTGGAAATCGATTGTATCCAAGTTATTGATGGCTGGAATTGAGAAAGGATAACGGGAGAAAGTCGAGATTTGATCCTTTAATAGTGACACTTTCCTTAAAAACATTTACATCCACTCCAAATAATAATAGATTCCGGAATTCTCTCGTGACTGCATTACAAACTCATTTTGATCTTCTATCTTCCGTTTCTTTACAATAGCACATAAGGGAAACAAAAGCTCCGCGGTTCATTAAACTCCTCTGCTTATTAATTATTATCTGTTTCAGCGGTAAAGAAGTTCCTGAATATGCTAGAGTTATCGGTATAAGAGATTCCTTCCAATTGATTCGGTCACACGATTGGAATGGGGGAGAGGGAGGCCATATATGAGCAATCAGGAAGTAAAGGGGATCTTCAAAGCTTGCGGTGCCGATATTTATTTCGAAACAAAAGGCTCTGGGGATAATATGTTATTCCTGCATGCAGGTATTGCAGATTCCCGTATGTGGGATTATGAATTCGATGTGATGGCAACACATTTTCGTGTGATAAGAATGGATCTTCCAAGGTATGGAGGAAGCTGCTTTACAGGCGGCCATTTCTCTTACAGTACAATCATCAAAGATTTGCTGGAGCATCTGAAGGCCGATCCGGTTCACATAATTGCGGCTTCTTTCGGCGGCAAGATTGCGCTGGACTTTGTACTTGAGCATCCTGAATCCTGTGTAAGCATGGCACTTATGTCCCCGGCTGTAGGCGGATGGGAAGACTCATTATTTCTGCAGGAATATGAAAAGGAAGAAGAAAGGCTGTTAAGTGAAGGAAAAATAGAAGAAGCAGCTTTGTTGAATGTCAACGTTTGGATTGCAGGAGAGAGAAATGAGAATTCGGTCGATCCAAAGGTTAAAGAGCTGGTGATGGATATGCAGTTGACATCACTTCGGAAACAAGACCCGCAGACACCGGTCATAGAATTGGAAGCGGAAGACAATGTACATAAACTGAAAAATCTTACCTGCCCTCTGTTGGTCATAACCGGCAGACATGACGTTCAAGATTTTCATCAGATAGCAGATTTGATTATGAGGGAAGTACCCTCCGCACAAAGAAAAACGCTCCCGGACGCATCTCATCTGGCTAATTTGGATTGTCCTGAGCGATTTAGTGACATTCTTCTAGACTTTTTCTTAATGGACTGAATAAAGGGAGTGTAGGATTTCTTCTTCAATCAGCGAGCCAGGTAAGACCCCGCATGCCCTGCGGAAAGCGGACATCCTGGGCCGCTGATTGCATTATTTTTTTTGTTTGTTCCCTGTATAGGACCCTTTATAGAATTTCTCCGTCCCATTCCATGTGTTTAATCCTCACATTTTTAAGTTCCGTTTCCTTTTTGCAGGCTCTTTCTCTCACAAAGTATGGAATATAGAAAATGCCGATCAGGATAATGGCAAGCATCAGCAATACTCCAAGATACATACCCCATTGCCAAAGCTCTGTGATGGCAATCGGAATCGGCGGTATGTATGTGAAGAAAAAGTTTGGAGTGTAATCCACGCTTTTAAGCACTCCATTTTCATAGGTTGGAGATGCGAGTATAGAGTTCAGATAAAACGCTGCCAAACCCAGTACACATAAGGATCCCATTGTAGTGAAGTAATGCTTTGCCTGGATATTCACTTGCTCAGACATTGGGATATATATGCCCAAAATAATGAGCATCGTGTGAAATAAGAAGAACTCATATGCCAGCGGATGAGTAAAGGCCTCTGTTATATGGACACTTTTTGAAAAAATCGACGGCAGCATTATTGCAAAAAAAGCGCCGAGTAAGCATGTTGGATACATAAATGCCAGCAAGGTTTCTTTCCGCTTGGATTCTTTTGAGAAACGGGCATAAAAGATAAAAAGAATCTGTAATGAGCATAGATGAAATGGCAGGTGCTGCTGTTCTATATAAGGGTACATCATTGTGCCATCACTTGACGGCACCATTTTAATGGTGCTGAACAGTTTGACGAGCTCGGACAAAACACAAATCATACAGGCAATCGTCAATACGGAGTTAAGTGAAGGTTGGTATTTTTTTAATAAAAGAATTGCTGAGCAAATCAGCAAAACACATATAAAACACCAAATAAAGTGATTCGTTGTGAACAGATTGATCCGCCTCCTTCATTCAGTTGGCCCGTACTTCATACGAATTTTTCCTTATGCTGATCTGAATTATTTTACATCTAAGTTGTGGAATTAAAATGTACAGGTTTTTTACAAATACTGAACTTAAGGGCATGACCGTCACTTTTTTTCATCTATCCGTTTCCTTCCGGATGGGTTTTTCTTTCAATTGCAGCGGCTTTTGGTACAAATCGTACAGAATCGCTGCCATTTCCTCCGGACTTTCCTTCATTCCTTCCTTGATCCATTCCCATAAGATGTTATGCATCGCACCTGAGAAATAATATGCTTTATATTTTTGCTGTGCATCTGTGAAAAAATCGGAGATGGTTTTATTGATGTGCTCCAACAATAGATAAGCGATCTTCGCTTCATAGAGACACAGTAAGTATTCACTATGTCCGGCCCAGTAGCTGAAGAAGGCCAGTATACTTTGGTACATATCCTTTTTGGGATTAAGATGTTTGTTTTCCTGTTCGAATTGATACATCAGTTCATCCAGATAATGTGTGATGATTTCTTCTTTTGAGTTGTAGTTTCGATAATAGGTCACCCTTGAGATGCCGGCTGTTTTGGAGATATCCGTAATAGTGATATCTTCATATTTTTCTTGCTGCATCAGTTTGAACAATGCTGTTGCGATGCAATTTTTGGTGAAAACATTCACAGGATTCCTTTCCTTTTTCATGTAACAAAACCTCCTTATTTGTTACAGTTGCTTACTAAACTATTGCTACTTTAAATAGTATATTAATATAATAATTACTATTGAAAAGTAACAAATGTTACATAAGATAATCAACTGACAATATGTGAAGGAGTACCTATTTAAATGGTCAAAATATTAAAGTATTTGATACCGAAAGAATGGCTGCTGGTCTTTGTCAGCCTGCTGTTCATAGCGGCCCAAGTATGGCTGGACTTGAAATTGCCGGACTATATGTCGGAAATCACCACCTATGTCCAGACCGAAGGCAGTACAATGAGCCAGATTTGGGAAGCGGGAAGCTTCATGCTTCTTTGCGCTTTAGGCAGTTTGGCGGCAGCGATTGTCGTCGGATTTATTGCGACTCGTATTGCTGCATCATTCACAGCGCGTTTGCGTACGTTGCTGTTCCATAAAGTCGAGTCCTTCTCAATGGAGGAAATCAATAAATTCTCGACAGCGAGCTTAATTACACGCTCGACAAATGATATTACCCAAATTCAGATGATTGTCACTATGGGACTTCAAGTGTTGATCAAAGCACCAATCTTGGCGGTTTGGGCAATTGTGAAAATTTCGGGGAAAAGCTGGCAGTGGACAGCGACAACCGCCGGTGCGGTCGGCGCGCTGCTGATTTTTATCATCGTCGTCGGATTGCTGACTCTGCCTAAATTCAAGGTCATTCAATCTTTGACGGATAACTTGAACAGGGTATCCAGAGAAAACTTGACCGGTCTGCGCGTGACCCGTGCATACAATGCGGAAGAATATGAAGAAGCGAAATTCGAAAAAGCGAATGAACGGCTGACCAATACGATGTTATTCACCAATCGTATGATGGCGAGTTTTATGCCTTTCATGATGTTGATCATGAGCAGTTTGAGCCTGGCGGTATATTGGATTGGAGCTTATTTGATCGAACAAGCCGAAATGATGGATAAAATCGGCTTGTTCAGTGATATGGTCGTCTTTTCTTCATATGCGGTGCAAGTCGTGATGGCCTTCGTTATGCTGACTGTTGTATTCATCATGATGCCGAGAGCGGCAGTTGCGGCAAACCGTATAAATGAAGTACTGGACACTAAGCTGTCCATTACGGACGGAAACGTGACTGATACGAAAGAAAAAGGACAAGTTGAGTTCCGTCATGTCAGCTTCAAGTATCCGGATTCCCAGGAATATGTGCTGAGGGACATCAGCTTTACCGCATCTGCCGGAGAAACGGTCGCTTTCATCGGTGCAACCGGCAGCGGGAAAAGTACGCTGATCAATCTGATTCCGCGTTTTTACGATGCGACAGAAGGGGAAGTGCTCGTGAACGGCGTGAATGTGAAAGACTATGCACAAAAGAGCCTGCACAATAAGCTTGGATACGTGCCGCAGCGGAATATATTGTTCAGCGGGAGCATCACATCGAATGTCGCTTTCGGAAAAAACATAAATGGCGGACTGGATCCGTCGGCCGTGAGACAAGCCCTTTCGGTCGCTCAAGGGAAAGAGTTTGTTCAAAAGCTGGAGGGGCAATATGATGCCCATGTTTCTCAAGGCGGCTCCAATCTGTCGGGAGGACAAAAACAGCGGCTGTCCATCTCCAGAGCCATTTACAGAAAACCGGAAATCTATCTTTTTGACGATTCCTTCTCTGCTTTGGATTACAAAACAGACCGTGTGCTCCGGGCAGCATTGAAGAATGAAACAGCCGATACGACGAAGCTGATTGTCGCACAGCGTATCGGAACGATCATGGATGCGGATAAAATCATTGTACTTGATGAAGGAAAGATGGTCGGATGCGGTACACATGAAGAACTGTTGAAGAACTGTCATGTGTATCAGGAAATCGCTTATTCCCAATTGTCGAAGGAGGAGCTGGAGAATGCGTAAGGAATTGAATAATCAACCAATGGGCTCCTCTGAAAGCATGGAACAAACGGGCAGCTTCAAACAAACATGGGGCAAGTTGATTGCTTACTGTAAACCGTATTTGCCGATTATCACCCTTGCGATCATCCTCGCGATTACGGGAACCATTCTGACAATTATCGGACCGGATAAGTTGAGTGAGCTGACGGACTTGGTTTCGGAAGGCTTGTTCACCGGAATTGATATGGAAGCTGTCTCCGCTATCGGTTGGACACTTGCTGCGTTATACGGATGCAGTGCTTTGTTTTCGTATACACAAGGCTTTATCATGGCGACTGTGACACAAAGGGTCTCCAAAAAGCTTCGTTCGGAAATCTCAGTGAAGATCAATAAATTGCCGCTTAAATATTTCGATTCAACCAGCTATGGGGATGTATTGAGCCGTGTCACGAATGATGTCGACATGATCAGCCAAACGATGAACCAAAGTATCGGGACGCTTGTCAGCGCGGTGACATTATTCTTAGGTTCTTTGGTCATGATGTTCAAAACGAATATCATCATGTCATTGACAGCCATCTTGGCAACCATGATCGGATTTGCTCTGATGGGTGTGATTATCAAAAAATCGCAAAAGCATTTCACGAATCAACAACGTGAACTGGGCGCGATGAATGGTCATATTGAAGAAATCTATGCAGGACACAGCATAGTGAAAGTCTTCAATGGGGAAGAAGAAGTAAAGAAAGAATTCAATGAAATCAATGAGCGACTCAAGGAAAGTGTCTGGAAATCTCAGTTCCTTTCCGGTCTGATGATGCCGATCATGACGTTCATCGGGAATTTCGGCTACGTGGCCGTTTGTGTGGTCGGTGCCGCAATGGCAATGGACGGTAAGATTTCGTTTGGTGTGATTGTTGCCTTCATGATGTATGTGCGATTGTTCACACAGCCTCTTGCACAAATGGCTCAAGCAGCGACATCCCTGCAATCGACTGCCGCAGCAAGCAGACGCGTCTTCGAGTTCCTGGATGAAGAAGAACTGGAAGATGAAAGTCATAAAACAGCTGTCCTGAAGAATGTTAAAGGGGACGTGGAGTTCAAGCATGTGAAGTTCGGCTACTGTGAAGACAAAATGATCATCAAGGATTTCTCGGTTCACGCCGCAGCCGGTCAAAAAGTGGCAATCGTCGGTCCGACGGGTGCCGGCAAATCGACCATCGTCAATCTGTTGATGCGTTTCTATGAAGTGAATGGAGGCGAAATCCTGATTGATGGTGTGCCGACCCATACGTTGACCCGTGAAAATGTCCATGATTTATTCTGCATGGTCTTACAGGATACATGGTTATTCGAAGGGACAATCAAGGAAAATATCATCTATAACAAGCAAAATGTGACAGACAGTGAAGTGGCGGCTGCGTGTAAGGCCGTCGGGATCGACCACTTCATTCAATCATTGCCGCTAGGCTACGATACCGTATTGAATGATCAAATCAGTATCTCGGCTGGTCAGAAGCAGCTGATCACCATTGCTCGCGCCATGATCGATAATGCACCATTGCTTATTCTTGACGAAGCAACAAGCTCTGTTGATACACGTACAGAATTACTGATTCAACAAGCGATGGACAAATTGACAGTAGGACGCACATCGTTTGTCATCGCCCACAGATTATCCACAATCAAAAATGCCGACCTCATTCTTGTGATGAAAGATGGGGATATCATTGAAAGCGGCAGCCATGATACATTACTGGCGAAACAAGGTTTCTATGCCGACCTTTACAACAGCCAGTTTGAAGATTTTGCGGAAGATGAGGTAACTGTGTAAGTTCATATGATAGTATAACTTCAGCAAGGATCGCTTCCATCTTAATGATGGAAGCGATCCTTTTTTTCATTCTTTCTAATTTCTCCGCGTTCCTCGCTTTTTCATATAGGCTAAACGACCTGCTACCGTTTCTTTTTGGCAAAATGTGAGAATGGTATCGATACTATAGGCTCTTTTTTAAGTACTGCAATTAGAGTAGTTTAGCGAAGTAGGGGTTGCAGCAAAGTCTTGCAAAGAGAAGGGAGAAATAAGAGAGTATGAATAGAGAAGTTATTCCCATTAATGAAATCACTAATTTCAAATCAAGGTCAGAAGAGTTTTTCCCGATTGATTGGTACAAAGAGATGCTTCAACATCATCCTGTGTACTATCACGAAGCAACGAATACTTGGAACATCTTTAAATACGAACATGTAAAACAGGTGTTGAGCAACTATGAAGTATTCTCAAGCGAGGGTGAGAGGACGGCTATTTTTGTCGGAGCCAATAAAAAGGATGCGAAGCGTACGGGTCTGTCGAACTTCACATTGATTGATCCCCCGGATCACCGGAAGAGCCGCTCATTGTTGGCTGCGGCTTTCACTCCCCGAAGTCTGAAGGATTGGGAGCCCCGCATCCAGCAAATTGCGGACGAACTGGTGGATCAAATAGAGGAAGGCACAACAGTTGATATGATCGAAGCAATGGCAGCTCCGCTTCCGAGCCTGGTCATCGCTGATTTATTCGGTGTGCCCGTCCAAGATCGGCACCAGTTCAAGAAATGGGTCGATATCCTTTTCCAGCCTTATGACAAGGAGCGGCTCGCAGACATTGAACTGGAGAAACAAAATGCCGCGAAAGAATATTTTCAATATCTCTATCCGGTAGTCGTTCAGAAGCGTGAGAATCTATCCGACGATATCATCTCTGATTTGCTCAGGGCTGAGGTGGATGGCGAAAGGCTTACTGATGAAGAGATTGTGGAGGCGACCATGCTGCTTTTGGGAGCAGGTGTGGAAACAACGAGCAGCGCAATCGCCAATATGTTCTATTCCTTGCTCTATGATGATGAATCGGTTTATGCGGATCTCAGGAACAATGCGGATTTGGTGCCGAACGCAGTCGAAGAAATGCTGCGTTATCGTTTCCAGATGTCGCGGAGAGACCGTACAGTGAAACAAGACAATGATTTATTGGGCGTCCCTCTGAAAAAAGGCGATGTGGTCATTGCTTGGATGAGTGCATGCAATATGGATCCCGACATGTTCGAAGATGCGTTTTCGCTTGACATTCGTCGCAAGAATAACAGAAAACATCTTACATTCGGGAACGGACCGCATTTTTGTTTAGGAGCTCCTTTGGCGAGATTGGAAATGCAGATTGCTTTGTCGACATTCCTGAAGAAATTCTCGCGCATCGAAAGAGTGGAAGGGTACGGACTGGAAGAAAATCTGACGGCTTCAGCTACAGGACAGTCCTTGACCTATCTGCCGCTGAAAGCTTTTAGATAAAGAAGAATAACAGGTCAAAAACGCCGAGAGCGAATATTCGCTTTCGGCGTTTTTAATTGCACAATCATATTTATTGATTCCCTTCCGTCTGATTGCGGTGAGCATCCGCTTGACTTTATAGAAAATAATGAATATACTGTTCAGTATTCTGTTTAAACTACTTTAATTAAAGTAGTTTAACAAAAGTGGGGGAAGGTTAATAAATGAAATTCACACAATTCCTGAAAACAAGGGGAGCAATTGCTTCCATCTTTATGGGGATTTTCTATGCGGTTGCGATGCTGGGCATTTTCTTGTCAGGGTACACTGCCATTCCAGGGAATATCGATCAGTTACCGATTGCCATCATCAATGAAGATGAAGGGGAACATGGGGCAGTGATTGCCGGCCAATTACAGGAAAGTTTACCATTTGAAGAAATAGAAACGGATTTAACAAATAAAGAAGCGTTACATGAATTAGAGAAAAATGATTTAGCTTTAGTCGTACACATTCCGGAAACATTCTCGGAAAATATGCAAAAAGGGGAAACGTCATCGAGCATTGACTTCACCATCAATGAGGCATCAGCCACGGTCGTTTCTTCCTCGATCAGTTCAGTCGTTACCGAAATCAACAATCAGCTCAGCGCCCAGTTCTCACAGCAAACAGCACAGGGCGTACTGATGAATATGAACGTACCTCAGGAACAAGCAGCAGGACTTGCGGAAAACATTGAGAATGCTTATGCAGGAAATGTGGTCACAATCAACGAAATTCCAGATGGAATGCACAATACTATGCTGCCGATGTTCTTGACGATGGCCGGTTATGTGGGTGCGATGATCGGAGCAATGCAATTGGTTGCCGCGTTTAAGGAGAGCCGTGGAAAAGCAAGTAAAACACGTTTGTTCATTTATGTACAATCAGCCGCTTTATTGATTGCAGTCCTTTCATCACTAGCTGCAGCAGGGATTGCTTATTTGATCAATGAACCGAGCGGGGACCTGTTCTTCAATATTATTGGTCAACAAATATTGAATTATATGGTATGTTTTAATTTCACAGCAATATTGATCTTCTTGGTTGGAGAAGGCGGCATGGTTTTGAACATACCGATATTATTGGCTCAAACATTAGCGAACGGAGCGACGATCACGCGTGATATGATGCATCTTCCATTTGAATGGATCAGCTATATTTCACCAATGTATTACTCCGTGCAATCGTATTATGCGCAACTATATGGAAGCATCAGCCCAAGTCCATATATTTGGTCGATGATTGCTGTTGGTGCCGCCGCAATGCTTATCAATATTATAATTGTCACGTTTCTCCCTAAAGAGAAACCATCCGAAATACCTGAAACGACAATAGAAATGGAAGCAGCTGAAGCCACAGCTTAATTTATTGTTGATCTTCTAAAAAGGAGCGTAGTACATGTCCATTCAGATATATATATTGAGTAAGCTGATGGAAGAAAACAATTATCCTTATAAATTAAAGAAACAGCTTTCAGAACCCATTCCTTTGGACCGACTCAGCGGTTTGACGGAAAGCAAGCTGTATTATCATTTCGAATCACTGGTCAAACAAGGTTTGGTGGAGCCGGTGGAAGTGATCAAAGAGGAACATCGACCTGATAAAATTGTATATGCCATTACGGCAAAGGGTCGTGAAGAATTGCCTGGAAGAATCTACAAACTATTTGAAAACGCCGAGAAAATAGAAGATTTGATTATTGGTATAGCTAATATCAAGTATGTGGATCGCGACAAAATAGCAGGTATATTGGATCGGAAAATGAAAACCATCGAGGCGAAGTGGGAGCAGCTGGAGAAATTCGAACACGAACAAGTGGATAAAGGGAACGAGGCAGTCAAGGATTTTGTGGCCGGATACATCATCACGAAAAAGGACCACACAATCTATTGGATGGAAGAGTTGATCAAACGGATCCAGACAAATGAGTTATAAAAGAGGAAACTATTTTTATATAACCATAGACGAATAGTGCTTATTCCCCTCATACAAACGTCCTTCAGGCAAAAGCTTGAGGGGTGTTTATATTTAGCCATGTTATTAGCAGCTTCATACGCAAAATGGGAGAATAATAGAAAGAAGAAGACAGAAGATATCGGTCATGTGATAATAATGTAGCAGGTATGATAGGCTGAGATAAACATTGCTGACCAATCTGGTAAACAAGTAATCTCTGGTCTTGAAGGGAGTTCGATTTTGATGATGTGGCTTATGGGATTCAGCGTGCTGGCGGTCTATAATTTACTCTGCTTCTATTTAGGGAGAATGGTGCAGAAGTGGCTGCTGCCGGCAATAGCAAAACGTTACACAATTATATATACTATTTTGCTTATTGGGTTGGCAAACTCTTTTATCATCGGGACAGCGGCGAATGTGGATATCATAAGGGCAGCGGGAGCTTATTGGTTCGCGTTGTTATACATACTCGTTTTTTCAGTGCCGCTCATCCATCTGTTTGTCGCTGTTTCAAAGTTTTCGAAGATTTCAAGAAGGCAATTGGAGAAAGTGGCTGGAATACTGGTTTTGGTTATCGTTGTATCTGTGTTCAGCTACGGTACTTACAATGCGTATAGTCCGGTTGTACGGACCTATGATGTCGATTTGACAAATCAAAGCGAAGGAACGAAGAAAGAAATAAATATCGTGATGGCGGCGGATACTCATTTCGGCATGATATCCAATAAACGACATGCGGAACAAATGGTGAATGAAATCAATGCTTTAAAGCCGGATCTAGTATTATTTCCAGGTGACATAGTGGACGATGAAGTAAAATCCTATTCCGACCAAGGAATAGATGAAGTGATATCCAAGATACAATCTACATATGGCGTATACGTATCGCTTGGAAACCATGACTTGGGAGATACGGCTGAGCTCATTGACGTTCTGCATGCCAGCAATATGAAAGTGCTGTACGATGAAACCACAGTTGTCGCCGATTCTCTCACCTTAGTCGGCAGGAAAGATAGATACGATCAAGAAAGGATGTCACTGGCTGAATTGATGGAGGGTGTCGACCCGTCAAAGCCGGTTATCCTGCTGGATCACCAGCCATATGAATTAGGAGTTGCCGAGAAGGAAGGTGTTGATCTTATGGTGTCAGGGCATACGCATCGCGGTCAATTGGCTCCGTTCCAATTCATTACACAGCAAATCTATGAAAATGACTGGGGTTATTTTCAAAAAGGAAGTCTCCATTCCGTTGTGACATCAGGATTCGGTTTCTGGGGGCCTCCGCTCAGGACAAACAGCCGCTCTGAAATTGTTCAAATCCATTTAAGCTATTGATTGTTCGTGAAGAAAAAACAGATGCAGCAGGCATCTGTTTTTTTTATGGAATCCATCTTTTGGAGCTCTTCAATGTGGAATCAATGATCCTCTCAACAAACCTATTGCAGCTTCCCTTGATCATTCATTTCTCTTGGTTGCTTCACATTTTCATTTGTTCTGTAATGATCTTCATCCATATCATCATCATGATCGACATCAATTGTCCCTGTTCTTGAAAGAACGGTCACTGTTCGCAGCTGGTTATCGGGAGTTTTGATTTCAACTTCATATTCGAATTCTGATTTAGAAATTTGATCGTCCTCGATTTCCCACTCTTTATGGATATCGACTACTTCCCCATCCACATATTGGGTGGCTATTTTTGTGATTTCCTCCCTGCTGTAGCGATCGTTTTCTTTAGCGTAGTTATAGGCCATGCCGAAGTAGGTTCCTGCTCCGGCAATGCCGAGCATAATTACTGTGATGATGGAAATCACCAACTTCTTCTTATGCTTCTGCCACATTCCTTTCATCTCCCCTGGTTTGATTTTTTCCTTGATACTCATATATGTTTCCTCCTTTAAGGATTGGTTGATGTTTGTTCATCGGTACATCTTCATTGTAAGAGGGAAAGATTAAAGGAAAATGAGAAAATCCAATAATATATTAAATCTAGTTTATGTATAAAATATTGATGTTTGAAGCGAAGAACAAGACAGAGCAAAGAGAAAAAGCACAGGAATTGGTGAATGAATAGACGAAATTAAAAAACAAGAAGAAGAAAGTCACCAAAAAGTAATGAAGCATTTCAGTTGAGGAAAAAGGGGATGAGCAATCATCCCCTTTTTATCATTCTTGCTGTTTAGA
>JAZNGP010000033.1:0-97472 GCA_045576475.1 Bacillus sp. (in: firmicutes) | reverse complement strand
AATTATTCCGCAGTAGCTCAGTGGTAGAGCATTCGGCTGTTAACCGAACGGTCGTAGGTTCGAGTCCTACCTGCGGAGCCATATGGAGAGCTGTCCGAGAGGTCGAAGGAGCACGATTGGAAATCGTGTAGACGGTCAACGCTGTCTCAAGGGTTCGAATCCCTTGCTCTCCGCCATAATAACTCAATAATTGGCCCCTTGGTCAAGCGGTTAAGACACCGCCCTTTCACGGCGGTAACACGGGTTCGAATCCCGTAGGGGTCACCATTTTAATGTGGAGGATTAGCTCAGCTGGGAGAGCATCTGCCTTACAAGCAGAGGGTCGGCGGTTCGATCCCGTCATCCTCCACCATAAAAACTAGTATCACACTCACATTGGCGCGGGGTGGAGCAGTCTGGTAGCTCGTCGGGCTCATAACCCGAAGGTCGCAGGTTCAAATCCTGTCCCCGCAATAAATGGTCCGGTAGTTCAGTTGGTTAGAATGCCTGCCTGTCACGCAGGAGGTCGCGGGTTCGAGTCCCGTCCGGACCGCCATTTATAAAATGTTAGCTCATCAGTAAGACATTGAGCAGCATCAGAAAAATAAAAAGATACAACACGGCTCAGTAGCTCAGTCAGTAGAGCAAAGGACTGAAAATCCTTGTGTCGGCGGTTCGATTCCGTCCTGAGCCACCATAACTTAAAAAACAATGCACGGCGGTTGTGGCGAAGTGGTTAACGCATCGGATTGTGGTTCCGACATTCGTGGGTTCGATTCCCATCAGCCGCCCCATAGAGTGCGGGTGTAGTTTAGTGGTAAAACCTCAGCCTTCCAAGCTGATGATGAGGGTTCGATTCCCTTCACCCGCTCCAAGTAAAGGGCCTATAGCTCAGCTGGTTAGAGCGCACGCCTGATAAGCGTGAGGTCGGTGGTTCGAGTCCACTTAGGCCCACCATTCCGCAGTAGCTCAGTGGTAGAGCACTCGGCTGTTAACCGAGCGGTCGTAGGTTCGAATCCTACCTGCGGAGCCATTTTTTTGTCTGGGGAAGTACTCAAGAGGCTGAAGAGGCGCCCCTGCTAAGGGTGTAGGTCGCGTAAGCGGCGCGAGGGTTCAAATCCCTCCTTCTCCGCCACTATTTTTATGGTGGCCCGTTGGTCAAGCGGTTAAGACACCGCCCTTTCACGGCGGTAACACGGGTTCGAATCCCGTACGGGTCATACTGAAAAAGCATGCAGATATAAACTGCATGCTTTTTTTGTTTATATTTAAGAATATCATTTTGTATAACTGTCTTTTTCTTTGTAAGGAATATCGCCGATCGGTGATTCAATTCCTTCTTCATCAAGTTCTTCCTTATAAGTATCCCTTGTCTTGCTTGGCTTTATGCCTTTAGCTGCTCCGGTGATATCCGTTGCGGCAAAAGTTTCATACGTTTCTGTAAAACCCTCACCAGCATCTTTATTTTCATACAGTTCTTCGTAGTCTTTAACATCCTTTGAGAAGTCGGATGGTGTTTCAGAAGTGCCGTATTGTGCGACCTCGTCAAAGCTGTCTCGGTGATCCGTTGCAAAGCGTGATCTGCTCCCTGATTCAAAAGAATCTTGAGCAGGAGGCGTCAGTATATCCTCTTCAATTGATCTTCTTCCGTCAGCATCCTTTCTCGGCGCATGATTAATACAATAAAGGGTTTGCGGGACAATTTCCATTCTTTCGAACGGGATTTCTTCCTTGCATTCCCTGCATGTCCCATATGTGCCGTCCTCTATCGCTGCTAAGGCTTGCTCGATGGCATGCGATTCTTCTTCCATATGATTCATCATGGCTAAGCCTCTGCCTGCTTCAAAAAGCTCCGAACTGGTATCTGCCGGGTGGTTGTCGTAGGATGAAAGCTCACCAGTGGATTGGGTGTTTTCTATTTCCAGTGCTGCTGTTCTTTCTGCTAACTCTTTTTTTCGATTATGCAATTTATTTTTCAATATTGATTGTTGTTTCTCCGAATACATATGATAACCTCCTGATTCTTTCTTATCGATCTAATTCACTCTTGTATAGGTCTTTTCTCTTTATACCCTTTTAAAGGAATTGAAAACTCTATGCTCCCCTTATCAAACGGCAGCAGCAGATATCCGTTTAGTGATAGGAAGGCAACAAAAAAACAGCTTAAAGAAAGCTGTTTCATGTTTGTCTCTAATTAGATGAAATTGCTGATGAGAAGACCTATTGATAATAGGAACCCGAATAATGTGTTTGTAAGGGCGGTTGCCTTCATTGCAGGTGCCATTTCCCGTGGCTCTGTTTTACCTATAAACCCTTTTACGGCTTTTATCGGCATTGGGATGCTCAGATATGCAAGGAAAATCCAAGGTGAAATGGCTTCAGAGACGATCACTATGATAATAAGGGATGCATAGGCAGCCGCAAACATACAGGCCAGGAATACGATGGCTCTTTTTTTTCCTAGAAGGATGGCCAGCGTCCTTCGCCCGTTTTCTGTATCTTCATCAATATCTCTGATGCTGTTGGAAAGAAGAATTGCACCTACCAATAAAGCGATCGGAGTGGAGATGAGGATAGAAGTTCCGGTGATTTGGCCTGCTTGGATATAAAAAGCAATCAGAATGATCAGCATGCCCATAAAGAAACCGGAGAATAACTCACCAAAAGGCGTCCTTGAAATCGGGTAAGGACCTCCTGTATATAAGTAGCCGACCAGCATAGCGGATGAACCTGCCGCAGCAAGCCACCAGGAAGTGGAAGCGCAAATATAAATCCCTAAAATGATTGCGAATGCATATAGAGACAAGGCAATCGTCATCACCTTGCTCGGTGTAACTCCATATCGGACAATCGCTCCGCCAATGCCCACTGAATCTTCGTTATCCAGTCCGTTTTTGAAATCATAATATTCATTGAACATATTAGTGGCGGCTTGAATCGATAAGCTTGCCAGCAGCATAGCTGCAAAAAGTATGTAATTTATATCATAATCAAGAAGTGCCAGTGCTGTCCCGATGAGGACAGGGACAAAAGCAGCAGTTAAAGTATGCGGCCGGGTCAGTTTCCACCATACTTTCCAGTCCTTCCGAGCTGTGGGTGACTGTTCGGTCTTGCTTCTTTCTAATTCCATGAAATAATGTCTCTCCCTTTGTGAAATATCAGTTATTCTTTTGCTATAATAGAGATAGATTAAAAAATTCTATATAATAGGAACATTGCATCTCAATAATTTTAGAAAAACTATTGGGTACTGTCAATCTATTTAAAGAATATATGAGAGAAACCGCGATATACACAAATAACATTCGATGTTGAATCGGGCTGCTCCCCCATCTTCGGGGATATGGGCATAGCAGGCTGCAATCATTGACACTGCTCGATTATCAGGTGTATCTTAAAGAAGGTTTATAATATACTAAATTTTTATAATTGGGGGATGGACATGGCCATTGCACATGAAACAGAGCTTATGAGGGGCATGGAAGAAGCAGTAGCTGAAGCAAGGAGTAAAGGCGATGCCGTATTGTTCAGCCATGTGAAGCATATATCGATTTTGAGCCCTCTTACTTTCTATCATGCAGGCAGACATCTCTACTTGGGAGAGCGGTCGTTTTGGAAATCTCCCGATGGCACCACTCTGGCCAGTTTAGGAAGTTTACAGAAATTCAAATCAGATTCTACCGAAAAAAGGTTTATTAATATAGAGAAACAATGGCGGTTATTTTTAGAGCGAAGTATTGTGCAAAGTGAAGGAATATCAGGAACAGGGCCGATTTTGTTTGGCGGCTTTTCTTTTGATGAGCAGAAAAGCAGTTCTTTTGTCTGGGATTTATTCGGGGATAATCTTTTCTGCCTTCCTAAATTCATGCTGACAGAGAAATCAGGTCAATGCTACTTCACAATGAATTTTTTAATCAGGCCGGAGACCACAATTGCAGAACTGATTAAGGAAGTACGGATTGGAGAAGAGCTTTGTGCAACTGCAGCACCATTTACGAAGATTTATTCTAATAGTTGTACTTCGCAGCAAGAATATGATCCGGACGGATGGAAGAAGACGGTCAAAGATGCAGTTCAAGTCATCAAGAGTACATCCATCGACAAAATTGTTCTGGCACGGGAACTTCGACTGAAATTTGAGGATACGATTATGGCAGAGGCAGTATTGGAAAATTTGCTTAAATATCAAGATACAAGCTATGTGTTCAGCCTGGAATCAGGCAGGGACTGCTTTATCGGGGCCTCTCCTGAACGGCTGGTCAAGAAAGAAGGAAATCAAATTCTCTCCACATGCCTTGCCGGTTCAATTGGCAGAGGGTCCACTGATGAAGAGGACAAGCACTTGGGCAGCAAATTGTTGAATGATCCGAAGAATCTTCAGGAACATCGGTATGTAGTTGAGATGATAAAGCAGGCGCTGGGACAAGAGGGGCTGCCCGTGCATGTTCCGGAGACACCTGTTTTAATGAAGACAAAGGACATTCAGCATCTATATACACCTGTGACGGCAAGAGGGAATGAGGGTGTTTCTTTGTTCCGTCTAATCGCTAAGCTGCATCCTACTCCCGCTTTGGGAGGACTCCCCAAAAAAGAAGCGGTGGAGTGGATAAGGGAAAATGAAGCGTTGGAAAGAGGATTATACGCAGGACCGATCGGCTGGATCGATTCGAGAGGCAATGGGGAATTCGCTGTGGCTATTCGATCCGCTTTGCTGCAGGGGGATGAAGCATCCTTATATGCCGGCTGCGGTATAGTTGAGGGGTCCGATCCTGAGGAAGAATATCAAGAGACAGAGATTAAATTCAAGCCAATGCTCAACGCTTTGGGAGGCATATGAAAATGACACATCAAGAACAGTTGACAGTATATTTGTCGGCTTTTATCGATGAGCTTGCGAGGGCCGGGGTCCGGCAGGCGATCATCAGTCCGGGGTCCCGTTCTACTCCGATTGCGATGTTGATGGCCAAGCATCCATCCATTGACATTCAGATTCAAATTGATGAAAGGTCAGCGGGCTTTTTTGCATTGGGTGCGGCAAAAGCAACAGGTTCGCCTGTAGCTCTTGTTTGTACGTCAGGCACTGCGGCAGCCAATTACTATCCAGCCGTCATAGAAGCATATTACAGCAGGGTGCCTTTAATCGTCATTACTGCTGACAGACCGCATGAGTTAAGGGAAGTAGGTGCTCCCCAAGCCATTAATCAATTACAGATGTATGGCAATTATGCCAAGTGGTTCTGCGATATGCTTATCCCTGAAGTAAGGCAAGGATCGGTACAGTATGCCCGAGGTGTCGGAGAAAGGGCTGCTTTCACAGCAGTCCTTTCTCCTGCGGGTCCGGTGCATATCAATATTCCGCTTAGGGAGCCATTAGTGCCGGATATGAAGGCGGATTTCTTTGAACTGGAACGAAATAGATACGAAGGACAGCTTAACGGTATGGAGCAAGGAGTACGCAGACTGACTGCTGAAGCCATACGGGAGTTCCGAGCCATGATGGATCGGAACGAAAAAGGATTGATCATATGCGGCGGAATGGACAGCTCAGGATTCGCGGAAGCTGTGACAGCTCTTGGAGAACATTTCAAGCTGCCTGTGCTGGCAGATCCTTTGTCTCAATTAAGAGGAAAGCCGAAGAGAGACTGCATTATCGGAACATATGACACATTTCTGAGGATGGATGAAGTGGCCAGGACATTCAAACCTGACTATATCATCCGGTTTGGAGGTACTCCGGTTTCAAAAGCGCTCTCTTTATTCTTGAAACAACATGCGGATGTCTCTCATTTTGTTGTGGATGACGGAGCTGTCTGGAGTGATCCGTCTGGCGTTGGAACGAGGATAATCGCCAGTGACGAAGAGGATTTCTGTATCCGTCTTACGGAAGGCAAGGAAAGGGAAAGCAGCATTTGGTTCAACGACTGGATCAGAATGAATGAGACGAGCAAAGAAATCATTCAGAGTGTCGGTCAGATGGAAGGGATGAATGAAGGAAGGATCTTTCATGAATTGCAGAAGCTGTTGCCGGAAGATTCGCTTCTTTTTGTCGGCAATAGTATGCCGATCAGAGATTGTGATACGTATTTTCTCGATAGTCCGTCAGTGCGTATCTTGGCGAACAGAGGCGCAAACGGTATCGATGGAGTTATATCGACAGCAGCTGGGGCGAGTACTGCCGGTAAGCCGACATATCTTGTGCTTGGAGACCTGAGTTTCTATCACGATATGAATGGACTCCTTGCCGCAAAGAACCTCCTCGATCTGACGATTATCATCGTCAATAATGATGGCGGCGGGATATTTTCCTTCCTTCCTCAAGCAGCTGAAAAAGACTACTTTGAACAGCTTTTTGGTACACCGCATGGTTTGGATTATTCTTTTGCGGCCAAAATGTATGGCTGCCGTTATTGGAGAGCGGAAAACTGGGAGAGTTTCAGCACAGCTTTCAATGAATCCAAGGAAGAAAAGGGCTTGAGAATCATTGAGGTGATGACTGAACGTGCAGGAAATGTTCATTTCCATCGGTCCATTATAGAGAATGTTTTTGAGGCCTTGAAATCCATATATGTGAGAAGTGAAAAGAAATGAAAATGAACTGCCGCGGGGTGGACTATGAGGTCAATATGAAGGGGCAGGGGGCTGCTGTCTTGATGCTTCACGGATTCACAGGCAGCGGATCAACATGGCAAAAGCTGGCGTCCGGGATGTCGGACCGCTTTCTGTGCATCATGCCTGATTTAATGGGACATGGCAAAACGGACAGCCCTGATGACCCAGGAAGATACCATATGGAGGAGGCAGTACAGGACCTGCATTGTATGCTTTTGGAATTGGGCATCAGCAAGGTGCATGTTATAGGCTATTCCATGGGAGGACGGCTTGCGCTCGCTTTTGCTTCACTCTATCCGCATATGGTATCTTCTCTTGTGCTGGAAAGTGCTTCTCCCGGCTTGAAGGGAGAAGCGGAAAGAAAAGCACGAATCAAGCAAGATTGTGAATTGGCTGCCTTCATTTTGGAAGAAGGAGTGGAGGCGTTTGTCGAATACTGGCAAAGCATTCCTCTTTTCCAATCACAGCAAGTCATGCCTGCAAGCATTAAGGGACAATTACATAGGGACAGACTCAATAATTCAGGTGCAGGCTTGGCGAACAGCTTGCTCGGAATGGGAACCGGGATGCAGGATTCCTATTGGGAACAACTTTCGTCTGTGCAGACACCCACACTTTTAATCACTGGGAGTTTGGATGATAAGTTTTGCAAGATTGCCGGGAAGATGCGGCTTGCGCTGCCGAATTGCCGCTGGGAAGTCGTTCAGGGAAGCGGGCATGCAATTCATGTGGAAGATTCTGAAATGTTTGGTAGAATAGTAAGTGAATTTGTAGATAATTGGAGGGAAAGTTAAAATGGCGAGAGAGTGGATAATAGAACGAGAATATGAAGATATCGTCTATGAAACATATAATGGTATCGCGAAGATCTCCATCAACAGACCGGAAGTGCATAATGCATTCCGTCCGAAGACAGTGATGGAAATGATTGATGCTTTCGCATATGCACGTGATGATGCAAAGATCGGTGCAATCATTTTGACCGGTAAAGGCGGCAAAGCATTCTGTTCCGGAGGGGACCAAAAGGTACGCGGACATGGCGGATATGTTGGTGAAGATGAAATTCCGCGTCTGAACGTCCTTGATCTGCAAAGGCTGATCCGTGTGACACCGAAGCCGGTAGTCGCAATGGTGGCAGGTTATGCGATCGGAGGAGGCCATGTTCTGCATATCGTCTGTGATCTAACGATAGCGGCTGATAATGCAGTGTTCGGCCAAACAGGACCAAAAGTGGGCAGCTTTGATGCCGGTTATGGATCCGGCTACTTGGCACGTATCGTCGGACATAAGAAAGCCAGGGAAATCTGGTTCTTATGCCGTCAATATAATGCACAGGAAGCATTGGATATGGGGCTTGTCAATACTGTGGTACCTTTGGAGCAGCTTGAAGATGAAACGGTCCAGTGGTGTGAAGAAATGCTCGAGAAGAGTCCGACTGCACTTCGTTTCCTGAAAGCTGCCTTCAATGCCGATACGGATGGCTTGGCTGGTATCCAGCAATTCGCCGGAGATGCGACTTTGCTTTATTATACGACCGACGAAGCAAAAGAAGGACGAGATGCCTTCAAGGAAAAAAGGTCTCCGGACTTTGGACAATTCCCGCGTTTCCCTTAATGGGAAAGGAGCAGGCAATAGCTTTGAAGGAGCTTGGCAATCCATATTGTCAGGCTCTTTTTTGATAGAAAGGGAGAGTGCTATGGAAGGGACATGTTTACCCAATTGGTTGAAGAAAAGAGCCGAACTTACTCCGGACAGAATTGCTGTCATCTATAACAAACAAAAGTATACATTTGCACAACTGTATGAGAGGTCTCTTTCCTTAGGAGGGCGCTTATATGAAGCGGGCGTCAGGGAAGGGGATAAAGTTGGTTTATTGCAAGGCAATACGCTGGATATGGTCCTGTCGATTCATGCCTGCCAGCAGATCGGAGCCGAAATGGTTTTACTCAACATTAAACTTACTCCCAATGAACTGCAATGGCAGTTGGAAGACAGCGGTCTGAAATTCTTGATTACAGAAAAAAGGTATATCGAATCCATTGATGATCGAATATGCCGATTTTTGCCGATTGAAGAGCTGAGTACTGGGACTTCTGATTACAGAGGTTTTTTGAAGGATGAATTCAATCTCGGCGGAACAGCGAATATCATGTACACATCCGGAACAAGCGGAAAACCAAAAGGGGTGATCCATTCATTCGGCAACCATTGGTGGAGCGCAGTCGGTTCTATGCTCAACATGGGTCTATCCGATAAGGACCGATGGCTGTGTTCGGTGCCGTTATTCCATATAAGCGGATTATCCATCTTGATGAGGAGTGTCATATATGGGATAACAGTCGTCCTGCATGAAAAGTTCGATGAAACTGAAGTCAATCGTTCCATCCGGGAAGAAGAAGTCACCATCATTTCCGTTGTTGCTTCGATGCTGACCAGAATGCTCAAAGATCTCGATGAGGAGGGATACCCCAAGACATTGAGATGTGTGCTGCTGGGAGGCGGACCTGCGCCTGAGGTACTGTTGCAGCAATGCAAGAGGAAAAACATCCCCGTCTACCAGACTTATGGTATGACAGAGACCTCTTCTCAGATTGTGACGCTTCAGCCTGAATATAGCATCCGTAAGCTTGGATCTGCCGGGAAACCGTTATTCCCTTCGCAAATATGCATCCATATGGATGGCAGGCAGGCAGACGCAGGAGAAATAGGAGAAATTTTGGTGAAGGGCCCGAATGTGACGAGCGGTTATGCCGGCCGGCCTGAAGCAACGGCTTCTTCTTTCATCAATGGATGGTTCAAGACAGGGGATGCCGGCTATCTGGATGAAGATGGCTTCCTATATATCGTTGACCGCCGTTCGGATTTGATCATCTCAGGAGGAGAGAATATTTACCCTGCGGAAGTGGAGAATGCACTGCTTTCTCATCCCTCGATCAAAGAGGCAGGAGTTACCGGCAGGGCAGACAGTAAATGGGGAGAGGTACCGGTTGCTTATATCGTCACAAATGATGCGTCCATCACGCTTTCCGATATCCAGAAGCATTGCGGCAGTCTCTTGGCCGCCTATAAGCATCCTAAAGAAATTGTGCTGGTGGATGAACTTCCACGGAATGCCTCGAATAAACTTATGAGAAGAAAGCTGAAAACACTCGTTCATAAATAAAATCCCAATCTCGCCAAAATAGGCATATGCCGATTCTGTTTAGTACCTTACAGCTGTATAATTGGAAATAAGAGAAGGCTATTTCCAACAGCGGAGGTATGACACCTTGGATCAAGAGAAGAAAGCCTATTTGATTGCAGAGATTCTGATCAAACGACAATTGCCCGCGGATGTCATAAAAATGGTTACAAATGTGGATTCGGAAGAGATTGAGATGTTGAGGAACAAGATGAGCACATATGAGAATAAATAAAAAGGGAGGGACCTGTTACAAGGTCCCTCCCTTCCATTAAGGAGACGGAAATGCAATCATATATAATCTTTCGGTTGAAAGGTCTGGCAGCCGGTCTGGCTGCTCGTGCGTGCCTTTCCTTCAGAGTACATTTCCACCATGATGTTCTTTGCTCCGCACCGATTGCCGCTTTTCCAGAACGTACAGCTGTGGACACCGCATTTTACGTCTTTGGCCATTACAATCCCCTCCTTGTGGTTAGGATTGCCGCTGCTTGAGCGTATTATGGCTGGTAATTATTTAAGTGCTTTCTCCAATGTCTTTCGATTCTCCTCCATCAGGCTGAAGTAATCTTCACCGTTCTTTTCATCGTTCTCGGTCAATACAGACAGATTATGAAGCTGGAGTGACTCGGCACCCAGTTCCTTTTGAATTGTTTCGGTAAGTTTGGAAGATACATTTTGTTCGATCAACACGTATTTAAGATTATGTTCTTTTGCTATTTTCATGATGTTCGTCAATTGCTTTTGGGACGGCTCGCTTGAACTGGAAAGCCCGGATACTGCAATTTGTTCAATTCCATATCGGTTCTCCCAGTAGCCATACGCAGCGTGAGAAACAATGATTTCTTTTTTGGGGGATCGGTCGATTGTTTCCTTGAACGATGCATCCAATTCGGTCAACTTCGCTTCCAATTGCTTATTATTTTCTTCGAAATACGCTTTTTGGTCCGGTTTCAATGCGGCGAGTTCCTGAGTGACTTGTTCACCCATTTCAGCCATCAGAGCAGGGTCCAGCCATATATGTGGATCTACATCGCCATGCTGATGAGAGGACTCTTCTTCATGACTATGATCATGCTCTTCTTCGTCAGCAGAAGCGGCATGATCCAGATCAATCTGTTCTCCGATTGCTGCCATCGCAACACCTTCTCCTTCAAGGATCGGTTCGGCTTTGGTAACGAAGCCTTCGAGATTATGGCCGATATACATGAATAAGTCCGATTCTGCCATATTAATAATATCTTTTTGTGATGGGTCAAAGGTATGCTCATCGGCTCCGGCTGGATATACAGAAGCGACATCCACATACTTGCCCCCGATCTCTTCCGCCAAATAGAGCAGGGGATAGACGGTTGTATATATTTTTATTTTGTCGTCATCCATCTTTTTTTCTGGTGATGCTTGATCTTTTCCGCATCCGGAAAGGATCAGGCTGAGTACAAGGATGAGCGAGAGTGACATCTTTCTCTTCATTAGCTGGTTTTTCCTCCTTTAAATCGTATTTGTTACGATTTAAACAATAAAAAATAATCGTTAATTCAAAAAAACGAAATGGTTTCGATTTACATAAAGTATATTATCGTAAAAAAAATACGTGTGCAAGTTTTATTCCGCTCTTATTGTATCCATTATTCATGCTGTCTATGACTTTCTTTTCTTTCGGGTACGAGATCGACGCCTCCTGGATGGAACGGATGGCATTTCAATATTCTTTTGATGGTGAGCCATCCTCCTTTGAGCGCTCCGTAGCGTTGGATCGCTTCAAGGCCATATGCAGAGCATGTGGGATAGAAACGGCAAGTGGGCGGCTTTAATGGGGATATCGCTGTCCTATAGAAACGGATCAGCAGCAATAAAAATCTTTTCATACTTGTCAACTCATTTCGTGCTTTCTCTGTTCCATTATACAAGGTTTCAGTATGTTTGGATATGAATGTGCTATTCAGAAGAAGTTTGTTTCTTCTCCTGTTCGGCGTCATCCGGATGCGGATCGACTGTGTGCTTGAACTCATACGCTTTTGTTGTGACGAGCGCAGTGATCAATATGACGAACAGGATGATGATAACCGAGATGATCAAAGTAATGTAAAGCATAATATCCCGCTTTCTGAATGGATTTTATTTCCTATTGTAGCATAAAAGAGAGCTTTTCTGTATCGTAAATGAGGTGTCTGAATATCACTTGCAAAATATTCTTTGGCCATATGCAACAACATCGGTCGTACAAAAAACACGCACCACGAATTTCGCGAAGCGTGTTCTTAAGACCTTCAGCCTGTAGACAGCGGGCTTCAATGCAGATTGCGGAAGGTGGAGTGGAAGGTTTCTTTTGTTTGGGCCGGATTCGTTTCGGCGAATTTAGCCTTCAGCATCTCTGTTATGTATAAACCGAAAAAGCTTCTGAGTTCCATTTCATCCATCTCCATCATGTGCTCTACTATGTCTTTTTGTGTCAGCTGCTCCAAGACAGCAAGTGCAAGGATATCGATGTCTTCATCATCACCGGTCAATTTTGTGCGGTAGTGTTCAAATAAATCATCAATCAGTTTCATTATTCACACCTCACTATAAAACAGATTTCAGTTCATAAACATGTCTATTATTGTTTTACCCTGATTAAGTCATTTTAATCTATAATCTTAATGGTAAATATTATAATGAAACCAGAAACCGTGAGGAAAGGAGGGATCACCATATGACGAAAACTTTCCGGGATGTGAATGGATGCATGGTCCATTATACATATGAAAGGCAACCATTTGCTGCCGAACCGGATCATGCCTTGATTATCCTGCATTGTCCAGCTGGCTGGGTTTTGACCCGGCATAAAGTGAGAGGATTGGAGTTTCCAGGGGGCAAAAGGGAAGCAGGAGAGACGATTGAAGACACAGCCAGACGGGAAGCCTTCGAGGAAACAGGGGTGGTGCCGGATAAAATCCATTATATCGGACAGTACAAAGTAATATCTCCAGATGAAGAATTTGTGAAGGATGTGTATTTCGCCAATACAGATATCCCTGAAGAAACGGCTCATTATCATGAAACAGATGGTCCTGCCATCCTTCCGGTACTGCCGGATGATTTCTCATCCAGTACATTCAGTTTCATCATGAAGGATCAAGTAATGACGTTAAGCTTGGAGCGGATTAAGGATTTAGCGCTGATCGGGAACGATTGATCCTGCTAGCTGGAAGCAGCAACAGCCCTCCTAATTACCGGAGGGCCGCCGCTATTTGATGAGCTTTCGTTCCAAAAGTTCGACCGCTTGATACATGAAGGTAGCAAGTACGGCAATCAACAGTAATGACATCAGCACCAATGTGAAGTTGAAGACTTGGAAACCATAAATGATTAAATATCCAAGCCCTTTAGCGGATACGAGGAATTCTCCGACGATCACGCCCACCCAGGATAATCCTACATTCACTTTCAAAGTGGAAATGATCACAGGCAGTGAAGAAGGCAGAATGGCCTGGCGAAAGCATTGATACCTTGTTGCACCGAATGTTCTGAGCACTTTCAGATAGTTTGGATCGACTTCTCTGAACGCCGTATAGACGACGATGGTGGTGATGATGACACTAATGATTGCACCCATTGCGATAATGGATGTGAATCCGGGCCCGAGCGCGACAATTAGGATTGGTCCAAGTGCCACCTTGGGCATAGCGTTCAGGATGACAAGATAAGGGTCAAGGACCTTTGAGAGAAATGGGGACCACCAAAGGATTGCAGCGAGCAGCGTCCCGACTAATGTTCCGAGCAGGAATCCGAGAACTGTTTCGAAAAGGGTGATTGATACATTCGGCAGCAATGAGCCGTCTTGGATTTTTTCTATAAGCAATGTAAGAATCTTGGAAGGGGAGCTAAACAACAAAGGGTCGATCCAATTCATTCGGCTGGCAGTTTCCCATAGGGCAAAGAATCCGATTAGGATGGCTGCCTGATAGAGTCTGACTTTCTTTTTTTCTTGCTTCAAACCGTCCTTATAGGACCGATGAAGAGTTTGAATCTGCATTTTTGAGCTTTTCACTTTGCTCGAACTCCTTCCATATTTCTTGGAATAGAGAGGTATACATAGGATGGTTCCTTGCTTGAAAAGGCTTCATTTCCCTTAATTCGGCTGGGACTGAGAATGTTTTGTGTATCCTGCCGGGATTTGCCGCAAACATCAGGATCCTGTCGCTCATCGCGATGGCTTCACCGATATCATGTGTCACTAGGATTGCAGTCTTATTGAATTGTTTCAACGTCGTGAACACTAAATCCTCGAGTTTCAGTTTCGTGACGTAATCAAGTGCCGAGAAAGGTTCATCAAGCAAGAGCAGCTTCGGATCAGTTGCTAATGTCCGAACCAGAGCGGCTCTTTGGCGCATTCCTCCGGAAAGTTGCTGGGGCTTCAGGTTTTCTACGTTATCAAGCCCGATTTCATTTAGGAGTTTAATGGCATTTATTTCTTTCTCGGGAGCATCTTTTTTCTGAAGCTTCAAACCGAGCAGAATATTCTCCTTGATTGTTTTCCAAGGGAATAAATAATCCTGTTGGAGCATGTATCCGATATCCTGTTTCTCTTCTGTATACCTTGTATTCCCTTCAAGGGACGCTTCTCCGGAGGTCGGTGATATCAATCCTGCTATGATGGAGAGCAAAGTGGTCTTTCCGCAGCCGCTGGGACCCAGGAAAGATACAAATTCCCCTTCCTCAACGGTTAGGGAGACATCTTCGAGAGCGGATGTTGCCCTGTCTTCAGAAAGGTATACATGATTGATTGCTTTCAGGGATAGGAAATGCATCTTTTTCCCTCCTTTATCGTTGCGGTGGAACGGACCGTCTGGCGGAATCATTCTGCCGCTTGTTTGCTGAATTCTGTATTTACCAGTTCATTGTATGCGGCATCCTCCGGTAACTCCCCGGCTTCCTTCATGATTTTCTTCAGATTGTTCCATTCTTCTTCGTCCAGGATCGTATCGGTAGCAAAACTTTCTTGGCCTTTATAACGTTCGATGACCATTTCAATCAGTTCCAAATCGGTATCTTTGAAGTGCGGCTGGATGACTTTGGCTATATCGGCAGCGCTGTTTTCTTCGACCCAATCCTGTGCTTTTTGGATTGCCCGTGTGAATTTCTCGGCAGTTTCTTTGTTATCCTTCAAATAGCTGGATTTCGCCATGAAAGTCGTATATGGAACCTTTCCGGATTCAGTTCCAAAAGAAGCAACGATATACCCTTTGCCTTCTTTTTCTAATATGCTTGCCTGTGGTTCAAATAGCTGAACAAAGTCACCTGTTCCGGAGGCATATGCATTTTGGATATTCGCGAAATCGATATTCTGGATCAAGTTCAGATCTTTCTGCGGATCAATTCCATGTTTCTTCAAGACGGATTCTCCGACCATTTGAGGCATCCCGCCTTTTCTTTGTCCAAGGAAGTCTTTCCCCTTCAATTGTTCCCAATCGAATTGGTCCATTTTCTCACGGGACATCAAAAATGTCCCATCCGTCTGCGTCAACTGTGCGAAGTTGATGACGGTATCTTTCGAACCTTGTGCATTCACGTATATGGATGTTTCTGAACCTACTAATGCAATATCTGCTCCATCCGATAGCAGGGCTGTCATTGTTTTGTCCCCGCCCCATGTGGTGGTCAGTTCCACGTCCAGTCCCTCTTCTTCAAAGAAGCCTTTCTCAAGTGCAACATATTGAGGGGCATAAAAAATGGATCTTGTCACTTCTGCAACTTTTACTTCTGTATTGCCTTCTTCTTTTCCGCAAGCCGTCAATGCCCCAAGGGCTAATATAAGCAGCAATATACGGATATTCAGCCATTTTCTCATCGTGTAAAGCCTCCTATTTAGGTGTATTTCTCCTGTAAAAGGTTTAACATATCGTATGAGCGAGAAAAAATTGTGTGAATGCCTATCTTGGGCGCTACATATAAGGACAGTGAGGGTATTTTGATGAATGATACGGATGGAATGATCGTAGATATAACGTTATTTCCTTCCCCGAATCCACATATTATGCTGTATACCGTGACATATTTGGCGGATGGATTGAAGGTGAAGGGACTTTTGGCGGTTCCAGACAAGATGGAAACCGAAGATGGCTTCCTTTATTTAAGAGGGGGCATCAAGAATGTCGGACAGGTGCGTCCGGGAAGAATTGTACAATTCGCAGCGGAAGGATTTGTCGTATTCGCCCCATATTACAGGGGGAATAGGGGGGGAGAAGGAAGGGAGGATTTTGCGGGTGATGACCGCCACGATGCTTATGCGGCAGTACGCGTCCTGAAGCGATACGTAAAGAACATCCATGTATTCGGATTTTCAAGAGGCGGCATCATGGCAATCTGGACAGCCATTGAATTTCCGGAGATTGCTTCATTAGTAACATGGGGCGGTGTTTCCGATATGCTGATGACCTATGAGGAGAGAGTCGACCTGAGGAGGATGATGAAGCGGGTGATCGGGGGAACTCCTAATAAGTTCAGAGAACGATATGAAGAAAGAACACCGGTCGAAGAACTCAAAGCATTGCAATGTCCGGTTCTGATTATTCATGGCGTAAGGGATGAGAATGTCCAAGTGACACAAGCGGAAGTGCTTCAGGAAAGGCTCACAGCATTCGGGAAGCGGGTGGAAAGCTGGTATTTCAATGAATACACGCATTATTTCCCGCCGGCTGTCAATCGCCGCACGGTCAAAAATTTATCTTTATGGATGAAAGACCAAGTGAAAAGATGATAAAATGAAAGAAACCTTCAGAAAAGGAAAGGGGATACAAACAGTGGGGATGCCTCTTGAATTGAATACAATGATTGTGACGAAAGGGAATGAAGAGCGGGTCGGCAGCAATGATTTCAAACTAGTGAAAGAAGGCTACAGATTATACCCTTTACATATTCCGGTGTCTGTCCACAAAACAATCAGCGGAGAGCGAATCGGAACAGGAGTAATCAAGAAAGTAGTCTGGGAAAATGATCACACGGAACTCCTGTACGAACTGACATCGCTGCACTCGGTGAATTGAAACAGATATTACGTCTGTCTTTTTGCGAAGAAAGACCCGGATCGAATTCGATCCGGGTTGCTTATGAACTTCGTAGATTGGAGTCTTTATTGTAATGGTCCGCCCAGCTGCTTGATTTCAAGAGCAACATGGTCGAATTTCCTGAAATTATCCTTGAACTTGCCTGCAAGTTCTTTAGCTTTTGCGGTATACGCTTCTTTGTCGCTCCAAGTTTTATGCGGAGTCAGGACGTCATCAGGAACACCCGGCACATGCTGAGGAATCTCAAGCCCGAATATGTCATCCTTTATCGTATCGACATTATTCAGATCGCCTTCAAGGGCAGCTTGGATCATCGCACGCGTGTAAGCAAGCTTCATCCTGCTTCCGACGCCGTATTCTCCTCCTGTCCAACCTGTATTCACCAAGAACACATTTGCATTATGTTCGTCAATCTTCTGTCCTAGCATTTCCGCATATACAGTGGCCGGAAGCGGTAGGAACGGCGAACCGAAGCATGTTGAGAATGTCGCTTGCGGAGAGGTGATGCCTCGTTCTGTACCGGCAAGCTTGCTTGTGTATCCGCTCAGGAAGTGATACATAGCTTGTTCCTTGGACAATTTGCTGATTGGAGGCAGTACGCCGAAAGCGTCGGCCGTCAAGAAAATGATTGTGTTCGGATGACCGGCAACACTCGGCAATACAATATTATTCATTGCATCAATCGGGTAAGCAGCCCTTGTATTTTCGGTGAGTGATTTATCTTCATAGTTTGCGATCCTAGTGTCCTCATCAAGGACCACGTTCTCAAGAACAGACCCGAAACGGATCGAATCAAAAATCTGCGGTTCTTTTTCGCGGCTCAGATCAATACATTTCGCATAGCAGCCGCCTTCAATATTAAATACACCATTGGAAGACCATCCATGTTCGTCATCCCCGATCAGTTTGCGGTTCGGATCAGCGGAAAGAGTCGTTTTACCTGTCCCTGATAAACCGAAGAATAAGGCAACATCTCCTTCTTTACCGACGTTGGCGGAACAATGCATAGATAGGATATCCTGCTCCGGGAGCAAGTAATTCATGATACTGAAGATCGATTTCTTCATTTCTCCTGCATATTCGGTGCCTCCGATCAGAACTGTCCTGTGCTCGAAAGAAATGATGATGAACGTTTCGGATTTCGTACCGTCGACTTCAGGATCTGCTTTGAAGTCAGGTGCGCATACGACAGTGAATTGAGGGTCGTGGCCTTCAAGTTCTTCTTCTGTCGGGCGGATGAAAAGCTGATGAGCGAATAGATTATGCCATGCGTATTCATTGATGACTTGGATGGGCAGCCTATATTTCTTATCAGCACCGGCAAAACCTTTGAATACATAAACTTCTTCTTTTTCTTTTAAATGATCAATCACTTTGTGATAGAGCTTCAGGAAGGAGGTTTCGGAAATCGGTTCATTCACCGAACCCCAGTCGATCTTATCTTTTGAAGTTGTTTCTTCTACTATATATTTATCTTTCGGGGAGCGCCCCGTATATTTGCCTGTTTCTGCACGTACGGCACCGCTTGCAGTCAATACGCCTTCTTTTCTGGATAGTACTCGTTCCACCAATTGCGGGACGGATAACTGAATGGCGATATTGTCTCCCTTCAATAACTCATGCAGTTCGTTTGAAACCCCTAACGTATTCATATGCGATACCACCCTTTATCATTAATATAGTCCACTAATCTCAAATTGCGCTTTAATTAGTATAACACATTAAACTTAATAGTCTATACTAATTTCGAGATAAATGTTAAATATTTTAAAACGGTCGAATATTTGGACAAGTACTATAGTTATTATAACGCTAAATATACAAGTTAATATGAACTAAATGATACAATATTTTTAATATTTTGGCTTCTGAGCTTTTCTGAGCATTTAACTATTGATCAATATGAATTTGTTGACAATGAAACCTGTTGTGTTATCATTCATAAAGTAACGGATTCTCTTATCCCGAGTTGGTGGAGGGCACAGGACCCTATGAAACCCAGCAACCTGCATTGCCATATAGGCAATGCGATGGTGCTAACCTGATGCAAGGCATGTTCCTTGAACGATAAGAGCGAAAGGCTAGATGTAAAAAACAAACACCTTTCCTCAACTCAAGGAGAGGTTTTTTTATTTATAAAAAAATCCTCTAACATAGCAAGATGATATTCATCTGTACAAAGGGAAATGAATTCCGTCAACAAAACAGGGAAGAATGAATAGTATAGCTATTCATGAAAGCCTCTATTAATCTTGAGGAGGGTCAAATTGATGTCAAACAAACGCCGTCTTTTTACATCTGAATCTGTAACCGAAGGTCATCCGGATAAGATTTGTGACCAAATTTCAGACAGCATTCTAGATGCCATTCTAACTAATGACGCAAATGCACGTGTTGCGTGCGAAACGTCCGTAACAACAGGTCTTGTGCTGGTTGCGGGTGAAATCACTACAAGTACTTATGTCGATATTCCAAAGATTGTCCGCGAAACAGTGAAAGGAATCGGCTATACAAGAGCTAAATATGGTTTTGATGCCGAAACTTGCGCAGTCTTGACTTCCATTGATGAACAATCAGCGGATATCGCAGCCGGTGTCGATCAGGCATTGGAAGACCGTGAAGGAACCATGAGTGAGGAAGAACTCGACAGTATCGGAGCGGGGGACCAAGGATTGATGTTTGGTTTTGCTTGCAACGAAACGAAAGAATTGATGCCCCTTCCGATATCATTGGCTCATAAGCTTGCCCGTCGACTAACGGAAGTGCGTAAAGAGGAGATCCTTTCTTACCTGCGTCCTGACGGGAAAACACAAGTCACTGTGGAATATGATGAGAACAATAAGCCGGTGCGTATCGATACGATCGTCATCAGCACGCAGCATAACCCTGAAGTGACGCTTGAGAAAATCCAGCAGGACATTAAGGCGAATGTCATCAATCCAGTTGTCCCTGCCGAGCTGATCGATGCGGAGACTAAATACTTCATCAATCCGACAGGCCGCTTTGTGATCGGCGGACCTCAAGGAGATGCGGGACTTACAGGCAGAAAGATCATCGTTGATACTTACGGCGGATATGCTCGTCATGGCGGCGGAGCATTCTCCGGTAAAGATCCGACTAAAGTGGACCGATCCGCGGCATATGCTGCCAGATATGTGGCGAAAAATATCGTTGCTGCAGGTCTTGCCGACAAGGTAGAGGTACAGCTTGCTTACGCCATCGGTGTAGCGAAGCCTGTGTCCATTTCGATCGATACATTCGGAACAGGAACGGTTGATGAAGAAGTACTTGTGGATGTTGTCGGCAAGAACTTCGATCTTCGCCCTGCAGGCATCATCAAGATGCTCGACCTCCGTAAACCAATGTACAAAGCGACTGCGGCTTATGGACACTTCGGGCGTACGGATATCGATTTGCCGTGGGAACGCACTGATAAAGCAGAAATCTTGAAAAAAGCGGTAAAGAAAGCATAATCGATAAAAAAACAACCATCTGCATCAAAGATGGTTGTTTTTTCATTTCTTGAAACGTTTTTTATGTATTGGATTGCAAGGACTTATAATATTGTCCTTTCTCTGCGTATTCCTTTATGATTCTGTGCATATCCTTCTTATCTTCATCATCCAGCTCGCGGATCACTTTGGCGGGTCTGCCGAAGGCCATTGTATTCGGGGGTATGATTTTTCCCGGCGGGACAAGGCTGCCTGCCCCGATGAATGCACCTTCACCGATTACCGCATTATCCAATACGATTGAACCCATGCCCACCAGTGCCCCTCTTTTCACATGGCAGCCGTGCAGGGTCACACCGTGTCCGATAGTCACTTCATCTTCAAGAATGAGTGGATTATTCGGACTTTGATGCAGGATACAGTTATCTTGGACATTCACTTTCTTTCCGAGAACAGTGGGGGCGACATCCCCGCGTATGACAGAGTTGAACCAGAGACTGCATTCTTCGCCGATCTTCACGTCGCCTGTGACCACCGCATTCTCGGCGATATACACACTTTCATGTATATCGGGATATTTATCGCGATAAGGGTAAATAATCATCTAACCATCTCCTTTTGTGCTGATGCCTTTTTTTTAGTATTCTAGTATTAGTGTAATTGGAATGGAAGCGGATGTACAATTTGGACGAAGTGTGTGGAGAAGAAGGAATACAGAAGAACATCCAAGAAGCAGATGTTACAGTTGCCGCAAGAGGGAGGTTTTATAATTGTATAAATGGGAAGCTAAAGAGGATAGGAAAGCGGTCATTATCATTGTGCATGGAGCGATGGAACATCAGGGCCGTTACCGGTGGCTGATCGATATGTGGCGTACAGAAGGCTACCATGTCATTATGGGAGATCTTCCGGGTCAAGGACTGGGTTCGCGCTCGAATAGAGGCCATATCAATTCCTTCGATGAATATTTGGTGGAAGTGAGGAGCTGGATTCAGGACGCATATCAGTACGATCTTCCGATATTCTTGTTTGGTCATAGTCTTGGCGGGTTGATCACAATCAGGTTATTGCAGGAAATGGAAGTCAATGTGGCCGGGGTCATCCTTTCATCACCGGCGCTCGGGCTTTTATCTTACCCTTCGAAGGCGCTTCATGCCGCATCAGCTGTCCTGAATATAGCGTATCCCAGCTTCAAGACGACTACAGGGCTGAAGATTGATATGATCACAAGAGATCCTGAAATCAGGAATGCGAGCAAGAATGATTCTTTATTTATTTCCAAGGTATCTGTCCGTTGGTACCGGGAATATTTGACGGCCATGAAAGAGGCATTCGAGAATATCCCTGAATTATTGGATGTTCCGATCCTGCTCATGCAGGCAGGGGATGATAAAGTGATGGACAAAAGGGCAGCTCGAGAATGGTTCAATTACATATTCAACAGCGAGAAGGCGTTTGTGGAGTGGCCTGGATTGTATCATGAGTTATTCAGTGAACCTGAGAAAGAAAATGTATTCTATTATGCGAAGTCATTTGTCGAGAATCGGATGCGTAATCTCGGCTATGTTGTTCAGTAGGCCTGCTGGATTCAGGTCATGTTCACGGGAAAAGGATTTTTCGGGAATGATAGACCAGCAGAGCCTTCAATAAAAGGAGGAATTGAAATTGGGCATCCCCAAAACGCCGATCATGCTGATGCATAAAGTGTACATGGAAGTGTTCCCTGCAGTCCAAAAGGAACTGGAATTCTGGAAAAGGGAAGCGAGGCAGATTCCGGACCCGGAGTTGAGAAAGCAAGCCTTGGACAGTATTGAAGCGAAGGACTTTCACTGTGAAGGCGGAGGTATTTTCTCCCTGCTGTCGGAACCACGGAAAGAAGAAGCGCATTCTTTTATCGTAGCATATCAGACGATCAGCGATTATTTGGATAACTTATGCGACAGAAGCACTTCTCTGGATGATAAGGACTTTGCTGCACTTCATGAATCGATGCAGCATGCCTTAAGGACAAGTTCACCCGTGACGAATTACTACCGCTTCCGGGATGAACAGGATGACGGAGGATATTTGGCCAAACTGGTGGACAGATGCCAGCGATTTTTCCGGAAAATGGATAATTATGAATATATAGCAGGCTATCTATCCGAACTATGCCGTTATTATTCGGATCTGCAGATACATAAACATGTCATTCAGCATGAGCGTGTCCCGAGACTGAAGGAATGGTTCAAAACATTCGAGAAGGAAGTTCCGGACATGTCCTGGTATGAATTCTCCGCTTGCTCCGGGTCGACACTTGGTATCTTCTGTCTGATATCTTATGCACTTCGTCCCGATTTCAGGGAGGAAGATGCCGAACGGATCTACAAGGTGTACTTCCCTTATATTCAAGGTCTGCATATTTTACTGGACTATTTCATTGACCAGGAAGAAGATCTGGTTGGAGGGGATTTGAATTTCTGCACGTACTACGACAGTAAGGAGCAGATGTTTGAGCGGTTTTCCCATTTCGTGAAAGAAGCGGACGCTTGTTTGAATGAATTGCCGCATGAGCATTTCCATAAATTGATCCATCGCGGATTGCTTGGTCTTTATTTATCGGATGAGAAAGCAGCTGCCGAACCGGATACGAAATTGTTGGCGAAGAAGCTGGTGAAACTCGGCGGGTCCCAAGCTCGGTTTTTCTATAAAAATGCGAAACTGTACCGGTTTGTGAAGAAGCTACTTCCGAGAAGATATGCTCTTTCGACAATTGAATGATGTTCGATAGAATGAGGCTGCCCAAAAGATGGGCAGCCTCTGTTTACGGCCGGACAAAAGGCGAGCACCCTCCATTACATGAAGGGTGCCGCTTTTTATTGTTCGTTGATATATAGTTTTCCGGCAGCTCTTTCTGTGGTTACGTTGCCAAAATCGTCATAAATCTTCACTTCGACGACTGCTCCTGGAGCAACCACATTTTTCGTTGCTGTGTAGTAGCCGACATAGTGGCCTGGGGAGACCTCTCTCATCGGCAATTCATTGGCGTTGTCGACTGGTTTGATGTTCGTCAATGGCAGCAGGATGGAGAAATCCGCATCCAATCCAGGCTCACTGTCGAATTCAATCTTGACGGTATCGCCGCTTTCCAAATCAATATCTTCTGCCGGCTTCAGGTCCGTAATCGTCGGTGCTGTGTATTTCACATCAATTGTCACGGATTCTTCCGCAGTGTTTCCTGCTTTATCTTTTGCTTCAACTTCAATTGTATTCTCTCCTTCGTCAAGCAGGAGACGTTTGCTGTATTTCCCGTCTTTTACGGCGGCCTCTTGACCGTTCACTTTCACATACTCCAGGTTGGCGTCTGAAACATTACCTGTGACAGTGACAGTTTCCCGGTTTGATTTTGATCCGTCTGTCGGCGAAGTGATATCCAATTCAGGGCTGTCTTCATCCAAGATGACTGTCACCGCTTCTGAGAGATCTGTTGATCCGTTTTCGGCTGTCACTTTGGCTGTTATCTCATTTTCTCCTGCCTTCAAATTGATCGGGCTTGAGAAAGTGCCTTCTTCATCAGCTGTTGTTTCAGCCGCTTTCTCACCGTCATTCATGATTTCAACCGTTGTATTAGGTGCGGCTTCACCTTCGACTGTGACCTCTTTTTTATTTGTGTATGAACCATCTGCCGGTGATGTTATTGTCGGAGGAGTCACTTCATAATCCACATTTGCACGGATCATGTAATTCCCTTCCGCTTCCGGTGTAAGTGACCAAGCTCCGCCGGCAAACTGCCAGCTTCTGTCCACATATGGACCATCTTCATCGGTGCCTAATCCAGGTGCATTCGGATTTGCTTTAGTCTGGGTATAAACGATAAAGAAATCGCCATCCACCATGATACCGTGCTCACGAAGGTCCACATGGGTCCAATTGCCGTCCCTAAGGGCCGTATCGGTGAAAGGTCCGGCCAGCTTCTGTCCTGGTGCTCCGTCAGTACCGGTCGCATCATATACGGAAACTTGGAATTCCGTTCCGCCAGGGGCCGGCCAAGTAGTATCCCAGAAACGAAGGGATGCTCCAGTCACTTGAGCTGTTTCCTGTCCTGATTCCAAGGACATTTTCACAGCCCAGCCATTGCCTGCATCATAGAATGCTCTGGCATTTTCTGCTGTGCCATCGTCATACTTAATCTCTCCCGAAAAACCGATAAACGGTTTCAAAACGAAGTTCTTTTCTTCCGATTCATTTTCTTCAATCGTTACAGTAGTCTCTTGGCCATAGTACAGTGGAGCAGACACTTTCAATGTGTATGTTCCTTCATAAACAGTCAGGCTGTATTGCCCATTTTCATCCGTCACAGCCGGAACAATGGCAGCATCTTCGACCACATATACTGTAGCTCCAGCCACTGGGTTGCCTGTCTGTTCATTTGTGACAGTCCCTGTGACAGTGCCTTGAGGAGTTTCATCCAATGTGAAATTCACGGTGCTGGTTTGGTCCGCATTGATGGTCACCGGTCTTGTTTGAGACTTATATCCGTATGCTTCCGCCTTCACTGTGTAATCTCCGGCCGCATGAGTCATCTCATAGGAACCATCTTCTGCTTTCGTATGCACGGAACGTCCTGTTTCCAGTACGCTTACCTGGGTCTGTAAAGGCAATAACACAGGTGCGGGCTTAGACTCGTCAGGTTTCGTGTCTTCTAGTTCGGTGCTCGTCTCAGGTGTGATTTTGTCCGGATCGACTGCTGGTTTCTTTAAGGATGTTCCATTATCTTTTTTATCCGGAATACTCACTTTCTTTTTGGCTGATACAGCGATCGGAGTATCCGTCAAACTTACATCATCTATGAACCATCCTGGACGCGGTACAGATCCATCTGAAGTAAGATTGAAACTGATATAGATGCGCTGTCCGGTATATTCGCTCAAATTCACTTCTCCGTCGATCCATCCATTGGATAGGTTGGAGTAACGGGAAAGCTGAGTCCAATTCGTTCCGTCGGTCGATACAAATACATGACCGAAATCATATCTGTTCTCCAGATTATGCCATTGCTTGAAGCGAAGATAGCTGTCTCCTTCAGGCAAATCGATCGGCGGCATCTTCAGGCTGAAGTTGGCGCTGTTCGGGTAATTGCCCGTCAGATTCGTACCGTACACCTTTTCTCCAGAAAAAGCACTTCCCGGACCTGTTTGCGGGGTACCCCATTCCCAATCTTTCGTGCCGAAGGTTGTCCAGCCGACAGGAGTACTTTCGAAATCGGTGCTGTATCCGACTGTGATACCCGGTAATAGTGCAACTTCGTATGTTTCCGTTTCAATCACATTTCCACCGAAATCAGTAACGGTAAACTTATAGGCAACAGAATCAGCGTTCAATTCAGTTCCAGGGATGGTTGCCGAATAAGTCCCCGAAAGGTGGTTGCCGGCAGTTCTGCTTGCGTCGATATCAGCCCAAGTCCCATCTGCTTTCTGGTATTGCAGCTGTACCGATACGACAGAAATGTCATCTGATGCTGTTATTGTCAATGGGAGATCCATTTCTTTGTAAGATTCTGCTAAAGGTTCATGTTCATAGCTTGGTGCTTCTGTGTCATCTCCTTCAATCGTAACCGCACCCTTCATTTTTCCAAGGCCGCCAATGATGGAATTGACCGCATCAAAAGCGTTGACGAGTCCATGACCGAATCCGTGATTAGGTGACTCTGGATACTCATTATTCGTCAAAGGAGTTGCGGTTGATTCCAGGATTTGTTCGATTTCATCCACTGTTAATGAAGCATTTACTTGTTTCAACAAAGCAACCACTGCTGCTACATGCGGTCCTGCCATTGAGGTTCCGTTCCAGCCGCCTTCATATCCGCTGCCAGGAACGCTGGAGCGAATATTCACACCCGGTGCTGAAATATCCGGTTTTAATTCTCCATATGGAGAAGGTCCCCTCAAAGAAAAACTGGCCAGATTATTATTAATGTCAGTTGCCCCAGTGGCAAAGGATTCCGGATAGTTGGCAGGGTTCGCCACCGAACCAGGACCTCCTGGATTTGATAATGTTGTATTTCCTGCAGAGAATTCTGGGAAGATTTCAGCGGCTTTCCATGCTTGTACCATTGGACGGTACCATTCATCCATCCCGGATCCGCCGCCCCAAGAGTTGTTGACGACATCTGGTGCTTGCTCAGGGTGAGGGTTGCCCTCGGCATCTTTCGGAGCAAGGATCCATTCGCCAGCTTCCAGAAGGTCGACATCCGAGCCACCGGCTGCAGTGAATGCTTTGACTGCAATCCATTTGGCTCCTGGAGCCACCCCGATTTGGTTCGTTCCATTCGGCTCAGCGCCGACCATCGTTCCGGTAACATGGGACCCATGTCCTTGATCATCGTATGGTGTAGCCCCGTTGCCGGAAGTAGCATCAAACCAGTTATAAGCATGGCTTGGAGCATCCGGATTTGCCGGGTTGTAACCTCTATATTGTTCCTTTAGAGCAGGATGATTCCATTGGACGCCGGTATCAATGGAAGCGACAACTGTTCCTGCACCATCGATTCCCATGTCCCACACCTGTGGTGCGTTGATTTTCGCTATATTCCATTCGACGGAAGATGTCTCCGCTTTTGGTTCTGCAACTGCAGTCCCGCTGCCGCCGTCCAATTTCAAGCTGCTGGAGGCTGGGGTTTTTGAAGCCGGCTGAATCAGCTGTCTCGTCTCATTAGGCAGAATCTTATCGACGCCAGGCATGATGGCAATCTGCTCCATCACCTCTTTGGTTGCCGTGACGGCCATCCCATTGACGATATAGAAAGATTTTATATTCTTTGCATTTCCTGCTTTTTCTTGTTTCTTTAAGTATTCATTCAGCTCGTATTGGCTGGTTTGCGCTTCGGAACGAAGTGCTGTCACAACAGATGATCTGATCTCCAGTTCTTTCTTTGCGGAAGTCAGCTTTTTCTTCACGGCATTCGTAGCTGCTTTCTTTGATACTGCAGCCGTGTCGACCTGTTCTTTCATTTTGATGAGAAATGTGACTTGGTCATCCTTTTTGAATTCATTCAGCAAGGCGGGTGAAATCTTATTTGTGGTGTTTTTTGGAAGTTCACTCTTAGCAGAAGTGTGTAGAGCTTTTGCGGAGACCGTGGTGCCCATTGTTGAAGGGAGTATCAAAGTTGGAATCAATACTGCCGTCAACAGAATGGAAGATAACTTATTTCGTCTTTTGCCCATGCATTTCCCTCCCGATTTTTGTTTTTGTCTTTTGTTCTGATCATGGTTCCTCCTTTCCTGATTTTTTGATTACCTGTAATACCCTGGTAACTAATGTAACCTTATAGTAAAACAGTTGTCCGAATTTGTTGAATATTGTTTCCGTTTTTGTCGAAGAGAGAAAATGAATAGTTGGTATTAGTGCGGGAACTGATTTATGTGCTGAAGTGATTATGTTATAAGTGCATCAACAAGAGAAAGTATAAGTAATTGTCTCTATTAAAGGAATTCAGCACAAAAAAACAGTTGAACATACCTATATGATGACAGTGATGAGGACTTCCGGGACTATCAGATAGGTATAAGCGACTTGCAAACGAATTGTACCATCCGCTTTTCTGTATGAATGTGGAAAAATCGGTGAAAAGTACTATGAACAACGTACACAACAAAAAAACAAGCAGGCTGATTGCCTGCTTGCCTATGTGTTCTGTTTTTGTTTATTTACAAAACGATGTCATCGTTTTTCAATAGCTACGATGAAAGGCGGAGCATTCACTTGATTGATGAACCCATACTGCAAAACATGTGCTTTCTCTTGAGGAATTTGCTCCGCAAACTCCAATACGATGTTCTTCTCGATTTCTCCTTCCGGATGGCCGTGATAAATGACCAATACAATGATTCCTTCAGGTGTCATGAGTTCAAGAAGTTGTTCAATCGCAGCAATGGTAGACTCCGCATGCGTCACGATGGACTTATCGCCCCCGGGCAAGTAGCCGAGGTTGAAAACAGCAGCGGAGATGGCCCCGTGGTGTATTTCCGGAATATGCGTCATCATATTTCCATGGCTGTCATGAACTAAAGTCACGGAAGAATCCGGGGCTTGTTCTTGCAGCCGTTTCCTCGTTTCCGACAAAGCTTGTTCCTGGATATCGAAGGCATACACATGGCCTTTTGGACCAACGAGATTTGCCAAGTATAACGTATCATGCCCATTACCGGCAGTGGCATCAACTACGATGCTGCCGGATGAAGCGGCTTTCTGCAGCAACAGGCGTGCGAAAGGCAGGATGCGGTCAAGCTTCAATATGGATCCCTCCGGCTCTTTGGTAGTATTTCCCCTGCCAGCTGTTCCTTCTTTTCAGTTCGGCATCAATTGCGTTCAGCACTTCCCATTTGTTCACGCTCCACATCGGTCCGATCATCAAATCGATCGGGCCGTCTCCTGTGATGCGATGGACGATCATCTCTGGCGGTATAATTTCCAGTTGGTCGCAGACAAGTCCGACATAATCATCAAAGCTGAGGAACTCAAGCAATCCTTTTTCGTATTGCTTCACCATCGGAGTCCCCTTCAATAGATGAAGAAGATGAATCTTGATCCCTTGTACATCCAGCTTGGCAACTTCTCTAGCCGTTTCAAGCATCATTTCCGGTGTTTCCAGAGGCAGACCGTTGATGATATGGGAACAGATACGGATATTATGTTTGCGGAGTTTCTCAACGCCTTCTACATATGTTGCATAATCATGCGCGCGGTTGATGATGTTGGCGGTCTTTTCGTGAACGGTCTGCAGCCCGAGTTCAAGCCATAGGTAGGTTCTTTCATTGAGTTCCGCCAAATACTCGACAACATCATCCGGCAGGCAGTCCGGTCTGGTGGCGATGGACATGCCGATGACACCTTCCTGTTTCAATGCTGTCTCAAATTTCTCACGCAGTACATCCACAGGTGCATGTGTATTGGTATACGCTTGGAAATAAGCCATGTATTTCCCATCTGGCCATTTCTGGTGCATTCTTGTCTTCACTTCATTGAATTGTTTCTCGATCGTTTCGACACGGTTCCCTGCGAAGTCACCGGAACCGGCCGCACTGCAGAAGGTGCAGCCTCCATGCGCCACTGTGCCGTCACGGTTTGGACAGTCGAAGCCTCCATCGATGGCGACCTTGAACACTTTATGTCCGAAGATGTTTCGTAAATGATAATTCCATGTATGATAACGTTTGTCATCCGTTGCATATGGGAATGGGTTTTTCTGATTCAAGTCAGAAACCTCCTTAAAGATAGGTTTTACATATAGCATAGGGAATATTGTAACATGAATCCGCTTCTTGAAGCCATGACACTGAACAAAAGGTATCTTGTAATGAAATACCTCCAACTTGGAAGACTAAGAAAGTAACCTTAACTTTTGAGGAGGCTTTCTTATGGCAACAAGAGATTCAGTAAGCGTTTGTCTTCAACATTGTGAAGAAGCTTTGCAACTTGCGCAATTCCAATATGATGAAGCAGCAAAGCAGGAACATTATAATATCGACCATTTCACTCAGAGCCAGCAGCTTCTTGAAACGGCGTACAGCGAGCTTGAGCATTTGTCCAGGAGTGCGAACGAACAGCAGCGGGATTTGTTGAATCGTATGAAAGCACAAGTAGAGCAGATGCAGCATAATATGATTACTCTCAGACATTGAGAAAAAGGCAGCGGTTCCACCGCTGCCTTTTTCCCTAAAAGAGAATCTGTTTCCATTGATAATGGTCAGTGTTCCTGCTTCATCAGCTGCATCGATTGATTGAATAATGCCGGGTAGCTCAAGAAACCAATCATGACGCTTGCGACAGTGGCGCATGTGAGCAGGGCGAAAACAATGATGATTTGGTATTGGACAGCCTGCAGGGGAGGAGCCCCTCCGATAATCTGCCCGCTCATCATTCCGGGAAGCTGAACGAGCCCGATTGTCTTTTGGCTTTCAATTGTAGGAATCATGCTTGCTTTTATGGAAGAAATTAACTGCCGTCGGACCGCTTGTTTCGGGGTACCCCCAAGCGTCAATATCAGTTCCATCTCATCACGATTTGCTTCGACTTCAGCGGCAAACCGATTCAGGAATACAATCGACAAAACCATCGCATTCCCGATCAGCATCCCGCTTACCGGTATGATGTATTGTGCGGTTGCGGGCATGATGCCGAAACCAATCATGACACCTTGTGTAAGCAGCTCTATGGTGACGAATGTCAATCCAAGCTTCCATGTGATTCCCTTGATCCATCGGCCTTTATTACGTGCGTTCAATGTTGCAACCGTTATGATAAGCGCAACCATCAGTGCGACGTAAACAAAACTCTCTGTGGTCAGTACGAATTGCAGCACATATCCGACTGCCAGCAGCTGCACAACGGAACGGATCGTGGCGATAATGGTATCTCTCTCCAAATCCAGTTTGAGCGTTTTCGACAAGGCTAGAGGAATCAGGATGAAGGATAGTCCGAATGCCAATGTAAGAAAACTCACTCCAAATCCCCCTTTACGAACCGCAGTACAACCGGGTCCGTTGATTCATCGAGGATCCGGGATTCGCCAGCTTCCAATAACTGTCCGTCATGAAGCACCCAAGTGAAGTCCCCTAAATTGCGTGCTTGCCGCAAATTATGGGTAATCCAAATAATCGTGACATTGTATAGGCGGTTAATCTTTTTAATCAGCTGCTCGATTTCATGACAGGACTTGCGGTCCAGGGCAGAGGTGATTTCATCAAGCAGCAAAATATTAGACTGGTTGATGAGCGTACGTGCGATCGACACTTTTTGCCGCTGTCCGCCGGATAGTTCAGTTGCTTGATGCGTCAGAAAGCGGGCATCCAGTCCGACATCGCCAAGTATATTTACTGCTTCTTGTTCCGATAATGTCTCGCCATGTAAGGAACGCGGCAAATTCAGATTTTCATAAACCGTTCCTTTAATCATCGGAGCTGATTGCAATGCCATGCCCACAAGTCTGCGGAGTGTGGCGGGCGGATACGTTTCCATTTTTCGATTATTGATCAGGATGCTGCCGCTTGTCGGAGAAGCTAAGCCATTACATAATTTCAAGAGTGTCGTTTTCCCTGCTCCAGAAGGACCGACCAAGGTTGTGATTTTTCCTTTCGGGAATGATCCGGTAATGTGCTTCAATATAGGCCTGCCGTCGAGCAGATAAGAGACATCCTGCAAATGGATTGCGGGTTCGTATCGGGTCATATGCATCTCTCTTTCTGTTGATCTATATCCTATTAAGTATACTATAGAGGAAATCCGGGGAGTATTGTTTGACATTCATTCAAGTAAAGTCAGCTTCGTCACCAAGCATTTGGTCTGGCAAAGGGAAAAAACACCATGAAACGATAACAGAGCCTTTAGTAAAAACAAAGCTCAGGACGCATACAGTAAAATACAAAACAGATAATTTATGGTTAAATATATGCTAGGATAATAGAGTTATTTATTTAAGCGACAAAGGGGAAGGGGAGAAGCTGCCAATGGATCCGCAAACAAAAAGTAAAGAATCAACGATTTTTCATCATAGTGGAAACAGCATCATCCTGGCTGACAGGGAAATACCGATCATCGCCCGGTTTGAAGAACCGCTTGTTGTTCTTCTTGGCAATGTGTTGAACGGGGATGAATGTGATGAACTGATTTTGTTATCGCAAGGCAAGATCCGGAGGTCCAAAACGGGAGCAACGCGAGAAGTGAACGATATTCGAACCAGCAGCGGCGCCTTCTTGGAAGAAGATGAACACCCTCTTATTGCTGCTGTCGAAGAACGAATTGCCGCCATCATGAATATCCCCAACGAACATGGAGAAGGGCTGCATATTTTACGTTATCAGCCTGGACAAGAGTATAAAGCCCATCTTGATTATTTCGCACCAGCGAGTAAGGCAGCCGCCAACAATCGTATCAGTACTTTAGTGATTTATCTGAACGACGTCGAAGAAGGCGGTGATACGGTCTTTCCGGAACTCCATCTATCGATTTCTCCGCGAAAGGGAATGGCAGTTTATTTTGAATATTTCTATCAGAATCCGGAATTGAATGAACGCACCATACATGCCGGCACACCTGTCATCACTGGGGAAAAGTGGGTGGCAACCCAATGGATGAGGAAACAAAGGATCAGATGAATCATTTATATCGGCACCTGGACATCGGATAACGGGGACTTCCGTTTGTCCGGTGTTTTTTTTGATTCGGAGTCGATGTCGTAGAGGCAAGTAAAGGTTGCCTATCTCTATTTGAAGCTATACAATTTATCTAGTAATTTGAGCGTTTCAGCGGAAGGAGATATAAGAAAGTTGCCGAAGAAATTATGGCTGATTGTAATAGGGATGGTCATAAATGTGACCGGTTCTTCTTTTTTATGGCCTTTAAACACCATATATTTACATAATCATCTTGGTAAATCATTATCGGTGGCAGGTCTTGTTTTAATGGCGAATGCGGCTGCCACAGTTGTGGGGAATTTAGCAGGGGGATATTTATTCGATAAAATCGGCGGGTATCGTTCCATTTTGACAGGTGCAATAATCTCATTGGCGGCATTGACCGGCTTAACATTGAATCATGATTGGCCGGTGTATGCGTTATGGCTCACAATCATCGGTCTTGGATCCGGTCTCATATTCCCGTCCATGTTCGCCATGGCCGGTTCAGTATGGAAGGAAGGCGGAAGAAAACCGTTCAATGCCGTGTATGTGGCATTGAATCTCGGTGTCGCACTCGGTTCGGCACTTGGCGGATTCATTGCATCATACTCCATGGAGTATATCTTTGTCGCAAATCTGATGATGTATGTGCTGTTTTTTGGACTTGTCGTTCTGACGTACAAGAATATAGAAGAAGATAAACAGACAGCAATGCCTCTTCTAGGGGATGAAAAGCCGGCTGGCGATCATAAGAAGCTGTATGCGCTGTTGATTCTATGCGGGGGATATGCCCTTTGCTGGATCGCATATGTTCAGTGGACATCCACCATTTCGGCGCATACACAGACCGTAGGGATTTCGCTTAAGCAATACAGTTTGCTTTGGACCATCAACGGGGCCCTGATTGTTTTGGGGCAGCCTGTCGTCAATAAATTCATCTATACTTTCATGAAGAAAGTGAAGATACAGATGCTCGCCGGTATGGTCATTTTCACCCTTTCATTCGTTGTTGCAGCATTAGCGTCGGACTTTGCCGGATTCTTGACAGCCATGCTGATCCTGACGGTTGGCGAGATGCTTGTCTGGCCGGCTGTTCCGACCATTGCGGATGAACTCTCTCCAACAGGAAAAGAAGGCTTCTATCAGGGAATCGTAAACAGTGCCTCAACGGGCGGGAAGATGATCGGACCGCTCCTCGGCGGATATTTGGTCGATCAGCATGGGATGCAGATGATGTTCTTGGTCCTCATCACCTTATTCCTGACGGCCATGGTCACCACTTCGTTTTACGATAAAATTTTGTCAGCCAAAAGCAAAGGGAAGTACTCAACAGCAGAATAAGGAATTGTGAATATTTCTGCCGGATCATGAACATACTGAAGGTTACTTGCATTTTTTATTAAAATTGCATAAAATAACAGATAACATAGAAGAATGATAAGCAAAGATAAGGAGTAGTAACTTTTTGGACCGCTTTCAGAGAGCTGGCGTATGGTGCAAGCCAGTGCGGGAATATTAGTGAACTCGCCTTTGAGCTGCCGACATGAACCGATAGTAATGTCTGCCGTCTGATCGCGTTACAGATTCTCGAGCCGGGTGTGCATTTTTTGGCACCAATTAGGGTGGTACCGCGGGAAGGTTAAACGAAACTTAATCCTCTCGTCCCTTTTTTGGGATGAGGGGTTTTTTGCATTTATTCACATATTTCAAAAATATGACATGGCTTTTATTTAGGGAGGAAATTGTATGAGCTTCAATCACCAGGATATCGAAAAGAAATGGCAGCAGCATTGGGAAAATAATAAAACATTCAAAACACTTGAAGATGAAGGGAAGAGCAAATTCTATGCTTTGGATATGTTTCCATATCCATCCGGTGCCGGGCTTCATGTAGGTCATCCGGAAGGTTATACCGCAACGGATATCCTATCCCGCATGAAACGTATGCAAGGATACAATGTCCTTCATCCGATCGGCTGGGATGCCTTCGGTCTTCCGGCGGAGCAATATGCGCTTGATACAGGGAATGACCCTGCTGAATTCACGGAGAAGAATATTGATACGTTCAGACGTCAAATCAAGTCCCTGGGCTTCTCTTATGATTGGGATCGTGAAATCAATACAACCGATCCGAATTATTATAAATGGACACAGTGGATCTTCACGAAACTATATGAAAAAGGCCTTGCTTATGTGGATGAAGTGGCCGTTAACTGGTGTCCGGCATTGGGTACTGTTTTGGCGAACGAAGAAGTGATCGACGGATTTAGCGAACGCGGAGGACATCCGGTCGAGCGCCGTCCGATGAGACAATGGGTGCTTAAGATCACTGCTTATGCAGATCGTTTGATCGAAGATTTGGATGAATTGGATTGGCCTGAAAGCATCAAAGAGATGCAGCGCAATTGGATCGGAAAATCGGAAGGTGCGGAAGTGCGTTTCGCGATCGATGGACATGACGCTTCATTCGAAGTGTTCACAACACGTCCGGATACATTGTTCGGTGCCACTTATGCGGTATTGGCACCTGAGCACAGTTTGGTGGATACGATCACAACGGCTGAACAAAAGGAAGCCGTCGAAGCATATATCAACCAAGTGAAAAGCAAGTCGGATCTGGAGCGTACAGATTTGGCAAAAGAAAAGACAGGTGTCTTCACCGGTGCTTATGCAATCAATCCTGCCAACGGAGAGAAAATGCCGATCTGGATCGCTGATTATGTGTTGATGAGCTATGGCTCAGGAGCCATCATGGCGGTGCCTGCACATGATGAGCGTGATTATGAATTCGCGAAGGTATTCGGTCTGCCGATCAAACAAGTGGTAGCAGGAGGCAATATTGAAGAAGAAGCATACACAGGGGACGGGGAACATATCAATTCCGATTTCTTGGATGGCTTAGGCAAAGAAGAAGCAATCAGCCGAATGATCGCTTGGCTTGAAGAAAAAGGCATCGGAACGAAGAAAATCACTTACCGTCTTCGTGATTGGCTGTTCAGCCGTCAGCGTTACTGGGGCGAGCCGATTCCGATCATCCATTGGGAAGATGGCACAAGCACGACTGTTCCGGTGGAAGAATTACCATTGGTGCTGCCTGTGACCAATGAAATCAAACCTTCAGGCACAGGGGAATCTCCGCTTGCCAATATCGAAGAATGGGTGAATGTGGTCGATGAGAACGGCCGTAAAGGACGCCGCGAGACGAATACAATGCCGCAATGGGCGGGAAGCTGCTGGTACTTCCTTCGTTATATTGATCCGCATAATCAGGAAGCCATCGCGGATCCGGAGAAAATGAAAGAGTGGCTGCCGGTCGATATGTATATCGGCGGTGCGGAACATGCCGTGCTGCATTTGCTTTATGCCCGCTTCTGGCATAAGTTCCTTTATGACATCGGTGTGGTGCCGACTAAGGAACCATTCCAACGTCTGTACAACCAAGGAATGATTCTTGGAGAGAACAATGAAAAGATGAGTAAATCGAAAGGGAATGTCGTCAATCCGGATGACATCGTCGAAAGTCATGGTGCCGATACATTACGTCTATATGAAATGTTCATGGGACCGCTTGACGCATCGATTGCTTGGTCGACAAACGGATTGGACGGATCGCGCCGCTTCTTGGATCGTATCTGGCGTTTATTCGTGACGGAAGATGGCTCGTTCACTTCAAAACTTGCGGATCGTGATGACAGCGGCAAACTGGAGAAAGTCTACCATCAAACAGTGAAGAAAGTCACGGAAGATTATGAAGGTATGCGCTTCAATACAGCCATTTCACAATTGATGGTATTCATCAATGAGGCATACAAATCAGAAGTCCTTCCTCGTGACTATGTGGAAGGATTCGTGAAAATGCTGGCGCCTGTCTGCCCTCATATCGCTGAGGAGCTTTGGAGCAAGCTTGGACATGAAGAAAGCATCTCTTACGCTGCATGGCCTGCTTATGACGAAGCGAAACTGATTGATGATGAAGTGGAAATCGTTGTTCAGATCAACGGCAAGGTGAAAGCGAAGCTGATGGTTCCTGCAGATGCGACCAGGGAGAAGCTTCAGGAAATTGCGATGGAAGAAGAAGCAATCAAAGAACAGATTGACGGCAAAACGGTCCGTAAAGTCATTGCGGTTCCAGGAAAGCTTGTTAATATTGTAGCGAATTAAACGCAGACAAAAGAGACCCGAGTATATAAAGTAACAAACCTGCTCGCATTAGTGAGCAGGTTTGTTTTTTTGTTGATCATGTAACCGTCTGGATGGTCGCTTTTCACGCGAAGAGAGGCGAGTCTCGCCCTAGCTGCGTAAGTAAATCTGCAGAGGATAAAGTTCCCTGTTTGATCCTTTATACTAAGATATTTGTATTTTTCCCGGAATCAAGATAATGTTAATGTATAATTAATTTATAACTTTTATAAAAGAAGGGTTAGACGATGTACAATATTAAAGCGGTTTCGAAAATATTAGACATGCCGACCGTGACCATCCGTTCCTGGGAAACACGCTACCAAGCGATTGTCCCCGATAGAACGGAATCAGGACATCGGGTGTACACAGAGGAAAACCTGAACGATTTAAAGTGGCTTAAAAAACAAATCCAAGAAAATGGCCTGAACATCAGCCAGGCTGTTCATCTTTTGAAAACAAGAAAAGCCGAGGAAAAGGCCATTGAATCTTTCACCGAGGCGGAAGAAGGATCTTCTAAGCAGTTTCGAAGACAAATCGATGAATTATATGCAAGCGTCCTGGAATTGGAGGCCGATAAATGTAACCGTCTGCTGGATTTGTATTTTTCTCAATTCCATTACCATACCGTCTTTTTCTCCATCATCGTCCCGCTTATGTATAAAGTAGGAGAGGAATGGGAGAAGGGAAACCTCCATGCCGTGAAAGAGCATATGATCAGCAATATTGTTCTCCACCGTGCAGCACGGCTATTCAGTGTGTTTGAAACATCTTCTACAATGCCGCGTGTTATGGCGATCTGCCCGCGGGGAGAGCATCATCAAATCGGATTGATTCTCTTTACACTCTTCCTTAGGGAAAAACATTATCCTGTCTATTACATCGGAGCTGATACTCCGCTTGAAGGGCTGGCAGAATTGCTGAAAGAGAAAGAAATTGACTTGCTGGCCATCTCGACTTCAAACCCTTCAGACGATGAGCTTGTGCAAGAATACATTGACAGTGCCCGTTCAGTGAACCCATCTTTAGTCTCCATTGTCGGCGGGCTTGGAATTAAGGAGACAAAACGATCTGAAACTCGGTATGATATTGCGGCAAGAGACCATAATTGGGCGGCTGTATTAGAAACTATCACCCATAAGCATTTTTCCTGAAAATCTTGGCTTTTAGAGGCCAAGATTTTTTTGAGGTTATATTAGTTGCCAAAAGATTTAAAAAGTTATACATTATCTATATATTATTTATACAAAAACAAAACATATGGGATGTGGACAAATGTTTCTGGCTTGGAATGAAATTAAGAATAATAAACTCAGATTCACACTGATTATCGGGGTGCTGACACTCGTTTCCTATTTGGTCTTCTTTTTATCAGGGCTCGCTAACGGACTCGAAAATCTCAATAAAGAAGCCGTAGACAAATGGGAGGCAGATGGAATCATTTTAACGGATGAATCGGACATCACGCTTCCGCAATCAAGCTTTGAAAAAGGGGAATACGACGGAAACGGCGCTTCTGAATTGGCTGTTTTGGGTCAATTTAATTCCATCGCGACATCTGGGGACAATAAGGCCAATGTGGCCATCTTCGGTATTGAAAAGGATGAGTTTATCATGCCTGATGTCGTTGAAGGGGAAGTTTTCACAGACGAAGGGGAAGTCATCGCTGATGATTCCTTGAAGGACGAAGGATTTGAGGTTGGAGACGAGCTGGAGCTCTCTTCAATCGATGAGACATTAACCATTGCCGGCTTTACGGAGGATGCGAAGTTCAATGCCGCCCCTGTACTATACGGGACAATGGAAACGTATGAGAGTGTCCGCTACGGCGGGCAAGCCGAGGGCAGTGAAGATACTATTAACGCTTACGTATTTCGAGCGGATGACCTGAATAAGATCACGGTTGACGATTCCCTGCAGGTTATCTCTACAAAAAAATTCATTGAAAATATGCCTGGATACACGGAACAGAATTTAACACTAACATTAATGATTTACTTCTTGTTCATCGTTTCTGCTGTCATTCTTGCAATCTTCCTTTATGTGTTGACGATTCAGAAGATCAGTATTTTCGGCGTCATGAAAGCACAAGGAATTTCTAATCGTTATTTGTCCAACTCTGTTGTCGCCCAAACGTTCCTGCTTGCCTTAGCAGGCGTTATCATCGGTTTCGCGCTGACGGTTCTAACTGGATTCTTCCTGCCTGCAGCAGTACCGGTGGCTTTCAACTATATTGACATGCTGGTTTATGCGGCAATCCTTGTCATTGTATCTGTCTTAGGCGCACTCTTCTCCGTACAGACAATCGTAAAAATCGATCCTTTAAAAGCGATAGGAGGCTGATCATCATGACATTATTGGAATTGAAAGATGCGAATAAAATTTTTAAATCCGGAAAATCGGAAATCGAAGCGCTGAAACCGACTAATTTCAAAGCGGAGCCCGGGGAACTGATTGCCGTAATAGGACCATCCGGATCGGGAAAAAGCACATTCCTGACCATTGCAGGCGGACTCCAATCTCCGAGCTCTGGCGATGTCATCATCAACGGGACTAATTTAAGCGCGATAAAAGAAAAGAAAAAAGCTTCCCTGAGATTAAAAGAGATTGGCTTTGTGCTGCAATCATCGAACCTAGTTCCTTTCCTTAGTGTCAAACAGCAAATGAAGTTGCTTGATAAGGTTAAAAAAGACAATCTAAAAAAAGAACAGCTCAAGGATATGTATGAATCCTTAGGTATAGGCGACTTATTGAACAGTTTCCCTTCCGACCTGTCAGGAGGGCAGCGCCAACGTGTCGCCATCGCCAAAGCCTTGTATACGGACCCGAGCATCATCCTTGCTGATGAACCTACCGCCTCATTGGATTCAGACCGGGCCTTCGAGGTGATGGACTTGCTCAAAAGCGCAACAAAGAAGAATCAAAAGACAACGATCGTTGTGACGCACGATACACGTCTGATTGATTATTGTGATAAGATTTACAAGATAACGGATGGGCAAATGAAACTTGAAGCAGGATCTTGATCATAGTCAGAAGTAAAGGCACCTTTTTCAGGGTGCCTTTTGTTTTTAAAGCTGTTTCGAAAGTTTGTTGCTGAAACAGAAGGAAAAGGCAGTGAGCTACCCGCTTCAGGTTGCTCGCTTTCCGCAGGGCGAGCGGTGAGCCTCCTCCTTCGTGCTTAGGTCTCACCCTGCTCGCTGATCCTGCAGGAGTCTCGCACCTTCCGCTGCAATTAACCAACTTAATGCTGGCTGGCTTTTTTCCTTTAAAAAATCAATCTTTTAAAAAGTACTATTTTTAAAGACAGCCACTTAAGGAAGCGGTTCTTGAACTAACTCACGGATTCGATCTTAATCCAAATATCCTCTTATAAATGACCAATGATAACAGGTATAAAACTGAAATCGCCAGAAGAAATGTGATCGGTGAATACCCGTAAATGAATTATTCCTATAGTACGCTTTAGTTCTTTTATTTTCAATTATTTGTAAATTGGGCTTTACATACATCTCGTAGTAAAGTAAGCTTTACGTAAAGGTATCTTTACATGAGGGTGGTGAAGAATGGAACATCGCATAAAAGAACTCAGAACATCATTTGGCTGGACACAAGAACAGCTATCCCAAAAACTTGGTGTTTCTAGGCAAACCATTATTTCCATTGAAAATGGCCGTTATAGTCCTTCCTTAGAACTTGCATATAAGATGGCAAAGTTATTTCAACTAAGTATTGAAGAAGTATTTTTATTTGAAAAAGGGAGTGATTGAACATGGATTTTGAACAGATAATGGGTTTCTTTGGTTTAGTGTTCGGTGTTTTAGGCGGGCTTTTTGGACGGTGGTGGGGGCGGAGGATGGCTGCCCGTAAAAACGGACTTGATGAAAGATATGAGACAATCAGAATTAAATCTTTGGCATCCGGATGGAAAATAACCGTAATCTCCATTTATCTTCTCTTCCTTTTATTGCTGGTCGGTTTTCAGTTGTCCACTGCTCAAGTACTAGGAATTCTTTTATTGATTCATATGGGAGGATGGGCCTTTTCGACACTTTATTATCATTTGAAATTCTGATTTCTTTTTTTATATCCTATAAACATAACGGAAGGTGCGATTGGAAGCCCTCTGAGACGACTAAGGAAAGGAAAGAGGGTATACTGATACAATGAATGAACATAAGGAGAGATGGAAATGGGAGAAGTGCGTACGATTTCATCGGAAACGGTGTGGAAGAGATTCGAGACAAAGGAACCTTTATATATTATTGATGTAAGAGAACAGCATGAAGTAGCGGGAGGCATGATTCCGGGAGCTGTCCATATCCCGATGAATGATATTCCTGACCGGCTGGATGTCTTCAAAGAAGGCGTAGAGTATATTATTGTTTGTGCGGCAGGTGTGAGAAGCGAGAATGTGGCAGCCTATTTGTCCGCAAACGGCTATGATGCGGTGAGCATGGAAGGCGGCATGTACAGCTGGGCTGGCGACACGGAATGATTTGGTTATAATTCCCGTTATCCTTGACCATACTGTTTGGTAAAAAGGGAATGGAGAAGGGAATATGATCAAAGTGAAGTTATTCGATTATGAACATGAGAAGGACTTGGAGAAGGGAATGAATGAATTCCTCGAGAAAGTGTCTGAAGATAATCTGATCGATATTAAATACAATGTGGCGGCACTCGGGGAAGAAGAGACAGATCAAATCTACTGCTTCTCCGCAATGGTCGTATACAGAAAATGAACCAGCCCCTTTCTTGGCGGCTGGTTCATTTTTGTTTTTTTATCGCTTCAATTCCCGGCAATATAGAGCGGAATTCACGCCCGCCAGTCTTCCGGTCACCAAGGCGGATGTAATATTATAACCGCCTGTATATCCGTGGATGTCCAATATCTCTCCACAGAAAAACAGCCCATTCATCATTTTGGATGCCATTTCTTTCGGGTGGACTTCCTTGACGGATACACCCCCGCCAGTGACGAATGCTTTCTCCAAAGGTAATGTACCGTTGACGGTGAATGTGAACTCTTTGAATAAGGAAGCCAAGGCTCTCAACATTTCATTCGAGAGATTAGCCCCGGTTTCGGATTCATCGATACCAGCTTTCACCAGCAAGAAAGAAAGGAACCGTTCCGGAACCAGTCCTTTAAATATATTCTTGGCAGCTTTCTTCGGGTCATCCTTCACACTGGTATTGATGATCTGGAACACTTCTTCTTTATTCTTGTCGGGGAAGCTGTCGATTCTCATCGTCACTTCTTTCAGATTCCATTTCTTTTGTGCTTTCACGACAAATTGACTGCAGCGAAGGACGGCAGGTCCGCTGATGCCGAAATGGGTGAACAGCATGTCCATCTGATGAGTGATCAGGGCTTTTCCTTTCGGGTTGAGCACGCTTAAGGCCACATCCCGTAACGCAAGTCCCTGCAGCGTCTTCTCTTTAATGAAGCTTTCCGCGGATGTGAGCGGAACTTCAGTGGGATATAGATCGGTTATCGTATGTCCGGCTTTCTTTGCCCAGGCATACCCGTCTCCGGTTGATCCGGTTTGCGGGACGGATTTGCCTCCCGCAGCCAAAATGACGGAGTCGCATTCGATGATCCGTCCATCTTTCAATTGCACTCCGCTGACTGCACCCTCTTGATACAGTACATCTTTAACGGGAGTATTCGTCATGATGGTCACTTTATAATCATCAAGTTTCTTGAGCATCGCATTGACGACATCCATTGCGCGATTCGAAACAGGGAACATCCTGCCATGATCTTCTTCTTTCAATTTCACTCCCAGATTCTCAAAGAACGCGATGATGTCCTGGTTGTTGAAAACGGAAAAGGCACTGTATAAGAATCGGCCATTCCCCGGTATATGTTTGATGATTTCATCTATCGGAAGATTATTTGTGACATTGCATCTCCCGCCGCCTGAAATGGCAAGCTTCCTTCCTAATTTATCTCCTTTTTCTATAAGCAGCACGCGGGCTCCTTTTTCACCTGCGGCGATGGCCGCCATCAAACCTGAAGGACCTCCGCCGATTACAATTACGTCATATTTCATTTTCTTCACCATCTGCCTCACTTTTTTCTACTCTTTATTATAGTCGATGTTGCCCTAATATAAAAATACTTGCTAATATAAGAGGATGAGTAAATTTTTGAAGAGAAGATATAGTCGATAGAGATTACGATTGTTATTCTGGAACATAATTGTGGTACTATTAAGAGCGTGTTAATTCAAGGACGATAGGCAGGAAGGGATTATATGTCATCAAAATTGCTAAAGGGCACTTTTATCCTAACATTGGGAATGGTGCTTTCCAAAGTGCTCGGATTGTTATATGTTATTCCATTCAATGAAATTGTAGGATATGAAGGGGTAATCCTCTATCAATATTCCTACGTCCCATATTCTATTTTCATCAGTGTGGCGACAGGGGGACTGCCGCTTGCTGTTTCGAAATTCGTAAGTAAATATAATGCCATGGGTGAGTATGCGGTCGGGCAGCGGTTATTCAAGGCCAGCATTAAACTTATGATGGCAACCGGGTTTTTGACATTTCTTATATTTTGGTTCTCGGCTCCCGCGCTTGCGGGGATGATGGGCAATGAAGAAGGACTACCGTTAGAGGACATCGTGACGGTTATGAGAGCCGTCAGCTTCGCCTTGATCTTTGTCCCTGTGATGTCGATGATCCGAGGTTACTTCCAGGGAAATGAAATCATGAAGCCGAGCTCTGTCTCTATGGTTATAGAGCAGCTTGTGAGAGTCATCGTTTTACTTGGCGGGGCCTTTGTGGTCATGTATATGCTTGACGGCGATGTCGTCAAAGCAATCAGTGTCGCCACCTTTGCGGCAACAGCCGGAGCGGTGGGAGGTTTGATTGTGCTTCTGAACAGCTGGAAGCAGAATAAGATCTATTTCCGCGAACAGATGCAGCAAGATAGGGGAACAATCAATAAAACGCTGCCATCTATGTATAAAGAAATCATCCAGTACTCCATTCCTTTCGTGTTTGTCGGAATCGCGATGTCATTGTTTCAACTAGTGGACCAATTGACATTCAATAAGGCGATGGCTTCCATCGGGAAGGCGAAGGAAGCTGAGACGGCACTGGCGATCCTGAATGTGTACGCCCAGAAACTGGTCATCATTCCGATGACATTGGCAACCGGTTTCTCGATGGCGATCGTTCCTTCCGTTACGAAAGCTTTTACGGAAGATAATCCACTTGAGTATAAGAAGCAGCTCAACCAGGCTTTCCAAGTACTTCTGTTCTTGACGATGCCTGCCGTTGTAGGGTTATCGCTTCTTGCGGAGCCGGTGTACAGTTTGTTTTATGGACATATGGAGCTAGGCGTTTCTGTCCTCGAAACATATGCGCCGACAGCAATCCTATTCGCTTTCTTCTCGGTGACGGCTGCTGTCCTTCAAGGAATCAATCAGCAGAAGTATACCGTCCTCAGCTTGCTGGTCGGAATTTTGGTTAAGCTATCCCTTAATATTCCATTTATCAAGCTGTTTGAAGCGGAAGGGTCTGTCTATGCGACGACACTTGGATACTTGGCAGCGACTCTCATTAACTTCTATGTCATCTCGTATTACACTGGATTCACATATAAATTAATGGTGAAACGGACTGTGCTGATGAGTTTGTTCACGGCTGTGATGGCTATATTCGTATTTGTTGTCACGTGGATCATGTCCTTGTTCCTCGATCCGACTGACCGTTTGCAATCGGTATTGTTCATAATTGTCGGAGCTGCAGTAGGGATTTTTGTTTACTTTGCCCTGTCGCTTAAGTCGAAGCTCGCGCATCGCCTATTCGGCAGCAAAGTGGACCGCTTGAAAGAGAAACTTGGACTATAAAAAAGTAGATACAGTATTGAATGAGAAGCGCTGATAAGATCAGCGCTTTATCTGAGAGGATGAAGAATTTTGCGCATTGATAAGATGCTTGCCAATATAGGTTTCGGAACGAGAAAAGAAGTGAAGAAGCTTCTGAAATCAGGGGCAGTGATGGTGGATGGAGCGACGGTTAAGGATGCCAAACAGCATGTCGATCCGGAGAAACAAACGGTGACGGTGCACGGGGATGAAGTGGAGTATCGTGAATTCATCTACTTGATGATGAACAAGCCTGCCGGTATCCTGTCGGCAACTGAAGATGACCGGCAGGAAACGGTTTTAGACATCATTGAAGAAGAAGATAAGGCTTTCGAGCCTTTCCCTGTCGGCCGATTGGATAAGGATACGGAGGGTCTATTGCTGCTTACCAATGATGGACAGCTTGCACATCGTCTGCTTTCGCCTAAGAAGCATGTACCGAAGACTTACTTCGCCGAAATCGAAGGAATAGTGACGGATACCGATATCGAAGCTTTCCGGGAAGGTGTTACGCTTGATGATGGATATTTGACGAAACCGGGGGAGCTGTGTATCTTAAAAAGCGGTCCGGTTTCTGAGATAGAGCTGACGATCACGGAAGGGAAGTTCCATCAGGTTAAGCGGATGTTTGAAGCTGTAGATAAGAAAGTCGTCTATCTGAAAAGATTATCGATGGCAGATCTTCAGTTGGACGAAACCCTCGAACCGGGGGAATACCGGGAACTTACGGAGGATGAACTTGCTGGATTGGTTCATTATGAGAAGAAAGATTGAGCTTTAGGAACAAGATCATAAAACAAAGAAAGCCGGATTCCTGGAATCTGGCTTTCTTTGTTTTATGAGGCTGTCGGTCAGGAGGTCAGTCTAATTTTTTTACTGGTTGCTCTCCACTGTCCACGGGACGGGCTCATCACTAAATCATTATATGCCAATACATTTAAGTCACGTTGAATAGTTCGGGGAGTGATGCCAAATTCTTCTACAATATCCTGTGTCGTTACGGTTCCATTTTTCTGAATGAAAAAATAAACAGACTTTATGCGGGTCAGCATTCGATTTGTTGAAGGTTTCAAAAAACCACTCCTTCTTCTTATTAGCTTACAGGAATGTGTGTCTATAAAGCTTAAGTCTACTGAAAGGGCATTCCCGTTTCGTACAACTTTCTCTTCCACAACTGCTCCAATTACAAACTTTTAAGAAACGAGCAAGGTTTTGAAATGCATCCATCTCCTTTCCCCGTATAGGGATCAGATTCAAAAGTATCGCAAGAAATTTCTTGCGTTTCACACTTCCATTGTACTGCTAGGAAGTTGAAAAAGCGATGAAAATGTCGAAAAATTTCATCTTCCTATATTCAGTTTACTATAAATGTAGATGAAGATGCGGATGAATATACCAAGAATATTTACGATTGTATAAATTTATATACAAATAAAATGAATTTACATATAATCATTTAGGTAAATAGTTACGTTTTTAAAACTATTTTCCAAAAGAAGCGGGTTTCTATATCCTTGTTGGACAACTGGATTGTGCCTTGAAAGAAGGACAGCCCTATTCGAAATCATCATCAAGAGTATGAAACATAGCCGAAAATAAGGGGAGTCGGGGTATGGAGAAATTATTAAAGCAAGACCTTGTTTATCAAAAGGAGAAAATTTACTTAGGTTTGATTTTATTTTTCAGTATCAGCACTTATTTATATTTACTGCTTTCATTGATCGGAATCGTGATCATCGGAATCATCATGCTCATTTCTTATTTCGTGCATGCCGTCAATATGGCGAATATAAGGAGGAATGCTGTTCGAGTTTCAGAAAAGCAATTTCCGGACATATATGAAAAGGCAAAAGTGCTGGCGGCGGAAATGGGGATCGTTAACCTGCCGGCCATCTATGTCATGGAAAGCGATGGCGTGTTGAATGCGTTTGCTTCCCGATTCTTCGGGAAGGATATGGTTGTTCTTTACTCGGAATTATTTGATTTGATTGAAGATGGTAAAGAAGAAGAAATGATGTATATCCTGGCGCATGAATTTGCCCATGTCAAAAGAAGGCATGTGCTCCTTCATCTGCTGATCCTGCCGGCGATGTGGGTGCCATTTGTCGGAAATGCTTATATGAGAGCATGCGAGTATACTTGTGACAGACATGCGGCCTATTACGTCAATAATATGGAAGCAGCCCAAAATGCCCTCACGACACTTGCCATCGGAAAGAAGTTGCAGTACAGAGTCAATAAAGAGGCATTTATTGCACAATTGGAGCAGGAGAGAGGTTTCTTTGCCTGGTTGTCGGAAAAAATGTCCACGCATCCTGACTTGCCGAAACGACTGAATCAACTATTGAATTGGCAGAGTCCTGAGATTCATGGTCTGATCAGGGAACGAAAAAGAAACTATGTCTACGTATTCCTATTTGTGGCGTCTGCAACCGCCGTGTTTGTATTGGGGACAATCGGTGCAGTCAAACTTATTTCCTGGGCCGGAGAAGAAATGGTTGAAGAAGCTTCCCTTATGGAACCGGTCAATGGAACTCCGCTTATGGAAGCGGCTGAAAATGGCGATATCGAAGCAATCCAGGAGGAGCTGGCTGCCGGTGCGGACATCTCAGCTGTTGATGAATCACAATCCAATGCCTTGCATTGGGCAGTATGGGCCGGACAGACGGAAGCTGCGGCGTTATTGATAGAAGAAGGGATTCAATTGAATCAAGCGGACGAAGTCGGCGACACGCCATTGACGGCGGCAGCTTATATTGAAGACAAAGCAATGGTTCAATTATTGCTTGAAGCCGGGGCAGATCCTGAACATGTAAATGATGAGGGCTATACAGCGCTGGAATACGCCGAAGAATTTGAGAACCAAGAAATAGCGAATCTATTGAAGTGACTATTCATAAAAACAAGGAGCAGAGATGCTTCTTGTTTTTTCATTAGGCTCTTTCTGAATGATTGTTGGTATAAGCTCTTCGGATAAAACCAGTACATCATACGTTGAAAAATTGTAGCGGAAGGTGCGAGACTCCTGCAGGATTAGCGAGCCAGGTGAGACCCCGCACGGAGGAGGAGGCTCACCGCTCGCCCTGCGGAAAGCGAGCAACCTGCAGCGGGCAATTCACTGACACTTTATTCTTTTTCCGAAGCAACAAAATTTGCGAAAATAGCCTTTCCTTACGCGAAGGCGGAATAAGAAAGGCTTTATTTAAAAAGATTTTGGGAAAGCATATAAAGAAAATTACCGAAATCAAGACAGAAGAAGGGGACGTGCAGCCAATGAAAGATATTTCCCCGTTCGGGATGCATCTTCCTTTCTTTTGGCGTAAGATTTAATTATTATGTCCATTATTTTAGATAAGCAAAGGAGCCGATCTATATGAGCATTGATTGGAAACAGGAAGTGGAGAAGCGAAAAGAGGCACTAATCAAGGATACACAGGAATTCCTGCGGATCAAAAGTGTACTGGATGAAGAGAATGCCACAGAAGCAGCCCCATTCGGTGAAGGAGTTCAAGAAGCATTACAGCATATGCTTACAAAGGGCAGAGAAGATGGATTCAAGACAAAAGATGTGGAGCATGTGGCTGGTCATATTGAAATGGGAGAGGGTGAGGAAATCCTAGGAATCCTTTGTCATGTGGACGTTGTTCCTGAAGGCGACGGCTGGACCAGTGATCCATTCGGAGCGGAAATCAGGGACGGCAAATTATATGCAAGAGGGGCTTTGGATGATAAAGGACCTACGATGGCTGCGTATTATGCGATGAAAATCGTAGATGAACTCGGTCTTCCGCTTTCGAAACGTGTGCGGATGATCCTCGGGACGGATGAAGAGTCGGATTGGCGATGTGTGGATACATATTTCAAAAAGGAAGAAATGCCTTCTCTTGGCTTTGCTCCGGACGCGGATTTCCCGATTATCTTTGCGGAGAAAGGGATTTGGGACTTCTACCTGAAACAAACCGCGGGAGAGCCGGAAGACGCCTTCATTGTCGTGAAGAAGTTTGATTCAGGCAGACGTTTCAATATGGTTCCTGATTTAGCTGTGGCGGAAATCGAAGTCACCGATCAGGAGGCGGAATCTGTCATCATTGCCGACTTCAATGAGTTCATTCATAAAGAAGGAATGAGGGGCAATGCAGAAAAGATTGGGAAACGGCTGCATTTATCTATTGAAGGGGTATCTGCCCATGGAATGGAACCGGATAACGGGAAGAATGCCGGCCTTGCACTTGCTGCATTCATAAAGAAATTATCATTGACGAGTCAAGCGAAAGCTTTCTTCGATTTCGTTACACGGTATTTCTGGAAAGATTCCCGCGGCCGTGAATTCGGGATTGCTCATACAGATGAAGAAACAGGGGTTGTAACGTTGAATGCCGGTCTTATTTGCTTCACTCCGGAAGAAGGAGGCAGAATAGGAGTCAATCTGCGCTATCCAAGTTCCCTGGAAAAAGAAGCAGCAGACAAAAAATTAAAAGAGATCTGTTCGGAGAATGGCTTCGTTATGGAAACAGTCACTCATATGGGACCACATCATGTGAAGAGTGACAGCTTCCTTGTGAGGACCCTTTCGGAAATATATGAGAGCCAGACAGGTGATAAGGCTGAATTGCTTGCCATCGGGGGAGGAACTTATGCCCGTTCGTTGGAAGCTGGAGTCGCTTTCGGTCCATTATTCCCTGGAAGGGAAGATATCGCTCATCAGAAAGACGAATATATGTATATCGACGATTTATTGAGGGCGACGGCTTTGTATGCGGAAGCTATTTATAAGTTGGCTAAATAATTACTTTTTTCAGACTATTGTTCCGTGTATGATAGAAGGGAAAAGAACATAGGAGGGGTTTCGGGGATGGAGAGAATCATTTGGAACGGACAGTTGATGGACCGGCAAGATGCAAAGGTCGATTTGGAGGACAGGGCGTATCAATTCGGTGACGGAATCTATGAAATGGTGAGGATCTATAATGGTCATCTGTTCACTTTGCGGGAGCACCTGGAGCGCTTGATGCAAAGTGCGGAGAAAATTAAGATGGAAATCCCTTATAGCATCGCCCGGATGGAGGAATTGGTTCTGAAACTCACATCAGAAAATCGGATCGTTAATGGCACTTTGTATATCCAGATATCGAGAGGTGTATCTCCTAGAAATCATCTATTCCCGCAAAATGCGAAGGATTTATCATTCGTCGCCTATACGAACGTGGTCGATCGGCCGGCAGGAAATATGGAGAACGGGGTAAAGGCAAGGACGGTGGCGGATATCCGCTGGTTGAAATGCGATGTCAAGAGCCTTAATCTGTTAGGGAATATATTGGCCAAACAAGAAGCATTTGAAGGTGGATGTTTCGAGGCGATTCTGCATCGGGACGGGATTGTCACGGAAGGCAGTTCTTCCAATATATGCATCGTCAAAGATGATGTCATCAAAACGCACCCGGCAGACAATCTCATTTTGAATGGCATTGTCCGTCAGGTGATGATAAAGCTATGTGAGGGAAATGGCATCAAAGTATCTGAAGAATCTTTTACCATTGATGAATTGATGGATGCTGATGAACTGTTCATGACGAGCACCACATCTGAAATCACTCCAATCATCGAGGTGGATGGCCGGGAAATCAGTGACGGGAAACCAGGCGAACTGACAAGGAAACTTCAGGCGCTATATGATCAGGAAATCAATAAATGCTGCGGAATGCCTGTGGCGCATTAATTGGAATCAATCTCCGAATGAAGGAATTATAGGGAAGATGCCGGCACAAATGTTTATGAATGTGCCGGCTTTTTACCCATGAATAGAAGAAGGTGCGAGCATTGAGAGATACACATTATTTTATTGCTATAGCTCTATCTCCGGAGTATAAGAGTAGAATAGCTGAGATGTTGTCACAGATGAAGATAGAGGATTTATTCGCCAAATGGGTGCATAAGGAAGATTATCATATCACCCTCGCCTTTCTGGGGAAAGCAGATCGGCAAAAATTAGAAACATGCATGAATGAATTGGCTGAGGTGCTCGAAGCGGATGCCGAATCCTTCACATACAACTTGAATGGCTTCGGTATTTTCGGAAATCCTGAAAGTCCTCGGGTTTTCTATCTATCACCGGAAAGGGAAGCCGTTCTATTACAGATAAGGAAGAAAACGGCGGATATTTGCAGGAAGCATGGATTTACTGTTGAGGATCGTCCATTTCATCCGCATATCACTTTGGCGAGAAAGTACAGCGGTTCTGAGAGATTCCATACCGAAAAACTGCAATACCTCAATGAGGAGGCAAATGATCCTGCAATGAAAATACGCGCGGATACTGTTTGTTTGTACGAAACCCAGATAGGGAAGATACCGAAATATAAGGCTATACGCTCCATTCGACTGAAAGATTGAGAATACTTCTTTTCCAAAGACTGAGGTACAGCTTGAAAAACTTATCAGAATAGGACAGGAAGGGATGCGAATTGGCACAATTAATCAAGCTGCAAGATTATATTTCAAGATATGAACAGGATATTTACAGATATCCTGCTCAATACATTAAAATGAAGAAACAGCAATGGGAAAGGATACACGAGTCTTTCTTGGCACAAGAGAATGAGAAAGAACCGCCGCTCCGAAAGGAAGAAACAGAGAGGCATAGTACTGTTTCCATAATATCGAGGTTCAAGAAATTGTTCATGAAAGAGGAGGAACCTGAAGAGGAGCCTGTTACTGTTGAGAAGCCGGATATGCTTCTGAACATACCCTTTAAGCCGGAAACGGAGGACGATCTGAAAATATCCTTCCTGAATCAGATTTTTCATTTCCAAATGAAATGGGCGACTTCGACCATACAAGCATCCTCCTTGGCGGATGGCAGATTCTATCTGGATGAGAAATTGAAATTCTTCTTGCAAAGGATGCCGGATACCGTACTAATCATGTATCGTCCCGTATTCCAGTTGAAGAAAGCGACTGTCGAGACGGATACCATCATGATCACGCCGACGGAGACATGGTGCATCACATTTCTTGAAAGTGAGAACAATGCCGTTTATTTGGGCAGTAAAGATACGTTTTGGGAGAGAAAGGGCCGCAATGGGGCGAGTAAAAAGATCTTGAATCCCCATATTTCCCTGCAGAGGGCGGAAGATATCGTCAAACAGATCTACAAACGTAAAAATATGGATATCCCCGTGAAAAAGGCCGTCATTTCAAGGGAAGGTTATATTGATTATCCGGATGCCCCCATCGGCTTGCACTTGCTGGATAAGAAGAGGTTTCCTGAGTGGTTCGGGGCTGTAAGGAAATCGAGGTCTCCTTTGAAAGGACAGCAGCTGAAAGGGGCAGAAGCATTACTAGACTATTGCCGGACTATTTCAGTCAGGCGCACCGATTGGGATGAGGAAGATGGACATGGCCATTCGGGAGGAAGCACATCCTGAAACAAAAAGAAAAATACATATCTATCATTTCACAGGGTGGAAGGCAGAAGGGCATGAACTTTCCTAATTGTAAAGAATGCATACTATATGGTATATTATTCTTTCATGCCGGTATCGTATATGATCGGCAGGCGAATAAGTAGTCCCTTGACTAGCTAGTAAAATTTCACTAGAATTTACAATGTATAGTTATAATTGTATAGAGAATTTATTTTTGCAGTCATTTACCTCCCATCGTCTTGAATTTGGAAAGACAGTTGAGGATTTTTAAACCTAATCCGTGCTCGGGGGGACTACATAAACTAGTTGGGCAAGTTGATTGGCTTTAGCAGCCATAGCGATATAATGAACTTATTTTTCCGGCTTTTGTCAGGAGAAAGTTATTGAGATGAAATTGAAGGTGACCATTTTGGAACATTTATTGGGTCGGGATTGGGAAATCATACCTGCAGGCGGAGCGACAGGTGAAGCATTCATTGCGATCAATGAGGACGAGAAGCTCTTTTTGAAGCGAAACTCATCACCATTTTTAGCGGTCCTTTCAGCGGAGGGAATAGTGCCTAAATTAATCTGGACAAAGCGTCTTGAGAGCGGGGATGTTATTACCGCACAGCGTTGGCTGAACGGCAGAGAGTTAAAACAAAATGAAATGAATGAAGACCAAGTAGCCCGCTTACTGAGGAAAATCCACCAGTCAGGCCCTTTGTTGAATATGCTGAAAAGATTGGGGAAAGTCCCCCTCAAACCTGAACAGCTTTTGGATGAAACCGCAGTTTCAATGGGTAAGGATACTTTGTCGGATACCAGAGTCCAAAAGGCATTCACCTTCCTTAGGAAGATGCTTCAAGAGGTGGAGTTTGATGAGGAAGTTGTGTGTCATTGTGACCTGCACCATAATAACTGGCTTGTCACAGAAGATGAGCAGCTTTTCTTGATTGACTGGGATGGAGCCATGATTGCAGATCCCGCAATCGATCTTGGGATGATCCTATATTCTTATATCCCGGCGGAGAATTGGGGAAGCTGGTTATCCAAATATGGGACAGAGTTGACCGATTCACTGAAGAAAAGGATGCAATGGTATGTTGTCATCCAATGCATCCAGTCCATTCAATGGCATAAAGATAAGAAAAGATTCTCCGAAATGGAAGGATGGTTCGCTTACTTGGAGAGAATTCTTCCTTAAGTGTAACTGTCGATATCAGATACCCAGGAAGAAAGCTGATCCTGGTGTGACAGGATATGGCTGTCAAGATCGGACGAATTGATTCCGCTCTGGCTGTATTCATATATTTCCGTTAAGATAGGGAGTATTTGATTACCCATGTTGCCGTTCGCCATCAAAGATTTAATGAGGCGCTCCACTTGTTCACATTCCGAGACTGAGCCGCAGCAATCACTTTGGTGGTTCGTCAATATATCCTTCAGTACGGTCATTTGATGTTGCTGAGAAAGAGGCATAGAAATATTTCTCCTTGTCGTGTTATGTCCAAAACCCTTCATACTGAATGGGTTTTTTCTTTTTATAGCTTGCTTATTTTCGGGGGTTTTATACATTAAGCAGAGATAAGGATGACGTGCTTGATAAATAAATGCAGACATGATATGTTTTCTACGTATATTGAATGAGGAGTGTAGAGATGCGTCTTAGAAATAAACCATGGGCGAAAGATAAATTACAGGCCAATCCAACAATCGTCATTTCCGATCCTGCTGAGTGGAAAGGTAAGTGGCATGAATTGTTCGGAAATAATAACCCGATCCACATTGAAGTGGGAACAGGTAAAGGCCGTTTCATGACGGGGATGGCGAAGCGAAACCCGGATATAAACTATATAGGCATTGAAGTATATGAAAGTGTAATCGTCTATGCATTGGATCGGGTACTCGAAGCGGGAATCCCGAACCTTAAGCTGCTGTCAGTGGATGCTGTCAACTTGAGGGATTATTTTGCGAAAGGGGAAGTAAGCAGGGTTTATCTGAATTTCTCTGATCCATGGCCAAAAACACGCCATGCGAAAAGAAGACTCACTTACCGCAGCTTCCTTGAGATTTATCAGGATATCCTTCCTGAAGGCGGAGAAATTCACTTCAAGACAGATAATAGAGGATTATTCCAATATTCGTTGGAAAGCATGACTCAATACGGCATGGCCCTGAATGATGTCAATCTTCATCTTCATGACAGTGAGGATGCTGAAGGGAATATCATGACGGAATATGAAGAGAAATTTTCAGGTAAAGGCAGCCGCATATACCGCGTGGAAGCGCAATTCCGCAATTGGAAATAACCTGCATCTTGTGCAGGTTTTTTTGTGCCGAGAGAAAAGTTTTGAAAATTCTGTTAGTATGTTCAAGAAAGGAGATGTTGTAATGGATAAATTAAAGTTCAATAATTACTCAATGACTTGGCTTAATGGCGGCATGACGCAACTGGATGGGGGTGCCATGTTCGGAGTGGTTCCGAAACCTTTGTGGTCAAAGAAATACCCGCATAACGAAAAGAATCAAATACCTCTGGCCACAGATCCGATTCTGATCCAGGCAGGCGAGCGGAATATTCTTCTTGAATCCGGAATCGGGTCAGGCAAACTGACCGATAAACAGAAAAGGAATTTTGGTGTGTCGGAAGAATCGGATATCGTGAATTCACTGGCCCGATTGGGTCTGACACCGCTTGATATTGATATGGTTCTCATGACGCATCTTCATTTCGATCATGCATGCGGGTTGACGCATAAAGTGGATGGAGTGATGACGTCTCTGTTCAAGAATGCGGAAATCATCACTACCGAGAAGGAGTGGGCTGAAATGAGGAACCCGAATATCCGCTCCAAAAATACATACTGGAAAGAGAACTGGGAGCCTATCGAAAGTCAAGTGCGCACCTTTTCGGAGGAATACCAGGTGAGTGACGGAATAACGATGTATCATACTGGGGGACATAGTGACGGGCATGCCATTTTGGTACTTGAACATGATGGTGGCAAAGTCATCCATATGGGAGATATCATGCCGACTCATGCTCATGCAAATCCGCTCTGGGTGTTGGCGTATGATGATTATCCGATGGATTCGGTATTTGCGAAAGAGAAGTGGATGAAGTATGGTCTTTCAGAGAAAGCGATCTTCACTTTTTATCATGATGCCATTTATCGTGCGGTCACATTCAGCGAGGACGGTAAAGAAATTGATTGGAGTCTGAAGAGAAATGGCTAACTTTGCATCCCCCCGATTGGGAGGCATACAAAAAAAGCGGCATCAGCCGCTTTATACTTTTTCTGTAACATCAAGAACTGTACCGGTGCTTGCATCGGCAACGAATGTGATCTGTTTTTGTTCATTTTCACTGAGTCTGGTAATTCCGCCTTTATATACATCGTAGGATAGTCCGTTCTTCTTGTATGTTTCAGGTGTCATCAAAATCCATGAACCAATGACCTTTCCGTCCTGCTTCAGCATTTCTTTTGCTTTCTTCAATATGGCGTCAGGTGAAATGTCTGCGTATTTTTCCACGGCGCTCTTTGCTGCATAGCCGCAGGCGAAGCCTATGACGGCACCGAGTGCGATATCCTGTAATTTCATAGATCCTTACCTCCTGTATTTGATCAAGCATGCTTCCGATTCCAAAACAAAAAGAATGTCACTTCCTTATACTCGTTCAGTATACAAAAGTCCGAAAGCAACTTCAATTTTGGAGCATGCATAAATTGGGAGTGGTTATGGTTGGTGGCGGGGAGCATGCCTTTCCGTTAAAATATAAAAGATACATATGTCATTTTGATTTCTTTTTAATTATAGATAAGTGAAGGGGGACAACATGAATAAAGAAACGATGCAATTATACAGAACGTTGACTGAATTGCCGGGCGCTCCAGGCTTTGAACATGATGTTCGCAAGTTCATGAAGGAAGAGCTCAAGAAATACAGCGATGAAATCATCCAGGATGGCTTGGGCAGCATCTTCGGAATGAAGGCCGGCGACAAAGAAGGACCTACAGTGATGGCAGGAGGCCATATGGATGAAGTGGGCTTCATGATCACGGGTATTACAGAACAAGGACTTTTGAGGTTTCAGACACTGGGTGGCTGGTGGAGTCAAGTATTGCTGGCACAACGCGTCCAAGTAATCACAGAAAAAGGACCGGTCATAGGTGTGATTTCGTCGACACCGCCGCATTTGCTCAATGAAACACAGCGGTCGAAACCGGTGAATGTAAAAGATATGCTTATCGATATTGGAGCGGATGATGCGGACGATGCGAAGGCGGTCGGAATCAGACCCGGGCAGCAGGCAGTGCCGATCTGTCCGTTCACCCCGATGGCAAATCCGAAGAAAATCATGGCGAAAGCATGGGATAATCGTCTAGGATGCGGTCTGGCCATAGAACTCTTGAAGGAAGTCAACGGGGAGAAACTTCCTAACATCCTGTACGCAGGTGCCACTGTACAGGAAGAGGTGGGGCTGCGGGGCGCGCAGACGGCTGCCAATATGATTAAGCCGGATATCTTCTTTGCTCTGGATGCCAGCCCGGCGAATGATATGAATGGAAACAAGGCGGCATTCGGCAAATTGGGGAAAGGAACATTATTAAGGATCTATGATGGATCTATGATCACATCGCAGGGAATGAAAGAATTCTTGCTTGATACAGCAGAAACAAACAATATCCCTTATCAATATTTTATGTCTCCAGGCGGAACGGATGCAGGCAGGGTCCATATCAGTAATCAAGGTGTGCCGAGTGCATTCGTTGGTGTCTGTTCAAGATATGTTCATACACATGCTTCCATCATTTCCATCGAAGACTATGAGGCGTCGAAGGAACTGCTGGTTGCATTAGTAAAAAGCTGCAATAAATCGGTTGTGGATACAATCCGTAATCGTTGATACAAATAAAATAAGGAGATTCAAGTTCATGAAAATTGGTGTCGGAAGCAAAAACCCTGCAAAAATTTCGGCGGTCGCAATGGCTGCCGGCAAGGAAATTGGTGAAATCATCGTGATGGACTCTCCGTCCGGTGTATCAGCAATGCCGTTCTCTGATGAAGAAACGATGCAAGGAGCCATTCAAAGAGCAAAACATTGCTTTGAACATACCGAATCAGAAGCTGCCGTAGGTCTTGAAGGAGGCGTTGTCCAAACAGACAAAGGTCTCTTTTTATGCAATTGGGGAGCACTTGTCACAGAAGATAAGGAGCCAATTGTGGCAGGCGGAGCCAGAATTCTTCTGCCGCAAGAAATAGCGGAGCGGCTTTATGCCGGGGAAGAACTCGGTCCGGTGATGGATGATTTCACAAAAAGCAGAAATATTCGCCATAATGAAGGGGCTATTGGAGTATTTACGGACGGTTTGGTCTCAAGGAAAGACATGTTTGAGCATATCTGCAAAATGTTATTCGGTCAGCTCACCTACAGTAAGAAGAGAAGTACGCACACCGAATGATAAGAACAGCCCCGATTGTCTGAAGGGACAATCGGGGCTGTTTTTTTGGGGGAGGAGGCAGCCATTTGTTACTTGTCCTCGGTAAACACTCTTTCATCAGCGATCTGGAAAGCGCTGATACTGTTTTGCAGATCGCTTGCGATATAACTAAGCTGGCCGGCTGCTTCGCTCACTTGTGCGATCGCGGTAAGCTGGCTTTCGCTTGAAGCGCTGACTTCTTCGGCGGTGCTGGCTGAATTTTCCGAAATGAGATAAATGCCTTGCAGGTTCGATGAAAGGATGTGATTGGAAGTGTGAATTTCCTGAACAGCCTTTTGGATCAAGGTGATTTTTTCGGTTATTTCCTCTACACGCGATACGATCTGTTCGAATGCTGTTTTGGTTGATGTGACAGACGCGGTTTGTATTTTCTTATATTCATCGAATTTTTTGGAATCATTCAAAAGATGCCCCATTTGCTTATTCATCGTCACGATGACATCCTGTATGTTCAATGCTTCCTTTTTCGTACGCTCCGACAGCTTCCGTACTTCTGCTGCCACTACAGCAAAACTTTTGCCTGCATCTCCGGCCCGGGCGGATTCTATAGCCGCATTCAATGCCAGCAAATTTGTGTTGTCCGCAATCTCCTGAATCGTGGTGACGATATGGGAGATATCTTTCGATTTATTGGCGGCTTTCTGAACTTGGACGGTAAGATGATTTGCGAGATCCAGGAATTGCGTACTTGTTTGCTCGAGCGAATGGATTGTGTCCAATCCTTCTTTTCCTTGCTTTTCTGTAAGGGCAGCCTGATGATAGATATCCTCACTTACGGACCTTGTATCTTTAATGGTTTGCTGTACTTGGTTCATGAGGGAGTTGCTCGTATCGATTTGCTCGCTTTGGTCGGCTGCTCCCGCCGCAACTTGTTTGACGGCCAATGTGACTTCATTAGCCTGTGCTGTCGTTTCTTCCGATATGGCGGCCAAATGCTGGGAAGAGGAATTCAGCTTATCCACGGAAGATAGGACCTCCATCAATATTCCTTGTATTTTTTCCGACATCTCATTGAATGCTGAGGCCAGTTCACCGATTTCATCTTGCGAACGGATTGGGACTCTGTAATTCAGGTACCCTTTTCCGATTGCGGCTGCGCCTTCCTTGAGGGTATGGATGGATTTCCGGATAGAACGGCTCAAGAGAAGACCGATCACCGTCAGAATGGCAATCATGGTGACACTTACGGCTATGAGTATGAGGGTCATTGAATCATTTTGCTGCTCCATTTCCTTTTGGATCAAGGCTTTTTGGTTGTTTACGATGGTCTCCACTTCGGATACCGAATCCTCGATCGCTTTTGCACTAGCTTCGAATTTCACTAAGAAACGGGTATTTTCACGGAAAATGGTGACAGCATCGGCAAATGCTTGTGTATACTCAGAGTAAACAGGGTATAAGGTCGTATCCGAAGAGATGAAGGATTCGAACGCTTCTGCGTTTGCGCCGTGTTTCGTAAGAACGAGCTCGCTTTTCGTCGAGAAATACATATAGTCCAAATCACGCAAAGAATCAAATTGGTCGAGAGTTTCTTGTGTGCCGCTTTGTTCAAGCAGCTTCCGGAAAGCTCCCCCCTTCTCATTGGTTAATCCGCGAAGTCCTGAATCAGGGCTATAGCCTGCTTCGGAATATGCAGCTTCCAACTGTTTGAAATTCGTTAGGTATTCATCTGTGCTCTTATCGATTTTATTCCATATGGTGCTGAATGCTTCTTCATGTTCGAACTGTTCTTTGAGATCATTCACCCGCATCTGGATACTTTCTGCGTTCTTCCGGACATTTTGGGCTGTGGCCGCTTGAGGATTGCGAATGTATTGCAATTCGTATTTTCTTGCGTTCATAAGATCTTCATTGACTGATTTGCTTTCGATGACGGCTTCATTCAATGCTGCATCTTTCTGGAAGGTATTGTCACGGGAATTCATCATATGGAGATTTATGAAGCAGTAAAGAATGAGGACTGTGATTGACAATAGAATAATGAATTGAAGTTTCCCTTTTATCGTTTTCATTTGTTGGAACCACCCTTTTATAGGAATTTATTCCTATTTTATGTACTATTTGTATATTATAAAGTTTTTTAAATAGTTAGACAATACTATTCGGCAGGAAAATTCATGTGTCTTAAGTACGAAACAGTTGGTAGGTGCCCGTTATTTTGCTATCATAACTGTAATAATAAATTCCGGTATGAAAACAGGAAATAGTTTTGGAGGATGATTTTGTATGAAAAAATTGGAAAGTGAAGTACAATTCAAAGAGTATAAAGAGAACGGCAGGACAGTATTCCTCTTCTCGGCAGACTGGTGTCCGGATTGCCGGTTCATCGAGCCGTTTATGCCTGAAGTGGAAAGTGATTTCCCAGATTACGAATTCGTTTATGTGGATAGAGACCAATTCATTGATTTATGTGCAGAACATGATATCTTCGGTATTCCGAGTTTCCTTGTATATAGTTTCGGAGAAGAACTTGGAAGATTTGTGAGCAAAGATAAGAAAACGAAAGAAGAAATCGTCCGTTTCCTTCAATCTTTATGATGGATTCTTAAAGGGCGATTTTGATAAGGGGAGAAACCCATGAAAATAGACAGCAAGAAAATGAAAGATTTGCTTTCCGAAAGATTACAGGGAGAGGGAATATCCTTATCCTATGATGCAAAGAAGGAAGAACTCCGTGCGGAGGATGTAAATACCAATAAGGGAATTACACTGTCACTTGCCCCGCTTACGGCAAAAGCGGAAATCTCCTTGGAGAGAACAATCGATGAGGCAGTCTATTATGTGACAGAAGGATTAAAGGCAATGAAAACGGAATCAGTCGGTTTGAGGGAAGAAGATGTGTACCCGGTGATCAGAAGCACATCTTTTCCTTCAGAAACAAGAGAAGGACAAGCTTTTGTCATGGATGAGCATACTGCTGAAACCCGGATTTATTATGCAGTCGATTCCGGTCGGACATTCAGGCTTCTCGATGAAAAGACGTTGGAAGAAAGCGGATGGACAAAGCCTTATTTAAGAAAGACAGCATTAAGGAATCTGGAAGGGCTTAAGATCGATCCATCGAAGGATGAAGTGGCGGGTAATATCTTTTATTTTGTTTCCTCCAAAGATGGATATGACGCGAGCAAGATTCTGAATAAGACATGGCTGCGCAAAATGAAAGAGAAGGTAACGGGAGAAATGGCAGTTGCCGTTCCTCATGGAGATGTCTGCATCGTGGCTGATATCCGTAACAACACGGGTTACGATATCCTCGCCCAAATGTGCATGTCATTCTTTGCCAGCGGACACGCTCCGATTACGGCCTTATCTTTTCTATATGAAAATGAAGAACTGGAGCCTATTTTCATCTTGGGCAAGAATAAAGAAAATAAATGAGTGTGTGTTCAGAACCGCCCGATTCAGGGCGGTTTTCTCGATTAAGGGGAAATGGAATATTCATGTAAGTGGTAAGGATATATAACTATTCTTTCATTTTCACTCGAAATTTATTGATTAGCTGTTAAAATATAAATGTAAATACTAGCATTGGAAAGAGTGATTTGCTTGAAATGGCTTAAAAAAGTAACAAAGTGGTTAAAAGCTGAAGAAGAATATGAGATCAAAGAAATTGTACTTGATGAAAATGAAGAACTTAATATAGAAGAACTGACCAGCAAAGGTGTTAAAGTCACTTCAGGAGAAGACAGCAAGTATATCAAGAAACAAAAAAAGCAAAAGACGGAACCGAATAGAAACCTCATTGACACAAATATAAAGACCTCTTCCGAAAAGACAGAAAATGGAGAAATCAATGTCAATGTAAGCTATCAGTATCCGAAAGGAGCGTTCCGTTTCCCTGTCATTCCGGATCAATTCGGAAAAGATAGGGGGAGGCAAAGGATACGGACGACAGACAGAAGAACTGCGGGTTATTCCGATCCTATAAAAGGTCCTAAATTAAGGACGGTCAAAAGTACTCCTGCTCATTTATACCCGCAGATCCGGCAAGTCCGGAAGCAGGGGCATATCCAAGTGGAGGAACCAAAGAAAAAACCTTTCCGCCCTTCTGAAATACCATCGCCGATCTATGGCTTTCAAAAAAGGCCGCCGCGTGGTGTCGATTCATCATTTGAATATGAACTGACCTCATCCCTGAATTACAGCAGCATCCAAAAGGATATACCGGCTGTTTTCAGAAAAGAGCCTTCCATGCAGAAAGAGCAGACATTGGGAGTGAACCCTGTTGATGAACAAATTCGGATGGCTGATCCAATAGAAGCCGAAAATCGGCCTGTACCGGAAGAATTAACAGCATCCGCAGAAGAAATTAAATCAGCAGCTATAACGGAAGTCCTTACCGAGCCTGCTGCAGACGAACGATTTAAACCAATAGAGAGTACCCAGACAATTTCTGCAGAGATGGATTCGCATAACGAGGAAATAGCTCCTGATCAGGATGAACCGCTCTTGGAAACAGTAATCCCTGATTACTATCAGGAAGAAGAAATCGTACAGACGGTTCCGGAAGAGATTTCGGCAGAAGAGCAAGAAACAGCGGTTCTTCCGAATGTCAAGACAGACGAAGCTCCTATGCATACACCGGTTACGGCTGATGAAACGGTACGACAAGAAGAAAGCGAAGAGAGCGGAGAGGAAATGCCTCAGGCACCGAAACGCTCCAATATACCCTTCAATGTTGTCATGCTGAGCCAAGATCGGAAGAAATGGATGCAGAAGCAGCAAAACACGGAAAAAAAAACGCCAAAAGACCAAGCAATCAGAGTAGTTGAATCATCTGGAACGAATGCTCTGGCACCCTCACAGAAAGAGGAGGTCCAGTCATCTCAAGAAGCAAGTCCGAATAAGTATGAGAGACCTTCCTTGGGTCTATTGGCACCTCCCGTCATTGTCGAAAGTGATGAAATCTGGGTGCAGGAACAGACAAAAACATTGAATGAAACCCTTCATAATTTCAATGTGCGGGCAAAGGTCGTTAATGCGACACAAGGACCGGCGGTGACTCAATTCGAGGTGCAGCCCGAACCAGGTGTGAAGGTGAATAAAATCACGAATCTGACGGATGATATTAAGCTTTGCCTCGCTGCGCAAGATATACGCATCGAAGCACCGATTCCGGGCAAGCATACAATCGGTATAGAAATCCCGAACAGGAAGAGCAAGCCTGTGTTTGTCAGGGAGGTTCTGGACAGCGCCGCATTCAAGAATAGTGATTCCCCGTTGACGGTGGCTTTGGGATTGGATATAACAGGTTCTCCCGTCATAACGGATCTTCGGAAAATGCCGCATGGACTCATTGCCGGGGCAACCGGTTCAGGGAAAAGTGTATGCATCAATACGATGCTGGTCAGCTTGCTTTATAAAGCTTCGCCAAAAGACGTGAGGGTCCTGCTGATCGACCCAAAAGTGGTTGAACTGGCGCCTTATAATGCGATTCCCCATTTGGTCAGCCCGGTGATCACAGATGTGAAAGCGGCCACAGCCGCGCTTAAGTGGGCTGTGGATGAAATGGAAAGACGTTATGAGCTCTTCGCGCATACAGGTGTGAGGGATCTCTCGCGCTTCAATCAAAAAGCGGAAGCTTCCGGACAATATCATCATAAGCTTCCGTATATTCTCATCGTCATTGATGAACTTGCCGATCTAATGATGATGTCTCCTGCAGATGTGGAGGAGGCTGTCTGCCGTATCGCCCAAAAAGCAAGGGCTTGCGGAATCCATCTTATTGTCGCCACACAAAGGCCCTCTGTGGATGTCATCACCGGCTTGATCAAGTCCAATATTCCGACGAGGATTGCTTTCTCTGTTTCCTCGCAAGTTGATTCGAGAACGATTATTGATGTCGGAGGGGCTGAGAAACTATTGGGCAGAGGGGATATGCTCTTCCTGGAGAATGGTTCTTCCAAGACAGTCCGTCTGCAGGGGACATATGTCAGCGATGAAGAAATTGAAGAAGTTGTGGATTTCGTCAAGCAGATGGAACGTCCCGAATACTTATTCCAGCAGGAAGATTTGCTTGCGAAAGCCCATATCTCGGATGTGAGGGATGATCTTTTTCTGGAGGCATGTGAATTTGTTGTTTATCAGAATGCCGCATCCGCTTCAGGGCTGCAGCGCCGTTTCCATATCGGCTATTCAAGGGCCGGAAGAATTATTGATATGATGGAAGAACAGGGTATCGTCTCTGAGGCAAGAGGAAGCCGTCCGCGTGAAGTATTGATGACGATCGATGAACTGAATGCATGGAAGATGGAGGAGCAAGGTTAAAGTCCCAGAATGCAGCAACTAAGGAATCCGGGCAGCGTTTATAGACAAATAAGGATTGCTTTGAACAAAAAAGGCTCTTGTTGTGTATAATGATGGAAAGCTATGTGCCGGTGAGGCTCCCGGATATCTGGATTCCATAATAGAACGGGCCGATGCCTCCCTGCATCCTCCCTCCATAGAAGAAAATAGCAGGCAATATCTGGATTCTTATGTTGGTTCGATGCTGCATGAACCCAAATGCTTGTTTGGCTTCTAAAACTATTTTATGCTATAATCTTTTTTTAGGAGTATAGGATATTTATGCTCCATTCAATTGGAAAAAAGCGGAATATACGCTCAGAAAGAATGCAAAGCGTCATATGCTGTTCTGCAGATAGACGAGGTTGGAGGTTCCCGTATGACTGTTTACCATTTTGTTGGTATTAAAGGATCCGGAATGAGTGCGCTGGCACATGTTCTTAACGATATGGGCTTAACTGTCCAAGGATCCGATTATGAAAAGCAATTCTTTACACAAATAGCTTTAGAAAAAGCAGATATCAAGATTCTGCCTTTTGATAAAAACAATATTAAAAGCGGAATGACCGTAATAGCCGGCAACGCATTCCCGGATACGCATGAAGAAATCGCTTATGCGCTTGAAATAGGGGTGCCGGTTATCCGTTACCACCGTTTCCTCGGTGATTTCCTGAAGAAGTTCACGAGCATCGCTATCACAGGGGCGCACGGCAAGACATCCACAACCGGTTTGATGGCCCATGTCATCAAAGGGGCGAAACCGACAGCTTTCTTGATCGGGGATGGAACAGGCAGCGGCCAGGAAGATGCGGAATACTTCGTGTTCGAAGCGTGTGAGTATCGCCGCCACTTCCTGTCTTATCAACCTGATTATGCCATCATGACCAATATTGACTTTGATCATCCCGATTATTTCTCCAGTGTGGATGACGTATTCGAAGCTTTCCAGGAAATGGCGCTTCAAGTCAATAAAGGCATCATTGCATGCGGAGATGATGAGCATCTTCAAAGAATACATGCGAAAGTGCCGGTCATTTTCTATGGATTCAATGAAGAGAATGACTTCCAAGCACGTAATGTGACGATTTCCAAGGTAGGTACGACATTCGATGTGTTCGTGAGGCATACGCATTACGGCACTTTCACCATTCCGACTTTCGGTGATCATAATGTGTTGAACGCACTGGCGGTCATCGCATTATGCAAATATGAGAATATCGATTCGGAAATCGTGAAAGACCAGCTTTTATCCTTCACAGGCGTTAAAAGAAGGTTCTCAGAGAAAGAAATTGGTTCACAAGTGATTGTTGATGATTATGCGCATCATCCGACGGAAATAAGGGCGACGATCGACGGAGCAAGGAAGAAATATCCGGAGCATTCGATTATTGCCGTTTTCCAGCCGCATACTTTCAGCAGGACACAGACCTTCCTCGAAGAATTTGCCGAGAGTCTTAACATGGCAGACAAGGTATACTTATGTGATATTTTTGGTTCGGCGCGCGAGAACCAAGGTAAACTCACGATCCATGATCTGCTTGAAAAGATCCCGGGCGGGGAACTGATCAAGGAAGACAGCACCGATGTTCTGAAACAACATCAAAACAGCATCATCCTGTTCATGGGTGCGGGAGATATCCAGAAGTTCCAGAAAGCATATGAAAGCCTTCTATAACAGCACCATGGCAAGAGGCGAATCCTTAGTTGGATTCGCCTCTTTATTTTTTTTTCTGTATGGGTACACTCTCTTACTTCAGGTTCTCCGGGTTCAGACCTTCGAGTTCAGGAATGACGAATCGGCCGTCTTTGCGGATTAATACGCCGTCGAAATAAATTTCTCCTCCGCCATATTCAGGGCGTTGAATATTGACCATATCCCAGTGGATATTCGAGGAATTTCCGTTGAAAGCTTCTTCATAGCATTGTCCTGGTGTGAAGTGGAAGCTGCCGTCGATCTTCTCATCGAAAAGGATATCCTGCATCGGTTCGCGGATGAACGGGTTGACGCCGATCGCGAACTCACCGACATAACGTGCTCCCTCATCCGTATCAAAAATCTTGTTGATTCTTTCTTCATCGTTTGCTTGTGCATCGATGATTTTTCCGTCCTTGAACGTCAGTTTCACATTCTCGAATGTGAAACCTTGGTATGGGGAAGGCGTATTGTAGGAAATGACACCGTTCACGGAATCCCTTACAGGTGCGGTATATACTTCACCATCAGGAATATTTCGTTTCCCTGAGCATTTCACTGCCGGAATATCCTTGATGGAGAATGTCAGGTCGGTACCAGGTCCCGTCAAACGTACCTTATCCGTACGATTCATCAATTCGACAAGTGGCGTCATCGCTTTATCCATCTTGCCGTAATCAAGGTTGCAGACATTAAAGTAGAAATCTTCGAATGATTCCGTGCTCATTTCCGCAAGTTGAGCCATACTGCTTGTCGGGTAGCGGAGGACAACCCATTTTGTCTTCGGCACCCTGATATCACGATGTACTTTTTGCATGATCGTATTGCCTTCGATTTTCAACTTTTCTGCAGGAACGTCCGCAAGCTCGTTTATATTATCACTTGCCCTCAGACCGATATAGGCATCCATGTCTTTCATCACATTGGCTTCGAATGAAGCCATCGCTTCGTACTGTTCTTCTTGTGCGCCGAGCAGCAATGCCCTGGTGACTTCCGGATCCTTCAAGGAAACAAATGGATATGCCCCGGCTTTATAGGCCTCGCGGACAAGGGCTTTCACCAATTCACGCTGCAATGTGAAATTTTCTATTAGAACTTTCTCGCCTTTCTTAAGCTCTAGAGAATAATTGATCAGATTGGCAGCTAATTCATCAATTCGGGAATCCCTCATTATATGTACCTCCAACTATTTTTATATTCTAGTCTATTGTACCCTAAATTCATCTTAAGATAAGAATTGTATGCCTAATCCGCAGTATGTTGTCTTTAATTTTCACTGTATTCCAGAGAGATTAGTTTATAATAAGGAATGACGGGTATAAAATTATTGTAACAATGCCGGAGGTGTAAATATGGAAATTATTTTGTATGTAAGTGCAGCAGTAGCTGCCGTTGCTTTTCTAGTTTTGGTCATATTCTTGGCGAAAACACTCAAATCATTGCAAGTCACCCTTGATAGTGTCTCGCATACATTGACAGGTGTGGAGAAACAATTACAGGGGCTGACGACGGAATCCACTTTACTGCTTCATAAAACAAATGTCCTTGCTGAAGATCTTCAGAAGAAATCCGATAACTTGAACACAGTGGTGGATGCTGTGAAAGAAGTCGGTACTACCTTAAAGGGATTCAACCACTCTCTCCAGAAGGTGTCGACTAAGGTCGAACGTGAAGTGGAACAGAATCAGGAAAAGATTGCGCAAGTGGTTCAATGGGGAACTGCCCTGTTTGAATTGAAAGATGCTTGGAAACGCCGTAAATCGGAAAGCAGCAATATTCCTTCCAGAGACATTTCACGTGAAAATGAACAAACAGCCTTGGCGTCAGACAGCCTGGCCAAGAAAAGATTCCTTCGTTCCCAAAACTGATTGCGGGGATGACTGGGTTGATTCAAATCGATAATGTTATGATACCAGCCATCACACAGGCTGCTCATATTCTTCCGATCCGCCGCCCGTTTTTGTATAAGATGTCATACATAACTTGGCGAACGGCATCAAAGGGATTTTCGACAAAAGAATGACCAAAAAACCATAGCAAAAGGAAGGGGAAGCAATTATGAATAACAATGATTATCAAAAAGATTTTTCCAGAGACTCAGGTAAGTATGAGAATGATAAGACTGGTTCGGATTCAAAAGGATTCGTACTGGGGGCCGTCATCGGCGGAGTGGTTGGAGCTGCAACAGCCTTAATGCTTGCTCCGAAGTCCGGTAAGGAACTTCGCGTCGACTTAAATGAAGGAGCGAAATCACTGGGTGAAAAGACAGAGAAGCTCCGTCAGACAGCAACGGAGAAAACATCTCAATTAAAGCAGACAGCAATGGAGAAAGGCTCTACACTTGCAGAAACTGCGAAGAGCAAAACGAGCACTTTGACAGAAACGGTTTCAAAGCAGTCTGCTAACCTAATGGAAACAGTGAAAAATAAAACGAAGAAGAACGAGAACAAGGATGCTGTCGATCAAGTGACAGAACCTGCTGACAAGGGGTCAGAAGGTCAAGCGAAGCTGAAACTTGAAGAGACTGAGAAAGCCTTTGTTGAAACAGAGAACCAATTGAATAAATAAGGAAAGGCCGATAACTGGCTTTTTGGGCGGTGAAGTGATATTATCACTTCACCGTTTCTTATTAAAACAGAAATTTCCAGAAAGGAGTCATTTTAAATGAAGCATATCAGAAATGAAGCAGAATTGGCTGAGTACATGAAGCTTGATCAGTTCATCTTATTCAAACATAGTGCGACATGTCCAGTGAGTGGGGAAGCTTTCGAGGAATACCGGCTTTTCGCAGACAGTGAACCTGATGTTCCGACAGTGTACCTGATCGTACAGGAGGATAGGGAACTATCCAATCATATTGCAGAGACATATCATGTTAAACATCAATCGCCCCAAGCAATCTTGTTCCGGAACGGGAATGTGGCATGGCATGATTCTCATTGGAGAATCAAGAAAGAAACCATTGAAGAAGCAATGATGAATTAAGAAGGCCGTCCCTTATGGGACAGCCTTTAACAGATGGCGCCATCATGAGGAAGGCGTCTTTTTTATGTTGTTTTGTTGATGACGGCCGGCCACATGATACGAAGATCATCTCCTTGCATCAATTCTTCATGAAATCCTGTTTCCTTATTATTTTTAACCAGGATAAAACGGCTATTGGCGGTCTTAGGAAGGTCGATGTCCACATGCTTGAAAACATCTTGGAATATGAATGGATCAGGCTTTACCCGGATAAGCTTCAGCTTATCACCGAAATTCACATAATCTGTTTCCTTCAGCAAAGAACTGCCCCGATACAATTCTGCACAATTCTTCGATAAATGGATTTCACTTCCATTGAATAATACAGAAATAGTGCTGGAGAGTTCTATATGAAGCGCTTCCGCTAATTCGCCCGCCGTCGGTGGAGAAGAAGGCGGTTCCATGACTAAAATATCCCCATCCTCAAATGAAGAAGATAGTTTAGCGTTCAGCCCATTTTTTGTAATGGTGCCGGAAAATCTCTGAAGTGTATAAGCTTTTTCGTTTACATATACGGTGTATGGCTGCAAGCGGTGGAGCATTTGCTGTAATCCGAGTGCTCTAACCAAAGCTTCAATGGTCTCTGGCAGCTTGCATATGATTTCGTCTCGGTCATTCACGAGCTCGCTTCCATCGACCAGTGCATTATTTCGCTTTACGACAGCTTCGATTACATATCTTGTCTGGTTGATGATTACCGTTTTTCTTGGGATTGTTTCTAGTAAATCAATAATGTGGACTGGCGTAGATACCCCGTCCCTGCCTTTTTCCGCGATGATGCTGTCATTTGCCTGCACTTCATCATCAATGGAAGCCGGTATCCCGTTGACTGTGAGGGTAGGCGGACTGCCAAGCGCTCCCGGAATGGTAACGTTCTGCCCATTGACATTCACGATGGCGGCCATTCCCGGCTTCCCATAAAGTTTACTGATTTTGATTCCTTTCGTAAGTAAACAATCTGCAACTGTCAGTTTCTTGAGACCGAATAATCGGACAGGTGAGCTATTCACATAAACGGTGATGTACTCGACAGGGTTCCGATGAGCGGAAACGGCAATTCCTATTGGAGTGACAAGTTCCGGTCCTTTGGATATGGAATCATCTATGGTCAAGTCCTGGATGGCATCAATTCCACGGACGGCAACCCGATTCTCCGGCAAATCCAGTTTTTCAGATAGAAGCTGGGGCAATCTGGGTGTAAGACTGCCGCCGCCCACAACCATCACAGCTTTAGGTGCTTTACCGTTATTTAATTGCAGAAGGGCAGTACTGATGTGTTCGGCAAGCCGGTCAAGGGCAGGGTTGAGTTTCGTCAGGACTTCATCTCTAGTCACTTCTGTCGTGAAACCAAGTATATCTTCAACGACTATGGATTCGGAATGCAGTAAAGCCCTTTTTGCTTCTTCAGCCGCAGGGAAATCCAGCAGCATTTGATCACTCAATGCCTCCGTGATTTCATCTCCCGCCACTGGAACCATTCCATAGGCAATGACGGTTCCTTTATCTGTGATGGCGATATCGGATGTTCCGGCCCCTATATCCACAAGGGCGACGTTCAAACGGCGCATGGAAGCGGGAATCAGAACATTTATTGCGGCAATCGGTTCCAAAGTAAGGGCCTGCATATCGAGATCGGCTCTTCTTAAAGCCGCAATCAATGATTCCACCACCACTTTCGGAAGAAATGTCGCTATTATTTCGACGCTCGCTTCCACGCCGTTTTGATCGATTAAGCTGCCTATTTCTGTCCCGTCAAGCCTATAATGCAGGACAGAGTACCCGACACAGTAATACTCAAAACTCTTGTCGGACGCATCTTTATCGGCTGTTGCCGCTTGTGCCTGCTGTACAGCACTGATTTCCAGTTGAAGAATATCTTCTTGTGTCATCATCGGCTTTCCCATAATGTCCATTGTCATAACAGCCGTTTCCGTCTTTAATGCCCTTCCTGCAGCAGCAACGCTGACATGCTTCAGCGGACCATGCTCTTTCTCCAATTCTTGCTTGATTTCTGTTATAATTTTACTGACGGCAACAACATCATGAATCTGTCCGTCAAGCATCGCTCTTTCCGTATGTTCCTTTGATATGATGTCCGTTACTAAGTATTGGTCACCGTCGCTTTCTAGAATAATGCCGACCACGGATCGGGTACCGATATCTAATGCAAACAGTTTTTTTTGCAATTCAAACACCTTCTTTACAGGATGAGTGCCTAGTATTGTATATATTCGTCAGCGGCAAGAAAATTTACCTATTTTAAAAGTTTGAAATATTTTGTATTTTCTTTCCGTGTGTGTTAGAGTAAGGGAACAAAGGTTGCTTTAGTGCTTGAAAGCGTTTAAGTGTTGAATGGGAAGAAGTGACAAACTTAGAGGTTTATTTTATAATAGCCCTAATAAAATGTACCATAAATCTGGTTGTCATTAAAGCGCAATCCGATATAGTCCGTTATGTGAAAGGCGGCCGGCTAAGGTCCGTTATTCGAACTTAGGAAGGAATGGGTAATTATGAGTAATATGGATTTGAATAATTTACGTGAAAAGCTGGATGAAATCAATTTGTCTGTACTGGAACTGATCAATGAGCGGGCGAAGGTTGTCAGACAGATCGGTAAAGTGAAGGAAAAACAAGGCGTAAACAAATATGACCCCATGCGTGAACGCGCCATGCTGGATCTTATCGAAAGCCATAACCAAGGTCCGCTGGATGACAGTACCATTAAACATATATTCAAAGAGATATTCAAGCTAAGCTTGGATTTACAGAAGGATGACGAAAAAGAGGCATTGCTTGTTTCGAGAAAGAAGAAGCCGGAAGACACAATCGTAACGATCAAAGGAGAGCAAGTTGGACAAGGAGCGCCTACAATGGTGTTCGGTCCTTGTGCTGTCGAGTCATATGAACAGGTTGCGGCAGTAGCTTCCGTCATCCAATCCAAAGGATTGAAATTCATCAGAGGAGGAGCTTATAAACCGAGAACGTCTCCATATGATTTCCAAGGATTAGGCTTGGAGGGACTCAAAATCCTCAAAAGAGTAAGTGATGAATATGGTCTTGCTGTCATCAGTGAAATCGTCAATCCATCCGATATCGAAACAGCAGTCGATTATATCGATGTCATTCAAATCGGGGCAAGGAATATGCAGAATTTCGAATTGCTTAAGGCTGCTGGATCCGTCAATAAGCCGGTCTTATTGAAACGGGGATTATCAGCCACAATTGATGAGTTCATTCATGCTGCAGAGTATATCATGTCCAAAGGGAACGGGAACATCATCCTATGTGAACGAGGGATCCGGACATATGAAAAAGCGACAAGGAATACACTTGATATCACGGCTGTTCCGATTCTGAAGCAGGAAACGCATCTTCCTGTCCTTGTGGATGTCACACACTCAACAGGAAGAAAAGACTTGCTGCTCCCTGCAGCAAAAGCGGCACTTGCAATCGGAGCAGATGGGATTATGGCCGAAGTTCACCCCGATCCGAGCGTGGCATTATCCGATTCAGCGCAGCAGATGGACTTCCAAGAGTTTGATGCGTTCTTGAAAGGCATTGAAAGCCAAGTGAAATTGAAGATCTGACCAAGAAAAAGTCCCTTGCTCTGTTAAGGGACTTTTTATGTTCGTACATAAAAACTTCTTTTTTACCCTTTTTTCTACAGGATAAGAAGTCTTATCATAAGCAATTTCAAAGAAACCCTTCTATAATAGTAATTAGAATAAACGGAAAAAAGGAAAAATGTAAAAACAAGATTGAAGTTGCAACTTCCTTATCGTAATATAAGATAACATTAATTAAAATCACTATTTAATGGTAAGTTATATATGATGTCCGATAATATACATTAGATCGTATTTTCTAATAAGAGCATTAGAGATAAATCAATGAATGTGAGCAAAGGAGAGCCAAAGCAAAATGAATACAATCACAATTTACGATGTGGCAAGGGAAGCAAACGTTTCGATGGCTACCGTTTCACGTGTAGTGAATGGTAATCCTAACGTGAAGCCTGCTACAAGAAAAAAAGTAAATGAAGTTATTGAGCGTTTGGGATATCGTCCGAATGCAGTAGCAAGAGGATTGGCCAGCAAAAAGACGACGACAGTAGGATTGATCATCCCTGATATATCCAATATTTTCTATGCTGAGTTGGCAAGGGGAATTGAAGATATTGCAACGATGTATAAATATAATATTATCCTAAGCAATTCGGATGAAAATCAAGAGAAGGAACTTCATCTCTTGAATACGATGCTTGGCAAACAAGTGGACGGCTTGATCTTCATGGGATCGAATATTACTGCCGAGCATGTTGATCAATTTAAGAAATCACCGGTACCTATCGTACTTGCGGGTTCACTGGATGAATCTGAACAAGTGCCGTCTGTCAATATCGACTATGAAGCTGCCGCTTTCGACAGTACATTAAGTTTCATCGAGAGTGGACATAAAAAGATCGCACTTGTCATCGGCAACTTTGAAGAACCAATCAACAAACATAAAATCGCCGGGTATCGCAGGGCGTTGGATGAAAACAACATTCCATTCAATGAACAATACTTGATCGAAGGAGATTATTCATATGATTCCGGGATTGAAGCTGTTCAGAAACTAGGTGAGCTGGATGAAAAGCCAACGGCGATCTTGGTCGGTGAAGATGAAGCGGCTGTGGGAGTTGTCCATTCCACACAAGATTTGGGAATGCGTGTACCAGAAGACATGGAAGTAATCAGTTTTGATAACACAAAGCTGACGTTGATGGTCCGTCCTCAAATCACAACAGTCGTACAACCTTTATATGATATCGGTGCAGTTGCGATGCGATTGCTGACAAAGCTGATGAATAAAGAAACAGTTACAGACCAAACTGTGGTTCTTCCGCATCGAATAGAGAAGAGAAATTCCACTAGTTGAAAGCAAGGCCATTCCGTTACGGAGCGGCCTTTTTCTTATGTTTCGGGGCAGTCGGAGATTCATTTTATTTTTATTTTGTTCATCTGAGGAGTTGATTCTAAGAAGAAATTGTATCAATTGGTCTTTCCGCGTGCAGATCGAATCGGATACAATAATTTATCAAGCATTTGCTTGTTCTTTTCGGTGATTTCCGTTTTTCTTGGTATCGGCTTATACAGGTCATCCGGATCTTCCCATGTCTTCGGCAGGTTAATGGGGGATTTCGATTGCCATGCTTCAATCCATTCTTTGGGCAGATTGCCGCTGGGGAATGGATGTTCATTCATCTCCATCCATATTCTGGCCCAAGCCCTTGGAACAACCCTCCAGATGTCATATCCGCCTCCTCCAACGGCAATCCAGCGTCCTCCGCAATATTCCTCGGCCAATTCATGTGCGAGACGCGGAATGAAATCAAATGTTTTCATGGTTGTGGACAAATGTGTCAATGGATCAAGATAGTGAGCATCTGCTCCGTTCTGCGTCAAAATCACATCAGGCTTAAAGAATTCGATCACTTCCCGGAATCCGGTTTCGTATGCGTTCATCCAAGATTCATCTTCTGTAAAGGCATCTACTGGAATATTGAAGGAGTAGCCATATCCTTTTCCTTGCCCTCTTTCGTTCACGTTTCCTGTTCCGGGGAATAAATATCTTCCTGTTTCATGGATGGAGAAAGTGCAGACATCTTCATCGTCATAAAAGGACCATTGAACACCATCCCCATGATGGGCATCGGTGTCTATGTACATGACTCTTGCTTTATATTTTGTCTTGATGTATTTAATGGCCACTGAACTGTCGTTATAGATACAAAAGCCGGATGCCTTTCCCCTGAATCCATGATGCAGTCCACCCCCTAAATGGAGGGCATGATCGGAGAGTCCGGACATGACATGATCGACCGCCGTCAATGTGCCCCCGACAAGCAGAGCGCTTGCTTCATGCATTTTGGGAAAGATGGGGGTGTCTTCCGTATCCAGACCGTAATTGGACGCTAATTCCGATGATAGATTCCCGTTTCCTGCCTGCTTCACGGCTTCAATATATCCCGGGTCATGAATAAGCTCAAGTTCCTGATCGGTGGCCATTCTTGGAGCTACTATATCTTTTTCTTCCAGGGCACCGCATTTGACCAGTAAATCCATCGTAAGTTTCAATCTTGCTTGATTGAATGGATGTTCGTTATTGAATTTATAGGTCAGAAGTTCATCGGAATAGACGAATACGGACTTACTCATGACGCTGCTCCGTGACCTGAGGCCATACTACTTCGAATCCGGCCGATGAGAGTTTCGAAACTACCGCATTTGGATTCATGGTCTGTATCCGGAATGCCAGAATCTTATAGGCTTCCCCGCTTGGATCCGGATATACCAGTAGACTGTGGATATTTGCTTTCCGCTCTTTGAAGACAGAAAGGACGTCATGAAGTACGCCGGATTTATCCTCTACCCTCAATTGAATATGAGATCCAGGCTTATTGGCCCCCGTCAGTTTGACAAGTGTGTGGAGCATATCGGTTTCCGTAACGATTCCGACGAGTTTATGATCGAGGAGCACAGGCATGCAGCCGATTTTACATTCATAGAAGACAGCAGCGACATCTTCCACGAAGTCCAAAGGGTGACCGGTCACCACATCGGTGTTCATGATTTTGCTGAGCGGGTGCTGCAAATCCTCCAAGTGAAAATCTGACCGGAAGATGGACGGGGTCGCATCACGTAAATCTTGATTGGATACAAGTCCCATCAATCGATGCTCATCATCCACAATGGGTAAATGGCGGATCTTCTGCTCCCTCATCAGTTCAATCGCAGACTGGATGCTGTCTTCTTCACGCAGTGTCAGCACATCCTTGATCATTATATCTTCGAGTATCATCATTACCACTCCCTTTGTATTTACATCAAAATCTTCGCTTCAAGTACCTGTCCTTCAGACGCTCCTCCATAAGGACATACAAGGATCGTTAATACATATATCTGTTCATGAATCTCAGCTGATCGAAACGCTCGATGGAGTCTGGATCGACTCTCGAACCAATGCGGGCCATCAAGCAATTGGCGGGATGGGAGGAAATTTCCGGATCATCCGTCGCATAATATTCCAAATCGCCCGCATTCATCATTTTTTCCATGATCTTACGGTATTCCCATACATTCAGGCCTGTCCCTTTCAGGTCCCAGTGCCAATAATACTCAGTCGTTATGATGATATAGTCCTCCACTGCATCATCCATCATGGAAACTCTCAGTATATTTTTGCCGATTCCATGACCTCTATATTTGGAAATCACTTCAATCGCACCTAATTCGATCAGGTTGTCCATTTTTCCTTCAGACCATCTCTCGAGAGGATCAGGGTACAGGTAGGTCGCATAGCCGATGATCATATCTCCATCACGGGCTACAATGATCCTGCCTTCCGGAAGCTTTGATATGCCGACAAGCGCCTCTTTTTGCTGTGCGGGGGGTCTGAAAGCGACAAGTCCTTCATGAAATTGACATGTTTCCAGATTTTCTGTGGAGATGGGACCTTCAATCAAGACACTGCCGATGGATGTTTTGATTTCTTTCGCATGATAGGTTTTTTTATGCTCCATAACTTCACCGTCCTTCATTATCATCTTATTTCTGCATCAGACTGAGAAAGAAAGCGGGTGGCTTTATTATTCTGTGAATATAGAATGTACAGAAAATTTTTCCTTTTATCTATAGTAACATGCATGCCTCTGTTCTGTAAGCGGTAACACTGACCGAGTTTGACGAAAAAACGAAAAAAATTTACAATGGTCTGCTTTTTCCAAAAAATTGAGAATTAATGTTATATCGTTTATAATGGGGATATTATATATCTACAAAACAGTTATAAGGGAGATGTGTCAATGAACGTTGAAACCCTATCAGTAATCCCAGGCGAATTTAATTTGAAGGACTATGAGACAGCACGTAAAGACTTTGACTGGAAACAAGTCGAGAAGCATTTCACATGGCATGAAACCGGACGTGTCAATATTGCCTATGAGGCGATCGACCGACATGCAGACAGTGAAAAGAAAGACAAAGTGGCGTTGTATTATAAGAGCCCTGAAAGGGATGAAAAATACACCTTTCATGAAATGAAGGAATATTCAGACAAAGCCGGGAATGTCCTTAAAAACGTCGGCGGCGTCGAAAAGGGAGACAGGGTGTTTATCTTCATGCCCCGCTCTCCGGAATTATATTTCGCATTTCTCGGCGCAATCAAGCTTGGCGCTATCGTAGGGCCTTTATTTGAAGCATTCATGGAAGGGGCTGTCAGGGACAGACTGGAAGACAGTGAAGCGAAAGTGATCATAACAACCCCAGATCTTCTGCCCCGCATACCGATTGATGACCTCCCTGCGCTCGAGCATGTCTTTGTGGTAGGAGGAGATGAAGAAAGCTCCGGCAAGATCATCAACTATGACAAACACTTCGAAGAAGCCTCAGCTAAATTGGATATTGAATGGGTGGATCTTCAAGATGGAATGCTGCTCCACTATACATCAGGCAGTACAGGTAAGCCGAAGGGTGTTCTGCATGTACATAATGCCATGCTGCAGCATTATCAGACTGCTAAATGGGTGCTTGATCTGAAAGAAAACGATGTATATTGGTGTACAGCTGATCCAGGCTGGGTTACCGGAACAGCTTATGGTATCTTTGGTCCTTGGCTGAATGGCATATCGAGCGTCGTGGTCGGCGGGCGTTTCAAACCGGAAAACTGGTATAAGACGATCGAGGACTATGGAGTTACGATCTGGTACAGTGCACCGACTTCTTTCCGTATGCTGATGGGTGCAGGGGATGAATTGGTCAAACAGTTCGACCTTTCATCGCTGCGCCACATCCTGAGTGTAGGCGAACCGTTGAATCCTGAAGTGGTTCGCTGGGGAATGAAAGTGTTCAACCTGCGTATCCATGATACATGGTGGATGACGGAAACAGGCGGACAGCTAATCTGTAATTATCCTTGCATGGAAATCAAACCGGGTTCAATGGGCAAGCCGATTCCTGGAGTGACAGCGGCAATCGTTGACGATCAAGGGAATGAACTGCCTCCTAACCGGATGGGGAACTTGGCGATTAAAAAAGGATGGCCTTCCATGATGAATCAAATCTGGAATAATCCATCTAAGTATGAATCATACTTCATGCCTGGCGATTGGTACGTTTCCGGAGATTCAGCTTATATGGATGAAGACGGATACTTCTGGTTTCAAGGCCGTATCGATGATGTCATCATGACATCCGGAGAAAGGGTAGGTCCGTTTGAAGTGGAAAGTAAGCTTGTGGAGCATCCGGCGGTAGCAGAAGCGGGTGTCATCGGCAAGCCGGACCCTGTCCGCGGTGAAATAATTAAAGCATTCATCGCGCTGAGAGACGGCTATGAACCTACTGATGAATTGATCGAGGAAATTCGTCAATTTGTCCGTAAAGGACTTGCGGCACATGCAGCTCCAAGAGAAATAGAATTCAAGGATAAACTGCCTAAGACCCGAAGCGGTAAGATCATGCGCCGTGTGCTTAAAGCATGGGAGCTGGATCTTCCGACAGGGGATCTATCCACGATGGAAGATTAAACAAAAAGAAAAAGAGCTGACAATAATGTCCAGCTCTTTTTCTTTTTGTTTATTCTGCTCATGCCGTTCTATTCCGTTTGGGTGTGGATATTGGCTGTCAGGCAGCCGGAGGCTTTGTTTCGGTATCAGTTTCTGGTGTTTCCGCTGGAGGAGGCCCTGCAGGAACTGCAGGTTCAGCGGAAAGAATCGTGACGGCATTGGATGGGTTCGATTCATTGCCTGCTATATCGACGGCCCGTACCGTATATGTGCCGGGTACTGCATTATAGAATAGGGAACCGCCGGCTTTCATTATGCCCACTTGCCTGTTCCCTTCATATACACGATAGCCGATTACATCCCCGTCACCGTGCGCATTCCATCTGATTGTGTTTCCGTAAAGGCTTATATGGACTGTATATGGAGCCCTTCCGTTATCATTGAGCGGTGAAGCACTGTTGCCTAATCCAAGTCCAAGTCCGCTTAAATATTGTTTTGATACATACTTTCCGCCAATTAATGAAAGGAATTCTCCGGAAAGGATGGAGCCTTGTTCGATAAATTCATCAGGTGTGGAAGGCAGGGCCAAGTAACGTTTGTTTCCGATGGAGACGAACCTTCCGCTGGACGCCGCATTTTTTGGGATTTGCAGGTTGAAATTGGCTGGAAACAAATCCGGTCCAATTCCTGCTTTGCTGCAGATATCCGATGATAAATTCAATATGGAGCAATATGAACGGGTGACAAGCCCTTCTGGCTGCGCAAACCGTTTTTGCGTTTGGATCTTTTCTTGATCTGCTTCATATGCTGCATTCATCAAGTCCGCCCATAAGTAAATATTCCTTCTGCTGTAATCCAAGCCATTATAGCGATAATTCAGTGACTTCGGTGTGTCATATCCAGTCCATACACCTAATGTCACATTAGGGTTGGATGCGACGAACCATGAATCCCGATACGTTTGACTCGTTCCCGTTTTGCCGGCGAAGTCGGAGCTGAAATCGAGTCTGTTACGGACGGAAGCGGCAGTGCCGCTCTTGACGACATCTCTCATCATATCGATCGTCATATATGCGGTCTGGGGGCTGAATACTTGGACGGCATCCGCTTTATGCTGGTAGATGAGCTCCCCTTTCTTCGTTTCAATTTTCTCGATCATATAGGCATCGACGAATTTTCCTTCATTCGCTAAAGTTGCATATGCATTCGCGTTTTCTTCTACGGATATGCCTTCGGTCGGTCCGGAAAGGGCAAGTGCGGGAAGACCATAGTCACTATCCCTGATGGTGGATACCCCCATTTTCCTTAAATAGTTCAGAGGTTCCTGATTCAGGATTTCCATATAGAATGTTACGGCAGGGATATTCTGTGACTTCTTCAAAGCATTTCTTGCCGAAGTCAATCCACTGAAGGAATTTCCGAAATTATTCGGTGAATATGCCTTTTGCCCGGGGATCGGGATTGATATCGGAGCATCCAATGTCAAGGAGCCAGGAGCCAGTTTGCCGAGTTCTATTGCTGGAGCATATACCAGTAAAGGCTTAATGGTGGATCCGGTAGGTCTCGGAGAAGTGGCATGATTCGTTTCTTCTCTGCTGAAATCCCTCCCCCCTACAAAGCTCAAGATTTTCCCTGTTTTGTTCTCTATCAGCATAGCTCCCGTCTCAACCGGCTCCTCTACTGTTTCGGTTTGCCCGGTTTCGGGATTGATGACTGTTTCATTCTTGGAATAACCATAGTTTTGATAGGCATCTTTTGCTTGATCCATGCTGTCGTATATATCTTTGTCAATTGTGGTGTGGATGCGGTATCCGTTCTGACGGATCGCTGTGTTTGCTTCTTCCGTGTACTCTTTTTGAAGCAGATCGCTTTTATTGTATTCTTCTTCCGTGATGCCGTCTTTCAGGGCAAGGTGTTTGGAAACAATCTTCACAGCCCTTTTTTCGACCTCGATGGTCAATGCGGGATAGTGGTCGAATGCAGCTGCCCGCTTAGGGATAAAATCATTGGCGATATTATATGCAAGTGCTTCCTTATATTGTTGTTCGGTAATGAATCCATTACTAAGCATCCGGCCCAACACGACTTTTTGCCGATTCAGTGAAGGTTTCAGATTCTCTTTTCTCTCCCCCTTATTCGTGAAAGGTGTATAACCGAAAGGACTTTGAGGCAAACCTGCAATATAAGCAGCTTGCGGGAGATTGAGTTCGCTGGCATTCACACCGAATATTCCTTGGGAAGCAGCCTGGACACCGGCGATATTACGGCCTGAAGAGTTCCTTCCGAAAGGGGAGACATTTAGATAGACCTCCAAAATCTCTTCTTTTTCAAAGAAATTCTCCAGCCTGAGCGCCAGCAGAATTTCTTTAGCTTTCCTTTCGAAAGATACTTCATTCGTCAGTACTTGCTGCTTGATCAACTGCTGCGTTAGAGTACTGCCGCCTGTCTGATTCGCAGAATTCGAGACTTCCTGATAGATGGCCCGAAGAATGGCCTTTGGGACAATCCCGTCATGTTGATAGAAATATTCATCTTCCGTGGCGATCACTGCATTTTTGAGATGTTCGGCTACAGATTCCAATGGGACTTCTTCCCTTTCTATATCTGTCCGGAGCTTGCCCAGATAGACATTTTCTGAGAAAAAAATCTCGGAAGTCTCTTCGTAGTTATAGATGCTCTCGGCAAGAGCCTCTTTGGGCCTTACTGGTTCATCTTTCACAAGAGAAGCAAAATAACCGGCTCCGACACCGCCGGCGAAGGCAGTCCCTATCACGGTGAATATAATGAATAAAAGGAATAAGTTCCAAATTACCTGGTAGGAAATACGAAGATGCCTCAAGGAGTGGGGAGTTGCCGTTCTTGCCCAAATCTCTCTTGCTTTCGCTAGTGCTTTTTCTCTCAATTGATCACCCCCTGAATTCAGAATTATTATAACATATATGGTGGGATAATAAGGAGATGGTACTATAATTTAACATTACTTAGACCATGGAAAAAGGATTCTTAGGGGTTTTGCCGGCTGTTATTGACTTTTCCGAGTCGCTGTTATAAACTTTGTATCAATATGAATATGAGAGATGCCATGAAAGGCTTCAGTAGTGACTTTATCCCTGTTTCAGAGAACCGGTGGCTGGTGGGAACCGGTACATATAAGGTTGCGAATTACCGCCTCGAGCATTTGCAGGGAACATCCGTGGATCAGTAGCTGCAACCGGCAATGGAGCCGTTATCCATAATCAAGCGGGGGATGCATTCTGTCCCCAAGTTGGGTGGTACCGCGATTTATTCGCCCCTTCATTTCTATGAAGGGGTTTTTTTATTTTCACTGATAAGAGCGACAGTGCTCAGGAGAACAGGAGGAATAATAATGGATTTATTACAGGATTTGAAATGGAGAGGTATTATTTACCAGCAGACGGATGAAGAAGGCTTGAAAAAGCAGCTCGAGAAAGAGCAAACTTCCTTATACTGCGGTGTGGATCCGACAGCAGACAGCATGCATATCGGTCATTTGCTGCCGTTCCTTACATTGCGCCGTTTTCAGGAAGCGGGACATAAGCCGATCATTTTGGTAGGTGGGGCAACCGGGATGATCGGTGATCCGAGTGGGAAGACACAGGAACGCCAGCTTCAATCGACTGAAGCGATCCAGCACAATGTAGAATGTCTTAAGCAGCAGCTGGAGCGCATTTTCGATTTCGAAGGTGATAATGCAGCATTGATGACGAATAACTTCGATTGGATTGGATCAATGGATATGATCACATTCCTTCGTGACTTCGGAAAGAACATCGGTGTGAATTATATGCTTTCGAAAGATATCGTTTCTTCCCGTCTGGAAGCGGGAATCTCCTTCACGGAATTCACTTACACAATCCTGCAGGCCATCGACTTCAATCACTTATATGAGAAACATAATTGCAGATTGCAGGTCGGCGGAAGCGATCAATGGGGTAATATCACAACCGGACTTGAGATGATCCGTAAAGTGCAAGGTGAAGGAGCGAAAGCATACGGATTAACAATCCCTCTTGTTACGAAAGCGGACGGTACTAAGTTCGGCAAGACGGAGAGCGGAGCAGTCTGGCTGGATGCAGAGAAGACTACGCCATACGAGTTCTACCAATTCTGGATCAATACAGCTGACCAAGATGTCGTTAAATACCTGAAAATCTTCACATTCCTTTCCAAAGAGGAAATAGAAGCTCTTGAAGCATCCGTAGAAACGGAACCGCATCTAAGGAAAGCGCAAAAAGCACTGGCTGAAGAAATGACTCGCATGATTCATGGCCAGGAGTCCCTGGATACGGCAATTCGGATTTCTGAGGCTCTTTTCAGCGGAAACATCAAAGAACTAACGGCTTCGCAAATTGAGCAAGGCTTTAAAGATGTGCCTGCATTCGAACAAGGGAAAGAGGCAGACGCGGCACTTGTTGAAGTGCTGGTGAACGCCAAAATCTCCCCAAGCAAACGCCAGGCGAGAGAGGATATCACGAACGGTGCGATCAGCATCAATGGAGAGAAAGTGACCGATGTACAATACGTATTGTCCGAAGCGGATAAAGTGGAAGGGAAATTCACTGTGATCCGTCGAGGCAAGAAAAAATACACATTAATCAAATATGCGTGATGAATGAAAAAGAGGCCATCCTGAAGCAGGATGGCCTTCTCTTTTTTGAGTCAACAAAATGCAGCTTCTTTGGCACCCGGACAAAGTGTTTCTGTTGTAGCCGTTTGTATACGGCGGAGCAGCTCCGGATGTTCATGCAATGCAATCCCATAGGAAGGGATCATCTCTTTAATCTTCGGCTCCCATTCCTCTTGATGCTGAGGGAAGCAGCGGTTCAGTACTTCAAGCATTACGTGAACAGCGGTGGATGCACCCGGAGAGGCACCCAGCAATGCTGCGATTGAGCCGTCAGATGCTGTTATAACTTCTGTTCCGAATTGCAGCGTTCCTTTGCCGCCTTCAACCGTATCCTTGATTACTTGTACACGTTGACCGGCAACCACCATATCCCAATCCTCGAGTTTTGCGTTCGGGATAAATTCCTTCAGCTCTTCCAAACGCTGTTCTTTTGACAGCAAAAGCTGTTGAATCAAGTATTTTGTCAGCGGTAATTCTTTTGCTCCTGCCGCCAGCATGGTCAATACATTATGCGGTTTGACGGATGTCAGTAAATCGAGATTGGAACCCGTTTTCAGGAACTTTGGTGTAAAGCCTGCGAATGGTCCGAACAGCAGTGATTTCTTATTATCAATATATCGTGTATCCAGATGCGGAACCGACATAGGCGGGGCTCCGACTTTGGCTTTACCGTATACTTTCGCATGATGCTTGGCTATTACTTCCGGATTATTGCAGACCATAAATAGTCCGCTTACAGGGAAGCCGCCGATCCGCTTCGATTCAGGAATACCTGTTTTTTGCAGTAAATGTATACTTCCGCCTCCGCCTCCGATAAAGACGAATTTAGCGTTATGGAATTCGGTTTGGCCGCTGTCGATATCCTGTACTTTCACTTCCCAGGAGCCGTCGCTTTTACGTTTGATGTTTTTCACGCTATGTTTATAGTGAATCTCGACATTGCTTCTCTCTAAGTGTTCGAACAACATGCGCGTCAAAGCACCGAAGTTGACATCTGTTCCGTTGTCTATCTTGGTTGCGGCAATCGGTTCGTCCGATTCGCGTCCTTCCATGACAAGGGGAAGCCAGTTCTTCAGTTTCTCGATATCATCCGTATACTCCATTCCATTGAATAGAGGATTGTCCGCCAGTGCTTCGGCACGTTTCTTCAGGAAAGAAACATTTCTTTCTCCTTGCACCATACTCATATGCGGTATAGGCATAATGAAATCGTGTGGATTACGAATAAGATTGCTGTTTACAAGATATGACCAAAATTGCATGGATACTTGGAATTGTTCATTGATCTTGATGGCTTTAGCGGTATCTATAGAACCGTCTGCTTTCTCGGGAGTATAGTTGAGCTCACAGAGAGCAGAGTGACCGGTACCCGCATTATTCCATTCGTTTGAGCTTTCTTGCCCTGCGCTCGGAAGTTTCTCGAACACTTTGATTTTCCAATCCGGTGCTAATTCTTTCAGTATAGATCCCAATGTTGCGCTCATGACCCCGGCACCAATTAAGATAACATCTGTATTTTCCTGTATGCTACTCATTATTCCCTTCCTTACCCCCTATTTTCGCCAAAAGAGCAGGTGCTGATCGTCAGGTGTCACAAAAAAACAAGGCTTCACCTCGGAAAGCACCTTTTCTTTACGCCTATAACCATGCCGCAGCTGGTTTCAATTGTTCATAGATTTTGAATATCTACTATTATCAGAATAATTATACACTATTTGCGGCTGGTAAAAAAGGGAGAACTGCATTTATGGGTTTATTGGAAAAAATTATGTAAAAATAAAAACCCTTCGGGAATCGAAGGGTTTTGTCATTGCTTACGAGGCAAGCAATGTTATTAACGAGAGTACCACTCAACGATAAGTGCTTCGTTAATTTCTGCAGGCATTTCAGAGCGTTCTGGTAAACGAGTGAAAGTACCTTCCAATTTGTCAGCATCGAAAGTAACGAAATCAGGAATGTAGTTGCTTACTTCGATTGCTTCTTTGATGATATCAAGGTTGCGTGATTTCTCACGAACTCCGATTGTTTGTCCAGGCATTACGCGGAATGATGGGATATCAACGCGTTTGCCGTCAACAAGGATATGACCGTGGTTGACAAGCTGACGAGCTTGACGACGAGTACGAGCTAATCCAAGACGGTAAACAACGTTATCAAGGCGTGACTCTAAAAGTGCCATGAAGTTTTCACCAAGGATACCTTGCTTCATTTTAGCCGCTCTATTGAAAATCGTTTTGAACTGGCGCTCATTTACTCCGTACATGTGACGAAGTTTTTGTTTTTCTTGAAGCTGAATGCCATATTCAGTCAATTTTTTGCGTTGGTTTGGACCATGTTGTCCTGGTGCGTAAGGGCGTTTTTCTAGTTCCTTACCTGTACCTGATAGTGAAATTCCAAGACGACGGGATAATTTCCAGCTTGGACCTGTATAACGAGCCATGAATGACTCCTCCTCTTTATGTTTTTATTTTGTAAAATAAAAACAGTAGTGAAAACATATTCATGATCATTTTATTTTCATGCATCCTCGCCCTAGCAGCCAAGGGTTACAAGATACACCTCTTTTGTTTGAGGAATAAAATGAATTCATAAAAAGTCTGCACAAGCCGCATATTTTACACAAAAGCCATTATATAACGCGGAAGTAATACTGTCAAGCCTGTTCAAAGGAAGAGCATGAAAGCAGCAAGGAAATTACTCCTGAAAATATTTGAGGAAACAGGTATAATGGAATTTGGTGGGTATTATGTTTATTTTTTCTTTTTATGCTTAATGGACAGGTTAGCTGGATTTGCATGCATGGCGTGTAAGTAATTATAGGGATGATGTTAATGAAATTATATGTGAAACAAAAACTCTCTGAATGGAAGAGGGAGTTCTTTCGGAGCTTCGCTGAAAAACAGAAAATACCGCATAACGGGATTATCACAGGGCTCCTGAAAAGCATCAAAAAAACCTTAGGGGCGAAGGAAGTTTCTTACTATCAACGTTCCCGCTTGAACGGCCGATTCATATTCAAGGCTTCTTCAGATCATCCTGGTATGGACGGGATTTCTTGTATACATAGGATTCAAATGTCGGATTCCTTTCATGGGAGCCACTTGTACGGAAATGAGATCCAAGATGATCAAGTCTCATCGGATCTCATCATCCCGCTTTGGGAAAATGAAGAGTTGAGCGGGCTCCTTGTTTTGTGTGAAGAGAATACCGGAGATCTGCTGTTTGAGGATGAAGAGATATATGTGTTTCTTTCAGAAGAAGTCTCGTATATATTGGCGGCAGTGCAGCATTTTTTTCGAATATGCGAGGAAGAGAAGAAGTATAAGCAATTATTCCGGGTCACGGAGAAGTTTCATTCATCCATGAATATGGAAGATGTCCTTTCGGAAGTCATCACTTCTCTGCAAGAAGTGTATCCTTCTTTTGAATATCACTTAATGCTTTCCCATGATACCAACAGCAGAGGAGACCTCCCGGTGAAAGATTTGGATTATAACGGGGAAAATGATAAGGCCATGGAGGCGTTTGTCAGTGGCGAGCTGCAATTGGGGAGGTTGCCGAATGCGGAAAATGAATCGGTTCTATATGCTCCGCTATTAGGAAAACAAGGGGTTTACGGGGTGCTTCAGGTAATTGCTCCCCATTCGGATATGTTTCCGAAGGAAGAAGTGGAATTCATCACACTGCTTGCGAACACAGCGGGAAGTGCCATCGAAAATGCGCAATTGTACCAACAGTCCAAAAGACTGATCGCGGATTTGCAGCTCATAAATGAAACGTCGCATCGATTGAATAAAAATCTTCGTATGAGTGAAACTTTACGCTTTATGAGGAAACAAATCAGTGCCTCGTTCCAGGCACAGGAAATCGGTTTCGTCATGTATATGGACGGAAATGAGGCAACGCTGCTTTCCGGCAGTACTTCTTTTTTCGAAGAAAGGGAAGCAAAGTATTATATTCAATATTTGAAAGACAGAATAGAAGCGGAGAATGATGCTCTCTTCATAGGTGATCTTCAGCTGAAAAGTGAGGGGAAGGAAAGATTCCGTTCGGTCATGGCTGTACCGATGATGGAGAGTGACAGTTTTAAGGGATTCGCCATTGTCATGCACCGTAATCCCTATCACTTTACTTTTGAGATGTTCAAACTCCTGCAATCGTTGATTCATCATTCAACGTTGGCTTTTACTAATTCCCTTCTCCGGGAGCGGCTTGAGAAAATGGTTGTTACCGATCATCTGACGCGGCTTTTTTCCCGGAATTATTTGGATCAGAAACTGCTTGAAGCGCATGAACAGAAAGAGGAAGGCATTTTCATCCTTATGGACATCGATAACTTCAAATCAATCAATGATACATATGGACACCAGATCGGGGATGAAGTTTTGGTGCAGGTTTCGGATATTGTGCTGAACAATATAAGGGGTACGGATATCGGAGCAAGATGGGGAGGAGAAGAACTGGCTATTTATCTGCCGAAAGTGACACTTGAGACAGGGAAGACGATCGCCGAAAGGATCCGGAAGATCGTGGAGGACCGGACGAATCCGAGAGTGAGCTTATCATGCGGCGTTTCTTATTGGGTCCACGGTAAAGATACAGTCGGTGACTTATTCAATAGAGCCGACACGGCGCTCTATATTGCGAAGAATTCCGGAAAAAACAGAGTTGTGGTACAGAAATAAATCCTGATCTAAAGCAGGAAAGAGAAAAAAGAAGCTCGCAATCGAGCTTCTTTTTTGATTTTGAATCAGAGGTGAAGTTCCAGCGTTCTGATGAAATTCTCCAGCAGCGAAGCTTCTTCCTGTGAGAATCGGCCTGTCTCCGGGCTGTCGATGTCAAGGACTGCAAAAAGGTGTCCATCCTTGAAGACCGGGATCACAATTTCCGCACGGGAAGCGGCATCACAGGCGATATGGCCAGGGAATTGTTCGACATCCTCAATGACCATGGCCTTCTTTTCCTTGGCTGCAGTACCGCAGACTCCTCTCCCGAACGGAATACGGATACAAGCCGGCAATCCTTGGAATGGACCAAGGACGAGGCCTTCTCCCTCAACCATATAGAAACCGACCCAGTTCACTTTCTCGAGATATACATTAAGCAATGCGGATACATTGCTTAGATTTGCGATGACATTTTCTTCATCTTCAATAAGGGCGACCATCTGCTTGGTGAGCAGCTGATATTTTTCTTCTAGCGTTCCTGAGAAGTTTTCGACTGTAAACATCATAAAACCCCTTTCTTCTTTTGTTTTCTTTCTTTTCCTCTTGTATTGGCGGCCTCGGTGTCTGACGGTGTCGGAATAAAAACGGAGGAAGTCAGTCTTCGGGCACGAATATAACAAAGTATAATGGATTCCTCGTCAAGATTGTGGAGTAAGCATTCGGAAATGTAAATAAATACAGAAAGCAAGGTGAGTACCTTGAACAATGATAAAAGAAAAGATACCAAAAAAGAAATTGTGGAAGCGGCTCTTCTTTTATTCTATGCCAACGGCTATGATGGTACATCCATACGGGATATTGCGCATTTGGCGAAGACAAACTCAGCGAATATCTCCTATTATTTCAAGAATAAGAATGGTCTGCTCGAGCATTGTTTCATCACTTATCTGGAAGGATATACATTCATTCTGGAAGATGAAGTGCGTTTAATGGAAATGCACGGGGCAAAAGCCTGCCTTCGCGCTGTCATTTCCAGACTCCTTCATTTCCAGGGAGACAACTTCCGGGCCGCACGGTTCATCATGAGAGAAATGTCCCTTGAATCCACATTGAATCGGGAAGTGCTTTCCACTTATTTGGCCAAGGAGAAATATTTCATGCAGCATATATTGGAATATGGGATGACAAACAAGGAGTTCCGGAAAGTCAGCCCGTCTGCCTGTATTCTTCAGTTGAAGGGCTTACTGGCTGCGCCCGTTCTCTATGGCCATTATGCCGCTGAACTTCTCCAAGTGATTTCGCATGAGAAATTTTATGTTGAGCAATATTCGCAACAGTGTCAAATCTTCATCGAGCAGAATATATATGCCGGGAAACAGACAGCTCTCGTTTAATAGCGGATGGAACTGGGCTTCATCAAGACAGCGTTTGGATGCAGCTGATCAAAGCCTTGGCCAAGGTCTTTCACTTGATGGGCATCGCTTCCGTAAACGAGAGGTATGCCGAGTTTGATGGCCTTCTCTATTAAGCTTCCGTATGGGTAAGGTTCCTTGCAAAATGGTTTGGCGGTGCCCGCCCCGTTGTAATCAAGAGCGTAGCCGTGCTTCTTGACGGCTTTCAGTATGGATGCTTCCTCCTTTTCGGCGTGAAGCGGCGGAGGATATTTAAGCTGGAATTTACGTGCTAGAGTGATATGTCCGATCCGTCTTGGTTTATAAGGTCCCAAATCTGCTTGAATTGCTTGATGGAGGGTTCTGTAATAGTAATCATACACGTCATCGGCATTGCCGATGCTGTTGGCGATCTCTCCGAAGTAGGAATCGCTGTAATCAATACAATAATGCTTGTCCCCTGTATAGATGAAATGGACCGAAAGAATGCTGTCATCCAAAAGTGGTCCATATTCGTTCAAGAAGTGCGTTGTCTCCTTTTCGAAGCCCTCAATATAATCGATCTCCAAGCCGATATTGATTTTGATGAACTTATCATAATCTCTCTTCAATTTATTTAATTTTCGGAAATATTCCTGCAGTTGTTCCCGTTCCATTCCGCTGTCCTGTGTGGGGACAGTATCTATAAAACCTTCAGGCAATGGAGCGTGTTCCGTGAATGTGATTTCTTCTGTTTTATGATCGATGAACCATTCCACATAGGCTTCAAATGGATCTGCTGTTCCGTGAGGGCATAACGGTGAATGGATATGTCCGTCCGCGATCATCATTCCTAAACCCCTCCTCAGAAAGTTTTTAAGTATAATTTTTCTGTAAAAACATAAATAACTACGCAAAAAATATTGTATACATGGTATCATAAATACATTATTAAAAGCATTTATTATTATTTTTTATCGAAAAAAAGGGTTTTTTGCATGTTATTGGCGAATTTTACATAATAACGACCATTATTACATGTTTGCGGAAAGATAATTGAATTATGGGAATTCTGGAAGATACTCTTGAAGTGGTGTCTGCCTGCTGAGGAGTTAAACCGGTGACTAGAAAAAGACGATTCTAAAACGGATAACCTGCACATAAAGGGTCCGATCAAACACTTTGCATATATAGATTGTAACAGGGGGCTTTTCAATGAAGTATATTTTGGGCTTTATCTTACTAGTGCTTGCCTTTTTTTTAATCAGTCATTTTATGAAGAGAAAACGGTACAAAGATATTGACCGCTTGGAAGAGTGGAAGCTGTCTATCATGAACCGTCCTGTATTGGAAGAACTGACAAAGGTGAAACAGCTGAATATGACAGGTGAAACAGAAGAGCTGTTCGAAAGATGGAGAAATGATTGGGACGAAATTGTAACCGTTAATCTGCCTGACGTGGAAGAACTTCTGTTCGATGCGGAGGAATACATAGACAAGTACCGCTTCCGCCGCTCACAGGAAGTACAGAAGGAGATAAAGGACAGGCTGTCTGCAATAGAGAAGGATATTGAGAAAATCATTGAAGAACTGAATGAGCTGGTCGGAAACGAAGAGAAGAACCGAGTGGAAATCGAAGAAGAAAGGGACCGTTTCAGGGAGATCAAAAAGCAGCTGCTGGCACATCGTCATACTTACGGTGCGGCAGCCAACAGACTTGAACAGCTTCTGGAAGAAACGGAATCCACTTTCACCCTATACAGCGACGCAACCGAAAACGGCAATTATATGGAAGCGAGGGAGCATGTTCTCAAGATTAAAGACAATCTGAAGGACGTACGTTCAAAGATGGACAAAATACCTGAACTTTTGGCCGAAATCAATATATCCGCACCTAATCAAATCGCTGAACTGAAGGATGGATATAAGGAAATGGTGGAGCAGGGATATATATTAAGCCATGTGAATTTCGATAAAGAGATGGAACAGATCGAGAAGCAATTAGCGGTCTATAAGGAGTACATCGCTGCGGCCGAAGTGGAAGAAGCGGAGCTGGGCATGAATGAACTGAAGGGGAGTCTATCGGCCTTATATGATGTTTTCGAGAAGGAAGTGGATGCAAGGGTTTACTTTGCGGGGAATAAAGATGTCTTGCAGGATAAACTTTCTTCGCTTTCGTTCGAAAATGACAGGCTGAAAACGGAGATAGCTGCTGTACAGTCAAGCTACCATATTTCCGAGAGTGAAGTGAAGGGGCAGAAGGAAATCGACAAACGTCTTTCATCCATCAGCACACAATATGAGCTGCTGAAAGGGAAGATCGCAGGACATGAGATTGCTTTCTCTTTCTTGTCCGACAGCCTGAAGGAACTCGAGCAGCAACTTGAAGATACAAGATCGGAACATAATGTACTTGCCAAGAAGATTCGCGAACTTAGGCAAGAAGAAAATGAAGCGAGAGCTAAAATCAAAGCTTTGAGTCTTCAAATGCAGCAATCTGCCAAATGGCTGATGAAACATAATGTACCGGGGGTGCCAGAAGAGTATACCAGTCAGTTGGAGGTGGCGCAGGAAGCGTTGCAAGAAACGGCGGCGAAGCTTGAGGAAAAGCCGCTCGACATGGACTCTGTCCATTTGTATTTAGAGAAGGCTGCAGCCTCTGTAGAGATCTTCTCCGGACAAACGAAGCAGCTGATTGAACAAATGCTATTGACCGAAAAGGTAATACAGTATGCGAATCGTTACAGAAGCAGATATCCTGCACTGCAGGCAGCTTTACAGGAAGCGGAAGAGAATTTCAGAAACTATGAGTATGGTGCAGCTTTGGAAGGAGCTGCTGCGGCCCTTGAGGATGTGGAGCCTGGAAGTATCAAGGAAATGAAAGTTCAATTGGAATATGAACAAGCGAATTAAAACTGCGCAGCACAAAGCCGACCCGGATTCATGCCGGGTCGGCTTTTTCATCTCTATTCTATTATTGATGATTCACTCAAAAATATCTCCTCCATTAATATCCAATGCATTAAAATTCCCAGATAATCAATAACGTGCAAATTGTTTGTAATTATCAAATGATTTAATGACCAGGGACATTTGTGAAAAAGTATTATATTTAAAAAATATTTTTATGATTTTCACATGGAAATTTTTTTATGTTATTCTTGAATGTGTATTGTGGTAAAATCAAGATTTGCAATTATTAATAATGATCGGTGTTGAAAGAAATGATTTATTTCGATAACAGTGCCACGACAATCCCTTACAAGGATGTAGTGGATTCATTTTCGGCAGTATCCATTAAATATTTTGGTAATCCTTCCTCTCTGCATGGAATCGGCGGAACGGCAGAACAGCTGCTGACGCAAGCCAGAAAGCAAGTTGCGGCTCTGCTTCAGGTCAAAGACCAGGAGATTTGTTTCACATCTGGAGGAACGGAAGGTAATAATCTCGCCATTAAAGGAGCAGCTTTCGCCAATCAGGCGAAAGGAAAACATATCATTGTATCTTCGATTGAACATCCATCAGTAAAGGAAGCATGCGAGCAATTGAAGGAAAGCGGCTTTGAAATCACTTATTTACCGGTGACAAAGAGCGGTCATGTTTCATTGGAGGATATTCGTGGAGCACTGCGTCCTGATACCGTTCTGTTGTCGGTCATGCATGTGAATAATGAGACAGGATCTATTCAGCCAGTCAGAGAGATCGGACGCATATTGAAGGAATATCCGAAAGTGATTTTTCATGTGGATGCCGTACAGGGAATCGGTAAGGTGCCATTGTCATTGAAAGAAAATAAGATTGATCTCTGTACGATTTCAGGACATAAAATACATGGACTTAAAGGGACAGGGGTCCTATATATCCGGGATGGCGTAAGGCTGAGTCCGTTGTTCGCCGGCGGCAGCCAGGAAAGGAAATTCAGGAGCGGAACAGAAAATGTAGCCGGTGCCGTTTCATTAGCGAAAGCTTTGCGTTTAACATTGAGTGACTTTTATGAGGATACTTTGAAGATGCGCAGGATTCTTGAGTATATTCGGAGTGAACTGGATACATTGGACGGAATTGTTATCAACACCCCCCTCAGGAATGCAGCTCCGCAAATACTGAATTTTTCCGTACCGGGCGTTAAATCAGAAGTGCTCGTTCATGCTTTGGAAGAGCATAATATATATGTATCCACTACAAGTGCCTGTTCTTCAAAGAAGAAATCGCTGAGCGATGTACTGCTTGCCATGACCGGGGACGAAGAATTGGCATCAAGCAGCATCCGCGTCAGCTTATCGAGGGAAAATGATCTCCAGGAAGCGAAAGTATTCGTGAAAGTGTTAAGGGATGTGCTTGTGAAATTAAAGGAAGTAATGAGGTAATGAAATGAAATACGATCAAATCATGATAAGATATGGAGAATTGTCCACAAAAGGAAGAAACAGAAAAGGCTTTGTGGCGAAATTGAAAAGAAATGTAAAAAATGCGTTGCGGGATTTCGAGGAAATCGACATACAGGCCACGAGGGACCGGATGTATATCATCCTGAATGGAACTGAATATTCCCCGATAGCCGATATCTTGAAAGGGATCTTCGGGATTCAATCTTTCAGCCCGGTCATGCACGTCAAAAAAGAAATTGAAGCCATCAAGGAAGCAGCTCTCGCATATGTAAAAGGAACGAACAGGAATATCGGCACCTTCAAAGTGACGACAAAGCGTGCTGACAAGACCTTCCCGATGGATACGTTCGAGGTGAACCATGCAGTCGGCAGCCATCTGCTTACCCATATGGAAGGATTGAAAGTGGATGTCAAGAAGCCGGATCTGAACGTAATAGTGGAAATCCGGAAGGAAGCCTGCCTGCTGACAGGTGAAATCATTTATGGTGCCGGCGGTCTGCCGCTCAATTCAAGCGGAAAGTCGATGCTTATGCTTTCAGGGGGCATAGACAGCCCGGTTGCCGGATATTTGGCAATGAAAAGAGGAATTGAAATTGAGTGCATCCATTTCTATAGCCCCCCTTTCACAAGTGAGCGTTCGAAACAGAAAGTACTTGACTTGGCAGAGGTCCTTTCACGAACATCCGGGCATATGGTCGTACATGTGGTGCCATTCACGGAAATACAGAAGAAAATACAGCAGCAAATTCCAGAGAACTACTCGATGACTGCAACGAGAAGAATGATGCTGCGTATTGCGGACCGCATCGTGCAGGAGAAGGAGGCATTGGCGATTATTACGGGTGAAAGCCTTGGGCAAGTGGCAAGCCAAACCCTTCATAGTATGTATGCGATCAATGAAGTGACGAATACGCCGATTATTCGTCCGTTAATCACAATGGACAAAAATGAAATCATCGGCATCGCACAAAATCTGGGCACGTATGAAATCTCAAGCAGGCCTTTTGAGGATTGTTGTACAGTATTCACCCCAGCCAACCCGAAAACGATGCCCCGCCGCGAAAAGGTGAATCATTATGAACAATATATCGATTTCGATGCAATGATCGAAGAGGCGGTAAGGAATACCGAAGCCGTCCATATTAAGCCTGGCAGAGCGGCAATCGAGGAGGATCTTTTTTAAGGTACCCGGTCACCGGATAAGTGAGAATAATTACCAAGTGGTCATAAGTATATAGGCATGTGTTTTTACACAATCTATTCTCACAAGGAGGTGAAAAACACATGTCAAACAACAGCAGCTCAAACCAACTGCTTGTACCTGGTGTACAAGGTGCTCTTGACTCCATGAAGTATGAAATCGCTACTGAATTCGGAGTACAGCTTGGACCGGACGCTACAGCGAGAGCGAACGGATCTGTAGGTGGAGAAATCACTAAAAGATTAGTCCAAATGGCTGAACAGCAACTAGGCGGAACACAACGATAACAATTAAATAAACATGGCTACGAGAGGGCAGGAGAAATCTTGCCCTCTTCTTTGTGTTTCATTTTTTGATTGGGTATAATTGGTTTATCTGAAGTATGGATGCGACCGGATGCCGGTTAGAAATGAATAGAAAGTTTAGTGGAATCAAAAATTGAGAAGGCGGATGAAACATGCAGGGAGACAAACATAAACAGGGGATTGTTTTCGGAGCTTTATCTTATTTGATCTGGGGTATGATTCCTTTGTATTGGAAACTGCTTGATGACATAAGTGCATCTGAAATATTGAGCCATCGGATTATCTGGTCTTTTGTATTTATGCTGCTATTATTAATATTGATGAATAAATGGGCGTCTTTTCTTGAGTATATGCAGGAAATATGGAAGAACAAGAAGAAGTTTGCGGCTTTATTCCTCGCATCCGTAATGGTGAGTATCAATTGGGGTCTCTTCATATGGGCGGTCAACGAAGGAAGGGTGCTTGATACAAGCCTTGGCTATTATATCAATCCGCTTGTGAGTGTCCTGCTGGGAGTAACGATACTTAAAGAGAAATTGAGTAAAGCGCAAACCATTTCTGTATGTTTGGCTGCGGTCGGCGTAGCCGTTTTGGCTTTCCACTTGGGCAGTATTCCGTGGATCTCTTTAGGTCTGGCGGTCAGCTTCGGTTTGTACGGTCTTTTGAAGGTGCTGGTGGGCGCAGAGGCAGCAATAGGGCTGGCATTGGAGACATTTATGATGCTTCCTGCAGCTGTCGCGTTTTTTTTGATCAGCTTTGTGAAAGGAGAGAGTTCCTTCTTCTCTGCTGATTCTGGTTTGCTGCTCGCCGGCGGCGGGATTGCAACAGCCGTCCCATTGCTGCTTTTTGCGGTGGGAGCGAAATATATCCCTCTTTCCACACTTGGCTTCCTTCAATATATTTGTCCGACCATTTCATTATTTATCGGAATATTCGTTTACGGTGAAACATTCACTTATATTCATCTGACCGCATATCTGTTCATATGGGCCGGTTTGCTTCTGTATTCAGCCGCACAATGGAAGGCTAAGCCGAAACATCAGGAACATGTGAAAATGATATGAAAGAGAAAAAAGGGATCAATGGATCCCTTTTTTCTTTTCTGTTTATTGTTCAGCCGTCAGCCTGTTCTGATTTCGAATTAAAGATATGTGGAAATCGGGCGAAGAACAGGACGCAGCAAGCAAGCAAAATGATTGCCAGCAGGTAAGCCGGTATACGATGACCTGTCAATCCAATTATAAGGAAGGAGACAGTTGAAATCGCAGCACAAATTAAGGCATATGGCAGTTGTGTTACGACATGTTCCATTTGCGTGCAGCCGGCTGCTGCTGAGGCAACTGTGGTCGTATCGGAAACCGGTGAGCAATGATCTCCAAATAAGGATCCTGACAGTACAGCGCTCATGAGAATATAAAGCATGTCAGGATCAGCAGCCGCCGCAATCTGGGCAGAAATAGGAAGCATAACGGCGAAGGTGCCCCATGAGGTACCTGTGCTGAATGCCATGACACCTGTAAGCAGGAATAATGTCACCGGAAGAAACGAAGGTGACATATTCCATTGCTTGATCAAAGAAGCAAGGTATTGGCCGGTCCCGAGTTCTTCAATGAATGATGAGAGCATCCAAGCAAACAAAAGGATAAGCACCGCAGGCATTGTCGTCCGGATTCCCTGTGCAAATACCGACTTCAGGCTTTTCAAATAATGATTGAAAGAAGATGTAAAGCGGCAGAACAAGATGGAACTTACTGCACAAGCAAGGAAGGCGCCCAACATCAGAGAATAACTGACATTGCTATTGGCGAATATATCGATGATGTTCTTGCTTTCGCTGCCTCGCCAGCCTGTTATCAAGATGACCAAACCGCTTCCTCCAACAAGCAGAGAGATAGGGATAATCATATGCCATACATTGCCCTTGGCCGAAACGGCAGAGCCTGTCCATTTCCTTGCAGGCTTCAATGTGGCCATTTTGCCGATATTGATGTCGAATATAGCGGATGAAAAGGCCAGCACTAAAGTGGTCAATGCATAGAAATTGGTGGTCGCAATAATCATGAATGCCAATACTGGACTTGTCTGAAGTTCCATTGAAGCAAAGATTGAGGCCAGAATGGCGATGATGTAAGCGCCCCAACTGGAAAGCGGGCAAAGGACACATGTGGGATCAGATGTTGAATGCAATAAATAGGCCAGCTTTGTCCGGGGGACTTTTACGTGATCCAAGACGGGACTTGTGATCTGGCTGGTGGCAAACATATTGAAAACATCGTCAGGGAACAACGCCACCCCTGAGACGGCTGTCATAGTCTGGGCTCCTTTTTTTGTATGTATCCGTCTGCCGATTATTTGACCGAATGCCCGGTTACCTCCCATTGCCGTAATGAAGCCTGTTAATACTCCGAGAAGCAATAAAAAAGACAGAATCTGAAGATTGCCTGTATTCCATCCTTCTTGTGTGTGGAAGATACCCAGGAACGATTTCCATATCGAATGTAAAGCTTCCCCGAATTGCCAGTCTTCAAGCAGTATAGCTCCGCAAGTTATTCCTGCGCCGAGAGAAAGAACAACTTTTCTTGTCAATATGACAAGGCCGATTACCAAAAACGGGGGGATGACACTGATAAAGGATGAACTCATCCAAACACCTCCAAAAAATGTGCATCTATAGACGGCGGGCTCTTCCGGGATGTCCGCCGATTCAATGCGAATCAATTAACAAAGGTGTATTATAGCATTTTTGAGCATATTTGTGATATGGTGAGCAATGTTTAACCGCTTAAAAAGAAGGCTCTGTTATCGTTTAATTTTGTTTTTTTGTTAGACCTAATGCTTCTCTTCATTAGATGTGATTGAAGCGGAGAACGGCGACTCCTGCTTAGATCAGCGAGCAGGGTGAGACCCCGCACGAAGGAGGAGGCTCACCGCTCGCCCCGCGGAAAGCGTCCGT
>JAZNGP010000032.1:0-27630 GCA_045576475.1 Bacillus sp. (in: firmicutes) | reverse complement strand
TGGTCCAGACCAGCACAGTTTGTCTGTAGCTTTGCGCTTTCTTCTGCTGCGCTTCTGTCAGATGATCGATAGAGATCCCCATTTTGGCAGCTTCTTTGAAAGAAGTGACAGGTACGTTAATGATTTTCCCGAACAAGCCTTTACTTTCATATTTCATCGAGAATTCATACGCATCGGTCAAGAAGCTTCCTTTACCGATACCGGTAACTGCTTTTTTCTCAATTTCAACTGTCACTTTTCCTTTGGACTTCTTCACGATTTCCTCTATGGATTTCGCTGTGACTGCCAAAGAGGAATCTTCGATCTGTAATACGATTCCTTTCTTATTCTCCACAAACTTCTTCATTGTTGCCAAGTCCAATTCCGCCTTGAACGTTCTCGCTGAGTCGTCAGCAACGAGTTCCTTCGTCATATTCAGTGTAACTTCTGAAAGTTCTGTATTGGTCAGATCGCCTTCTATGGCTGCACCATCCACTTTCAACACTGCTGTCTTCCCGCTTATTTCAATGCTTCCTTGACTTGGCTGACCAGGCTCTTCAGGGGTTCCGCCATTGTCCGGATCATGATCAAGTTTTGTGATTGTGATCATTTTCGTAGTTTTATTCCCGCCATAATCCACGGCTGTGAATTCGAATTCATTACTGCCTTCTTCAAGAGGCAATTCGATTCCTTCAATCAGCTTGGAAATGGATCTCATGGCAAAAGGCTCTTTGAACTCCTGATAGAAAATTTCATTCCCATTCAGATGCACCCGCAGCTCATCGAAATTATCTTCCGCCTTCAGGGAGACAACAGGATCCGCTGCCGATAGTCCCACTGTTTCCGGAGCACCCTGCACTTCCAGTACCGGTGCTGCCGTATCGATGATGACCGTACGGTTGAATGACAATTCTTTCCCATTCACACTTTTTCCTGAAATCGTGAATTCATGTACACCATCTTCTTCAAAGGTTAATGTCGTCTTGAATTCATAGCGTTTCGTTTCTTCATTATAAGCTAATGCGATTTCGCGGTCCGCGATCGTCAATGATTCCATCCCGTTCGCATCCGTCACATAACCGCTCAATTCCACTTCTTTCGAATTGTGTACACTAAGCGCTTCCGGAGTCAGGACATGGATACTTGGATAAGCAAGATCCGCTCCCGCATTTGCCGTCGCTTCGTTACCTGCGTAGTCAACCGCTTTCACTGATACTTTATCTTCAGGTTTCAATGCTTCCTCGAACACATAATCTGTGGTGCCTGCAGGCAGGGAAGCCGTTGCATCGCCGTTCACAAGAACGGTTAGCTTGGCAATACCGCTGCCGTTTTCATTATCTTCCGCTGAGATCGTCAAATTATTTTCTTCCAATGCTGCTTGAACGGCCGGCTTTGTCAAATCAATCTTCACCGGAATTTTTTTGCTTTGCGGAGCGGCTCCTTCAAAATCGATTGTCGTTTTGATTTCGTAGAAGTAATCGCCTTCCTTTATCTTATTATTCACTTTTCCATCCCAAGCCCTTACTGGGTCTAGAGTATACTGAGGACCGCTGCCATCGAAGTAATGCTTCCTCAATTCCTTTTCGGTCCTCATTTTCCTTACGCTTTTCCCTTCACTGTCCAAGATATGGTACTCAGCTATTTTAGCGTTACGGAGCAATGAGAAGACAGGCACGGCCTTGTCGTTGACACCATCGCCGTTTGGAGAAATGGCGATGCTGTCCACTTCAATATCATTCGTGAATTCATTGTATCCTAAGTACTCCTGCTTTTCGTTCAATAAACCTGTATACCCATAGAATGATCCTGCACTACTTGCCAAATCATCCACAACAGGAGCTGCATTCCAATCCCCTTTAAAGCCGACATATGGCACTGTCAGCGCTGGATGATGATCGGATACATCCTTCAGTGTGACAAACCCTTCGACAAAATATCCATTAGGGAAAACTGTTTCTGCGTCAACAGTCGGATTCCAGCTTTCCGTGATTCCCGGTTCCACCACCTTGGCATCACTTACATCTGCAGTTACATTCAAGGTTACAGTTTGCCCTGCCGGAACCACCACTTGCGAATTTTCTTCACCATTCACCTTAATGCTGACATTCTCCAATGGCTGCGCTTCAAGTCCATTCAGATCATAACCTAATTCTCCCCATCCGGAAAGATCGGTTTGAATATTGGCTTCAACATCATATGTCACTGCTTCATCGCTGTAATTCTTCGCATGAAGTTCAAAACTGAATTTGTCTCCAACTTCTTTCAGTGCCGCTTTGCTTTCACCCGTTTTTGCCTCCGTCACGACAACCGGTGTCGATAAAGCTGCATGAAGCTGCATAACGCCTGCACCCTGTCTGCGAGGAGAATAAGGGGTATTCCATTGCAATGCTGTATTGACTGTGCCTTTATCGATGACCGGACTGGATGTATTCATCATGATGCTCTTTGTCATCGCCATTCTTTCGCTATTTTTCAAATTGAACTCTTCATCGACACGTTGCAGCACAAGAGCCGATCCGCCCGCCACATGCGGTGCGGCCATACTTGTTCCGCTCATCATGCCGTATTGATCGTCATTCAGTGTGGAGTAAATATTGCCGCCCGGTGCCGTGATTTCAGGTTTGAAATCCAGATTCGGTGTAAGCCCCCATGATGTGAAAGAGCTCATTTTACCTGCTTCCGGGTTCGGTGCGGTTGTTTTGTCCCCTTCAAACGATAAAGTCACTTCTTTTCCTTCAGCAAGTGCTGTAACCATTTGTTCTCCGTCTGTTTTCAACATCGCCAGCTGCGGAATTCGGATGCTTGCATCTGTTGCCATACTGATGAAACCATTTGTGTTGTTATAAATGATTACACCGGCTGCTCCTGCATTTTGTGCGTTCACTGTCTTTTCGACAAATGTAAACGTTCCTCTTTTGATCAATGCGAATTTCCCCGTCATGTCTTTACCGGCGAAATCGTCAGGACCGCCAAGACCGGCATCGACCGCTTGGAAAGTCTTCTGCTCCAGTGAAGCAGGATCTACATTTCCTGCGGACATATACGGGAACTTCAATTCTGTTCCGTCAATTAAAGCAGTTGCCGCACTTAAATCAAGATAGCTGTTTTCAAGTGAAGAAACTTGAAGAGATTCGTAAGATACCCCCGGTGAACCGGAAACACCGATATCCGGATTGGATGCAAGAGGATTTGCGTATCCATTACCGAAGTGGGCTGAATTTCCCGCGGATATCGCTACCATAATACCGTTTTCAGTTGCTCGTTTCACAGCCATCTGTTCCGGATCAGTGCTGTTGACGAATCCTGCTGTTGCACCGAGGCTCAGATTCAGCACATCAGCACCAAGCGTGATTGCATCGTCGATCGCTTTCACATAGATATCTCCGTAAGTGGAAGCGAATTCCGGGTCATTGCCGAACACCTTCAACGCAAGCAGCTGAGCTTCCGGGGCAACCCCTTTAATTCCGCCGTTTTCTTCGTCACCGTTTGCCGCGGCTGTTCCGCCGACGTGCATTCCGTGCATGGATGCCCCGGATCCGATATCAAGAATGGTATCGTTCTTATCCATATAGTTGTAGCCGAAGGGAACTTTCTCTGTGTAATACTTGCCATCCAAGCCGAATTTATCAGCCGTCAGATTCACATAATTTTCGGAAAACTTTTCGCTCGTTTCAGGTGAAAGGACCATATCTTTATGGCTTGGGTCAATCCCGGTATCAATGATCCCGATTACCATCCCTTCCCCTTTGAACCCATAGTCTCTCCAAGCTTCTTGAGCTTGCACAAGCTCTTTGCTGTAAATCATCTCGGCCTTCTCGTCCGGACGCTCATATTCATTGACGATATAAACATTCGATACATTGTCGATGCCTCGGATCGTTTCCAGGCTGCCGAACTCCGCTTCGGCACTGAAACCGTTCACCACTGTCGTGAATTCTTCCTTATAGGATATATCCACGTTTTTGGATTTGATTTTGTCTTTCACTTTCTTTTGTTCTTGTATCAATGTGTTATGTAGATTTTCTTTCTGTGAAGCCGGAAGATCCTTAAACATGACACCACGCTTATTAGCCTCTTCTATGGCAGGTTTCGCTTCCATCTCCACCAATATACGAACTTTGTCGGAGTCTGTGTACTGCTTGTCCAATTCCTTAAGATCTTTCTTCAGCTCCGTTTCACGCGGCAATTTGTCGGACTTTGGCACACTGGCTGCAGACACTCCATTCACCAGTAAAAAGAATGATGCCAAGAAAACAATAAAAACTTTACGAAAATCGTTCTTTTTAATCATATTCTCCTCCTTTTTTACATATATATCGTGGCACGATAAAATTATAACAATATTTTGAATATTTTTAATAAATACATTTTCCTATTTTCACCTAAATAGTCGCATGACTATTTAGGTGTTTTCTGTCTTTCCAACCGAATCGGCCTCTTTTTCCTGTGCGAATTATCCCTTATACCGCTGAACATCCTATGAAAATCTTCTTATACAATTGATTTTCATTAATCAATGCATGCGGCAGAATACTGAAAAAGCCTGGGCATTAACGGCCCAAGCCCTCCTTCTATATGATTCATATTTCGTTATATCGATTGGTTTCCACGATTCTTTGCTCGGAAGAACGAATAATCAGAGACGCAGGAACAGTGATTCGTTTTGGCGGTGTTTCCGGTTTTTCCATTTTCTCAATCAAACACCCTGTCGCCTCCAAGCCTAACCGGAAGATATTGATGTCCACCGTTGTAAGGGGGGGACGTGAGTGCTCGGAAAGGGAATGATTATTGAAAGAAACAATCGAAATATCTTCCGGCACTCGATAGTTCAATGTTTCCAGATGGCTGATCAATTGATAGGCGATCAAATCATCCTGTGTGACAAGAGCCGTAGGGGGATGATCGAGACCCATCATCTTCACGATGATATCCAATCCTTCTTCTTTAATGGACTTCCCGCTTTCGATATAATCCTGATTCACCTGTATATTTGCTTCCTCAAGCGATTCCCGGAAACCTTTGAAACGGTCGACTGTGACCATGAAGTCCATGTCACCTCCGATAAAACCGATTCTTTTATGCCCCAGCCGTATCAAATGATTGGTTACATCCATCGAAATCTGCACATTATCATTATCGACATATGTAATCTGCTGTTCTCTTTTATTCGGTCTGCCAACAACGGTAAAAGGGATTTTTGCATTCATAAGATAAGAAAGCAGCTTATCATTCTTACGCGAATAAAGGAGCAGGATACCATCGACCCGTTTGCCTTGAACCATCTTCACCACTTCTTCATGGATGGAATCTTCCGTTGCACTGGTCGATAAATACAAACCATATTTATGCTGATTCGCACTGATTGAAATGCCGCGAAGCACTTCGGAGAAAAAAGGATTCTGGAAAGAATTGAATGCGGAATTCGGCAAGATGACACCGATTGCCTGTGTATTCCTTCCTGCCAGACTCTGTGCCTGGAAATTCGGATAGTACCCCAAACGCTCCATCACTTCCCTGACCCGATCCTTCGTACCCTGGCTGATGCTGGGACTGTCCTTAATGACCCGTGACACTGTGGAAGGAGCCACATTTGCTTCTCTAGCGACATCTTTAATGGTAACGTCCATAATTTCCTCCTTACTGTAAGATCTTATTGAAGTTATTTCCCTAGTCCACCTGTAAGATGGAGCTCATTTCTTGCAAATTCCTTAAAATGTCAAGGTATTGTACGGATTTATCCTTCAGGCTGTTCAATCAAATAAATCGATGCTTCATATGGACTTAACTGGCGCTCAGAAGGAACAGAGTCATTGGAAAGGAGGAATTCCCCTTTCGTCCGGGCACTCCATAATTCCTCATCCGCCAAGTCGATCGGCTGGTCCGTGAAATTACATATCACATACAATATTTCTCCATCAAAGATCCGCTTATATTTCCTGCCTTAGTTCAGGATCCTCCCAATTCAAATCCGGTTGTATCCTTAAAGCTCTTCGGATAAATCTGATAGACAGTGCTTTTTTTCCACCATGGCCTGCTCATCTAACCCGCCGCACTTTCTATCTATTATATATACTCGTGCTTCGTATGGTTCAAGCAGCGTGTCTTCTTGAAGCTCGTCATAGTTATGGAGGATAAGTTTTTCTTGCTTCACATTGAAAGGATGGCTTACCGGCTGTCCGCCAAAATTACATAGAATAAGCGCTTTTTTCCCTTCCCATTCCCTCTTATAGGCGGCGATGGACGGATGACCGGCTGGCAAGTATTTATACGTTCCATATAGGAATAATTCATCTTCTTTCCTTAGACGGATCATTTTTTTATAGTAAGATAGAACGGAATCGTCTTCCCTCGATTGTTTAGCCACATTGATGTGTTTGTAATTTTCGTTGACGCGGAGCCATGTATGATCAGCCTCTGTGAAACCGCCAAATGGCGTATCATCCCATTGCATCGGTGTTCTGCTGTTATCCCGGCATGTTTTCTTGATTTTCTCCATCAACACATCATGCGGCACACCTTTTTCTCTTTCAAGCTCGTAAAGTTTCAAAGTGCCTACATCATTGTAATCTTCGATATTGTTGAAAGCAGCATTCGTCATCCCTATCTCCTGTCCCTGATAGATGAATGGAGTTCCTCTCATGAAGAAATACATGGTTGCCAGCATCTTCGCACTTTGCTTCCAATATTTCCGGTCATCTCCAAGGGTCGAGACACTTCTCGTAAGATCATGATTCTCAATGAACAAGGCATTCCATCCATCATCCTCCAAAATGCTTTGCCACTTGGAGAGAATCCGCATCAATTCCTGCACATCAATGCCGTCTTCATTTCCTTTATTCCACAGATTCAGATGTTCGAATTGAAAAATCATGTTAAAGTATCCATTGTCTTCACCGACCCATTTCATGACATCCCCGGTGGTGACTCCATTGGCTTCTCCGACTGTCATGATCCCATCCCGCTTCAGCGTTTCATTGGACAATTCACTCAAAAATCCATCGATACCTTCGTAGTTCATCATATAATCATAGCATTCCACATAGCGCTCATTATTCGGATTAGGCATATCCGGCAAGCCTGGTTTCTTCTTGATGTGACTGATCGCATCCACCCTGAATCCGTCGATTCCGCGATCGAGCCATCTGTTGATCATCGCATACAGTTCTTGACGTACTTCTTCGTTTTCCCAGTTCAGATCAGGCTGTTTCCGTGAAAAGACATGCAAGTAATATTGTTCGGTTGGCTCATCATATTCCCAAGCAGAACCATTGAAGATGGATTCCCAATTATTCGGTTCAGCACCTTCCTTGCCGTCACGCCAAATATACCAGTCCCTTTTCGGATTATCTTTCGAACTCCTTGATTCGATGAACCAAGGATGTTCATCACTTGTATGGTTAATAACCAAGTCCATGATGAGCTTCATTCCACGGCTGTGTACTTCCTTCAAAAGCCGATCGAAGTCTTCCATCGTCCCGAACTCTTCCATGATATCCTCATAATCACTGATATCATAGCCATTATCATCATTAGGGGATGGGTATACAGGTCCGAGCCAAATCACATCGATCCCTAAATCCTTCAGATAATCCAGCTTTCGGATGACACCATTGATGTCTCCTACACCGTCTCCATTCGAGTCACAAAAGCTCCTTGGATATATTTGATACGCAACCGCTTCTTTCCACCATTTATTGTTCATATTCTGCACCTTCCTTTAATTCTGTGAGGACTTCCATTCTGTAAGGATTATTTGATGGAACCTTCTGACACCCCTTTAATGATTTGCCGTTGTGCGATGAAATACCCGATGATTACCGGTATAATGGCTAATGTCAACCCCGCAAGCGCCAAATGCCATTGTTTCGTATATTCCCCGAAGAAGAAAAACATCTTAAGCGGCAATGTTTCCATTCCTTCCTGATTGATGACAAGCGAAGGAAGCAAATAATCATTCCAAATCCATATGGTGTTCAGAATCGCTACTGTCACCGTAATTGGTTTCAGCATCGGGAAGATAATATACCAATACACTTGAAAACGATTCGCTCCGTCGATCGTCGCTGCTTCATCGAGCGATTTAGGGATACTGTTCAAGACCCCATGATACAGGAAAATGGAAAGACTGCTTCCGAATCCAAGATACATGAAGATGATCCCTGGCCGGTTCAACATTTCCAAACTGCCGAAAATGGTCACAAGCGGAATCATGACCGACTGGAAAGGAATCAGCATCGCAGCCACAAAAAGAAAGAACAGGAAGCTGCTCATCTTCCCTTTATTCCTGGACAGTGCATATGCGGCCATCGAGGAAAACAGAACGATGATGAGTACGCTCACCCCGGTGATCAAGAAAGAGTTGAAGAATGTCTGGAAGTAATCAAGCCTTTCGAACGCTTCTTTATAATTTTCAAAAGAAAAGGCCTCAGGCAGGCTTAAAGTATTGCCGAATATTTCTTTCTTTGTCTTAAAGGAATTGACGATCATTAAATAAAAGGGCGCCAGCCATAAAAGGGCCAGCAGGATACCTAGTATCTCTAACGGAAAACGATATTTTCTGCCCATCACATCTCAACCTCCCTTTTCTTGTTGACATACACTTGAATCAAGGAAATTGCCGCGACTACGACAAAGAAAATAACAGCTTTGGCCGATGCATATGCCATATCGTTCTCATTAAATGCACTCCGGAAGATATTCATTGCCATCATTTGCGTAGAATCATACGGTCCGCCGCCCGTCAATGAAAGGTTTTGGTCATATAACTTGAATGAATTGGACAGCGTCAGGAACATGCTGACCGTGAAAGCCGGTGCCACAAGCGGAAATAAGATATAACGGAAGCGTTGGAACAACGATGCCCCGTCGATTTCTGCGGCCTCGATCAATTCCTGCGGGACACCTTCCAAATGGGCAATATAAATGATCATGATGTAACCAGCCATTTGCCAGCTCATCAAAATCACTAGACCCCAAAAACCGGTTTCTGTAGTGGAAAGCCATCCTTCCAATTTGCTCATGCCGATTGATTGACCCACAGCCGAGAATACCTTCAGGAATATAAATTGCCAAATGAACCCGAGGATCAGCCCGCCGATCAGATTCGGCATGAAGAAAACCGTCCTGAGCAAATTCTTCGTTTTGATGCGTGATGTAACAATCAATGCCAATCCCAAGCCTATTGCGTTGATCATAATGATGGATACAACCGAGAATTTAACCGTGAACCAAAAAGCATCCAGGAATTTTTCATCTTTAAATAAATTCAAATAATGCTCAAAACCTACAAATTCAGTAACTTGTATTCCGTTCCAATCAGTAAAAGAATAGTAGATGCCATATATAAGAGGCATGATGACAACCATACCCAAAGCTATGAGTACCGGCAGTAAAAACAGCCAGTATGCGAGACTTTTCGTCTTCATAACCTATCCCTCCTCAGGTTTATTGCATGAAATGGGCTTAAAATGAAAGGATGCAAAGCGGCAAATCCATTCCGCTTTGCATCTTTTATGGCTTCGCTTATTTTCTGCTTTCAGACCACTCTTTTTGAGCTGCCGATACAACCGCATCCCAATCGGCTTCCTCACTTAAATATTTCTGAATTTCCACTCCAAGTACGTTCTCTCCCCATCCGGTCGGATAACCCATGAACGTCCAGCCGATTGTCTTTCCTTCAGTAGAATATTCATAGACTGCTTTTGAAAGGGGATCGGAAATCTCAGCAGAATCATACCCTTCATATGCAGGGATGAATTTGAAGTCCTTCAATACCGTTTCTTTACCTTCATCGGAAGTATATAACCAATCAAGGAATTTCTTGGATTCTTCCACTACTTTCTCATCTTTATTACTGTTCACACCCCAATACATCGGAACGCCTACAGGGATGCTGTCTTCAATATGCCCTTCCACTGGAATCGGAAGCAATCCCACATTTGTATCGGCGAACTCTTGGTCGATTCCAGCGATGGAGTTATACACCCAATTTCCTTGCTGGATGATCGCAACATTGCCGAGAGAGAATAATTCTTCCACTTGCTGTTGGTAATCCAGGCTCACAGTAGGTTGTGCGGAATATTTGTTCTGAAGATCAAGGATGTTTTTGAAAGCGTCTCCATAAGTGAAGTCGACTTTCTCAGAATCAAACGCTGTCACAACATTTCCATCAAATTCGGGAGCAATGAACGTATTGGAAAGATGCAATCCAGTAATCCACTTTTCTTTACCCGGCAATGCGAATACGGATTTGATTCCAAGATCCTCTTTCTTGCCATCAATTGTTTCAACTGCTTTCACCAAACTTGCATAATCTTTGATATCTTCCGGCTTCACTCCAGCTTTCTCGAAAATTTCTTTGTTATACAGGAATCCGTATCCTTCTTGGTTGTATGGAAGACCAAGCACTTTGCCGTCGGCAGTCACGCCGTCAAGCGTACCTTCCAAGGCAGCTCCAGCAGCTTTGCTGTCCGATAGGTCTGCAAGGGATGCTTCCCAATCCTTCACATCTTGCGGGCCGCCGACATTATAGATAGCAGGCTCTTTGCCTGATGCGAATTTAGATTTCAATGCCGCCCCGTAATCTTCACCGCCGCCTACAGTCGTGATGTTGATTTCCACATTTTCATTGATTTTTTCATATTGCTCCGCCACTTCTTCAAACTGCTCCTTGAACTCTACTTTAAATTGGAATACATCAATGACCACTTTATCTCCGTCTTTGCCATCACCGGATGTACCGTCAGAAGAACAGCCAGCAATAAATACACTAAAAATTAAGACAATAGAAAAAATACCCGGAAGAAACTTCTTCTTACCCATTATTTCGCCTCCACTTCAAAATGTAGTAGTAATCAAGAAAACGCATGCATAAACTAAGAGATTAATAACTATGTAAAATACTTGGAGCTAATCTTTGATTCTAGTGCCAAAAAATATAATTTAACTAAAATCAATGAAAACGTTTGCATTGATTACTCGCTCCAATATAGCATATGGAAAATAAATCCACAACAAGTTTTTTAATATTTAAAATTATCGGTTTTAATGCAGCACATATTCAATGGAGCAAGGATGGTGTGCCTATTGGATAAGAAAAAAGACTGGATGACATTAATGCCATTCAGTCTTTTGAGAAAGAAGTTCTCATCAATAGTCTGAAGATGAAATCTGTCCTTTGGCCAACTCCACGCCGCAGCTTGCCCCGATTCTCGTGGCTCCTGCATCGACCATCGCCTTTGCATCTTCCATACTCCTTATGCCGCCCGATGCTTTCACACCGATCTCCGGACCAACGGCTTTCCTCATGAGTGCTATATCTTCTCGGGTTGCCCCGCCGGTAGAGAAACCGGTTGACGTTTTCACGAAGTCCGCTCCCGCTTTCACGGACAATTCGCAAGCCTTCACTTTTTCTTCGTCTGTAAGCAGACTTGTTTCTATAATCACTTTCGTCAAAGCCTTTCCTTTAGCAGCATCGACTACCGCACGGATATCCCGTTCAACCAAATCATACTCTTTATCTTTCAGTGCGCCGATGTTGATCACCATATCCACTTCATCGGCACCGTTTCCGATCGCATCCTTTGTTTCTGCGGCTTTCGTTTCAGGAGTGTTTGCCCCTAACGGGAAACCGATGACGGTGCAGACCTTCACTTCAGGAGTGTCTTTCAACAGTTCTGAAGCCGTCCTGACATGTGTTGGATTCACACACACCGATGCAAATTTATATTGTTTTGCTTCTTCAACCAAGTTGATGATCGCTTCTTTGCTTGCATCTGCTTTCAGAAGAGTGTGGTCGATAATACTTGCGATATTCACAATATTCCTCCTTATTTGTATCCTAGAGTCTATGGCAATTGCCATCCTATTAGTGTATCCGAATTAATATATCAACATAAAAAAAACAAATAAACATCTAACTCATACTTTTAGTATTTCCTTATTTCAATTCTCCAAGAAGCAATAAATTTGGGAATTTATTTCTCCGGAAATAATCTTACATAATTTACTTTTATATCAATATAATTTTATCATTCCGGTTTTAAAGAAGGGAAACTCCACATCTATAAAGGAAGTTGCTTTTTTGAGCATGTATCAAAAGAACAATTTTGGACATCCTATACATATGGAGTGTTAGCTCAGCGGCAGAGCGGCTCAGTGACCCTACCGTGTGTATGACAACTGATGCATTTCGCAGGTTCGAATCCTGCACACTCCATCTTCCTCTAAAACAAAAGCTGCTTCCTTCACATCATTCCGGTGTGAAGAAAGCAGCTTTTGTCGTCAGTGGGACCAGTCCCCTTCCATATTGGTCTCATAGCGCCTCATCCTCTTCTCTACTATGGCGAATGCCACTTCGAAAATCAGACAAATGATCCAATAGATGATGGAAGCGACTAAATACATTTCTAAATAATTATAACCATCATTAGCAATAATTTTCGCAAATGCCATTATCTCAATGACTTTTACGGCAAATGCTAAAGAGGTCGCTTTAATCAGACCAATGAATGTATTCCCAAGATTAGGCAAAGCTGCCAGGAAGGCTTGGGGAAGGACGATTCTCCAAAGTCCCTGCATTGTTGTCATTCCGACGCTATAAGCCGCTTCCATCTGCCCCGTATTTGTCGCATTGATGGATGAACGAAAAATCTCCGCCTGATAAGCGGCAGTATTCAGCGTGAAAGCAATAAAAGCGTAAACAATCGGTGAAATCCCATCAGGATCTAATTTCGCTCCTGTCTTTCCATTCACGAAATCAATCAAAACAGGCATTCCATAAAACAGTACATAGAGCTGCACCAAAAGCGGTGTCCCTCTTATGAAGGACACATAGACAACCGAAATCTTATCCAAAACGGGTATCCTGTATATCCGGACCAATGCGATGACGAGGCCGAGCACGAGCCCGAAGAGCATAGAAACTACAGCAATCGTCAAAGTGACGGGCACTCCCTTCAACACTTCCGGAAATTGTTGAAAGGCAAATTCAAAGTTTATCAATTCCATTACATCACGACCTTAATACAGATTCATTCCGACAAGCTGACCCGACCTTTCCGGAATACCTTTTCCAAATACCCGATCACAGTCTCAATGACAATACAGGTACCCCAATAAACAATGGAAATGACCACGTAAATCTCAAACATGCCTATGCCATGATTGTTGCCAAGGATAATCCTCACCTGTCCCATAATATCGATAATTCCGATAGTGAAGGCAAGGGAGGTATCCTTCAATAATTCAATGATTGTATTGCCGAGGTTCGGCAATGCGATGACGAATGCCTGTGGCAAAATGATTCTCCACAATGCCTGAGAATAGCTCATTCCGACACTGTATGCCGCTTCGAGCTGATCCTTCCCCACCGCCAAATATGCGGAACGGATCACCTCAGACAAATAAGCGGCTGTATGAAGCGTGAAAGCGATAATCAGAAAGACTAAGCGATTCCAACCATTGATATCGATTGAAATGAGCATCAGCAAAACAGGAAGACCATAATACACAAGAAATAGTTGAACAAGCAATGGTGTACATCTCATGAAAGAAATATAGAAACTCACAATTGCATAAGAGATCGGTTTCCTCCGTATTCTCACGATGGCTACCGCAACAGCCAGCAGGATGGAGAAAAAGAGAGAAAGACCGGTCATCAGCAAAGTAAGCGGAAGCTTATCAAGGACTTTAACGAACAATTCCGCCCATTCCGTCATACTGCACCTCCAGCCGAAGCTATTATTGGATAGAGTCCGCTAATATAGTTTCCTTTTTTACTCAAAAGTAAATCCTGCTTCATTGATATATTCAAGATCTTTAAAGAAATCAACCTCAAACCATTTCTCCGCAAGCTCCGGAAGTGTACCATCTTCAATTAATTCGGTTGTTGCTTTATCGAACTTTTCTGCAAGCTCAGTATGCTCCTTATTAAAGACTACGTAAATCGGTTCCTTCGATACGATGCCGCCGATCTTGAGATCCAGATCCATCTCTTTCTGAATAGCATTGAACGTGGTCAGGTTGACGAACATCGCATCGGCTTTTCCATCTTCCACTCTCTTCAGATTGTCTGCATTTGAAGGAAATTCAATTGTTTCTATATCGATTGCCTTGTCCGGGTTCTGTTTATTGTATCCATTAAGAATCGTACGGAGACCGCCCCCAGGAGCCATAGGCGCAAGCTTCTTATCCACCATATCTTCAAGGGAGGAGATGTCATCCCTATCCTTTTTCGTGACCAGCGAAGTTAAAGAGTATCCGAATTCTTTTTCCGGATAAAGGAACTTCTCTTCCCTTTCCGGATTCTTGAAGAACCAGTTGATTGCCATATCATATTTCCCCGTGCTTACTCCGACCAAATTCGATTCTTCTTCACCGAATGTGTACTCGAAATGATAGTCCGGAAACTTTTTCTCGATTTCTTTCATATAATCCATGTCATATCCAATTGGATTGTTCTCATCATCCGTGTACAAAAATGGAGGATTCACCTCATCACTCAAGGCTACCTTGATGGTTTTATCCGAATCCCCATTGCCCCCAGAACTTTCCGAACATCCGGCCAATACCATTAAACCAATTGTCAATAAAGTACTTCCGACCAACTTCTTCATTCCATCCCCGCCTTAAGAAAGTTTATATTTTGGTGCTAAATCATGAATTCCGGTTCCTTGACCAATCTTCTTAAAAATTGTTTCGTTCTTTCTTCTTTTGGATGCACCAAAAGTTCTTCCGGCTCTCCCTCTTCTACGATGACTCCCCCATCCATAAATACAATCCGACTCGCTGCTTCTCTCGCAAATTCAATCTCATGGGTTACTACGACCATCGTGATGCCTTCCTTAGCAATCTCCTTGATGATGGCCAGCACATCCCCTACCATTTCGGGATCAAGCGCCGAAGTAGGCTCATCGAACAAGATGACGGAAGGATTCAGCGCAAGAGCTCGAGCGATCCCAACTCTTTGTTGCTGCCCTCCAGATAGCTGCGTCGGATAGGCATTAAATTTCTCCCCAAGACCGACCTTTTTCAATAAATCCATGCTGATTTCCTTTGCTTCCGACTTTTTGAGCTTCTTAGAAACAATCAGCCCTTCCATAACATTCTCCAGCACCGTTTTATTTTTAAATAAGTTGTAATGCTGGAACACCATCGCAGTTTTTCTTCTTAACGCAAGCACCTGCTTCTTTGGGGAACGGCTTCCTTCAACTGAACATCCATCAACCGTAATGCTTCCTGCATCCGGTCTTTCGAGATAGTTCATGCATCGTAAGAGCGTTGTTTTCCCTGACCCGCTTGGACCTATGACCACAAGTACATCACCTTGTTCAACAAGCAAATCAATTCCGTCGAGAACCAGATTATTTCCGAATGATTTCCTGACACCCTCCACTTGAAGCATCCAATCACCATCTTTCCCCAAACTTTTCTTAACATATTGTTTACAGAATTTTATATAATTTTCCGTCTATTATGTTAAAATCAAATTATCACAACTAAACATACCTGTAAAGTATGAATTTCACTGTTGATTGTTGAATAAATAATTTTTCACAGAGGTACTAACGGTGATGACCGCCTTTTACCCAGGGAGACACTCTCATGATTAACAAAGATATTTTAAATAAACGAAGCTTTTACTTGTTTTCATTTCCTTGACATACTTGTGGATTCTCGTCTATCATTTAAACCGACTAAAACACTCAAAATTAATAATAAATATTCACGAACGGCATAAAATTTCCCAAAATTCAGAAAGAAAGTCGAGGGAACGTATTTTGATCAACTTATTTGTCAAAACGGAACAACAAAAAAGATGGATTCAATCCCTGCAAGAAAAGGGAGGCCAATTTCAAAAGCATTCGGCGGAAATCGATGAAAAATCGATTTTTCCGAAAGAAAATATCGCCGCTCTTGCAGAAATGGGCTACACAAGCCTTACATTACCTAAAAAATATGGCGGAACCGGAATCAGTATTTATGAAATGGTTCTGTATCAAGAAACAATCGCTTCATTCGATGCTTCCACTGCATTATCGATCGGCTGGCATCAAGGAGTGGTCGGGGAAATCTTTGAGAATGAAACTTGGACTGAAGAAAAGCTGGCATTCTTCTCGAAAGAAATTGCGGGCGGCGCCCTTGTCAACCGTTCCGTAAGTGAAGCCCAGACCGGCAGTCCGACAAGAGGAGGTAAGCCTGGTACACAAGCGGTCAAGAAAGGCGATAAATGGTCGATCACCGGACATAAGATCTTCACGACCATGTCACCCGCACTCACCTATTTCCTGACATCTGCCTGGATTGAAGAAAAGCAGGCAGTCGGTTTCTTCCTGCTGCATAAAGATCTTCCCGGGCTGCGGATTGAAGAGACATGGGATGTGATGTCCATGAGAGGAACCGGGAGCCACGATTTGCTGCTCGATGGTGTACAGGTAGATGAGTCCTTCCTTGTCGAAGTAACTAAGGGGCCGCGAGGAGAAAAACTGAACGGCTGGATTTTGCATATACCGGCCTGTTATCTAGGGATTGCGCAAGCCGCACGCGATTATGCACTCCAGTTCGCATGCTCTTATTCACCCAATAGCATCAAAGGAACCATCAGTGAACTACCGAATGTCCGTGCGCTGCTTGGCGAAATCGATCTCGAGCTCTTGAAGGCAAGGCATTTCCTCTATAGTGTCGCTGAAATGTATGACGACTCAAGAAGAAGCCTTTTGACGAACGAGCTGGGCGCAGCCAAGCATATCGTGACTAATTCCGCAATCAGAATTGTCGATAAAGCGATGCGCATCGTAGGGGCTAAGAGTCTGCAAAGAAACAATCCTTTGCAGCGATATTATCGCGATGTCCGTGCAGGTCTTCATAATCCCCCGATGGATGATATGACCATCCAGAAGCTGGCTGCGGCAGCAATTAAAGAAAACGGAGACCAATGATAGAAGGAAAGCGGCCAACTATCCGTTTGGGCGCTTTCCTTTTTCCTTAAAAATATATAGCAGATTATTTTGATGAATATGGGCAGGAAATGACAAAGGGAGAGTGGATGGTATAAAAAAGCTGGAAGGAAAAAGAATCGCTTTACTGGGATCCAGGAAGATTGAGGAACAGTGTGCGATTGTGGAAAAATGGGGAGGCATTGCGATCAGCAGACCTGCGCAAGGTACGGTCCTCCTGGATGACACCATTGTGCAAAAGCAAGTGCAAAAGCTTCTGGAAGGGCAATTCGACTGGATGATTTTCACGACGGGAATAGGAATCGATACATTATATAAAGCTGCGGAACGAGAGGGAAAAAGCGACTCTTTCCTTTCGGTTCTGCAGAAGACAAAAATTGCTGCAAGAGGCTATAAAACGATCAATATGTTGAAGAAGCTGTCTTTGTCCCCACTTGTGAAAGATGATGACGGAAGTACGGCCGGACTTGTAAGGGCGCTGACCGAACATCCTTTCAAAGGGATGAGAGTCGCACTCCAGCTTCATGGAGACCCTGCCCCGACCTTGATGTCATGGCTGAATGAACAGCAAGCCGATTCCGAAGAATTACTTCCGTATGTCCACATCCCACCGGAGGAATCGACCATGCAGCTGCTGTTCAAGGAGATTCAGAACGGAGAAGTGGATGCTCTCTTCTTTACGAGCACCCCGCAAGTAAGACATTTCTTCCATTACGCGAAAGAAAAGGGCTTGGAGAAGTCCCTGCTGGAACGTTTCACATCGGATATAATCATTCTGGCGGTCGGTAAAGTGACAGCACAGGCTTTAAGAGACCATGGGATTGATAGACTTGTCTATCCCGAACACGAGCGGATGGGAAGCGCGATCGTCGAACTGTGCAACTACTACAGTAACAGCGATTGAAACTAAGATTTTTCACATCCACATCAGCGGAGAAGATTAATCCGGTGAATGATCACTTGCAAATTATGAAAGAAAGCAATGGAATTAGTCTCCATTGCTTTCTTTTCATTTACATCCTATCTTTTCATAAGATCTTACATCTCCATCGAACTGCCTTCTGTCAGACGCATATCTTTCTGCGTCTTTTTCAGCACAAGCAGGAAGGTAAGTACAAGGAATACGCTGGCAATCTGGAAAATCGTCCCGATATCCATGAATGCAGCTAAAGCACCGAAAACGATTCCGCTAAGACCGATTCCGAGATCGATGCACGAGAAAGTCATCCCATTAGTGATTCCTCGGCGTTCCGGCGGCGTGATGAATAAAGCCCATGACTGCAATGTCGGGAGAATGGATCCATAGCCTGCTCCCAGAAGCGCACCCGCAACCGCCAAATGGAAGCTGTTTTGCGCGAATGACAGTGTCCATAGTGACAGGAAAGTCAGGACCGCACATACAAGGACAATCAGCCTTGGACCTCTCTTATCGAAAATTTTGCCTGTGAATGGTCTCGACAGCGTCGCAAAGACGGCATTGACCAAGTAGAAAATAAAGATATTGTCGATTCCTCTTTCAATTCCGAAGATGACGATGAACGAAACGATGGCACCGTATCCGAAAGCGACCAATAAGATGAGCATCGCCGGAAACCAGCATGTTTTCTCTATCATACTTCCAAAATAGGAAAAAGTGAGATCTTCCCGCTTCGTCCGCTTCACTCTTTCCGGCAGACGATAGGAGACGACGGAAAGCAAGATGACAGCAATCGCTCCGAGCGCTGCCGATACATAGATCAGCGTATCGAATGATGCGTTCTCATAGAGAATCAGTCCGAGGCTCGGTGCAATAATCATTCCGAGCGTAACGGAAAGCCCATAATATCCGGTCCCTTCACCGAGACGGGAGCTAGGAATCAAATCAACCGATGCAGTTCCATTCACCGTCGTCGACCATCCCCATGCGATTCCGTGGATCAGTCTGAAAGCCAAGAGTATCAAGATAATATTCGTGAGCGGATATAAGAACGTGATGAGCAATAATGCGACGGCACCAATCAGTACCAGCTTCTTTCTGGCCTTATAACCGAGCATGAATCCGATGAACGGGCGAATGAATACAGCCCCAATCGAAAAAAGGGCGGTCATCAGACCAACCTCAAAGGCAGAAGCTCCTATCGATTTAATATACGGCGGCAACGTCGGGATCAGCATCTGAAAAGACATGAACGTGAACAAATTCCCCAAAATCAACATAATAAAAGATTTAGACCATAATACTTCTTTCTTCATTCCGAACACTTCTTTCCTTATTAAAATCCATTAACCAAAACTCAGCATATTTGACTTTATCGATGATAGCATATTTGCGCTTCTGATGAAATGTATCCCTTAAGAAAAACGTCGAAATACGACAGAAAATAGAGAACGAAAACCTTTGATATCACTAAAGGGTTCCCTCATGATTGATAGTGATGAAATACTTACATGAATCGACCACACTCTCTCCAGCACATAAAATGATAGAGGAGGAAATAAGATGAATCATACAATGCTTGACGTCAAAGCCGGCCTGCAGGAGTTTCTCGGATCCCCCAAAAAAATGTATATCAATGGTGAATTTGTCGAAAGCACTTCCGGAAGAACTTTCCCTACCCCGAATCCTGCCACAGGCGAAGTATTGGCAGAAGTGTATGAAGCTGATAAAGAAGATATCGACAAAGCTGTGAAAGCCGCAAGACAAGCTTTCGACAAAGGCGAATGGAGCAAAATGAGCGCCGCTTCAAGAAGCAGGCTCATGTATAAACTGGCGGATTTGATGGAAGAGAATAAAGAAGAGCTGGCACAGCTTGAAACATTGGATAACGGTAAACCGATAAATGAAACAACCAATGCGGACATCCCTCTTGCGATTGAACATATGCGTTATTATGCAGGATGGTCGACTAAAATCGTCGGACAGACCATCCCGGTGAGCGGGAAATATTTCAATTATACAAAGCATGAAGCAGTCGGCGTGGTGGGGCAAATCATCCCTTGGAACTTCCCGCTGCTTATGGCAATGTGGAAGCTGGGCGCAGCGCTAGCGACGGGCTGCACAGTCGTCCTCAAACCAGCTGAACAGACACCTTTATCAGCATTGTACTTGGCGGAGCTGATCGACAAAGCCGGATTCCCGCCGGGAGTCGTAAATATCGTCCCCGGGTTCGGCGAAACTGCCGGACAAGCACTTGTGGACCATCCGCAAGTCGATAAGATCGCCTTCACCGGCTCAACGGATGTAGGAAAATCGATCATGGCCTCCGCAGCCGGGACATTGAAGCGTGTCACCCTGGAACTCGGCGGCAAATCACCGAATATCATTATGCCGGATGCGGACTTGACGAAAGCCGTCCCGGGTGCCTTGAATGGAGTCATGTTCAATCAAGGGCAGGTATGCTGTGCCGGTTCCAGAGTCTATATCCAAAAGAAACAATACGATAATGTCGTTGCCGATATGGCCTCCCATGCGAAGAAAATCAAGCAAGGAGCAGGTTTGGATCCTTCGACACAAATGGGTCCGCTCGTTTCGAGTGTCCAGCAGAAACGTGTATTGAATTATATTGAGAGCGGTCTGTCCGAAGGAGCTGAAGTGGTCGTCGGCGGAGGCAAACCAACCGAAGACGGCTTCTTCGTCTCTCCGACCATCTTCAGCGCCGTCAATGAGGAAATGACAATCGCACGCGAGGAAATATTCGGACCTGTCATCGCAGCGATGCCTTATGATGATTTGGATGAATTGATTGAAAGAGCCAATCATTCCGAATACGGTCTTGCTGCAGGAGTCTGGACGGAGAATCTTTCGACCGCCCATTACATCGCGGACAAACTGAGGGCCGGAACGGTTTGGGTCAATTGCTATAACACATTTGACGCCGCCTCTCCTTTCGGAGGTTATAAACAATCCGGAATCGGCAGGGAAATGGGTTCTTATGCATTGAATAACTATACAGAAGTGAAAAGCGTCTGGATCGGTATGTGAACATAGAAAAGGAACGGGATGAAGCATTTTTGCCTTCCGTTCCTTTTTTTCTATTCATTAGATAATGTCTTTGACACGTTCAAGGAGAGCTGTTTTCACTTGAGGATGTGAGCCGAGCGTTCCCGCCATCTGCACTTCTTTTCCTGATTCAGCAGCGCGCTTGATATGCCGCTCAATAGTCCTTGTCAAGATGCCTGTGAACAGCAAATAAGGAAGGATAAGGATGGATCGACGCCCGGAGGCCATTGCCTGATCGAATGCTTCTTCGAAAGTCGGTCCGCAGGCCGCCAAATAACATAAAGTCACATGAGGGTATTCCCTGCTTAGCGGTAAAGCGATTTCCCGCAGCTGCTCCTTCACTTCAAGCATACTGCTGCCCCTTCCGACCAAAAGGATTTCAGTGTCTTGATCCGCATTCGCTGCATACGCCTTCTCGAGTAAAAGTTCGGACATCGGATTTGATACGCCGATCGGTTCCCCGTAAGTAATCTGCAATTCCGGATATACAGCCTGGATTTCAGACAGTTCCGCAGGGATATCATACTTATAATGTGCCGCTGTCAACAATAGAAACGGGAGAACAGCGACGTGGGTCGCGCCTTGTTCTATGCATTTTTTGAATCCCTCTGCAATATTCGGGGCCGATAGTTCAAGAAAGCAATGTTCCACAATCGGGATGCCGCCGAGTAAAGGTCTGCACTCATCAATAAAACGGATTGCTTCTTCTGAGGAAGCCTTGATCCTGCTGCCATGGCAAATGAATAGGAGAGCCTTCATTATAGGGCCTCACTTACAGGAATTTCTTCCGCTTTCTTTTCCCACCAGCTTAGAGATTCATGGTATTTCACCACTTCTCCGACAACAATCATGCAAGGATTCTTGACTCGTTCAGCCTCTGCTTTCTCAGCCGCATCAGCAAGCGTCGTAACGACTGTCCGCTGGGTCCGGAAAGAGGCTGTTTCAATTAAAGCTACAGGTGTTTCGGGCGCTTTTCCATATCGAATGAGCTGTTCCCGAATATAACCGAGATTGGCAACCCCCATATAGATGGCCAAAGTATCAATCCCTTTCGCCAAATTCTCCCACTTCACTGTATCCTCTTCTCCTTTTTGGCGGTGCCCTGTCACAATGGCAAAACTGGCGCTGCAATCACGATGTGTCACAGGAATACCGGCATAGGCCGGTCCCGCAATCCCTGCTGTGATTCCCGGGACAATCTCGAAAGGTACTCCATGTTTGACAAGCACTTCCGCTTCTTCCCCGCCGCGTCCAAATACAAAAGGGTCTCCCCCTTTCAGACGCACTACTTTCTTTCCTCTTTTGGCATGATGGACAAGCGAATAGGAGATCGTTTCCTGATGCATCGTATGGTTGCCCGGAAGCTTTCCGCAATAGATAAGATCGGCATCATCCCTCGCATAAGCAAGAAGGTCCGGATTTACAAGCCGGTCATAAAGAATGACATCCGCCTGTTGGATACATCTCATTCCTTTTACTGTAATCAGATCGGGATCCCCCGGACCTGCGCCCACCAAATAGACTTTAGTCATTATTCATCCCTCCTTTTAGATCGAAGAAACCACCATTTCTTCCCCGTAAAGTACATATCCGTTTCCGTTCCGTATCCGTTTCTTCTCATGCAGGATGATATCGTCCACTTTCGGATCGTACAGGAAGTATTTCTCGAGTTCCTCATCCACCAATTGGAAAGCCTGTTCATCACTTGCTGCCGCAATGATCACCGGAAACACTTCAATATCTTTCTTGACCTCAAAACGATATAAATACATCTTGCACCTCCTTATGATGGTTGTTCACTGGTTGTAAGGATCGCGTGATCCAAGCTGTTTTGGATATGTTCGATTCCGACTCTTAGGAAGAATTCGCGATAATTCTCTGCCGGCAGCTTATGCTCTTTGAAATCATTCAGAAGCGACTCTACAACCAGATATAGTTGTTCAGCCGGCACACGTCCCTTCAGCTTCTCGTTGAAAGACCCGCCGTCTTGGAGTGTTCCTCCCACATAGAGTTCAAAGGCTTCCATCATCTTTTTGTCCGGTCCCTTCATCAGCACTCCTTGAAGACCGATATCCGCGATCTGTCTTTGTCCGCATGAATTCGGACATCCCACCATATGGATCCTGACCGGAACATCAAGAGTAACATTTTGATCCAAATAGTCCGCTATATTGTTCATCCTTGCTTTCGTTTCCACAAGAGCCAAATTGCAGTACTCGATGCCTGTGCAGGATACCGCATGACCGATGAATGATTCCGGCTTGACCGTTATGCGTCTGAATAGGTCTTCCTTCAGCAGCTCATCTGTCCGGTCATTCGGTACGTTGGGAATGATCAGATTTTGCGAATTACAGGTACGGATTTCGCCGTTGCCGTACTCCCGGGCAATGCGGCCAAGTTCGAACACTTCATCCGCATGAAGCCTGCCGACAGGCACATTGAATCCAACATAGCTCAGATCGTCCTGTTTTTGTGCATGTACACCATAGAAATAGCCGGCATTCCATTTCTCCAGTGCGTCGATTCCCGCCGGCAGCAATGGACCGGTGTATTGTTCGAGCACTTCTTTAAACTTCTCCACTCCCCAGTCCGCGACCAGGAACTTAAGACGGGAACGGACTCTTTTTTCCCGATAGCCATGGTCCCTGAAGATGGTAGTAACGGCCACGGCAACTTTCAAGACTTCATCTCGTTTGATGAACACATCGAGCGGCTGTGCAAGAAAAGGACGTGCAGAGAGTCCCCCGCCTACTTTCAGATGAAATCCGTCGATAATTTCACTGTTTATTTCTTTACGGGCCGGTGTAAAAGAAAGACAATTGATTTCAGCATTGGCCGCATTATGGATATTTGTCGAAATGGACATTTTATACTTCCTCGGCAAATTCGAGAAATCTTCATTATGCTGGAAGAATTCGTATACTTCCTTCACAATGGAACTCGTATCAAACAGTTCATTTTTGTCGATGCCGGTGATCGGATTACCGACAATCGTCCTTGTGATATCGCCGCATGCACCAGCGCTGGACAATCCGGCCCGTTCCAGACGATTCAGGATATCAGGCACATTCTCAATCGTCAGCCAATGGAATTGAATTGCTTGACGTGTCGTGATATCCACAACATTCCTTCCGTAATCCTTGCCGATCCCCGCTAAAGTATCCACTTGATCGGCTGTCAATATGCCGGAGGGGATATTGACCCTCATCATGAAATACCCTGCTTCCTTCGGCTTTTGCAAATATAGTCCGGCCCATTTGAACATATCCCATTCTTCTTTAGGAATGGATTCGAATCCATTGGCAGCGTAATGGGGAATGTCCTCAAAGATACGCAGACCGTCTTTTTCTAATTTCCGCTTCTCGGTTGCATTAATCTTCTCATTGTCTTTCCATGGTGCGGCATAGCTCATCTTGAAACACTCCTTTCTGATTCATTAAATAAAATTCCTGTCCTGCAGATACGCGATGACCTTCTTGGTCGATTCCTCAATTGATAAACAATCCGACTCAATAACGAGTTCCGCTGAGACCGGCTCCTCGTACGGTGAATCGATTCCTGTGAACTCTTTGATTTCTCCGTTTCTCGCTTTCTTGTACAATCCCTTGGGATCTCTTTCCTCACATGTATCAAGACCGCATTTCACGTAAACTTCTATAAATTCATTTTCTTGCAGGATGCTCCTTGCCGATTCCCTGTCTTCCTTAAAAGGCGAAATGAAGGCAGTGATCGCAATTGTTCCGCTGTCGACAAACAACTTGGAGACTTCTGCGATACGCCTGATATTCTCTTTCCGATCATCATCAGAAAATCCTAAATCACGGTTCAATCCATGCCTGATGTTATCTCCGTCAAGGACATAACTGTTCACATTCTGAAAGAACAGCTCTGATGCCACCGCATTGGCCAGAGTGGACTTCCCCGATCCGGACAAACCTGTAAACCAAAGGACAAAGCTGTGATGTCCGTTCAATGTTCTTCTTTGTTCTACTTGAATATTCGATTCATGCCATGTAATGTTCCCGCTCATCTGATGCCTCCCTGTACCGTCTCTGTTTTTGCTTTCAGTCCATGGATAAGAACTTCCACCACTTCTTTGCGGCTGAACTCCGCTGGCGGCACTTCTCCTTTACTGAGCATTTCCCTTACTTTCGTGCCCGATAAGATGATTCGTTCTTCTTCCCCATGCGGACATGTTTTAGAAGAAGCCATCCCTTCGCATGCCCGGCAATAAAAGCTATGTTCATAGAATAACGGGGTGATGCCGATTTCTTCAGCAGTGAAGCGGCTGAAGATTTCCTGCGCTTCATACGTGCCATAATAACTGCCGACGCCGGCATGATCACGTCCGACGATGAAATGCGTACAGCCGTAATTCTTTCTTACAATAGCGTGGAATATAGCTTCTTTCGGACCTGCGTACCTCATCGCTGCCGGAAAGACAGCCAGTTTCACGCGCTCCGAAGGATAATATCTTTCCAATAAGACACGGTAGCTTTCCATCCGCACATCAGCCGGGATATCATCACTTTTTGTCTCGCCCACCAATGGGTTCAGGAACAGACCGTCAACGATTTCCAGTGCTGATTTCTGAATGTACTCATGTGCTCTGTGAACCGGGTTCCTCGTCTGGAAACCGACGACCTTTTTCCAGCCAAGCTTCTGAAATGCTTCTCTTGTTTCCGACGGTTCGAAGTGGAAATCGGGAAAAGCTTTCTCGGATTTACGAATTAAGATAATTTCACCGCCGATATAGATTGGAGGACGTTTTTTGAGCAATGTCTGTATGCCCGGGTGTTCATCATCAATCGTTCCGTACACACGCTTTGCCTCAAGCTCTTTATCCGGTTTATAAATATCACTGATTGTGATGACTCCATGGACATGTCCTTCGTATATTAATTTTGCTTGCTCCTTTTCTTCCAGCTCTTCCGCGGCGGATGCTTCCACAGGCAGCGTGATCGGTATACTCCAGACCGTTCCGTCCGCAAGTCTGCTTTCCTTGATTACCTGTTCATAATCTTCTTTCCCCAAAAAACCTTGCAGTGGACTGAATGCTCCCACTCCGATCAATTCCAAGTCGCTCAAAGCAATCGCGTCCAACTGTATTTCTTTCGTTATATGATCATAATCAAAACCTGGTTCATACTTTTGAATCAATTTACCTCCGTGTGGTGCTATTGTCATCATCTTTTCATTTCGCCTCTTTCCTTTTGGGTGAATTATGCAATCCGCATTCTGTTTTCATGCTCCCTTGCCAGCGTCCATCCCTTCCGCCGCCCTTGCTCGGCAGTGTGCAATGCAGACAGCCGATACTAGGATAGCTTTGGTCATGCAGCAAATTATAAGGAAGATCGTGTTTCCTTACATAGCTCCATATTTCCTCCCATGTCCAATGGATCAGCGGACAGACTTTAATAATTCCAAAGCGTTCATCCTTATTGAAATACTCCACATGAGCCCTTGTAGGGGATTGTTCCCGTCTCAGACCGGATATCCAGGCGTCGACTTTGCCTAATTCCTCTTCAAGCGGTTCAACCTTCCTGATTCTGCAGCATTCATCCGGACTCATTTTCCACAATTCGGGACCATACCCGTCTTCTTGTTCCTGTACGGTCAGCTTCGGTTTTTTCTTCTTGATATCCAGCTGCGGATAACGTTCTTCCGTCCTTTTGATCGTGTCGTATGTCTCATCAAAGTGGAAATCAGTGTCCAAAAACAGAACTTCCGCATCCGGCTTGACCCGGGAAATCAAATGGAGGAGCACGCTGCCTTCCACACCGAAACTGCAGGCGTATAACAGTCTGTCACCATAGATTTCAAAAGCCCGGCGTAATGTTTGGAGCGCGCCTTTTGTTTCATCCTCCGCATCTATCCGCGGCAGCGCCGCTTCGTCGAAATCCTTGTACAACAACATAATTCCCCCTCGCTGTATGCAAAAAGGCAGTCTGAATACATGCTTATTTCAGACTGCCTCTAGTTTTCTAGTCAGCAATATTCACTTGTGCTTATCCATTCATTCCTTCGGCTCCATAGTCATAGACTATTCTAATTTTTCTGATTAATGAAGGCATACTTTCATGGATGATTTCATTTGATACGCAGTTTTTCATTTTTCTCAAGCTGGATCACTTTCCCATCCTGGACTATAATCGTGATGGATCCGAATTTCATGTTCTTCAGCATTTCACTGATTTGTTGGTGAACAATATCCAGATTTTTATCAATTGCCATCGCAGAACCTCCTTCACCCCAGTTATTCCACAAAAGGCATATGCAGCCCGTATCCTTTATATAAATATAAGATTAATGAAAATGTATTTTTCCAAATAATATCACAAATCCGGTCAAAGTCAACCCGAGTTTTTTTATAGGAATTATGTATTTTATGATAAACCTATTCATATCAAGCTTTTGCGGGATATATTTTTTGAAAATCAAGACTGTTTTTTGAAAAGATAAGCAAGAACACAAAAAAAATCAAGCATGAAAGTACTAGAGAAACTTGGTTTCCAAGTCACAATAGAATTTCCACCTGCTTGATTGAACGAAATTCAAGGCTTCTTCCGTTGTTCTTTGTATTGATTCACTTTATCCCCATAGGCCGCTCCGAATTGTGTTTCCAATTGCTTTTTTATTTCTTTCGCCAGCCGCGGACTGTTTCCTGAAGTGCTGACGGAGATCACCAATTCATCTCTTCTGACGACAGCAGGAGTC